>CALGIG010000010.1 GCA_937915865.1 uncultured Prolixibacteraceae bacterium | reverse complement strand
AAATTGCATTGCGGGTGCAGTGGTGTGCGTTGTCTCTGCTCCTTTCTTGACCGTCAGCAGCTTATTTGAAAAAAACATGTTCCACTACTTTAAAATCAGCAATATATATGAATTTAAATCATAAAAAAATCGACAATAACTTTATTATTTGGATTTATGCTTATTATTTGCATACAGGTTAACTCTCAGGATTTTCGGATGCCCGGAAGTTATACAAGTAAAGGACGTCATGGTTTCTATCTATCATACGCACCAGGTCTTTTCCTTACGGAAACGAAATTAGATGGCAAAGATTATGGTCATATTAAGATTTCCGGCTCTGGTCTTGGAATGGATATGAAAATAGGAGGCGCGCTTAGCAATAATCTAATTTTACATGCAACTATTATAGGTCATGGCATTAATGGTCCCAAAATTCGTAATGATAACGACGGCATTCATAATTGGAAGTCAGACAATAGTGTTTCTTTTACTGAGATGATGATTGGAGCTGGAATAACCTACTATAATGCATACGATTATCTATTCTCTGCAAGTGCTGGTCTTGGAAACTTTACCCTGGAAAGCGAAAAAAAAGACATTGATATTACAACAGATGATGGCTTTAGCTACCAATTAAAAGTTGGAAAAGAGTGGTTGATTTCTTCCAGGATAGCATTAGGTGTAGCTTTCTTTTTTCATCACAGTAATTGCCTTAATCAGAAAGGAAATGATTATGAAGAAAGACTTAAAAGCAAAAATCTTGGCATTGTTTTAAATGCCACCTACAATAGTCGCAGGTAATAGAATCCCCCTGCTCATGGGGATATGCATAAAGAATAGCGAACGCTAGTGCCAATTTGTAATTGGCACTTTTTAGTTCTGTATTTGCAATCCAGCTGTACAACTTTGAATTTGGAAGAAAAAATGAATTATGCTCACAATAATCCGGTGAAAGCGGAATTGATTGGACGGCCAAAAGATTATCTTTACAGTTCGGCACGCGATTATTCAGGGGAGAAAGGCTTGGTAGAAATACGATTCGTTTAGGTGCTTGAAACGGAGATTAAAAATCTCCGCACCCAGATTCCCGGATATGCACAAATGCTGGTGTAATTATTCAAATGGATACAGATATGAAGTTAAGAGGTGCTGATTGTAAATCAGCACCAGCCGCATCGAATAGTATAGCGCAAATCCGGATGAGCTTGGGTTACCGCCAATTTTGAAAAACAAATAGCTATGTCAAAAAGTATTCATGTGACGATTAAAAACTTTAGAGGATTAACAAAGTCCCAATTAAACGAGCAATTTGTTGACCCGGATTCAGATTTAGCGCAATGGGGTAAGAAATATGCAATCAAAAGGGAAATAAGAAAAAAAAGAAAAGCGAATAATTCAAAAGATTAATCAAATACAAGAAAGCAAAAACCTGATAAATTAGATGAACAAGAACGCAAAACTCGTTCATGGGGATATACATAAAGAATAGCGAACGCTAGTGCCAATTTGTAATTGGCACTTTTTAGTTCTGTATTTGCAATCCAGCTGTACAACTTTGAATTTGGAAGAAAAAATGAATTATGCTCACAATAATCCGGTGAAAGCGGAATTGATTGGACGGCCAAAAGATTATCTTTACAGTTCGGCACGCGATTATTCAGGGGAGAAAGGCTTGGTAGAAATACGATTCGTTTAGGTGCTTGAAACGGAGATTAAAAATCTCCGCACCCAGATTCCCGGATATGCACAAATGCTGGTGTAATTATTCAAATGGATACAGATATGAAGTTAAGAGGTGCTGATTGTAAATCAGCACCAGCCGCATCGAATAGTATAGCGCAAATCCGGATGAGCTTGGATCTAAGAAAGAGCGTCATTGGTAGCAACGCGAAGCAATCTGTAAAACAAAGGATTGCTTCAGTCGTTCCTCCTACCAATGACGTTCTCACTAACTTTTGGAACAGCCTCTTCTTTTTTGCCTTATTTGTTTACTTATGAGTAGCATTTTTCAGGTTTGGTTTGCTTCGCCAACTGGCCTCAGGTCCAAAACGTGTATGGTATTGCTTAAGGTTAAGCTTGTCGTAGCTCGGATACTGGTAAATCATTCGGTTGGTTGTCAGGAATAAAATACTGGTAATTAATACAGTTCCCAGCGATTTCAACCAGATTCGTTTGTAATACTGCTTGTAATCGCTGATTTCAGAAAACACAGTTTCCTCACTGTTCCGGGGCAAAATCAAAACCAGGGCTGTAGCAATAATAGCATTTACAAAAATTACCCACTCGGTAAGCAGCCGACTGGGATGCCAGCCTGTAAGCGCCCGTTCGAAATTGGCCACAACCATAATCCAAAGCAAAATCAGGAAAATGATCTGTCCTTTAGCGAGCGAACTTTGCGGGAAAATAGGCAATGGATTTCTATAATGTTTCCTGACTATTAAAATGCAGGCAATAATGAGTAAAACCCAGGTTAGGTTAAACCAGCCAGTTGGCGACAAATGAAGAAAATCAATTCCTGGTAAATGCCCTAAATAAGGCATATCCCACTGCGCAGGAACGGTCTCTGTTGTTCCATCTGGATGAGTAACAACAGTTTTCCAAACAGCAGGATTCAGGTTACTACCCCACTCATCCACGTTTTTCACCATATTAAAGTAAGTTAGTCCAAGTAGAACAAATAATGCTGCAAAAGCACGTGTCCACCGATATGATGGCTTTTGTCCGGCAGCTTCGGGCTGATCCTGATGAATTTTTACACGGGTAAATAAAAACCCGAAAACAACAGCCAAAGCAATTCCGTTTACAAAACCATAACTTTGTTCGAGAAAGCTATGCCAGTTTTGTCCCTGCCATTTAGCCCATGTTGCCACCTTTTCAAGGTATTCGGGGCTACCTGCCACATAGCCATGATTAAGTAATTTCTGTGGATTTCCAAACGAGTCGAGAAAATGTTTGAGCCATTGGATACCTGAAAAACCCAGTCCGCCAATAGTTCCTCCAATAACGGCAGCAATGCTTACCTGTTTCAGGTTATTGCGCCACATCCAGATGCTGGTTGCGGTAAACACGCCTACAATTCCGGCCCAATCGTCGGAACGCGGAGGTGTCATACGAAGCCCACCGTACTGAGCGAACAAAATACTTCCAAAAACAGGGAAAATCAGAAATGAAACAAGCCAACCCATTCCCATCCAGGCAAATAAAGATGATCCGTGACGAAATTTCCCATAAATGATAAAGTAGGCGACTATGCCAATTAATAAACCGATAAACCAGCCAATGTGCTGCGGATAGTCGCCAAACCACTGCGGCCAGTTATTCAGCAAATTGGATTCAGGAAAAAGATGTTGCCCGGTTGCCGGATCGATATATGATGGATCGCCCTGGAAATAGGTAAGCGCTGATGTTAAGCCTTTTTCCCAGTCGAGAAGACGAAGCAATAACTGGATAATCCATCCGCCCATAGCCCCGGCGGCGGCAAAAGCAGGTAAAAGGAAACGATCACGTACTCCTTTCCGTTCGTACAAATCGTAAGCAGCAGCTCCAATTGCAGCAAAGGAAGCCGGAAGATAATCGGCATCGAACCAATACAACGGATTTTTATGTCGCGACATGTTTTCATCAAACGAAATACCTGATTGTAGCCAATGAGCTACTGTATCTTCAAACGTATCGAGGATAAGCCATGAAGCAAATACGAATAGCAATGGTTTGAAAATCTGTTCAATTTTTTCTTTTGGCGCAGTTGCTACAAAACCCGAGCCCATGCTTCCCATTCCGGCCCATAAAAATCCTATCAGGAAAAGACATAGATAACCGTACCATTGCGAAACAGCATGTCCGCTTTCAGTATAAGAAATTACCTGCATATACGAGATAGTAGCGCCAAAGCCCCAGCCAAGCGCTCCAAAAAATGCAAAATAGGGAATTCGCTGTCGCCAATCTTCTCGTCCCGATAAAATGGCCGCCGTTAAAGCTGCCAGACATCCTGCAAATGAAGCGCCATATTCATGTCCAAAATCTCCACGGATTCCCCAACCAATGGATAAAGAGATTCCTATAAGAAACAAAACTCCAGCCCTGCGGTAGGGATTACTTTTAAATACAGTCATAATTCTACTTTTTGTTGGTTAATAGGTCAAAAAAAAAACGTTGGTGGTGTCTGGGATTTGGTTAGGATGTTTAATTCGTTTAGTCTATATTCTTTGGAGATAAGTTGTAAGAATAAATAAACGTCGTATTGTATTTTCGTTGTTTTATTGACTCACCCCAAGCTCGCAACGCTCGCTTTTCCTCTCTCTACAAGGTAGAGAAGGGGAACGTCCGACTTCGGCGTGAGCTCAGTCGAACGCTAGTAGACATGGGGTGAGTCTGAAATAAAATACGACAATGAATTGAGTCCATAACTTAACTCACTAATCGTCAATAATTGGCATCATTTGCTCATTGACGGTGGTGCATCTTCAGGACGGCTACCCCACTTTTTGTTGGGTTCGGGCCCCATTACGAAAACTACTTTCCCACCATCAGTAATTTCTTTTTGCGACAGCCATGTTTTGGTCATTGGTTTTCCATTCAATATAGCCGACTGGATGAATTTATTAGCTGATGAATTATTTTGGGTTTCAATTGTGAACGTTTTTCCATTTCCCAAATCGATGGTTGCTTTCCCAAATAATGGGCTCCCAATAGCATAAACCGGTTCGCCGGGAGTCACCGCATAAATACCCATTGAGCTTAAAACGTACCACGACGACAGTGAGCCCATATCTTCGTTGCCACAAAGTCCGCCGGGACCGCTCCGATATAATTCTTCAACCACCTGGCGTGCACGCAACTGTGTTTTCCATGGTTCGCCTGCATAATCGTACAAATAAGCCACATGATGAGAAGGTTGATTCCCCTGCACATACTGTCCAATAGTTCCGACAACTCCAACATATTTGGGCGGTGTAATATTGGGGTCCATTTCAAAGAATGTATCCAGTTTGGAGATAAAAGGTTTATTCCCTCCGAAAAGATTAATCAGGCCTTTTACATCATGCTGAACCGACCAGATGTATTGCCAGGCATTCGACTCAGTATAATGTCGGTTTGGGCGTTTTCCAACCAGCAACGGATCGAAATATTTGTAATACGAATGTTCACCTTCTTTCACGATCTCCTGTTCGCGGCCATTTAATGCTTCAAGGAAAGAACCATCTGCCTTTTTCGGTCTCATAAACTGGGTTTCGCTATCCCATAAATTACGATAATTTCCGGCACGTTTCATAAACAGTTCGTAATCATCTTTCTTGCCCAATTCTTTGGCAAGCTGTGCAATACACCAATCATCATAAGCCAGTTCAAGCGTATTTGGTACCGATTCGGTAACCTTATCAACGGGGGTATAACCTAATTGCAGGTAATATTTTAATCCTGAACGACTAGCAGAATGAGGTAACGGCGGCTGTGCTTCTTCCAATGCCTTTTTACGCATGGCTTCGTACAGGAATTTCACATCGAAATCGCGGTAACCTTTCATGTAGGCATCAACAATAACCGGTATCAGGTGATCGCCAACCATCGATTCGCCATAAACATTCAGGAAATGTTGAGCTGGCAGCCAGCCGTAATCTTTTGTTTTGGCCACAATCGATTTAATGAAATCGTTGACATGATCCGGGGCTGTTAAAGTCAACAGCGGATGTTGCGAACGGTAAGTGTCCCAGCACGAAAATGATCCGTAAAAATCGTATCCTTTTGCTTCGTGTACCTTTTTATCCGAACCCATGTATTTGCCATCCACATCCTGAGAAATGTATTGTGCCAGGAACGAATGATAGAGCGATGTATAGAAAATTTCTTTCTGATCGTCGGTTGCCCCTTCAATTTTGATGCGCGACAGTTCCTTGTTCCAGGTTTCAGTAGCTTTGTTCCGAATTCCGTCAAAATCCCAGTTTGGAATCTCGGCAGTCAGGTTTTTGCGGGCACCTTCAAGACTTGTATATGAGATACCAACTTTCACAAGGATACGCTCATTTTCCATCGTTTTAAAGGCCACAAAAGCGCCAATATTTTTACCTTTTTCGCCGTTTTTATATGGCCATACGCTACCACCCGACTCAGGGGTTTTTAAGTCATTATCAAAAGTTCCGTAGTATCTAAAAGGTTTGCTGAATTCGGCCACAAAATACACTTTTCCTAATCCGGCACATTTTACGCCTTCTATACGATTATTATTAATGATATTAAACTCCGATAATTCAGGCGAAATGTTGTTTCCAATCTGGTATCCTAAATCGAGGATTATACGTGCATGATCGCACTCTGGAAATGTATAGCGGTGAAAACCCGCCCGTTGTGTAGCAGTGAGCTCAACCTTCACATTTTCGTCTTTCAGAAAAACAGCATAATAACCGGGAGAAGCCGCTTCGCTGGAATGATCGAAACGCGAACGATACCCTTCATCAGGGTTTTCCTGTGAGCCAGGCACTGTTTGTAATTTTAGTCCGGTAGTTGGCATCAATAACACATCGCCACCATTCACCATTCCAACACCACTCCAATGCGTATGGCTAAAACCCATAATAGAACTGTCGGAATAGATGTATCCTGCACAATATGTCCATCCCTGGTTATTTACATCGGGGCTTAAGTGAACCATGGCATAGGGTAATGATGCTCCGGGGAAAGTATGCCCGAAAAAATCGGTTCCTAAAAACGGGTTTACATAGGCCGAAGGCGATTTTTCCTGAGCTATTGCAGGCAAACTTATTATTCCTAAAACTGTCAGAGACAATCCAATTAAACTTCTTTTTATATATCTCATAATCAATCAAAATTTAACTAAGCAAATGAGGGTTTCACGTAAAGTAAAGCCCTCATTCTTAAAATAATCGTTTATTTTCGTTTATTTTGAAGATAGTACAAATGTCCATCCTCAGCTCCAAATAATAGATCGGGAACACCATCTTTATTCCAATCAACAATGGTCGGACTAGTATCGTGCCCGGCCATACGAACATTCATCAAATCATTTCGCTTTTTAAACACAACTTTACCATTTGTTGAGCCAATATTCTCGTACCAACAAATATTCTGACTATCAACCATCAGGTCGGTATCACCATCTCCATCCCAATCGGCCAGACAAAATTTCCGGCGTCCGCTTCCACCGGCTGTTTTCTCGTTCAGGCGTAAAGGGAGGTTATTTTTATCTGCATCAAGGAAAATGCGTTCGCCCGGAAGCAACATCAATTGCCCGTTCCTTTTAACACGTTTAAAAAATGCAAGGTAACCTTCCTGATCGAGCATCACTAAATCCATCAGCCCATCTTTATTCCAGTCGATAACGTAAGGAGTTGTACGCCATTGTGTCGCCAATTCATCTTTAGCCGGAATCCACCAGTTCCAGGCAGGTTTTAATGGCTGTTTCCCTTGATAATCGATTTTTACAGCTTGTTTGGCTGCCAGTTTAGGTTGAATACGTGTGCCTATGTTTTTGAACCATTCTACTTTTCCCCATATCGAATTAACAATGATGTCTTTTAAACCATCACCATCCCAGTCGGCTACAGACAATGTAGTGTAACCCCATTTTTGTTCAACGGGCCCTTGTATCGATCCATTTTCTCCAGCCATTATCCGTATTGGTTTTCCTTCAGCCTGAAGCAAAACAGGTTCATTCCATCGAGGTGGAAAACCACCAAGGTTTTCAATGTAACCAATATTTCCGGCAGAGTCGCCACAAATCAGGTCTTCGTCACCATCGTCATCCCAATCGACACTACATGGAGAAACAAGGGCGCCAAATTTTACAAAGTCAGCTTCCTGACGAAAATATACCGGAGCTTTAAATACCGGTTCATGATTTTTTACAGTACCGGTATTTTCAATCAAAGCAACGCGCCCATCCTCATCTCCCACTATCAAATCAATGTCACCATCGCCATCCCAGTCAACGGCAACCGGCATAATCATTTCGAGATGCATTTTTACCGGGCCTAAATCGTTGGTTAAAATCCGGCCAGCAGCAAATTCGGGTTTTTCGCGTGTGCCAACATTCTCATACCAGGTAAGCTTATCCAGAAATTCACCGCAAATCAAATCGAGATCGCCATCACCATCAAAATCGTACATATTGGGGGTAGGTTGCCCAAACTGATCGATTGGTTTACCGTCTGCATTAATTTTTCCTTTAACCCGGTACGTTCCATTGTCGTTTTCAACTAAAATCACATACCCATGTAAAGGACCATTTTTCCATTTCCCCGCTGAATCGAAAGCATTATCCCAACCATATTCCGACCAGTCGTCTATGCCAACAATTAAGTCAAGGTCACCGTCATTTTCATAGTCAACAAGCCGCCATTCGCTCAAACGTTTCTGTTTTATCAGTTTAAAAACATCGTCGGCCATCATTAACCCAACTGGTTCATTCAGTAGTTTATTCCTGAAATTGGTATATTCGAAACCTGGGCCTAAAATCCTGGTTTCATTATTGACGTATGAAATCTGAATATTGGAGGGGCCATCAGCCCATCTGACTGATTTTTTAAATACCGGAAATTTATCACCCGAAACATTTTCGTAGTAATATAAACCATTGTAAGGAAAATTTCCGGAACTGGAAACCACCAAATCCATATCGCCATCTTTGTCAAAATCGATGGGAATTGGCCAGGCCCAAAGCCCAACACCAAGATCAACCTGCAAGCCCGGATTATTATACTGAAGCCTGACAACTCCATCTAAATCGTGCAATGTATTACGTTGTGCCAATAGATTAATGCTTAAAGCTAAGCTGATTGAAACAAGACAAAACCTGATAGTTATAAACCGGAATTTCATTTGTATTAATTTTTGTTTATCGTCTTATAATCTGCGTATTAGCATTTTTTATTTTTTGAATATCACAACGAAATGGAATAGCCATTTATTCGCTGTACGGATTTCTCTTCGGTCAATTCATTTTCGGTTTGCCGCGTCAATGGCGAGGTGACTATTTTGTTGATTCGTGATTTAAATAAAACAAATCATTGTTGTCTGGTTAAATCTTCACAACGCTCATTAAGTCGAGATTTCTCACTTCGTTCGAAACAATCAACGAGTTGTGATGGGGAATCAGGGTAGGTTTGCGGCTACGCCGCAAACCTACCCTGATTCCCTCTGCATTCTTGCAAAAAGCTGTCATTCTGAGCGAAAGCGAATAATCTCATGTTTTTACCGGACAACAATGAAAACAAATAACTATTTACCTAAATTTCTGTAATATAAATCTTTTGCCTCAATTTTCATACCTGGGTTATGTCCCTGAATAGCAAAATGGCCAGATTTATATTCCGAATCATCGTAAGTCATAACCAATTTACCATTAATCCAAAATTGAATGTGATTACCAACCATTTTAATGTGATAGGTAAACCATTCCCCATCCTTTGTTAGTAACTGACTTGCTTTTCCTGTTGGTTTTCCGGGTTTCCAAAGCCAACCGGTATACGCATCCTGATTGTGGCAAATCTGAGCTTCGTATCCATTTGGAAATCCATCAGATTTATTTTCCGGAGGATTAGCCCTGAAATACAAGCCACTATTTGATTTTGAACCAGCGTCAGCCGAAATTCGGAATGCGCCTTTTAACTCAAAATCGGTGCAAGTTACATCGGTGTAAATATGGCCCATACCGCCAACACCAACTAAAACACCATCCTGAACCGACCATGTAGCTTTTCCGCGGACAAACCAACCAGTCAAATCTTTACCATTGAACAATGATATCCATTTTGATTTGGCTTCAACCAAACCTGTGTTCATTGTTATAAATATTGCAATCAAAATTACTATCTTTTTCATTTTAAGTTAGTTTAAATCGTTTAGTTAATTAAAATAACCAAATATAAATTCCCAGTGTAATCACTGAAAGAACTGCCAAATGCAAGCGCCAGTCGCTTAAACCTTCGAAACGGGCAACACCTTTAGAGTAATTTATAGTTGTTTTTTCCAACTTTTCTGTTACCGTTTTCTCAGTGAAAGCTGACACTGCAAATAATACAGCAGTAATCAAAATCTCGGCCCACAAACCACGGAACCCGAAATTGAGCGTGTATTTGTAATGCAGAAATGGGAAAATATCTTTTGCCGAATTCCCCATCAATTCATCAACTACAAATAAGGTTGCAAGTAAAATACCAACGATAACTGATATTGTAGCTCCTTTTAAGGTGACTTTTTTACTCATTATACCAAAAAAGATAGCCGGGAAAACCGGAATCATCAGGTAAGCGCACATGGTTTGCAGGTAAAGATATAAACCCGAAGGGCTTTTATAAACCAAGTAGGCAGCGGCAACACCTAAAAGTGCAACAACAAGGATGATAATCCTGCCCAGTTTAACTTGTTTTTTTTCGGAATAATCAGGTTTAAATTCCACAATAAAATCGCGTACAACAAGCGTTGATACAGAATTTAATACGGCAATCAAAGCTGTTATTAGCGCCGAAACAAGTGAGGCAAGCAAGAGTCCACGTAGTCCGGTTGGAAGTAATTTATTCAGCAACAAAACATACGTATTTTTACTTTCCTCGCCAACCAATTCGTTAGGGAACAGTGCAAAGGCAATTACACCAGGCAGTGCGAAAATAAAGATCGGCAAAAGTTTCAGCAAAGTGGCGAACATAGCGCCACGTCTTGCATTTTTCAAATCGGGAGCAGCTAATATCCGTTGAACATTTACCTGATCCATACCCCAATAAAACACTCCCGCATAAAAAGCTGTTGCCAATATGCCCCAGAAAGGATAATGCGGATCGTCCATTGGTTTGCCAATCGAAATCATATCGGGAACTTTGGCCACCAAACCACTCCAACCGTCCACCCGGTCGAGACCAATAAAAAGCATCAATACCGCACTAAAAATCATAATAGTAACATGAATACTATCGGTATAGGCAACTGCAGTAAAGCCGCCAATCATGGTAAAAACAGCCACTACCACAGCAATAACGGCCACTGTTGTCATAACGTCCCATCCAAAAATGCTGTTAAAAACCAGGGCGCCGGCATACATGGTGAAAGCAAGCTTGGTCATAATGCTAATGATCAGCATCAATCCTGAAAAGAAAGTCCGGGCGCGGCGGTTATACCTAAGCTCCAGGAATTCAGGGATGGTGTAAATCTTGTTTTTAATGTAATAAGGAAATAAAACAGCACAGGCAATTCCAAGAGTTATTGCCGTAGTTAGCTCAACCGAACCGGCAGCCAAACCGTAGCGGTATGAATCGCCCGACAAAGCGACCAAATGTTCAGCGCCAATATTGGTTGCAAATACCGAGGCTCCAACAATTGGCCATTTAATTGACCGGCCACCAAGAAAGAAATTGGAACTGCTCTGTCCTGATTTTTTTCGGTAAGCCATATACAGACCAAAAGACAAGCTGCATCCAACAACTATAACAAGGACAATCCAATCGATATGAGTTAGGTTTAATGTCATAAGTTTTTCCGGTTATTATTTTTACTTATCCTAACTCACTCCAGGCACGCTACGCTTGCTTCACTCCTCTCTTTTTAAGAGAGGGGAAAAGTCCTGCTGGCAGGGCTTGAAGTGAGTACAATACTTTAACATCTAATACTCCCGCCAATTTGATTAATTATCTGCTTTTGAAAGCAGAATATCCATCCTTTCAATGCTCTGAACCATGGCGCGAACGGTGTGGTAATTAATTTTCCACGAGTGACCCATGTGGGTCCAGATTGGTTCGCCTTTGCGCGACAGCAACGGATACCACTCTCCTACTCCTTTGTTTACCACTTTGTCCATGACAAAACGATGTACATTTTCGTAGGCATCAAAATATTTATCGCTGCCAAAAAGAATCACAGCATCGAGCAAACCGATTAAAACTTCTGCTTGTTGCCAGAATTCTTTTTCTTTGTCGTAAACACCTCCTGAATGTGGACCTTCGACGTATACACCGCCATATTCCCAGTCGATACCATTATCAACCGTGTGATCGTAAATAATTTTGAACAAATCTTTATAACCTTCCGGTGAAATTTTCAGGATTTCCAAAGCATGAAATAACAACCATGCAAACTCGGCATTGTGGCCATAGCAGGTATTGTCGGTTGCATTTCCTTTCTGGCCTTCTTCCGAAAAACGGTCCCAGCCCCAAATAATATCAAATTTGATTTGAGGAGCAATGGTCCAGTCTTTATAAAACTGCGGAATACCTGTTTTGTAAACCGGATGAATGATGCGATTAAGCAATAAATCAATATCTTCCAACAATTTACGGCGATGAACATCCTTCCCCGTACATTCATAAAGCGTGGTGAAAGCCTCCATCAGGTGCATGTGTACATCGAGAGTCTTTCGGTCTCCACCATGGCTTCCGTGGCCACACAAAGTCCAGTCGCGATGAAACATTTCCCAATAACCGCCATACATCGAATCAACACAATATTTCTGCAACAAATCGAATACCTTTTCGGCATACTCAATACCGCGTTGGTCGCCAGTAGCCAAAGTATATTCGCTAAGAGAATATATTGCGAAACTGTGGCCGTAAATAATCTTCTGGTCGATTTTTACATTGCCCTTGCGATCGAGCATCCAGTAAAAACCGCCATACTCTTTGTCCCACATTTTGTCGATGATAAAATCGGCTCCATGACGGGCCATTTCGGCCAGCTTGCCATCGCCATATCCGGCCCGGTGAGCCGACGAAATGGTATATAAACAACGGGTTTGGGCAATCAGCGATTTTTCATCTTCGCCGGTGTCGTTTCCATCTTTGTCAAAATGAGTAATAAAACCACCATTTTCTTTATCTATCATTCTGTTTGTCCAGAAAGGCAAAAGTTCGGTGGTTAAATGCGTATATGCTTCTGTTCTTAAAGAGACAAGTTTTTCTGTTGTCATAAATTGAATTTTCGTTTGCTTTTTCTTTGATGAATTGGATATTGGTTATTGGACATTGGAAATTTTCAATAACCAATGTCCAACAACCAATATCGAAGATTTTAAGCAGGCATATCAGGTAAAGACCAACCTTTACGATAATTGTGCTTGATTAATTCAGCAGCAAACTCGCGTGCATTAGCAGGTTCAGTGTATTTTTTATTGAATGAAGGATGTCCGTCTTTAATTTCCAGTCCATCATCCAGACAGAATTTAACCACTTCGTTGTCGCGTATGTTGGTGAATTCCATTTTCGGGCCATCCCAGTGTAATTCCTTGTTCAAATCCTGAAGGCGAACGGCCAATACGCCCATCACAACCATTTCGTTGAACGGACCAGCTTGAGAGAATGGAGAAGCTGTTTGAACACGGTTTTCAGGACTTTCTTTACAGGCACGAATCCAATCCTGCTCATGGCTACCGTTTACGCGGGGAAGAGTTTTTGCAACATTCGGAACGCGACCTGATAATAACCACGGATTACGTCCATAACAACCACAAATCAATTTGTCCTTCGTTCCGTGGAAAATGACTGCGCCACCACCATCATTCATATCTTTTCCTTCTGACCATCCTTCTGGTTTCATGGGGCGGTTACCACCGTCCATCCAGGTAACGGTAACTTCAGGAAAATTAATTTTTATACCTTTTTCTTTCGGGCGGGCCGGAAAAACAAGCTGAACAGTTTCCGTTGCCGGGGCAGAGTCAGTCATCAATAAGGTTGAAGTTCCCTGTACCTTGGTTGGATAACCCAATTTAAGGCCAACAAATACAGGATGAAGAAGATGGCAGGCCATATCGCCTAACGCGCCTGTCCCAAAATCCCACCAGCCTCGGAAATTCCATGGTGTGTACATTCTATGGTATGGCCGCATTTTTGCCGGGCCAATAAATAAATCCCAGTTCATGGTCTCGGGAACCCACATACCAACTTTGGGTGCAGTTAAACCCTGAGGCCACAATGGGCGATCGGTGAAAGCTTCTACTTTGGTAACATCACCAATTTCGCCATTCCATAACCATTCCTGTATCTGACGAACTCCTTCGCCTGATGATCCCTGGTTACCCATTGATGTGGCTACATTATATTTTTCGGCCAATTTTGTTAATAATCGCGATTCGTAAACAGAATGTGTCAACGGTTTTTGCACGTAAACATGCTTTCCTAAAGTCATGGCATGTGAAGCAATAATTGCATGGTTATGATCGGCAGTAGCAACTAAAACAGCATCGATTGACTTGCCAATTTCATCGTACATTACCCTCCAGTCCCAAAATTTCTTAGCCTTTGGAAAATAATCGAAGCAACGTTTACTGTGATCCCAATCCACATCACAAAGAGCAATAATGTTTTCACTCTCCATGTTTTTCAGGTTTCCAAAACCCATTCCACCAATTCCAACGCCGGCAATGTTTAGCTTGTCGCTAGGAGCTTTATGCCCCAACCCGGCAATAACATTTGATGGAACAATCATCATTCCGGCAGCAGCAGTAGAAGTAGCGCCAATAAAGCCTCTTCTCGACATTTTTGAATTTTCTGTCATTTTGTAAATTTTTAGTTGGTTAGTATTTAAGTTCTAGTCAATCGTCATTTGTTGTTATTTGTTGTTACCATTAATGACTAATACTGACAACTTAATGGCTATTATTCTTTTGAAGCTCCTGATGAATAGCCAGTAAGAAATCACGGTTGTCGGCAGTCAGATAATACATTTCTCCACCCATACGGTTAAAAGTTTTGCAATAGCGCAGGTAGTAAGCCGGATTATCCATCGATGGTTCACCATCCTTTTGCCAATCCCATTCTGATTTGGCAAGGTCAACAATCAGCATAAAATGATTGTCGATATGACTACCTTGTTGCATAATCAAGTTTTGCGACATCGATAGCGCTTTCTCAAAAATCATGGGCGACATCACTGCCGAACCAATCGACATGTAAACTCCATGCTCCAGCCTGCTCACATTTTTGGCGAAGGCCAGAAAATCGTTTAGCGCTACGCGTCCCAAAGCTGCACCGTGGTTCATCGGATGGTTATAAATGATGTCGTGACCAATCATCGGATGACCTGTAAATGGAATACCCAGTTCGTAGGCACGGGCTTGTGCCGAATATTTCTTAAAGGGATGCGGGATGCAGCGGAACCCGGGCGCTAAGTCAAACTTTTTAATGATTCCGGCTAAATCAATAGCTGCTGCCGCCTTACCCGGATTTGATTCCATGATTTCTGAGGCTTCACGGTAAAGCGAAGAAATTTCAGGAATATCAAGTCCTTCTCTTGAAATCATCTTTCCAACCGATTCGCCATAACCAAGTTCTTCGTAAGCGCCAACTATCAGGGCCAGATTGATATTAAACCCGGTATGATCCCAAATACCAAATTGTCCGAGATGGACATTTTCACGTACATCTTCGCTCGATTTTCCCTGAAAGGCAAATTCCCAATCGTGTATAATACCTGCACCATTAGTTGAAAGATGATTGACCCAACCTTCTTCCATCAAAGCAATTAATGTTGGTGACATACCGTTTTTGATGGTATGTGCACCAAAAGTAAGCATAACAGAACTTCCTTTTTCATGAGCCAAACGAATACGTTCAGCAGTTTTTTCAATTAATTTCTGACCTCTCTCCGAAAGATGTTCTGGCTTGTGATCAACCGGGACATGGTCTTTTTCAATGTAAACCTTGTTCTTTCGGTCATCGAGTTTTTTAACATCCAACAAGTCTCTGTTGAGTTTTGGATATGGCATAATGTAAGAATTTACGATTTCAATATTTACGATTTACCGACTCACCCCACGCCCTGAGTGCTTGGGGTGAGTACGTTTAAAGACACTACATTAAATCAATATTATTATTTGATGTTTAGTAATTTCAGCAATTGGTTCATCTGCGAGAAATCTGAAATAACCACATCAGCGCCGGCCTTGATTAAGCGTGTACGTTTGCTGCTATTTAGCCCAAAACGTTTCAACTCATTACTTGCAATGCCGACAGATAATCCATTACGTTTGTGCGTTTCGCGCATTTCAACAGGTCCGTCGCCAAATGTGATTAACTTACCAAACGATGAATCGCCAATTGAATTCAATATACGATCGAGAACCATTTTTTTTGCTTCTTTAGTTATATCGCCAACGGCTCCAAATATGCGTCCTTCAAATAAATGGGCATAACCCAAAGCTTCAGCTTCTTTTATAACATCAACCTCGTCGGTTCCACTGGCCAAGTAAAGCTTAATACCGGCATCGTGAAGTTTTTGAAGGAAAGGCACTGCATTTTTCATTGTAAAGTCTTCCAGTCCAAGCTCACCTTTCCTGAATTTTTCCTCACGAACTTTCACCATTTCGAGCAATTCGTCGTTGTATATTTTTTTGTAGCCAAATTCGTCGAGCATATCTTCTTCAGGTACACAACCAAATTCGCGGATGATGTCGAGCAAACCTTTCATTTGCACCAAAGTTTGTATCCCGGTTGTCTTGTCTATATAATCATTCACCCGCGCAACAACCTTTTGATAAAGACTTTCGTCGGCATCCTTATATTTTTTACCGAGAACTGCTTTTACCATCATTGGTCCCATAATATGTTCCCAGCCCTCACGAAGCGTAGAAATAGTGCCGTCATGATCGAAAATAGCATGTTCAAGCGAAAGTTCTCCAATCCATTTATTCACCAATTCGATTTCGGTTCCTTCCAGATATTCAGCATGACGCGAATCTTCAGCTAATTCGGCAGCATAAACAAAATCAGGATCAGCGCCAATAGTCATAATTTCTTCAGGAGTTGCAGTACCAGTCTGGAATAATTTCTGAACAGTTACACCTGAAACAAAAGAACCTATAGTTGCAGCAACATCCATATCATAACCAGCAGCCAGGGCCGAAGCAGCACCGGCCAGATAGCTGTCTCCTGCCCCAACAGTATCAACTCGTGAAATAATCATCAGTCCAGGTATATTTGAAATACCTTTTTGACTAATTGTAAGCGAGCCTTTACTTCCACGGGTTACGAATAATGGTTTTTTAAACCTGGAAAAAAGCTCTTCGGCATAAGTAACTACTTCACTATAAAGAACTATATCATCTGGAGCTTTATCTACGCCACAAAGACGTGCAGCTTCGTTATCATTCATTTTTCGAATGGTTCCGTCATAAAAATCGTTGAAATTCCGGCTGTCAACCATGAATATTTTTTCAGGAAACTGCTGAATCACCTTCAGTAATTCTTGTTTGAAATATGGAATATGAATGCCCGACGGAACCTGTTGGTTGATAATTACCACGTCTACCTGTGGAATTGTTTCAATTAATTTGGCAATGAGAAGATCTGCTGTTTCGGTTGAAAGGACATTGTAATTTCCAAAATCAACTCTATTCAACTCAAAATCGCCGATGTATGGTTTGGCATAAGTATGCGTTGACCAGTTCCCGGTTTGAATCAGCAAGTTATCTGGGTTTATGCCGCTCATTTTCATAACCTTAACCATCTCAGCTCCGAACGGATCGGTTCCGATTACGCCAAACGCACGAACGTCTTTTACGCCCAAAGCGGCAATATTCGCAGTTACATTACCGGCACCGCCAAGCGTGTATCGTTGTTCGCGAACCGGACGGGTTGCCTGATTGGTCTCAATTGAAATCTCGCTCATCGTCTCATCAATAAACCAATAAGCATCCAGACAAAAATCGCCAACCACAGCAATTTTCACCTTACTGATGTCGTCCAGAATTTTTTGTAATTGTTCTTGTTTCATATCAATTAGTAAATAGTTTTTTTCATTTGTTCTTTAGCCCTCTCTAAATCTTCTCGCTTAAAGCGAGAGAGACTTCTGTCGGCATATATTCACAGTACATTCTCTTTCAGACCGTTAAATTTATTGCTTCACATCTCAGTCCTTCTTTCGGAGTGGGTTTGGGAGAGGCTATTATTTCTTTTCAATCCCTGAAACTGATGGCGGAATTGATTCAGCGGCAGTTCCCCAGCTCTTATTTGGTTCGGCCCCCATATCAAATGTGATTTTGCCTCCCTTGCTAATGACATCGTGCGTGAACCATGTCTTATTCAATAAACTTCCATTCAGTTTTGCCGATTGGATGTATTTATTATCCTTGGAATTATTCCGGGTTTCAATGGTAAACTCGCTTCCTTTGTTGAAGGCTTTGTTCAGCCGAAGAGTAATTTTACTGAATAACGGGCTCCCAATAACCCAAACATTTTGTCCTGGAGCAACCGGATAAAAACCCATCGAATTCAGTACATACCAAGCCGACATTTGTCCCATGTCTTCGTTTCCGCACAAACCATCCGGACCATCGTGATACAATTCATCCATCACTTTGCGGATCATGCTTTGGGTTTTCCAGGGCATTCCGGCATAGTTATACAAGTAAATAGTGTGATGGCCCGGCTCGTTGCCGTGAGCATATTGCCCGATCAAACCGGTGGCATCGCTCACTGTTTCCTTGATTTCGGAACT
Source organism: uncultured Prolixibacteraceae bacterium (assembly GCA_937915865.1). Taxonomy (GTDB): domain Bacteria; phylum Bacteroidota; class Bacteroidia; order Bacteroidales; family Prolixibacteraceae; genus Aquipluma. The sequence goes on along the minus strand of CALGIG010000010.1, from coordinate 175,925 downwards.
GATGGTAAACAGCGAATCCAGTTTCTGAACGAAGCGATCCTTTCCACCTTCCAGATTTATTAAACCCTGAACATCGTGAGGCACAAACCATGTGTATTGCCAGGCATTGGCCTCGGTGTAATGACGGTTGTCGCCATTTCCAATGAACCGAGGGTCGAATGGCGAAAGCCATTGTCCCTGATCGTTTTTTGGCCGGGCAAACCCTGTTGATAAATCGATTACATTCCTGTAATTCATCGCCCGTTTTATGAATAAATCATAGTCGGCAGTTTTTCCCAGAGCTTTGGCAAATTGGGCAATACACCAATCATTGTATGCATATTCCATTGTCCGGGAGACCGATTCGCGAACTTTGTTGTAAGGCAAATAGCCATATTGTAAATAATAACTTAACCCGATTCTACCGCGCGAACGATGATCTGCCGGAGGTGTTTCCATTGCATTTTTTCGAACACCTTCGTAAGCTTTTTCGGCATCGTAATTTCTGATTCCCTTCATATAAGCATCCAGAATTGCATCAACCGGATGATCGCCAATCATGTCGTTGGTATAACTATTTCCAAACTGTTGAGGAGTTGGCATCCAACCGCCTTGTTCGTATTGCGCAATCATCGTTTGTACGGCATCATTGCTCCTAACAGGATCAACCAATGTTAAAAGTGGCATTTCAGCCCTGAATGTATCCCACAACGAAAAATCGCTTCGGTAAGTAAAACCGTTGGCAATATGAACCTGATTATCCAAACCTTTATATTTCCCGTCGACATCACTAAACGTTGCCGGAAATAGCAAAGCATGATAAAGTGCAGTATAAAAAGTAGTTAACCTTTGCTTGTTAAAAACATCGCCGTCCACTTTATTAGCTTGAACTTCAATTTTACTCAAATTGGTATTCCATGATTTTTCGGCGTTGGTTTTTACCAAATCAAAATTCCAATCAGGAATTTCGGTTGTTAAATTCAGTTTGGCTTGTTCTATATTGGTGTATGAAATACCTACTTTAACTAGAATTACTTCATTATCGGTGGTTGTGTAATTTACAAAAGCGCCAGCCTTAATTCCTGAAGCTTCCTTTTCCCCTGAAATTGTGTTTTCACTCCATGTTCCATAAGACAGGAATGGTTTACTGAATTTGGCATAGAAATACACATCTTTCCCTTTTACAAAACCACGCGTAGAACGATGGCCAACAATTTCAGTATCACTGATAATTTTGATTTCAGTACCCATACAACGACTTCCGATACCATGATTCATATCGATAATGATATGTGCAGTTTTCGATTTTGGGAAACTATATTTGTGAAAACCAGCACGTGGAGAAACTGTCAGTTCAGCTTTAATACCATAATCTTTCAGCAAAACTGAATAATAGCCTGGAGAAGCTTTTTCATCCTGATGTGAAAAAGTAGACCGGTAACCAGTTCCGGGTTTGGTTTTATCGCCTGGTTCAATCTTTAAGTCGCCAACAACAGGCATCAGCATAATGTCGCCCCAGTCGCCTGCGCCCATGCCGCTACGGTGTGTATGGCTAAAACCCATAATGGAATTATCGCTGTAATGATAGCCTGAACACCAATCCCATCCTTTTACATCGGTATCCGGCCCTAATTGAACCATCCCGCCGGGAAGCGCTGCCCCTGGAAATGTATGGCCATGATAATCAGTACCAACAAAAGGATTTACAAGCGAAACAGGGTTAAACTGTGCAAACGTGGCAGTTACTCCTGAAAAAACAAGAGTCAGTACCAGATTTTTAACTACACCTATTCTATTCATGATTTAATAAGTTTATTTTTTTGAAATTTTATTGGTTGGGAACATATAAATAGCGACATCACCAGGATCAACTTCCATTGCGGAGTCATAAGTGCTTGCCGGTACTATAGTGCCGTTTTTACAAACTTTTTTCAGCGTTTCATCGCCGTAAACCGTCAGGTTCATGGGGTTAAGGTGATCGGTATTGACAATAACCACATACGAGTTTTCTCCATTCTCCAAAACTGAAACCAGTGCAGGAGCTTTATTGGTTTCCAGAACCTTTATATGTTCAGGTAAACTGGTTAAACGGACAGTACCAGCCGGAATTTTTCCCAAACCGGTATGTCGGACACTAATCAATTTAGAACCGAGAAATACACCTGAAAGCTTTTGTATTTCTACGCTCAATTGCTGTACACGATCATAAACGACACTACGTTTTCCTATTACACTAATCGGTGCACCGCGCTGATCTTCTCCTGAAGGTGAATTAACCGATGTCGCTGACCAATAGGTAAAATACTGGATTCCTTGCGCACCATAGGCCAGATCGGCGTATACCTGGAGCCGCATAGCTGCCAGTGTTTGCGGAGTAACATGATCGTTATCGTAATTGGTAGTCAATACGAAGGCCCAGAATGGTAAACCCGCTTTTTTCGATTCTTTGGAAATCAGTTCAAGGTTATCGAACCAATTCTTATAGATTCGGTCTTTCATTACCGGATAATAATCGAACGATACAAACTGAACCGGAATTTGCTTAATGTATTCCTGAACGTATTTTTTGTAGTCTTTTGTGCCAAGTTGTGTTGAGTCTGCAAAATTCGGGAACAAATTGACGTAGCAGAAGTGTTTATTATCAACCGATTGTATTTTTCTTGCCCAGTCGCTTAATTCTGGGAAAAGCTGAATAGAGGGTTCATCTCGTAAATGGTAACCTGCCAGCGCCGTATGGTTCATAAAACGTTTCACTGTCTTTTCTGGCTTCTTGCTCAATTCGGGGCACGAAAGCACAATTTTCACGTCAGATTTTGCAGCAACATCCAGCGCTTTTTCGGCATCGTCGGCATTGTTGAAGAAACTAAGCGAATAGGTAATTCCTGCATCGCGCATTTCCTGATAGCGCGCTACCGAAGTTTCGTTTGCAGGAATACTGTACCAAGCCAAAATCGGGATTTCACCTGTCGATTTTAACTTTTCCTGAGCTTTTGAATTCGAAAAACAAAGCAATACAATAACTGATAACAGAAAAAACCTATTCATCTTTTCGGCTATTAAAAACAATTAAATCAATAAATTAACGCAACTTACAAATACATTCCAGGCTCGAAATAATTTTTAGTTTTTTCTTACATACATTGAGACCCAAAGGATGTAAAGCATACACACACCAACCACCGAAATACTGGCAATTGGTCCGGCCAAAGTGCTTACCAACCCCATAACCAATGGAATTACCGCACCACCCGAAACAGCCATGATGAGCAATCCGGAAATTTCGTTGGCACGTTCAGGCATCTTTTCCAAAGCCAAAGAGAAAATGATTGGGAACATATTCCCTGCACCTAATCCGATAATGAAAACAGCACCAAAGGCAATGGCATTTGTTGGAGCCATAAATACTCCCAATACCCCAAGCAACGAAAGCAAAACAATGAGCAAAAGGAATAACCGTGGCTTGATTACATTTAATGCAATTGCACCCAGAAATCGTGAAATAGTTTCGCCTGCAAAGAAAAAACTGATACCAAGAGCTGCTGTTTCCAGTGGCACGCCAAATTTTGAAATCAGGATACTTGATATATTGGTGTTGATCGAAACTTCGGTACCAACAATCAGGAAAATTGACAAAGCCATTAAAGCTACAAAACGGTTTTTCAACAAGCTGAAACAAGATGAAAAAGAAGCCGCTTTACGATCAGGTTTTGATTCCTGGATGGGAGTCATCGACAACCAGAAAGCAGCTAATAATGAAGTAATTCCATAAACAGCGAAAACCAGTTTCCAGTTGCCCATACGCGATGCCATGAATGTAGCAATGATTGGGCCTGAGAACGAAATTATCGCTTTCACAAACTGTGATGTGCTCATAAAACTAGCCAGTTTATCCGAAGGAGTAACATCTTGCAAGAGCGGATTAGCCGAAACCTGAATAACAGTATTGCCAATTCCTAAAAGGATAAAAGAGGCAAACATCATAGGAAACGAATAATAGATAAATGGCAGTCCCAGACCAATAGCCTGAATGACCATACCAATATTAAGCATGTTGCGTTTCCCAAATTTATCCTGCAAAACACCAGCAGGAACCGACAAAACAAAAAACCACAACAATACCATCATTGGTAAAAACTGGGCGATGAAATCGGTTAGCTCAAAGTCTTGTTTGATATACCCGGTAGCAACACCAATGATGTCGACAAACCCCATTACGATGAATGAAAACAACACCGGGAATATTTTAAGCAGATTAATTTTTGAATTATTCATAAGTAAGATTTTAATGGATTATATGGATTGAGAGTTTATTCTTCCAATAGGTTAACTTCTTTAACTACTCCGGATTTGCGATTGACACGAAGCGTTTTTATTTCGCTTGGAGTAAAGTTTCCACTCCATTGCTTGCCGTTAAATCCGAATTTCAGATTAGCTGTTACCGCATTTCCTGTGAGTTCAACGCAACGAATAATCATATCGTCATTGTCTTCAGCATTTTTGATGGCTGTAACCACAACATTTGGTGCGTCAACCGAAAGAAGCGAATTTGCTTTTGGTAATGTTCCGCCATGAATTCCCTGGTAAATAACCAGCGGCTGGGCGCTAAATTCTTCGGCAATTCTCACAATGTTGCTGTTTTGCCAACTTCCCTGGTGAGGTACCAGCATCATTTTGAACGTCTGAATTCCCTGATCCATCCAGTGATATTCATTTTTCAGATCGAGCACTTTGGGATTATGATGAGCATATACAGCAGCGCGGGCAACCGAAATACGCATATCGTTTTCAAGAATATTGTAACCATATTTGGCGTCGTTCAAAACAGTCAATCCAAAAGTTTCACCGCCCTGTTTACCTGTTACATCAATCCAACGCTGCCCCGGATCTTCATTCCCATTGGCTTCGCGAACAATGTATCCATAAGATGTTTCATAAGTTGGAACAGGCTTTTCAACATTTACCGGGAAAGAGAATTTCAACATTTTCAAGTGTTCGTGCCAATCTAAAGTCACCTTGGCTTCCAGATTTTTTGACCCGGCATATAAAGTCCAGTCAATGGTAAGTTTCGAGTCGCCATACGAAGTGATAACCCGCATTGTCGAACGAAGTGGCCCGTTTTCCAGAATTTTCAGGGTAGCATTTCCAAAAGCGCCAATTTCTTTGTTGTATGTTTTAATGTCGTGGCTCCAGGTATCGCTTGGGTCATCAATTACGATGGCTTTACAACCGGCATTTCCTCCCGCGAAAACTTCTTTTCCCGACTTTTTATCCTGAATGCCAAGTGTGCCATCATAAGAGAACGTCACTTTTACCAGGTCATTTTCAAGTACATTGTCTTTGGCTGTAGCAGTGATTTGGTGATTGTAATCACCACCATCCCAAAGTCTTAACTGGCGATACCCCATTGCAGGTATAGGCGTATGAACAATCAGTTTACGGCGCGATCCTGTTTCCGACGAACCATTTGTAAATTGGTGTGGCAGTGGATTACCTTTTTCGTCGTCAACACGCGATGTTTTATGCAGCGTTGGATTCCAGTTAAAATCGTATTCAACATTGGCCATCACCTCCCACGCATGAGGATTGAAAGCAACCATGTACTGAGAATCCGGATCTTCAGTAGAAATTTGCCACTCTAATTTCTGAACAGCCATGTAAGCTGCCTGATTGGCAACATCCATAGCAAACCCATGACCTTCGTTGGCATTTTTTGTATGGTCCATTAATGAAGAACCGGCCAAACTATCGTGAAATTGCAGAAACAACACCCGTTGCCATGCAGTAGTCAATTCTGTCTTCGGATAATTGGCTCCCCAGGCCAATGAGCCTATTGCAACAATTTTTTCAGCAGTTACCAAAGCCGTTTCTGCTTGCCGGTTACCTTTTTTAATTGATGCTTCGGCTGTATAACAACCAACAGCATGGTGCTGAAGATCATCCTTTACAACTTCTGGTTTTAAATTTTTATCAGCCAGAATTTCCTTGAAATATCGTTCTGGAGTACTATAGAAAACAACTGGGGCGCCTTTTTCTTTTTTCAGTTCCTCAATAGATTTGATGTTTTCTTTGGTAGCGCCACCTCCGTGATCGCCAGCGCCAAAATAATACATGAATGTTTTTATTGGCTGATCCTGTGCCTTGGCAAAAACCTGTGGCAGTCGGTTTTTCACATTTCCACTATCATTATAGCTTTGTTCAATTCTGTAAGTTAAAACACGTGTTCCATCAGCTCCTTCCCACCAGAATAAATCAGAATGAATATTTTTTTCGTGTGGTCCGGGACGCATAAAAATGTACTTGTCCATGCCTTGCTTTTTGATGATCTGAGGCAAAGTACTTGTATGTCCGAACGAATCGGGATTGAATCCAATGGTCGCTTTTTTGCCAAATAATTTCTGGAAAGTATGCTGCCCGTACAAGCCCTGGCGAACCATAGCTTCTCCTGAAGGAATATTCACATCGGGTTCAACCCACCAGCCGCCTATAAGGCACCAGCTTCCATCGGCAACACGTTTTTTGATTTTCTCCATTAGTTTCGGATCGTTTTCGGCAACCCAGTGGTAAAACTGTGCAGAACTGCTGATGAAACAGAAACCTGGTGTTTCGTTCATACGGTCGAGTGCAGCAGAGAATGTACTGTGCACAATGGCTACACCTTCAGTCCAGGGCCACAACCAAACCGGGTCGATGTGCGCATGTCCAATCATGTGAAATTTAAATTCAGGAGCGTTGGCAGGCCAGGGTGTTGCTTCTTTCAAATCTTCAGCAAACAATTTAGTAGCTGGTCCCATTGCCAGAAAAGCGGTCGTTGCCGCAGTACGATTGATAAACGTTCTTCTTGATATTTGATTAATCTTTTTAGAATTGTTTGAATTTTCCATGTTTTATTAAGTTGTGTTAGTTTTTTTAGTGATCAATGGTCAGTTGCAGTTTTCTGTATTGTTTTACCAACTGCAACTGTTTGCTGCTATTGTTTTAAATCAAGGTAAAAATTTCCGAAGAAATGTGATTCTACCATCACACAAAGTGCATGATAAACCGGTAAATGATATTCCTGAACCGAGGCTGTTCGCTTTCCGGGAACATTTATCAGTATATCGCATAATGATTTCATTTTTCCGCCTGATTCACCAGTAAGTCCAATCACCAAAAGACCTTTGGCTTTGGCTACCAAAATTGCATCCACCACATTTTGAGAATTTCCGGAACTGCTAATAGCAATAAGTATATCGTCAGGATTGCCATAGCCAACCACTTGTTGTGCGAATATAACCGAGGCATCGTTATCATTAGCCACAGCAGTAATTAAAGCAGTATGTGCCGTTAACGAAATGGCAGGTAAACCTATTTGGAGTTTTTCGCTCAAAAATTGTCCTCGTTCACCACCAATTTCAAGCAGTTTATTTTTAAACTGTTCATCAACAGGCCTTTTGTGCTCAAATCCTTTCATGAGCTCACCCACAATATGATCGGAGTCGGAGCAGCTTCCTCCATTACCACAAACCAATACTTTCCCCTTATTCTCGTAGCATGAGATCAGGCTTTGGCCAGCATCTAATATTATATCTTTTAACGTTTCCAGTGGCGGATACCGTTTAATTAAATTATTTAAAATAACCTGTAACATCCTGATTATTATTTACTATTTCTTTATTTACGATTTATAATTAATTCAATTCTAAAAAACTTTGCGATCTATTTTTCGATTCTCCCTTTTGGAGGAATGCTTGCCAGGCTTTGCCCGCCGACTGCGTTTTAGCAATGGCTTTTCTATTGATTGTTGTAAATTGCTACACATAAAGCAGCATAATCCCCTATTGAATCGCCAAGTTCAGCCGGTTTTATTTTGCATACGTCCAATGCCGATGGAATGGCTTCCTGTTTTAAAACCACATCGATCAATGGTCTGAACAAGGCTTCGTTACGCGAATAAATACTACCTATTACAATACATTCCGGATTTAAAACATCAATCAGAATCGACAACCCTTGACCAAGATAATTTGCAGAAATTCCAACAATCTCATTAGCTACCGGATCACCGTCCTGAGCTGCAAGAAAAACAGTTTTGGCATCCAATTGCTCAGCTTGTTCCAAGGTTGCACAAAACCCGACAGACTGATTGTTCGTTAATTTTTCGGTAACCACTTTTTTTGCCAGTTGGGCTATTCCACCACCACTGCAAAAACCTTCGAACGAACCGGCTTTGCCAAAACCAATTGGACCGTCGGGCGCCAAACGGATGTGTCCAACTTCGCCACCCAAATCGTTTGTTCCGGCATAAAGTTGTCCGTTCAGGATTAATCCCGAACCCATTCCTGTTCCAAATGTCAGGAAAATCATATTTTTTGTTCCTTGTCCTGCTCCCATTATCCATTCAACTAAAGCACAAGCATTTGCATCATTTTGAATGAAAGTCGGGATACCGAATTTGTCTTCGAACAATTTAACAATATGAACTTCATCCCATCCCGGAAGATTGGGAGGCGATAAAACTACACCCTTAACACTATCAAGCGGTCCCCCACAGCTAATTCCTATCGAGGCTATTTCTTTTGCATCCAGATTGTGTTTTTCAAGTAATCCATTTAAATCCGTTTGCATCCTGTCAATCATCTGGTAAGGATCAGGATAATCTTTCGTTACAATTATGGTTTTATCAATTATTGCTGGCTTTCCACCATTTTCTACTTCTCCTAAAATGACTGCACATTTAGTGCCGCCAACATCAATTCCTGCTACTTTCATTTTTAATCACGTTTAATGTTTAGTTGTTTGTACCATCTCTGATAATCAATTAATTTGAACGGAGCAATTCCAGCCAGGTAATGGTTGGTATATTTCTCCTTATTAATAGTATATTCAATAAGCCACATCGTTTGTTTCTGCGATTGTGGAATAAATCCAAGTTCAGCTTTCCCATTTACAGGTATTATGAAATCTTTCGAAAAAATGATATTGCCACTATCACTATCTTTAACGATAACTGTCCCTGTTTTTTCTTCCCTGGTATCGTTCACGGCAATCACCGGATGTTTCCCTTCTTTTGGATCGCCAATCATAACGCAAGAGTTATGCTGAACCTGGCGGATATAATAATAGGCCAGCTTTTTGCTATTGTAATAATCAACAACTGCATCCGATATAATTGGCCATCCATCGCGGAGGTTCCACCAGATAATTCCTGTTTTTCTGAATTTATCCATTCGCCAGAGTTCAACAAAAAACTTCATTGCCTCGGCCTGAACAACTTGTGAAGCAAATATAAACTGGTCCAAATCTTGAGGACATTCGCCAAACAAAGCCTTCACCTGGTTCACCATCAAGTCGTTTCGATGCTCGGTAAATGTTGATTTAGGATGAGACCTAACAGCTTTGGTTTGCCACTCATCATTCCATTGCCCATCATTTGTCCAGGGATAAACATATCCCGGATCGAACATTTTCTCCAAACTGCTTCGGTTAGGACAACCATGATACCCTATTTCAGAAACAAAGTGAGCATTGGTTTGTGTGTAAAACGGAGCTTTGTAATATCCGCGCGGCCCCCAAAGATGAACTTCAGGAAGTATTTCATCGTTTTTTTGATGGAAAGCCTCCTCGCTGTAATAGGGTGAACTTGGAAGATATGGACGAATACGGTCGTATTCCCAGATTACCAGTGGTAAAACTTCGCGGGTAATTTTATTGTATTTCGGATCGATTGCTTTTCTGAACGACCATATCAACGACTGATCGTTTTCGTTATCGCCCGACCATAAAACCAAAGAAGGATGTTGTCGAAGTTTAAGTACAACCTGAATAGCTTCATCCCTTATTTTTTCGGCAAAATTATTGTCCTGGGGAGTTATAGAACAAGCCATAGCAAAATCCTGCCAAACCAAAATTCCATTTTCGTCGCACAAATCAAAAAACTCTTTGTCTTCATAAACATTTCCTCCCCAGCAACGAATCATATTGCAATTCAAGTCGCTAATCATGCTTATGGCTTCTTTTACATGATTTTTATCGCGACTATGGAAAGCATCCAGAGGGACCCAATTTGTTCCCCTGACAAATATTTTCTCTCCATTTACCACAAAAACAAATTCGCCTGGAGTTTCTGGTGTTGTTATATCGGTATGGATCAGATCAGCAGTTCTGATTCCTATCCGTTGTTCGTTCACATCCAGAATGTTCCCCTTCTCATCGATAATTTTTAAGGTCGCATTGTAAAGCGAGGGATTTCCGTAACCTCTGGGCCACCAAAAATCAACATTCTCTAAATTTATTCGTTCACGTCGACATTGATTATATAGCGGATACGATTGTTTAAATACCTGTTGTTTGCCTTTTTCCAGCGAAACTTCCATTGTCAATCCGTCAATTGTTGGATAATCTGACGTGAATTGCCAGTCGAGTATTAAAGCTGCTTCCTTTTTTGCCAGGTCGACCCAGTTCGTCATCCAATAAACCTGTTGAAAATGAGTGGGTTTAACTACGTCAACATGAACATCGCGCCATAATCCTGCGCTTATCAGCCGCGGCATAATGTCCCATCCATACATTGAAGGAGCTTTGCGGACACCGGCAAATTCTGCAGCATTATCCATTCGGGAACCTACAACTCCCTGTATCAGTTTTTGTCCTTCTTTTACAGCAGGATTAATGCGGACAACAATAGAATTTCCTGAAGGTTTAAGCAAATCAGTAATATCAAACCGATAGGCAATCAACATGTTATCCGTATCTCCAATCTTATGATTATTAACCCATATCGAAGAAAAGCAATCAAGCCCTTCAAAAACAAGTTCAGCCCGTTCACCATCGGCTAATTTGGGCGACTCAAAGTTTCGGCTGTACCACCACTGATAGGCCTCATACTTTCTAAGTTCATAAATATTGTTCCCAATCTCAGGTTTTTTTACTATACCAGCAGTATATAAGTCAAGTTCAACATTCCCTGGAACAATTGCTTTTACTGAAGGCCAGTTTTTTAGAGTTAATTCATCAGGAGTTCCTGGTGCATTTTTATCGCAAAGGCCATAATTTAACGTCCATGTGCCGTTTAAAGAAACCGAAATATTCTTTTGTGCCTTAACATTAAAGCAAATTAGAAACAAAAAAAAAGAAATAAGTGCTCTCATTGTAAACCCCATTTTGATATTCGTACACCACTCGAATAAGTGGCTAAATCTCAACGTCAAAATATTAGCCTGTTCTATATATATTATCTTTAAACGAACCCACCCAACAAATTTATCAAACAACAATCAACCAATATGTTACGGAATTTTTTAACGGGCTAAACGAAAACTAAATCGATTTAGCCAAATTAGAAAAAAATTATGAACCGCAAGATTTCCGAACTATTAATTCAGTTAATAATTTGATTTTTTGATTTTTTGCTGAATTTTTTCTTGCTTCAGAAAGCTCATTCAATAAAATTTCAACTGCTTTTTGTCCAATGTCAGGAAGCGGTTGCGCAATCACAGTAACCGGACTAACACAAATTTTATAGGCATCAACATTATCAAAACTTACAACTGCAACATCATCTGGAATTTTCAGGCCCAGCGACGAAATACATTCAATTCCCATAACTCCAAGCTTGCTGGTCGAAAATAAAATAGCGTCAACTTTCAGGTTATCCTTGTCCCCCACTAATTCATTAATAGCCTTATTAACATCAGTATTATCATGCGAAAATGGTAAAACCTTGATCATTGCTTCATCAGGATAAATGCCATTATCAGTCAACGCATTTTTATACCCTTCTGTGCGCTCTTTCATGTTAATCAAATCAACATTAAGGGTGATATTAGCAATTCGTTTTCTACCTAATTTAAGCAGGTGTGATGTAGCTTTATAGGCTGCATCAAGATTGTCAACAATAATATGGTTTGTATCAATTTCAGGAAAGAAACGGTCTATCAAGACTAATGGTATATGACTTTTCACCAATGCTTTTATAGTTTCCTCGCTATTTATAGGAGGAGAAATAATATATCCATCAACCTGACTCTGCTGAAGCATAGCAATTTGCTGCTTGAATTTATCAGCATTTTCATCAGAACTACAAAAAATAATACGATAACCATGCTTAGAGGCTTCCTGCTCAATTTCCCGGCCAAGTTTTCCGAAGAAAGGGTTAGCAATGTCAGCAATTACCAAACCTATCGTTTTAGTTTTCCCGGTTCGTAAACCTTGTGCAATACGGTTGGGTTGATAATTCATCTCCTTTGCCGTATCCGTAACTTTTTTACATATTTCTTCACTAATCCTGAACTCTTTGCCCCGACCATTAAGTACAAATGAGACTAAAGTTTTAGATACTCCAAGCCTTTGAGCTATATCATTAAGAGAGGTTTTTTTCATAACTTGTTTTGAACAATATGATTTAGAATATTTACTGCTCCTTTATTTTTATCTTTGGTTTGGATTAATATGTTATTCAAATATAGTTTATATAAATTACCTGCCAAAATAAAATATTAACCGAAACTGATATTATTTTAAAACATAGTTTTACCAACTCTTCCGTCTGATTGTCATTTGCGACAAAATTTGACATTGGAAAACCTGACCATTTTATTGGGTTCAAAGTCAAAACAGTCAGATTTTCCAAATGTCACAAAGTATTTTACCGCAATTTATCCTTTAATACTTCTATTAAAAATAGAACTGATTATCAATTACTTCAGTCATATTCCAGGCTTTATTACATCAAAACAAATCAACTTTTTACCTGACGATCAACAATTTCTTCCTTTTCCCGGTCCCAAAACAGCTTTTTACCTTCGCGGTAACTTCTTGTAGCCATTATGGTTCCAATTGAATGCCAGAACCCAGTATGAATATTGCCATTTGTATTCTGGTTTCTGCTTCTCATGCAATCGGCCCAATTGTCGATATGATATTTGCTGTCGTCGCTTAAACCAGTTGGGGGAAGTTGATTATTGTACTCTTCTGTCGTAATGATCTCTGCCTTACCGCTTTTTACCAAATCAGTCATGCCATTGAAAAAATCAAATCCTCCGGGCAAATTCTGATGTTCGGGTATTAAAAACCAACGTGGACTTCCTTCGCCACCGTGAGCAAACAAAGTGGCATCTTTTCCGCGAATACAGGTGTAATCGCCAAATTTATTGGCATAGCTCGATGAATAGGAATAAAGAAATTTAGCATCGTCGTACGAAGCCAATGCCTGAAAAGTATCAGGATTTTGACGAATATCGGGCCAGCCAAAAATTCCACCATGCGCCACCATCGAATCGGGTATAGCAGTGTCGGTATAAAAATGCACCAGCCCAATGGCATGGCTCATCCATTGCGAGGTGATGCCTCCAGAATATTGCCTGAAAATACGGAATTCGAAATATTTCCAGGGATCGAATGGTTCATACGGTTTACCTAATAACCAGCGGTTCCAATCGGTATCTTCCGGGCGAATATCTTTCACTGTCTGCCGATCTGGATCGTGCCAGCGTGGACCATTATCGTTCCAAACCTGTTCAATTTTGGTGATTTGCCCAATTTTTCCTGAACGGATTATTTCACGAACTTTTCGCTGCACGGGTTCGCTTACCCATTGTGAACCCATTTGAACCACCTGTTTTGATGCCAAAACGGTTTCACGCGCATATTTCGCCTCGTCAACGTCAATTGCCATAGGTTTTTCGCAGTAACAATCTTTACCGGCCTTAACAACTTCGGCAAGGATTTTGGCATGTTGAAAATCGCCTGTTCCAATCATTACAGCATCCAAATCGGGCATCGCCAGCAAATCTTCCGAGTATTTGAACTGTTTAACATCATTCCCAAACTTTTCTTTCAGACGGGCAGCGGTTTTTTCACGGTTTTTACTCCAAAGGTCACAAACAGCAACAACTCCAAGGTTTTTATCTTTTTCCGACATTTTAACCATGTTCTGATGCCCCTTACTCCGATTACCACAACCTAAAAAGGCAATATTGATACGATCATTTGCCCCAACAATCCGTTTATACGATGCAGCGCTCATCGACATTGCTGAACCTGAGGCAACGGTAACTCCGGCAACTCCCAAAGCTGTTTTACCAAGGAAGTTTCTTCTGCTTAAATTGTTATTTTTCATATAGTTAAATTTAAATAAGGTTAATTCTGCAATAAAACTGTTGGCGGAATTATTTTTTTCTCAATACCTGGTCCTGTGTATTGTAAACGTAAAAACATTCCTCCGCCAGCCTGGAAATAATTGATCCGAATGAGATGAAGTCCCTTTGCCAAATGTATTTTTCCCGTTTTCTCTATTTCGGCTCCATGCGGGCCATCATGGTCAATCACCAAACGATCGTCGATATATAAACGGCTGCCATCATTCGATTGAATGAAAAATTCATATTCGCCCTCCCTTTCAATTTTAATTGAACCATGAAACGCAAGTGCAAATTCGTCGTGTGTCGGAATTATTTTGTCGAGTGAAATTTTGTAAACAGTCCCGCTCTTTTCAGCTTTAAGTTTCGAAAAATCAGGCAATTTCATCCATTTTCCTGAATAATAGTCGTATTTCAAACCATTTGATTGCTGATCGATAAATTCAACAACCCCGGTTTGTATATAACTTGCTGAATAATTTTGGCTGTATGACCGGGCTTTTACAACTGTTGGGTCAATAATACGAAGTGGTTTTTCATAAGTAATTGAAGAACTATCCGGATCAGTTCCATCGGTTGTGTAATGAATGATAGCATCTTTTACTTCGGCATCAATTGAAACGACTACCGTATCGCTTTCCTGGGCAATGGCGTTGGCCGGTTTTATAACCGGAGCAGCCAGCGTGGTTTTTCTCAATAAAATTCGCGCCCCTTCCGAAACAAAATGATATTCACCTGATTCAACTTCGTACACAGCAAAATGTCCTTCCTGACCAACAAACCGGATATGTTTATTTTGCGAAACATCCTGATCTCCTTCCGAAACCTTTTCTGGAATGGTAGCTAACACATAAACAGTTGCAGTGGTATTGGCCGGAATAGTAACATTCAGTTCGTAATCGGCGCCTTCAATTTTCCAATCGGTTTTTATTGTTCCGTACAACGAAGGATATTTTGTACGTGCATAATCGATTCCACTAACCGGATAAGGTTTAATAATAGCATGTTTGAATGCCGGGCTAGCCGCATCGGGAATTATTCCTCCTAAGTTTCGGTAAAACCATTCGCATACGCTGCCAAACATGGGGTGACTATGAGAAACATCGCCCTGGAAAGTTTCCCATATTGTAGTGGCGCCTCTCTCAACCATGTAACCAAACGACGGAAAATCGCGCTGGTTCATCAATGTATATGCCAGGTCAATTCTTCCCTGCTCGGTCAAAACCTGGAGCAATAAAGGGGTTCCCAAAATGCCGGTATCGAAGTGCATTTTGGCATTTTTCAGGCTTTGAACCAGTCGGTCGAAAATGGCCTGTTCGTTTTCTTTTGCCGCAAAATGATAAGCCAGCGGATAAGCATTGGCGCCCTGACAACCCACTGAATAAACCGCTTTATCCGGGTTGAAATAAACCTTATTGATGCTGAATGCTGCATCTTTTTTAAGTTGGCTAAAATAAGCCTGATCATTTTTCTCGCCCAGAACATTTGAAATTTGTGCCATCAGGTTGCAGCAAAGCAAATAGTAGCACGAATTCACATAGTCAAGATCAATGGCTACAACTGCCGGAGGTACCCATTCGCCCAATCCCTGGTTAGCCAGTATTCCATCTTTATTCAGGTTGTTTTTCATAAAGGCAATCCAATGTTTCATGCCTTTGTAATGTTGCTGCAACAAATGAACATCGCCATAATATTGGTACATGTACCAGGGAATAATCACATACGCTGCACCCCAGGGCGTTCCGCCGCCGCCATCATCGTAAGGCGTGGTATTGGGTACGTAACCGGTTTCGTGATTTTGCGCATCACTGATGTCGCCCAGCCACTTGGTATAAAACTGTGACATATCGAAGTTGTAAATTGCCGACCGCGACGAAATTTGCCCATCGCCCGTATAACCGCGCCGTTCGCGATGTGGGCAGTCGGTAGGCACGCAGCCATGCACATTTCCCAGTTGTGTCCAGTGATAATTATTCAGGAGCTGATTGAACAGCGAATTAGAACATTCAAAAGTTCCTGCCGACTGAATATCCGTATTAACTACCCTTCCTTCCAGGTTATCGGCAGTTAATTCAACCGCAGAGCCAATTACATCAACATACCTGAAAGCGTGCCAGGTAAATCGCGGTTCCCATATTTCTTCGCCATCGCCTTTTAAGATATAAGTATCGGTTTGGCCATAAGTCGGGCCAAATTCTTCGGTAAAAACAAGTTTCAGTTTAGTCCCTTTTTCTTCTGAAACTTTCAGCCTTGCCCATCCCGACATCATTTGTCCCATATCGAAACGATAAATGCCCTTTTCAGGCTGGGATACTTTTACCGGGCGAATAGTTTTTACTACCCGGTCGGGCGGCGAAACCTGCGCCATTAAAGTTCCGGCAGGTTCGCGAACCAATTCAGCCTGTATCCATTTCGAATCATCAAATCCCGCTTCGTTCCAGCCCTTCTGTTCCAACCGGGCATCGTAAATTTCGCCGGAATGAAGTCCGTTATAAAGTATGGGGCCGGTAGAAACTTTCCAGCTTGCATCACTCGCAATTGTTTCTTTCCGGCCATCTTCGTATTCGATTTGGGCTTGAACCAGCAGGCGCGGCGAATCATACAAATAGGCCGGCTCATCGGGTCGGTCGGCTTGCTGATACCAGCCATTTCCCAGCACAACTCCAATCGAATTTTTACCTTCCTGTACAAGTGAAGTAATGTCGTGCGTTTCGTAAAGCACCCGTGTATTCATATTTCCAATTCGCGGTTCGCTCCACTTTTCGCGCTGGCGCCGGTCGAAATTGGTCTGATTCGGCGAAAGAACATGATCGCCCGATTTTTTACCGTTCAGGTAAAGCTCGTAATAACCCAATCCTGAAATGTAGGCCCGGGCGCTTTTCACTTTCCCCGAAACACCAATTTCTTTTCTGAAAAATGGCGAAGCATATTTCATTTCGCCCGAAGTAATTGATTGGGGCGCTCCAATCCATTTGGCCTGCCAATCGGAAGTTTTCAGCAAGGCCATTTCCCATGAGGCCGTTTCACTCCAGGGTGATTCTGTGCCTGTTTCGTCCCAGATTTTTACCCGCCAGAAAACCTTTTGTCCCGATTGCAACGGTTTTCCCTTATATTCGATTTGAATCGACTGACCGGATTGCACAACTCCCGAATCCCACAAATCGGCAGTTCCGCTTTTCAATATTTCTTCGGAAGACGCCACCTGAACCTGCCACGCTGTTTGCTTTGCTCCCGCAACTGGCTTGTCCATTTTCCAGAATAAACGCGGATTGACGACATCCAATCCTACCGGATTTTCGAGGTATTCGCAACGCAGATCGATTACCCGAAATTCTTTTTTTGACGAATTGCAGGAAATCAAAAACAACAAAGCCACAATAAAAATCAGTCGTTTCATAAGTTTCAAGTTAAGAGTAGGTCTAGTTCACTAAAGGCTGGAGTTTGAAGAGAATGGTTAAATTATTAAATTATTGTCTTCTACTTTAGCCATTAAACCAAATAACAATTTAACCATCTTCCATCTCATCCAAATCCCCAAATCTAATTTACTTCAGCTTAAATTTCAGGTTTCGCTCCGAAATTTCAGGTCGCATGTACTTTTTCAAATTTTCAGGATACCCCATTTCCCAGGGAGTTTTTCCAATCCATTCCGATTTTTTGCCAGCAATTTTGATGTATCCTTTTGTCGAAATTTCAACAATGGTAAACAGTGGGTCTTTAAATGGAGCTGTATATTTTATCCATTTAAAATTTTTATCCACCTCAGGTCCATACTGAATATTCACATATTTCTCACCCAGCCAGTGATACGACATCGATGTGATGGTGATGTACCAAATTCCGTTGATGTTTTCGGCATAGTCGTAATGTGTGTGCCCGTTGAAACAGGCAATCACTTTGCACTTCGGATTTTTAGCGTTGTGGGCTTCCAGAATCGACTGCATTTCTTTGTAATTTTCAACGCCATATTCTTCGTCGGCACTGCTGTAATGTGCCAGTCCCTGGTGCGATAAAATAACGACCGGTTTATCGGCTTTGGCCAGCTCGTTCTTCAGCCAGTTCACTTGTTCGGGTCCGATGAACTGTTTATATCCTTTTACCTCCGGATTTTTTTTATCATTTCCGTCGAGCACAATAAATTGAAAACCATTTTTCACGAACGAATAGTAGCCACTTTTCATTCCCCGGTAAGCAATCGCTTTTTCACGCGAAGTACCGCCATCCATTTCGTGATTGCCAATCACGTGGTATTTATCGCCCGGAAAAGAATTCCAGATATCGAAGTATTTGGCGTATTTCGGATCGGGAGTAGCAAAATCGCCCAATTCAATAATGAAATCAGGCTTTTCCTTTTTCATGGCATCAATAAAAGTTGTAATCCTGTATTCGGCATCGTGCATGGTGGGCAGGTGCACATCGGTACACATTCCTATTCGTACTGTTTCGTATTTTTTTGCTGAAAGGGAAAACGAAATTCCCAGACAGATCAATAACAAGATTTTATTCTTCATATTTCTTTTTTTAAGCCCCCTCCAAACCTCCCGTTCGGCTGAGCTCACATCGAAGCCCGAATGGTGAGGCTTTTGGCGCGAATATTCACAGCATTATTCTTTTAAAGAACGAAATTTCGCGTTTCACTGCCTTACACCCTTCCCTTTTGGGGATGGGGCTAATATTATTTCAGATTCAGATACTTTATTACCGCCTCGTCAACCTTTAAAGCATTTGATGGCAATGGATTCTGTTCGTTGAATACCATCAGCGCTTCTTTGGGCAAAACGGTCACAAAACTTTCATCAAACTTGTCCTTGTAAATTCGTCCGGCATGAAGTCCAAGATAACGGTCGAAGAAGTTATAAACCGGAAAACGTTTACTGGCCTCATAACCATGCCGTTCTCCAGGGAAATGTGCGTTATCCAGCCGGCTTTCGGCATCATACAGCGCATAAACTTTTTGCAGATACGGCATTTCTATTTTGGGAGTATTTTTGGTCCAATCGCCACCGTCAGAAATCAACAGCATGGGGCGTGGTGCGCAGAGGGCTGCAATCTCAACATTATTCGTTTGGTGATGATCGCTTTTGTGTACCGGCATTCCGCTTTCGCAAGTACAACCGCCAAAGAAATAGGCCGAAACCATCACCACCGGCACCGAAACTTTAATCCGGTTATCCAGAGCTGTAATCATGATAGTTTGTGTTCCGCCACCCGATTCGCCCGTAATGCCAATTTTTTCAGGATCAACATCTGGCCTCGAAACCAGGTAGTCGAGTACACGCTTGCTGTTATACGTTTGCAACAAAAGGGCAATCGGAATATTGTGGTTTACTTGTTTCGAATCGCCGTAACCAACCATATCGTAGGCAAAAACTACAGCCCCCATCCGGGCAAAGCAGGCGCAACGGGTTTGTACATCAGCGCTAAAACGGCGATCTTCCCAATGTCCGTGAGGACTTAGAATTGCAGGACATTTTTTGTCGGATTTAATTGGCCGGTAAAGGTTTCCGGTAATATAAAATCCGGGAAAGCTTTCAATCGCAATGTTTTCAACAATATAGCCATCCATTGTCCGCGTGCTGTGAATAATGGGCTTGAAATTATTGTCAGTTTTAGGCATTTGGTTCCACTTCATGCCTTTGATAATCCCTTCGCGAATTATTCCGGCGCGTTTTTCCCAGTCGGCCTTTGTTTTCCATTCCGAAGCCCACTTCTTCATAATTACAGCGGCTTCATCTTCAGTCCAATAAGCATCGCGGCAAAGCATATTATCCTGTGCTTTTAGCGAAGTAACTGTTGCAACTAAAACAGCAAACAGCAAACTCAAACGGCTTAACAACTTTTTCATCCGTGAATAATTTGTTTTTTAATTGCCGGATGGAACTCGCATGATAAATTCTCATCCGTGTTTGTGATTAGCGAATCATGCTCGTTTCATAGCATATTTTTTATTGTATTATTCCTAAATAGCGGGCTTCCCAATAGGGCCACAACCAAAATACAGGCTCGCGCATGGCGTGAAGGTTTCCCTGCCTCGCCGACCACGGATTTTTGTCCCAGCGAACGGTTGCCCGCATACTTGCCGGCGGAAGCTTGTCGATTTGAACTTCTTCCATAATCGGGTAACGAACCAGTTTCACATCTTCGCGAAGCGAATGGTCGATGGGCCATTCAACCAGATCGAGCGGTGCATCTTTCAAAAAATCGATGGTTTGTTCTGTATTAATCTTTTTTCCGGTGCATAATGTGTACGCCAGATTGTTAATCAGATTTTCGCCACTTTCCTGATCAGCCATCCATTTTTCGAGCATTTCGGTATAAACTGCTTTTATTTTGGGGTCGGTCTCGTAACGGAAGAGAACAGGGAAAGTATAACCTTCGAGTGTGCGGTCGAAATATATTTGCCACGCCGGATTCTTTTCATTTACCTTGCGTGCATTTTCAAGGTAACCTTCCTTTTCAATCAAACGAAGATATTCCTTTTGATACTTTTCATCGCCGGTAATGCCGTAGGCAAATTTCAGGTAGCCCAACAATTCCATCGAGTTCAAACTTTTTTCAGATGCCCAGTCAGGATCACGATTTATCTGATCAGGAGACCAAACCGCCCAATGAGTGTGGGTTCCGTCAATATCAACCAGATTATAATTATTTCTGATCAGTTCATCTATAATCTTCCTGACATGATCGCGCACCATCTGCTTTTCCTGGTCGTTGGCCGCATATTCGTAAAAATAAAAGTACGCCATGAAATGACCATCCATTTCGTCGGTACTGGTATCGCCTTTCCAAAGCCATTTGCCGTCAGCCGAAAGTCTCCAGCGATTTTCAACCGGCTTATAACGTGGGTCTTTTACTAATTCATCAGCAATCTGCTGTGGAGTATAAGTCCGGTTCCCATCATGCAGCTTATTCCATGTGGGCGGAACAATTGAACGTGCGAAAAAACCTGCTGTTCTGGTAACCGTTTGCAACTGCCTCAGAAAATCGAATGCTTTACGGGCTTTCGTATGGGCGTCTTCCGACTTGGTTGTGGCATACCGAAAACTCTCCATCGCGAGGTAACCTCCTGTATATTCGCCGTCGTTATCATCGTCCTCGTGCCGCCACGATGCAGTGTCGCCAGGAATTTCGAGATAAACGCTTCCGCAAGTCCAGGGTTCACGAATGTGCCTGTACATGAGCTGATGGTAAAAATCTTTTTCCTTTTCGGCCAAAGTCATCGTGTTTCGCTTAATCTGGCTAACGCCGCCATTGGTAGCCACCCAAGCGTTTCCTTCATTGTCGAATGCAATATCGTTCACCTTGTCGTTCATCAGCCAGCGGCGGCTAAACCGCAACGATGGTTTATACTCCCGGTCAAACCTGACAATTCCCAGCTCTGTGCCAATCCACATCGTTCCATCGGGTGATGGCACAATGCAGGTAACAAACGAGTTTGAAAGCCCTTCGGCAGGCGTTATTTTCTTTTGCAGTTTTTCGTCGTTTCGCACTGCAACACCACCCATCGTTCCAACCCAGCAATTGCCGTTTGGAGCAAACCCTATGGCACGTACATAAGCGCTAATCAATTCATTCGTATTTTGATAGAGCGTTGATTTTCCGTTTTTGCAGAAGTAAATTCCGGCGTCGGTTCCAACCCACAAACTGCCCTTTCCGTCGGTTTCGGCACATCTTACCGAGCGGGCAATCGGGTAGTTCAATTGCTTCCATCCATTTTCCGAATGTTGCCATATACCATTCGGGCCCAAAGCAAAAGTTTCGTTTCCTGAAGTGCAAATTACTGAGATTGGAGGAACCAGGCCCTCTTCCTTTTTTAGCTGCAGATTCGCGTACGAATAAAGGCAATTCCAAGTCCCAAACAATACTGTTCCATCTTCAGCGATTACCACTGAATAAGCCGGACCTTTATTTTCGCCCGTAATAATTTCGTCCCACTTTCTGGATTCGGCGCTCTTTCTAAAAATACCGGCAGCTGTGGCAACCCAAACATTCGACTGTTTATCCACGGCGATGCTGCGAACTTCGTTGTCGTCGGCATTGTCGCTGATTTTATAGCCAACATGTGTTTCCTGAATAAAAGGAACATCTTTGTAATCTTCATTTTCAGGATGAGAGTTTATTTTTTTGCCACATCCTGCGAAAGCAAAAGATGCGAAAAGGAAAAAGAAAAAGAAGCAATATTTAATTTGAAGTTTGCTCATTATTTGGTTTGGATTTATTAGTCATTTCAAATTTCAGCGTACTTCCGGCCTGAATTTCGTCCCAGTTTACATACAACCTGTCAAGCGGTTTTCCATTCAGGAGAATTGACTTGCTGTAAATATTTTCAGGAGAAACGCCTTTCGCCAAAATGGTGAATGTTTTTCCATTCGGAAGGTGCATTTCTGTTTTTTCGAACTGAGGACTGCCAAAATAATAGCGGCCATCCACCGGGTTTACCGGGTAAATGCCCATCGCACTGAAAACATACCAGGCCGACATTTGCCCGCAGTCTTCGTTTCCACACAAACCATCCGGCGAATTTTTGTACAAGGTATTCATTATCTTGTTGGTATAAAACTGCGTTTTGTGTATTTTGCCAACCGGGTCGTATAAATAGGCGGAATTGTGATCAGGCTCATTACCTTGCGAATACTGGCCAATCATTCCGGTTACATCGCTGGTATCTTCTCCCAGTAGCTCCGACGTTTGAGTAAACAACGAGTCGAGCATCAACTCAAAACCTTTAGGTCCTCCCATTAATTGAATTAAGCCATCCGGATCGTGTGGCGCAAAAAATGAGTATTGCCAGGTATTTCCTTCCACGCAATGCGCGTTGCCATAATCGGCGAAGCGTGGCTGAAAAGGCTCATACCAGCTTCCATCGCTGTTTTTCCCCCGAAACAGGTGATAAGCCGTGTCAAATAAATTCTTGTAATATTGTGAACGTTCCATATATTTTTTATAGTCGTCGGCCTTCCCCAATTGTTTGGCAACCTGGGCAATGCACCAATCGTCGAAGCAGTATTCCAGAGTTTTAGAAACAGTTCCGGCTTTTTCTTTATCTGTTGGCACAAAGTGAAACTCGCGGTAAAAACCCAGACCTTTGCGCTCAGTTTCCGATACAGCCACCAACGAGCGGTACAATTCATTCAGATCATAGTTGCCAACTTGTTTGGCCAGCGCATCAGCCATCAAAACCGTCGCATGATATCCAATCATCGAACCACCTTCCTGACCCCATATTTCCCAATAGGGTAATTCGCCGGTTTGCCTGTATTTGGCCAGCATCGAATGGATAATATCTTCTTCCACCTTCGGTTGCAACAAAAGCATGAGCGGGTTTTCAGCCCTGAACGTATCCCACAACGACAGCAGAGTATATTGCGTGTAGCCTTCAGCTTTTTCTGGAATATTTCTAAAATTTTTATACCTGCCATCGGCATCCGAAAATCGGTACGGCGCAATGAAACTGTGGTACAACGAGGTGTAGAAAATCGTCCGTTTTTCGTTGTCGGTTGTTGTTACCGAAATTTTAGAAAGCTCGTCGTTCCATTTGTCGCGCGTTGTCTGGCGCATCTTCTCAAAATCCCAGCCGAACGAATCGCTGGTTTTCAGGTTGGCCAAAGCCCCCTCCTCGCTAACCGACGAAATAGCGGCACGAACCAGCAATTCGTTGCTTTCTTTTCCCGAAAAAGTAAAAACGCCGGCCAATTGTTCTTTGCCCACGGCACGCTTTTCACCGGTTGAATCGGCCAGAAAAAACCGGCACTGTTGCATAGGACGCGAAAATTGCAGAGCGAAAAAAACTTTGGCTGTTGCTTTTCCTGAAGAAAGACGGTATCCGGTAATCAAGTCGCTGGTGCGGCAATTGATTTTTGCGGCTAGGGTATGATCGGAAGTTGTAAATCCTAAATTCAGGATGATGTGCTGCAAATCGGAATTTTTATTGAACCGGTAGCGATGCATGGCGGCCAGTTCCGAAGTCGTTAATTCCACATCAATATCATCGTCGAGCAGTTTCACCGAATAATAGCCCGGCGATGCTTTTTCCCGATCGTGCGAGAAAGCCGAACGGTATTTCAGAAAAAAATGTTTGTCGAATGGCCCCGGATGGCCGTCGCGATTGATGAAACTGTTTGGATCGAGCTTATTTTCGGCAATGAGTTGGCTAACCGTCGAATCGCTTTGCTCAAAATATTTTTTGTTAATGGATTTGGTTGTCGGCATCACCGAAATATCGCAATAATCGGCCACGCCAGTTCCGCTTAAATGCGTATGCGAAAAGCCAACAATGTACTTATCGGCATAATGATAACCTCCGCTGTACATCCAGCCATGCCCGCCATTATCGGGACTTAGCTGGATCATTCCGTGCGGGTAAGCCGCCCCCGGAAACATGTTGCCAAACCCCTGCCCCATTTCTCCACCTGTTCCAATAAAAGGATTAACGAAGCTCGCATAATCTTTCACGGAGTTTTGTTTATTGCCACAGGCCCACAAACCAATCAGTACTATGAAAATCCAACTTCTAGTCATTTTTCCCGGTTACATTAAACGTGTAATTTCCTGAATGTACCAATACCTTGAAAGCTCCATCTTTGAATCCTTTGTATTCTACTCCTTTTAGGCTATTTAATAAAGCTCCGCTCTCGGTTAGCGTATCATTTTCTTTCCCTGGCAGGTAAACTATTGCCGTGGTATTAAATGGCACCTGAACTTTTAAAGTAAACAGCCCCGGACTACTTTTCCATTCCGAACTGACTACTCCCCTCAAAGTTGAAACCTTAGCTTTTGCAGACCTAACAGGTTTCAAAAACCTGTTAGGTCTAATGGCAACTTCCGGTTTTATCGTGAAGGTTTTAAATGCCGGATTCGACTCATCCAACTGAATACCTGCAATATATTTATAAAACCAGGCATCGATGCTACCCATCATTACATGGTTTTTCGATTGCTTCAGTGTCCAGAATTCGCACACGGTTGTGTATTTTTCCATCATGTCGTTCCAACTCGGCGCTGTTTCCTGATTGATGATTTTCCAGGCCACATCGGCACGTCCCGTTTGCGCCAAAGCTTCGGGCATGTATTTAGTCCCCAGCACGCCGGTTGTGAGGTGTGCATTGTTTTTATCCAGAATATCATTCACCAAATTATCCAGTACCAATTGCTTCGAATTATCGGGAGCCAAACCCAGAAACAGCGGAAAAGCATTGGCCATCTGGCTTCCATCATTGTAATTTCCGGTTGAAGTATTCAAATATTGCTTGTTGTATTTTTCGCGGATTCGGTCAGCCAATAACCGGTAACTTTCCTGATCGTCTTTCTTTCCGATAATTCCGGCGACTTTACCCATAATTTGGGCATTCCAGAAATAAAAAGCAGTAGGAATAGATTCGGGCTGACCTTCTTTCCAGTCTTTTACCATGCTTCCCCAATCGCCAATCCATCCCATCGGCAAAATCAAGTCTTTCGAGAGTTTATCCAGAAATTCCATATAGCGTTTCATCGCCGGATAATGGCGCTCCAAAATCCGCTGATCGCCATAATAACAATAGTAATTCCAGAGCATGGTCAGGTAAGTGCTGCTCCATTCAATTCCGTCGTCTTTGATGTATGGACGTGGCGAAATAATTGGAATGTCGCCCGTTTTTTCATCCTGATTGTCCTTAATTCCCTCGAACCAGTTCTCGTAAAACTTTGCCATATTGAAGTTAAACATGGTTTCTTCAGCGGTAACCTGTGCGTCGCCAAACCAGCCCAGGCGTTCGTCGCGCTGCGGACAGTCCATTGGGTAGCCCAGCATATTGCTTTTTTGCGACCAGACTGTTGCCCGGTGAATTTTATTAACGAGTGCATTATCACACTCAAACGAGCCGGTTTCAGCATTGGCCGAATAGACTGCCTGACCTTCAATGTCATCCAAATTCAACGCTCCGTTGGAAGCGCTAACTTCAACATACTTAAACCCGAAGTAAGAAAAATGAGTTTCGTAGGTTTCGGTTCCTTCGCCTTTCAGAACATATTCGGCAGTGGCTTTTGCATGTTCGGCGCTGGTAACATCAATTGTTCCGTCGGCTTTCAAATCTTCAGCAAACCTGATTTTGATAACCGTTCCTTTCGTGCCATGCACATTTAGTTTTACCCAACCGGCAAAGTTTTGCCCCATATCGAAAACTCTGGTTTGAGGCAAGTTCACCACCACTTCTTTCGGTTTAAAAACTTCATTCACCTTGATAGGCGGCATTTCGTGCGACACCAAACGAACAGAAGGTTTACTGAAAACAGAAACTTTTTGCCAGCTTGAATCATTGAATCCGGGCATGTTCCAGCCTTCCTGTTCCAAGCGGGCATCGTACGTTTCGCCATCGTATACGCAGTTATAGGTAATTGGGCCATGCGACCATCTCCAATCTGAATCGGTTGTTATCACCTGCGAAGTGCCATCTTTGAACGTGAGCCGAATTTGGGCAATCGCTTTTTTATGGCCAAACCACTGCATCCGGTAGTCGTCCCACCATTTTTTATACGGATTGTACCAGCCGTTCCCGAGATGGATGCCAAAAGCGTTGGCGCCTTTTTTCAGCAGCGACGTAATATCGTAGGTATCATAAAGAACGTATTTGTGGTAAGGCGTTTTTGCCGGCGCCAAAACATGATCGCCAACCCGTTGCCCGTTCACGAAAAACTCGTAAAACCCAACTCCGGTAACGTACACCCTTGCCTCCTGAATTTCTTTTTTAATCGTTGCTTCACGACGGAGCAACAGCGAATTTCCGTCGTGGTTAATGGTATCGTTCCCTGCAAACTGCTCTTTTTTATCCTTGTAAAATCCTTGTTCAGGAAGTATTTCGTTGGCCGCATCCTTTCCAATCCACGAAGCTTTCCAATCCTGCTGCTGAAGAAAAGCTGTTTCGAAAGTGGCCGTTTTGCTCACATACTCCAATCCATTCCCGTCCCAAATTTTCACCTTCCAGAAATAGCGAGTGCACGATTTTAAGTTATCGTTTTTGTATTCGACCTGAATAGTTTCCGCCGAAATTACTTTCCCAGAATTCCAGACATCTGCCTCATTTTTTGAGAGTTTTTCAGCCGATGAAGCCACCAAAATCTGGTAAGCCGACTGTTTCTGGTTTCGATTCTCCGAAGAAACAATCCACGAAAACCGCGGTTGCGCGTCATCTATATTGATTGGGTTTTCTGCATATTCAACCAGCAATTTTTCGAACTTCAATGAAGCTGAAAGCGACTTAGCCAGCCCTGTGTATGTGAAAGCAAGCAGGCTAAATAAACAGATGAATATGTAGTTTACTTTTTGCATTGTTCAATTCGGTTATAGGTTTCACCAAGTGGTGAAACCTATATTATTGCTAATAAACGACCGGCCGTTGTGGTCCGTCGAAAGGTTTTGCTCCAATATTGGTTTGTTTCGATGGACGAACTGTAGTTAATTCAGTATCTGCAATTTCAGGAGCCTGAATAAAACCATAATAGCGACCCATCCAGTAGTTGCGTAAAAATTCGGTAGGTTGCCTCACAACATTTCCATTAGCACCACCATCCATGCTGAGCGAACTCGATGCTTCGCGCGGCGAAAAAGCCCGCTTAAACCCTTCGTAGGACACATATCCGCGTTCGGGATACAAGTCGTCGCGGTCTGAATTATGGAAGCGGTACTCGATACAATCCAGCCTGAAATCGCGCATAAATTTCACCGCCTGTTCCAATTCACAATCGTTTCCGGTAATGGCGCCATACGAAAAGTTGTACCACGGGTCGTGTTCAATACGTTTCACCTCCCAGGTACGCTCCAGACTTCGCAGATAAACCGAGCGCAGGTTTGGATCATCAACATAACGGAACAGCGTATTGTAACTTTCAAATGCCAGATCGTCGTCCCACGGAGCCAAAGTTGCCGGAGGGAAAATGTTCTTTTGCCGAATGGTATTGGCCGGATAGCCCCAGTCGATAAGTTGCTGCAAACCTTTCCTGAATTTTCCGTCTTTAGTAATGGAATAAGCCGAGTGCATGTACGACAAAACTTCAAGTCCGTTTACGCCACGGTCGTTATATCCGTACGGACGAAGCAAATATTCGGGGTTCCAGCGTGCCCAGCGTGTAGGTTTTCCGTCCATATCGTGCATGGTCCAGTTGCATTTCAGGATATATGAGGCCATGCGCTGCAAATGTTCTTTGGCCATTTCTTTGTCTTTACCATCGGCCACCAAATCGTAAAACAACGAAACAGCGTAGAAATGTGCCGTAACTTCGTCACTCGATGTATCGCCTTTCCAGAACCATTTACCGTCAGATGTTTCATACCATTTGGCAGGCAATCCTCCCGAACCCTGCGTACTTTTTCCGTCCTTATCGAATGGCGACCATATTGCCCGGGCAATAAAGCCTTCGGTGCCGGTAATTTTCTGCAGCCAAACCAACGCTTTAAAAGCATCAATGGCGGCAGCTTTGGCTTTCGGGTCGCCGGTTACTGCGTATTTATAGCACATAGCCGCCAGGTAAGGCGCTGTATGTCCGCCATCGTTATCGCTGATTTCGCGAATCCATTCGCCATCTTTTTTATATAGAAAATGAATGAAGCCTAACCGCTTGTGTCCCCATTCTTCAATTTCATTTTCAAAATAAGCCGCTTTTTTCTGAAGAGTAAACGGCTCATAACGAATAATTCCAATTCCCTTATCGGTAGCCACATACACTGCTTTTTGCGCCACAGCAATACTGTTTACATGATTTCCAGGAAGCCAGTTGTCGGCAGCAAAATATTGCCACTCGTTGCCTAACATCCGAACTGCCCCCTGCGCCGTACCAATCCAAACATCGTCGGCAAAACCTTTGGCCAGACAAGTAGTGTTTTCAACCGGAAGGCCGT
Source organism: uncultured Prolixibacteraceae bacterium (assembly GCA_937915865.1). GTDB lineage: Bacteria > Bacteroidota > Bacteroidia > Bacteroidales > Prolixibacteraceae > Aquipluma. Next base: position 146,966 of record CALGIG010000010.1, on the reverse strand, counting down.
CGATGCCTTTAGCTACTGTCAGAGCGGCTCCGCGTAAAATGCCTAATCCTTTATTGCTTGATACCAGCAACCGGCTGCCCAGACTCAACATATCGCGGCTTTCTTTGGATGGTAATGAGCCCCAGTCGATAAAATCTTCGTTGACTACCAAACCATCGAATTGTATCAGTTTATCGGGACGAAGTACATACAAAGTGCCGCTATACGAGGCAATTCTCCTGATGGGGCCCAATTCAACCGGGTCGGCATGAACCTGCGAACCGTCTTCCATCAGCATGGTAATATCGCTGGAATAGTAACCACCAGCAGGTTTTATCGATACCAGTCTCCCATTTTCGAGCCTGAAAATTTCATCGGAAGTAGCGGCATGTACCTTTCCCAGATGAAGGCACATATCAACAAAAATTCGGTCGTCAATTTTGTTCCATCCTGAACTTTTCAGGAGAAAAAGACCTTTCGACGACAACGCCCAAAGCTCTCCATTACATTGAATTAAGCGGTTTATTCCTTCAGGCGAATTTGGAACTTCAATTAACCGGCCATCAGCCAGTATATAAAGTTTTTGCTCCGAAACAGCGTAGCATTTATCGTCCACAACAGCAACCGATTGAACCGGCTGAGCTGTTGGAATTTTTTCTGAAGTTTCCTGCAAATAAACATTGTCGGGCTGGGCCTTCCATAAGTGAAGCTGACTTTTGTTTTGTGCAAAGCCAATATTCAGGAAAGCAAATACAGCTAATGTTGAGATTATATATTTTGTATTCATAGTTATAGGTTTTGGATCATTGGGTACAGTCTATTTCATTTCATGGGTTTAAATGATTCCGGATAAGAACATTTCAGAACTTTTTCCCCATCAAATTGTCGAATCCAGGTGTCGAATTCACGTTTTCCTCTTTTTAACACAATGACACGACCTCCGGCCAGTGGGTCCCCCGCTCCTTTCATACGTTTTGTAACACGTCCATAAGCCAAAGCAATTCCGTGATATGCAGTAATATAATCGTTAATATGATCGTGCCCGACAAAGGTTCCCATCACATCGCCACAGGTGAGCATGGCCGTAAACATGCCTGAATTAATTTGAGGGCTACATTCATCTTCATTTTTAACTCCAACCGATTGAATCGATTTATTATTCCATGCCTGCGTATATTCGGGTAACGGAATATGAAAAAATGCCAGGGCAGGCAAAGGTTCTCCGCCGTTTTGGCGAGTTAATTCAATGCTCGATTTTGTGTACCAGTTAATTTGCGCAAGAGTAAACCATCCATAACCATCAACCCGGGGTTTTAATGTACTGTACGTATTTGAATCGATACAGTAAAGTGCAGCTTCAGTTTTACCACTCTCACCAGCTATTTTCAAAATGAAATCCGAATCTCCATCGGTGTCATTGCTATCATTATTCAGACAAAAAGGTAACTCGCGAAGAAATGATGCGAGTTGTTTTCTTGGGAAATTATGCTCCGATTCATGATTACCAAAAACTATAGTCCACGGAATTTGATATTGCCTGAAAATTTCCGACAATCGGATAAAGGCTTCCTGCGGATTATCCTGGGTCACAATATCGCCTGTCATTACTACCAAATCAGGTTTTTCCTGCAACAAAATATCAGAGATAAACTTGTAGGCTTCGATATTTGCACCTGAACTTAAATCTATATGCGTATCGGTAAACTGAACGATTTTAAACTCGTCAGATTTTCCAAAAACAAGTTTCACTTTAGGTTTTGCATACAACTGAAAACCAATCAGCAAATAAATAAAGACGAAGCTCAACCGCATAATTTATTTCTTAATATCAAATGAATCAATTAATTTATTCTGATTGTCGTAAGTTTCGAATCGAAGTTTCGATCCATCAACTTTAACATATTGGTACAAATGACCAGTTGAATTACGCAAAGCGGCATAAGGTTCGGGCGTCATTTCATGGTCGCGATTAGGAATACCAACCGAAATAACGTAGGCTGTACCATCTTTGTACGACGAAACAACCTGCTCGCCTTTCATAGGTTTCGAACGCATATAGTAGTGAATATGTCCTCCAAATACCATATCAACATGATATTTATCGAACAGCGGCACCCAGGCTTTCTGAATATCGAAATACGGCTCTTCCCAATTGTATGGCGGAAAATGAAACATTGCAATTTTCCATGTTGCCTTGCTTTCGGCCAGTTGCTTTTCAATCCACGGAGTTTGGGGTTCCATCGGAGATGTGGCATCAATCATCAGGAACAACGTATTTTTATAAGTAAACGAATACGTTTGTTCGGTTGGAACACCTTCTGGCGCATTCAGAGGATAACTGAACTGATCGCGGAAAAGCTGTGCTCCAAGTCCTGCGCGGTTATCGTGGTTTCCGGGAACAGCCATCAACGGAATTTTGTCGCCCACGCCACGCGTATATTCAAAAAGGTCGTCCCACTGATTGCGAAAAAGACCATCGCTAACCAGGTCGCCAACAATCGAATAAAAGGCGGCATCAGGATGTTTCTCATAAGCAAGATGCAATATTTCTCCAAATTTGGGCGAATAATGAGTGTCGCCGAACCAGATGAACGAATAAGAATTATCGGTTGCCGCAGTACTGAATGCGTGTGCTTCGTTCCAATCTGCCTTTTCGCCTATTGCATATTCGTATGTCGTTCCTGGTTTCAGTCCGGTAAGCGAGGCTGTAAAGTGATTGACATATCTGTCGTTGGCCAGCATTCGGTCTTCCAACCGGATTTTTTCTGCAGAAACCGTTTGCTCTTCAGTAGTGCCTTTTATCCTGAACTTGACAGCTAAAGAATTTACAGTTGTATCTGTCCGCCATTCAATGTCCATGGTTGTTGCCGGATCGGAGCTCCAGCTTAAGTGAACCTGATCGGGAGTTGCAGAAGATGGATAATTGGTAGAACGGAAAGCGTCAATCAGATGAGAGTCAGCTGTGCGTCCGCGAGTTGTTGTTAAAAGTTTCTGCCCTCTCATTTCTGCCGGAACGTCTGATAGAACCAGTTCGTCCCAATCGTGATAGGTGAAAGCGCCATTATCCAGCACACCAACAAATTGCTTCTCAGGAAAGAAATTACTTAACGTTAGCTCATCATTTTTGTTTTCAGGGGTAACCGACACAAAATAGTGCATGCCTAAGTCCTGATCAAATGAATCGATACCAAGTCCCACTCGTCCGGCATCAAACGACTTTTGCCAAACATCGTAAATGGTCTGTTCGTTTTTCATGGTCAGGTTTGTTTTCCGAAAGCCTTTTTCGGTCAGCCAGAAAGGTACAACTTTAAGTTTTTCACTAACCATTACTGAAACAACAACAGGAGTATTCACATCGAAACACCAGTGTTGCGTGGCCAAAGCTTCTCTTTCCGCAGGCGAAAAAATAGCCATAACCGATTCATTATCCAGTTTCGATAATTGTTTAAAATCAAACGAATTGTACAGTTGTTCAATTGTATTATCCATTACTTCCTTTACAGTTGGCACCTGCGTTGGTCCGCATGAGATTAAGAAAGTAACGATTAAAATTCCAACTAGTAATTGATTGTATTGCTTTGCCATAATAAATTCGAAAAAATAAGGCGTACCTCAAACAAAATGTTTTAAAGTACGCCTATCCCTAAACTTAAACCCTAATTAAAGAAAACGTACTTATTTTTTTGTAGCAGGTTCAACAATAACACCCAGATAACGACCAATCCAGTATGGCAACAACCAAATGTCGCCAGCGCTGTTTTCCGATGAACCACGACTATTTTCATCCAACTGAAAACGATTGGCATTGTGACGTGTAACCGGTAATTCTTTGGGTGATAAAATCTCCTTTATCGTTTGATGCCTGAAGTTTGGCGAAATAAATTCAATGTCTTTACGCTGACTGTTTTTTACGGTCCAGTTAATCAAATCGAGAGGATATTCCTGGAGATACCAGATAGCCTCATTTAAATCTATTTCCGGTTTTTCGGCTATAGCAGTCATGATATTCCACAACCCTTCTTTTTCTGGACGTTCAATTTCCCAATGATCAACAATAGCCGCTTTATATTTGGCTTTCAATGTATCGTTCAACGCATAGCGGTACAGTCCCCAATAGCCACAGAAATACATTTCGTCGTCAGAATGGTTCCACTGATCAGAAAGCTCTCGGCTTAACTCGTCGGCATCGGCTGGCGCCATTCCAATTGATTTCATTGGACGCATCAGGTTTTCAAGATAACCGTGATCTTTCATTAACGAAATAACCGCTTTTTTATATTTTTCTTTTTTCGTAAAATGATAGGCTGTTTGCAACATGGCCGTAATATTGGATGAACAAATTTTACGGTCGCCAACCATCAACGGCCTGATATTCACATATTCAGGATTCCAGCGACCCCAAGTCGTCGGTTTGCCGTTCCAGTCAATCATGTAATAATTGTTTTTCAGAATGTGCGACATTAAAGTGTCAATCAACATCGCAGCTTTATTTTTAATTTCAGGAACAGGAACAAGCTCGGCTATTGCACCAAACGCAAAAATATGACCAATAGCTTCGTCGCTGCTCGTAGTCGATTTCCAATCCCATTCCGGATCAGGCGATTGCCTCCATGGTTTGTCGTTATTATTGTAACCATGTCGGTCGAACGAACGCGAAGGAAACCCAGTTTTTAGTTGGTTCACTGTATATTCACGTTCCATGGCTTCGAGCGATTCCCGCACATTCTGCAATGCTTCATCCGATTTGGTTACTGCATATCTGAACGTTTCGGCAGCAAGGTACATCGAAGTCCACAAGCCATCATTGTCCGAATTTTCCAACGATCCGGTAGTTACATCTCCATCAACCATGCCACTAACAGTAGCATTAAATCCATGACGAAGATGACGTTCGCGCGTCATTTTTTCGTAGTAAGCAGCTTTTTCAGCTAAAGTCATGCTTTTTGCGAAAATTTGGCCAAATCCTTTATCTGTTAAAATCAGGACCGAATTGTCGGGACCTTTTGCAATCTTCACAACTTTATCCGACGGTATCCAACGTTCTGAAGCATAATAGTCGTACTTACCATCTTTGCGTAAACTAAAAGCGCCCTGAGTTGACCCAAACCATAATTTCCCATCAATATCACTTACAGTAGTTATATCGGTACTGGGAAGTTTACGTTTTATTTCGCCCACTTGCTTTTTCTCTTTGGTCGAATATTCAAGGTATCCGTTGGTGGTTCCTAGAATCAATTTGTTTCCTGAAATTTCCATACTTGTCAATTCGGGATTGGAAAGAACCAAAACAAGCTTTTTCTGCACAGGTGAAAATACTGAAACCGACTGGCGGCCAAGCACCCAAAACTGATTGTTGGCTGCATCGTATTTCAGGTCAACAACAGAGTCGGCGTTTTTACCTTCCCATAAAGCAATGGAATCTTTCAGCAACTTCAGATTTTGTCCGTCAGAAATTAAAAAAGTGAAGTTATTATCGACTGCAAACAATTTGGCTTCAGGCATTTTATGACGTGAATAAACCGTTCCGGCCCAAGCATTACTGAAAACTGCTTTATTGTCGATGTACATCAACTGCGATTTGTAAACGCCAAGCGCAGCAACTTTTTTATCAGAAGTAGGTCGGTATTGAACATCTTTTACCAAAGTTCCGGGAAATAAAAACTGACCTGCTTTGGGCCGAAGTAAACCAACCGAAGAGTATACCTGAATATAGCCATTGCGGTCGGCAGCAATTGAATAAAGATTTACAGACTGATCTTCCAGCTTATACTTCACACTATATTCCTGTGCATAAGGCTTATCAACAAAAACTTGTTTTTTAACCTGCGAATAGCCGGTAACAGAACTGAAGCAACAAAGAATTAAAAGTAAAATGAAAGTATTTTTCAATTTGCTCATGTTATTTATTAATTGGTTTTAGGATTATTCTAAATTAATGATTTAACTCTGAAAATTTATCTTCACGTCAAAGATTACCACAACAGACAAGCAAAACTACATTTACTGATTTTTGACTAAAATTTGTATTGGTTATAAAGAGCTCAACTATTTAAAGAATATAACCGGAGATGGAAAACCCAAATTTTCTGTCTCTGATCATTTCTATGGTTGTATTCAAGAGTTTAAACCTAATGACAAATCAGATAAAATACAGAATATCAGGAGAACGTACTTTTTGTTTTGAAAGATTGATAAGTTGGCGTTTATTAAAAAAGAGTACCACCTCCAGGTGGTGGTGGTACTCTGTAAAAAAGTAGGTTAAAGTTGGTAAACTTCGTTATTGTAATAACCACATTTTCGCAAACTGAGTATCTTCAGCCGGAGAAAGGGTACTAATACCAAGATTATATGCATCTAAATTCTGTCCTAATTCGTTTGAAGGATATCTTAACCGAACCGGGAATTGATAATTAGATAAATAACCATTTGAGAAAATATTCGGTAAACTGGTACGACGAAGATCAAAATATGCTTCAGGAGCGTTGCAGAAAAGGCCAAGCCATTTCTGAGTTGCTATTTTCTGTAACTGACCAGCTTTATCTGTTGGTAATTTTACGTTATCCTGAGCTAAATACGTCGTAATTGCAGCATCAGAAATACCCCAACGTTTCATAGCTGCAGTTACCCCGGCAGTATAATATGTACTGGCACTCCCTGAAATCAAACCTTTGGCAGCAGCTTCAGCAAGGTCAAACTGAACTTCGTCAGCATTCATAACAGTTGCCTGAAGATATGCATGAGCATTCTGACGGAACAATGTTGAGAAACGAGAAACTTTGTAGTTTCCATAAGCACCGCTTGAAGCCACATTCCAGTTTCCATTACCATTCTTAAAATCGCCAGGCATACCTGCAATATAACCAGCATATAATTTATCTTTATCGAGGATATTACCGGCATCAACCTGAGCTTTAATAGCAGCATTAGTTACATCAATATATTCCCAGGTAGATGTATAAGTGTAACCATTGGGATCAGTAGTAGTAACTTTTACTCCATTTTTTGCCGGATCAGTTGTCCATGGATTTTCGATTGGAGCAAACCAAACAAACATACGAGGGTCATTAAGATCGGTCATCAAATCAACCAATGTTTTGCTTGGTCTCATACGATCCAACCCGCCAATATCAGGAGTATTAAGAGCCCCCATTTGCCATGAGTTTTCAGTTGTTGTTCCTGTAAATAAAATCTTGGCATTATCGCTTGCAGAACTAAGTAAATTTGCTGAAGCAAGTGCAGTTAATTTAGTACCTGCATCAGAAATTTTAGCAGATTCACGCACGACTAAACGTAGTTTCAACGAATTACAAAGTTTTAACCATTTAGCTTTATCTCCGCCGTACATTAAATCGTAAGTTGCATCAACTGTTTCAGTACCCGACTGGATAAGTTTAGCGGCATCATCAAGTTCAGCAATTAACCCAGTATAGATATCAGCTTGTTTATCATATTTTGGATACAAAATACCATCACGACCTTTTAATGCTTCCGTATAATAAACATCACCATAGCAGGCAGTAATATATTCAAACAACATTACACGGAAAGTTGTAAAAATTCCCACATAAGAATTTGATCCTCGTTCTTTAGCTAATTTGATTGAAGAATCAATTAATGCAATAATATCCATCGCATCATACATATTGGTACTTGGCTGTTTGAAACTACTGTAAGTATTATCACCCTGATAGTTTTTTACAATATACTGAACAGCACTTGGAAATTGAGCTGTACTAAAACCTTGTTTCGAATAATACACACACGTTTTTTTCAGGATAGAAGATAATAAAAACGGATCGTTTAGCGATTCAACAGCATTTAATTGCTGCACTGTATCATATTCTCTTAGTGCATCTTTGCTACATGAAAGCGTGACACCAACAAATAAAATGACTACTATTATTTTATTCAATAATGATTTCATATCGGTTAAAATTTATAGAATGAAAGGTTAAAAATTAAATCCAAGTTTGAAACCTACCGAACGAACACTTGGCAGTGTTCCTCTCAAGATACCCTGACTTGTACCAACGCCGGAGAATGCAGATTCAGGATCTTCGTTACGACCGCTGGCATTCCATTGGAATAAGTTACGGCCAATTAACGAAAGATATACCCCATTCAAACTATATTTCTGAGTTATTGAATTTGGAATTGTATAAGTTAATGATACTTCACGAAGTTTGAAGTTTGTAGCATCAAAAGTTCTGGTTGAAGCAAAATTCCAGATGCAATCGCCAAAACTATTGTAAGCAAATTGGTAGAATGTATTATTCTTGTCAGCACCATTTACAATATAATCAGCATCAGTTGGTGTAGTTCCATCAGCAATATCTGGTCTGATGAATACCCCTTTAGCATAACCGGCATCAGCTACATCTGAATGCTGAGGATCGTTGTTTGCATTGATTGCAGTATAGCTACTGGCTCCAATTGCAGGCCACGGATTACCGCCTTGAGAGGCATCACGTCCGCCATTCCAGTAAGGATTATTGGGCCCAGAGCTCAAACTTTCAACCGAACGACCGTTCGAGTCCATATACTGTTGGTTAACTGAAACATATTTACCACCAATACGCAAACCACCAACAACATTTAAAGTAAATTGTTTGTACCGCAAAGTTGTGTTAATACCAACCAGATAATCAGGATTGAAATTTCCAAGCATCTGTCTATCATTAACATCAGATGAGGTCTGGAATTCACCTGTTTCACTATCCAATAAATATTGCCCGGCATATTTGCCTGATTTAACTTTAAGAATTGGGTTCTGTTCGTAGATGTTACCAACTTCTTCCCCTTCAGCAATTTTAACAACAGTTTTACCATCATAACTTGCAAAAACAAAACCATTCGATGCAAATTTATCCGACAAACGAGTAATTGTTGCTTTATAATGGGTTAAGCTCGCTGAAATATCCCAATTCCAGTCTTTGTTTTTAATAGGAGTATAAGTGAATCCTATCTCAAAACCTTTATTGCGAACATCACCAATATTTGTTGTCATACCTGTAAATCCAGTACCTTGTACTGTCGGAATCGACCCCAACTGATCCACCTGATCTTTGATAAAGTATGTGAAGTCGAACTGAATTTTCTTATCGAAAGCCCAAATATCAACACCAGCTTCCTTTGTAAGCGAGTGAGTAGCTTTAATATTTGGATCGACTAATGTACGTGTAACACCAGCAGTTTTAACGGAAGAACTCCAATCTGTGGCTTCGAATGCCCATGTATCAACACTTCTAGGTTTAATTAAACCGTTACCAACATCAGCATAACCTAATCTGAATTTCAACAAATTAATTTCTTTTGGTAATTCAAACGATTGAGAAGCTACCCAGCTAGCCGAAACTGAAGGATAGAAGTAATTAATTTTATTTTCATCAAGAAAGCCTAACCAGTCGTTACGACCCGTAACTCCAAGGAAGAAGGTATTTGCCCAGCTAAAATCTGCAGTTCCATAAGCGCTATAGCTTTGACTTGTGGACCAGGAATAACTTGCACTTAGAGAACCGGCCTTTGCATTAGCAATTGTAAATAACTTCGGAACCGCAAGGTCGCCGGCATCCATATTTGAACCAAATGATTTATCAAATGTATAATTAAATCCCCCTGAAGCATTCACCGAAAATTTTCCATAAGACTTATTGAAATTTAATAAAACATCCGAATTATATGAATGGGTATTGACTTCATTAGTATTAAATTGACCATTAGCGTCACCTTTATCACCCCATGATTTTCTTAATTCATAGTTTTCAACTACACTTTCCATACCCGAACGAACTAAAGCAGAAAAAGCTTTTGATATTTGCCAATCGAGTTGAACTTTTCCAAAGAAGTTATTGCGCGAAAACCTGTGAATACGTTCGTAAGTAATGAACCAAGGGTTGTTTTGAGCAACTCCGGCCTGATAAATTGGGCCAGATTTATCTTTCATAATTGCACCATTCTGATATAAGCCTTCAAAACCGTTTAGCCAATAATTTTTCATATCAGCAAGTGGCTGCAAACTGGCAGGGATGTTGGCAAGAAGGTCATTCAAAACACTATTCGAACCAGTAACATTTGCTTTATTTGGTGAATATGTTGTTACATAGTTTGAATTTACCGAAACCTTAACTTTATCATTCAATTTATATTCTGAAGCAAAGTTTACTGATTTTTGCTGAGTGGTGGTATTTGGCATTACACCTTCATTACCCATACTGCTTAAAGAAACACGGAATGAACCTTTATCATAATTGCCGGTAACACCAACATTATTTGTAAATGTTGAACCATTTCTTAAATAGGCTTCCATTCTGTTTTCGCCGGCGGCAACCATTGCAACATTGTCGTCCCATTGTTGAGTTTTTACATTCCATCTTCTTCCGGTATAACTACCGTCAAGTCTTGGTCCCCATGTATCAGTATTATCATATTGCCATTCATTAGCGCGTTCACCTTGCCCGTAAAGTTGCTGTTCCTGTAAAAAATGATAAGGTTGTTCTACAGTAAACGAACTGGAAAAGCTTACACCAATACCGGCCTTTCCACCCTTTCCTGTTTTTGTGGTTATCATGATTACACCATTACCACCATCTTTACCATAAAGAGCGCCTGCGCTACCACCTTTCAATACTGTAATGCTTTCAATGTCTTCAGGGTTCAACTGAGATATAATATTACCAAAGTCAACGCCATCTTTATTGCTTACTCCCTGACTTCCAACAGGAATACCATCAATAACATACAAAGGTTGTCCTTTAAGTGAAACATTAGTTCCATCGCTTGCGGTTGTTGGTAATGCTGTTGTTCCACGAATATTTACCAATACTGAAGAAGTAGGATCACTACTTAAACTGGTTAAATTCACGCCACTAACTTTACCATCCAATGATTTCATCAGGTTTTGGTTACCCCCTTTAACAAGGTTATCCGACTTAACTTCAGATACAGAATAGGCCAGAGATTTTTTTTCCTTTGTAATACCCAAAGCAGTAACAACTACTTCGTCAACACCAATACTAACACTAGATAATGTAACATTAATAGTAGGCTTACCATTCACCGGAATTTCCTGGCTTTGCATACCAACGAAAGAGAAAACAAGGGTCGATTGCGCATTTGGTATAGTGATGTTGTATTTTCCGTCTAAATCGGTAATAACACCTGTAGCTGTGCCCTTTACCACAACGGTTGCTCCAGGAAGTGCTTCCCCATCAGAGCTTTTTACAACACCACTCACTTTTAGCTGGGCTAATGCATTGCTTGTTAAAAAAGCAAACATCCCCAAAAGGAGCATTTGTAAGACTTTCTTTTTCATAGATAAATAAAATTAGTTTTTAATAAGTATCTAATACTATACTCTGACTTCCTTTAAACTGAAGTCAATGTTCTCGATTATCACTGGTACAAATATTTGAATTAAAAAACATGTATTCTTATGGAATTTTATTCAGGTTACATCAAATATTAACATTATTACTTTAACTAAATCGATTAAGTAATTTTTTAATGTTAATATTTAATAACAGTCAAGTTAATATTTATTAAAATAGGGATTAGTATATCTGATAATGATTGTACAGGGCTAATTCTGGTTTAATTTCAATTCTAATAAACCACAAAGGATCAATCTTGTTTGTTGTCCTTAAAATTTTTTTTTCCTTTTTTATTCTGATTGATCCTAAAAGAATCAAATACAATTCCATCACAAGTATATGACTTATACACAAGTGACCTTTCATTAATTACTATTTTTTGCAATAGCTGAACATTACCACCTTTTCGTTCCATCCATTTTTTTGTTCCTTCAGGATACAACTTTGGGCCACTGACCGAAACCACATAAACAACTGAAGGTTTTAACCCGGGAGTATCAGAAGCGCTCCCTCTTCCATACGAATGATCATGTCCGGTAAGTACCAGATCAACCTTATATTTTTCGATAATTGGTTGAAAATGTTTCCGAAGCTGGGGATTATCCCGGGTATCTTTTGTTGAATAAAAAGGTAAATGTGTTGTTAAAATAACCCATTTCTTCGTATTTGTCCGAAGTACTGAGTCTAACCAGTTTTTTTGAATTGTCATTTCATAACCATTCTCATCTTTAAGTTCTGATCCGGATGCAGAGTCTATTGAGATTAACCTGAGATTGGGATAGTCAACAAAAAAACAGGTTCCTTTTAATCCATTAGGGCCATTCTTCGGTTGAGCAAACTGGAGCCCCCAGTGAATATCCAACTTTCCATCCCTATAATCATGGTTGCCTGGCGTCAATATTTGTGGAACGCTTGAAAATAAATAAGAACCAGCCGAGAACCAATCGTTCCATTCCATATCACTTCCTGAACGGTTAATAATATCTCCGGCATATAACATAAACTGGCAATCAGGAACTAATTGATATGCTTTACGCACAACTCTCGACCATTCCGACCGAATATTTACCTGAGGATCACCAAAATACACAAACGAAAGGTCATGCTTAGTATCAGCAGATGGAGTTATAAACTCAAACCATTCGCTCCAATATTGACCGGTACCTACCCTATATATGTATTTATTGCCAGGGATTAAACCTGAAACAATTAATGAATGAGAATTCGCAGGAATAATGGTCTCATTTTGATTGCCAAACCCGGCAGTTCGTGTAAAGGCTTTAAGTGAAATTGATTTTTCAGGAACAATCCGGGTATTGGTAACTGGTTGTATTTCGCAAAAGCCTTCATTAATATATGTATTCGTTCTCCATGTAATTGCTATTGATGTAGCGGGATCGGGAGTAGCATTCAATATTATACGATCCGGGAATTCGGTTGGAAAATTATTTTGAGCAAACGTCCATTGAAATGCACTTAAAAATAAAAGCGCTAAAAAATAAAAGCGAACGATATAGACAGTCTTATTCATGAAATGAATCTTAATTGGTTTAGGTTAATATTAAAAAAGCATGTTATAAAGAAAGGAATATCATTTTTTCTAACATTCTGCTTTTTTGTTTGCTTTACATTAATTTTTAACCGCTATTCATGTTAAAATTTCTTCAACTATAAATATCAGTTAATATATATTATCAAAAAAAACAGAGCAGTTAAAAAACTGCTCTGTCGTAAATTAGAATTAGTAAAATATATTAACGAATTTCAATATGTCATGTTTGTTTGTAATTCATTGAAAAATGTTTCAAAGTGCAAAAGTCTACCAAGGTTTGTTTGTACCTTGTAATAACCACATTTTACTCCAATGATCATTAGTTGCAGGCGACAGTTTTGCAACAGCAGCATTCATGTTTGTACTGTTTAAAACGGCATCTTCCGAACCATAAGCATAGCGTACAGGAATTTTGGAACCATTACTGCCAGAAATCAGGTTTACACCGAAATTTGGCATTCCAGTCCGGCGCCAGTCAAACCAAAATTCAGGCGTCATAAAAGTAGCGATCCATTTTTGGTTCATCAATTGGTTTAGCCTTACATCGTCGCTGGCAGCACTGGTAAACTTTGTATTTAAGTCAGCGAGGAAAGCACTTTGTGAAAACGTAGTTAAAGCATGTGTTTTTGTATTGTAAACCGATGTACTACCGTTGGCAATGTTATACTGACTTAAGCTAGCAGCAATGCCGGCCTGGTAATAATCAACCGCTGTTCCAGAAGTAACCCAGCCTTTTAACCGAGCTTCGGCAAGGATAAAACAAAGTTCGGAATAACTCATGTAAACAGCCTTAACCAACGCATTTGAGTCTTTGGCGTAAATATCAGCAAGGTATGATACGTTAGGATTAGCAGCCTGATCGACATAAATACTAGAGTTTAGACTTTTAATCGTGTTGAAATTAGTCAACGATGAAAAGTTGTACAAGTCGGGGGCGCCCATTGCTGGTGGCAAACCTACGTACCTGGCTGTGTCAATAGCTGTAGTTCCCACTTGAGATGGTGAAAGATAGAGGACAATTTGACCATCGGAAAGTTTTGCATAACCAGTTTTTGTAGTACTTACTTTTAGCTGAACATCGACAGGACGAATGAAGGTTGTCAGGCGTGGATCGCCATTATCGCGTAAGGCATTAACAAAAGTTGCACAAGGTTTGCGGCGATAATACTCTGACCTGTTACTCCAGGAAAGCGGTCCGCCATACCATCCATTGCTCGAATTGTCGCCAATATACGAAATAGCAGCATTGTCGCTGTTTGCAGTAAAAATCGGGTAGGTCGAGCTATTGCCAATCATTGTGTTAAACTCGCTTTTTACATCAACCCCTAAAGCCGACATATCTGATAACTTTTCAGACAATCTTAATAAAAACCTCAATCTTAGTGAATTTGCAAATTTTCTCCATTTTAAGACGTCACCAGCATACATAATATCAATTGTTGAAGCACCATCAACACTGGTAACTGTTGCCAAAATTTCGTTAGCCGATTTAAGGTCAGCCAGAATCCCTTTAAATATTGTCTTCTGGTCGTCGTAAACCGGTGTAAAGTTCCCCTCAGTTCCTTTCATCGCTTCTGAATAAGGAATATCGCCCCAGGCGGAGGTAAAGAATCCGTACCAGAAGCTACGCATAATTTGGCCAACAGCCTGATAGAATTTTTGATTACCTTCGAGCAGCTCGCTTTTGGCATTATTAACGATATACTCGCTATTAATCAAGGAGACGTTGAATGATTTAAAATCTTGAGTGCCCCAGGTAAATGTATTTGGTCCTGAGTAATCGATATAATCTCTTTGCAAATATTGCATGGCTTCAGTAATGCCGGTTCCGCCGCCATAAACCTGGCCTCGGATATAATCCCAGGAGCTATAGGAAAGAACTTTTGTTAAAACATATTTTATATTTATATCACTGGCATTTAACTGGTTCGGGCTTTTGTTTATCTCTGTCAGGTCCTGGCAGGATGTGATCAGCAATATTACCATAGCAACAAAGCTGATAATTAAAGTTTTAATCTTATTCATCGGTTTCGATATAATTTGATTTGTATTCATCTCTTTAGATTTTTAGAAGGTGACATTAATTTTAAAACCGACAGGCATTATTATTGGTGAACCATTCCAAAGCGATAACCCCTGTTTGGTATTGCTGGTTGACATGTCAGCATTGTAGGTTTGGTTATACATACCTTCCGGGTCCTGGTTGGTTTTGTTGGCAGCCCAAATAATGATGTTCTTCATAAAACCGGAAAGTATAATGTTTTGGGCCCGAACCTTAGACGAAACAGATTTAGGCAAAGTGTAAGAAAGTGCTATTTCCCTAAGTTTTATATATGAAGCATCGTAAACATATTCTGTTCGTTGTCCGATATAAAAATACCCGCTTGATGTTCCAAAAACATCATAAGCTTTGATCAGTTTAGTGCCTGATGCGCCAAAATTTTCGATGTACCCACCTTTGCCGTCAGACCTTACACCTGGTATGAATGCTCCTTCGTAAACCCCATTGGTATAAAGGAAACCACCAAGATCTTGTGAGCGACCACCAACCCAAACATTATCCTGATAAATTTCGGGATGCGACTTAATTTCTGTAGCCAAAGCATTCATGTCGCCGTTAAACGAATTGTTGTTAAGTATACCAGAGAATGTGCGTGAACTTTCATCTCCTTTATGATAATAATCCACTTTCCCGGCCCTTGCCAAACGCATCATAGTTTGATCGTAATATTTGCCGCCTTGTCTCCAGTCGAAGCTCAATGATAGAGTGAAATTTTTATAGGTGAAATTACTCTGCAATCCAACCATAAATTTATGCATGTAATTTCCAGCATAATCACCGCCTGTTTCGCCAGCCTGCATGTTGCCGTTCGAATCGAGCAATGGCCAACCTTTATATGTACCTTCAGTAACGCGTTTCATATCACGGCTGTAAAAATCACCAATATAATCGCCTACCTTGGTCCATGCATATACCTGTGCACTTTCCCAAAATTGGAATTGATTGATCCCTGCAGTCAATTCTTTTAATTTACTCCTTTCACGGGTGAAATTCGCATTCAAGTCCCATGTAAAGTCTTTTAATTTGACAGGAACAGCATTAAACCCAATTTCAACCCCTGTGTTTTCAACATTACCCGCGTTTATAGTTGCTGCTGTATATCCCGACATAGAAGAAGTAGAAGCATCGAGTATCTGGTTCTTATTCTTCACTTTGTAATAAGTAAAGTCGAAACCAAGCCTGTTTTGTATGAAAGACATATCTGTACCGATTTCGAACGAACTGGCTATTTCAGGTTTCAGGTTAACATTTGGTAATTTACCAGGAACAGTGTAAGTTGTATTGGTACCCCATGTGCCTGAATCAAGCACTGTTGAAATGGTGTAAGGCGATGTGTCTTTACCAACCTGTGAGATACCTGATCTGATTTTAAATAAAGAAACCCACGATGGGAGGCTAACCATTTCATTAACCAAAGCGCTCAGTGATACCGAAGGATAGAAATACGACCTGTTGGCCTCGGGTAAAGTACTCGACCAGTCGTTTCGTGCTGTTGCATCAACGAATATCATGTTGTTATAACTCAGGTTAACTAAGGCATAAACACTGTAAATATTCTTTTTGTAAGTATTGTCATAATACGTCAGGCTGCTCCTATCTACATTCGAAAGTGTATAAAGGCCAGGTAATACAAGTTTATCTCCACCTGCATACATCAGGTAATTCCGTTGTGTCATCAGGTTTCCCCCAACAGAAGGGTCGACTTCGAATTTACCAACCTTCTTTTTGTAAGAAACCAGGAAGTCGGCATTCATTTCCCGCTGGTTACTAATGGTCTCGTTGTACATACCATAAGGCCTATTGTTTCCGCCACCATCACCACCGTAACTTGACCACGGTTGGCGATAAGTTCTTTTTTCATCATTACTGCTAAACGAATAGCGGCCCATAATTTTTAGGTCGGGCATTACCTGATATTCCAGTTTCATGTTGCCGAAAAGCCTTAACCGGTTAAAACCGTCTTTTAACTCATAAGCAGCAAACCAAGGGTTGTCGTAATTGGTGCTAACTCCTTTTTGCAGTACATTCGGAGTTTTCCAGTAATCTTTCAGGTCGTTGATGTTTACATGTGGTGGAGTCTGATAGACGGCCATATACTGTGTTTCGCCACCGTTTTTGAGTGGATAACTATCTGAATAAGGGTTTGAAATCTCTATATTCGTCGATATTTTCAGTTTTTTTGTCAGATCGTAAGTGACGGCCATGTTTACTCCGTTACGAGATAATTCAACACCAGGATAAACTCCTGTTGCGTCTAAACGCGATAACGAAAGACGAAATGTTCCACGATCGTAAGATCCAAAAACGCTTCCGTTGTATACAGTTTCCAAACCTGTCTGAAAATAATCACGAAGGGCATTGTTATAAAATTTCAGTGGCTGCGCAACTCCATTGGTATTCCATTGTACAGCGCTAACCCCTTCTTCCGGACCATTCCATTGTTGATACGAACTTTCATTTAATACCCCACTGATACCTGTGGTAAACCTGTTTTGTAGTTCGATATATTTGTAAGGAACAGAATAAGTTGATCCAACGCTTACTTCAACGCCAAGTCCATTTTTATGTAATTTTCCTGATTTGCTGTTTATCAAAATTACACCACTACCGGCCCTTGACCCATAAAGAGCAGCAGCGCTCGGTCCCTTCAATATAGAAACGCTCTCAATATCATCAGGACTTATATCTTTCATTACCCTTTGGTCGCCTGTTGGAACCCCATCAACAACAACCAATGGGTTATTATTACCGGCCAAAGAGGTAATACCACGTATATTGACATAAGTGTCAGAGTTAACATCATTTGAAGTGTTGGTAATTTTCATACCAGAAACTTTACCAGCCAAAGAGCCAAGAAGGTCTTTTTGCGGTACACGTTGCATTTGCTCAGTTTTTACTTCACCAACAGAATACCCCAGTGCTTTCTTTTCACGTTTAAGCCCCAAAGCTGTAACTACTACATCATTAATAGCCACAGTTGATTCACTAAGAGTTAAGTTAATTGTACTTTTTCCGGCACAGAGTACCTCTTTAGTTTCCATTCCAACAAACGAAAATACTAAGGTAGCATTAGCTGGAACATTCGAAATTGTATAATTTCCATTAACATCAGTTATAACTCCTGAAGTAGAGCCTTTTATTAAGATTGTTACTCCCGGTAATGCGGCACCCGAGGAGTCAGTAACTTTACCAGAAATGCTGGCTTTCTGTTGTGAATCAACAATTTCGACAAAATTGTCTGTCTTTGAAATAAGATTCGGTAAACTAGTTTCTGGCACCTTAAAGTTTAAATTATTTGCAAAGGCGCCAAGTGCAGGAATTAAAAACAACAAAGCAGTAAGCTTTATTATCCTGGCGTTTTTTTTAATGATTGGAACATCCTGTTCCAATAGAGAAACACATTTGTTTTTCATGCTTAATTTAGTTATAGTTAATATATAGTCCCTTAAATTCCAGGGATGTTAATTTACAATGCGAATAGTTTAATCCTAATTTTTGTTATGTTAAAATTTGATATTCTCCCATTCCACTCTACCTTAACTATATCCTAAAACATAAATTAGTACCAGCTATGACTTCAACTTTGATTAATACAAAAACAGAAAGTTGTTAATTCCACCGTTAATCTCGTATCGCTTTTTGCAGCAAACATACCTTGTAAAACAACCAGGACATAACGGTTTATGAAATCATTAACAATCTATTTCATACAAATTTTAAAATAAAAACACATTTACGCTTATAGAATTTTATTCAGCTTATAACAAATATTAACAACATAAAAAGAACTAAACCGATTAAGTTGATATATTAATGTTAATTTACCGTAGTATTAAAACAAAATTGTATCATCAGCTTTTATGCCTTTAGCCAATCATTTGTCTGATACATTTGAAAATGAAATAAACGAGGTAAATTGATGATTGATGACTTAGCATAGATTGGTAATGACTCTGATTATTTTCACCAATTCATCATATAGCAAAGGGTAAAATAAAAAACAAATTAACATTTTGTATTTAAAAAAACTTAAAAATTCGATTTTGTGGTGAAGATTCTATGTGTATTGATTAAAAAAGGAGAAGTTACGGTTTGGCAAATACTGTTTCTTTGTTATATACTAAATCGATTAAGCTATTTTTAATGAAACCTGGAATATATGCCTATTTTTCATTACTAATTTTATTACTGTTTTTCGCTGGCTGTACCAGCAAAGTACAATATAACCGGCAAGCTCAGGTTAATTCCAATGGTCAGCAAGTTTACCAGGATAGCCTGTTTAAACAAAATTTCAGCATAAAATATTATTTCGCCGAAGACCAGCTTAAAGAAACTCCGAAGGCTATTTCATGTAATCGCGACGGACAAATCCGGGTTTTGCTTGGAGAAAAAATCATTGTTCCGGATAATGGCAGCCTTTTTTATTCGGGTAAACTCACTCAGGATGTTTCATATACACAGATGTTACCCAAACAAATCCAATCAATCCTGACATATAAAAATCAAACCGTTTTTCTGGATCGAAAACAAATATTCAGCAATGCTTGGGCCGGTAAGCTGCAAATTGACCATTCGTTGCCTGATGCAAAATTAGTTGCCGGTGGAAGCGATTTTCAATTTTTAATTTCAGACGGAACAAACCTGCAACTATTAAACGATAAAAATGAAATCCTTTATAGCGGAACATCCGGCAATTTAATTCAAATCAAATACCAGGAAAATGGGAACCGTTTTTTGTTGGTTTCCTCCAATTCAGTTTCGGAATTAACTTCTGAAAAAAAGATAAATCAACTTTATTCGGGCAACGAAATTACATGTGCTGAACCACTGAACAACGGAAATATTGCCATTGGAACAAGTTCGGGTTATCTCATTTTGCCCGGAAAAACCATTATGTCGAAACTTCCTTGCGAGCATATCACCTGCATGAAAGAAATTGATGGCGAACTATGGTTTGGTTCTGCCGATGGCGCATTCAAGCTAAACAAATCGGGAAAATATGAGTATTACACCTACGAGCGATGGTTACCCGGGAATCGGGTGATTGCTATTGAAAAAGGTCCCGACAATTCTATTTTAGTGCTGACAGACAAAGGTCTCGCACAAATTTGTTTCCAGGAAATGACATTGGAAGATAAAGCTATGTTTTTCGAAAAGCAGGTGCGCCAAAAGAATATTCGCTATGGAATTAATTCAAGTTCGGTACGTTTGGTCGAAAGTTATTCTTCTGCACAAACGGGCAACCAGCCCAGCGACAACCTTTGGACGGGAATGTACCTGGCTAGTCAAATGTTTCGATACAAAGTAACCGGCTCGGTTGAAGCCAAAGAAAATGCACGTGAATCGTTCGAGGCCATTGAGCGCATGCACATGGTAACCGGAATAAAAGGATTGTTTGCACGTAGTTTCGAGCGCGATTACATTCTCGCCAACACTAAAAGCGAAGGATGGCAGGAACGTGAATTACTTTCAGGTAGCCCGGCCTTGTTGTGGCTTCCGGCTAAAGACCATCCCAACTGGACCTGGCGCTCAACCGCCAGCAGCGACCAAACTGTTGGACAAATATTTGGGCTGACCACCGTTTTAGAACTCTCCGACGACGAGGCTTTAAAGGCCCGGGCTTTGAAATGCCTCGACAACCTGATGAGTTACATTGTTGACAATAACCTGTATATTATTGATGTTGACGGACAGCCAACGATGTGGGGTAAATGGAATCCCGAATATGTGAACAAGTTTCCGAACAATGTAGGCGACCGAAAGATCTGCTCGTCAAACATCATTGCTTTTCTCCAAACAGCTTATCATTTTACCAAAAACGAAAAATACAAAAACAAGGCTTTTGAGCTGATGGAAAAATTTGGCTACCTGGATAACCTGATGCGCCCCATGAAAGAAATAGGGCCAAATGATAGCGATCCTGTTAGCCAGTCGCTCTCCGAAGAATGGAACCATTCTGACGACGAAATGTATTTTCTGGCATACTGGGGGCTTTATCCTTACGCATTTAATCCTGAAATGAAGAAAAAATTTGGCGAAGCCATCCGCGATCATTGGGAGATTGAACGTCCGGAGAAAAATGCCTTGTGGAATTTTACGTATGCCATGACCGGCGCTAAGAACTTTGATCTGGGCCAATCCATAAGTTTTCTGAAAGATTATCCGCTCGATCTGCGAAACTGGACGGTGAGAAATTCTCAACGAAAAGATATAGAACTAATTCCGGCGAATTTCCGTGGACAAACAACAAAAGAGCTTTTGCCATTAAGCGAAATACCTCTTTACCGCCACAACGGACAAATATTTACGCTGGATTCGACAGGCGATGGCAAATCGCTGATCAGCGCCGGGGATGTTTGGCTCCTTCCCTACTGGATGGGCCGCTACCTGGGCGTTATTTCGCCACCAATCAGAAATAATTTAAAAAACGAATAAACATGCAAAGAATTTTTCAAACCTTGATTTTAATCTTGCTGACCTGTTTTCTGGCTAAAGCTGAAGAAAAATATGCCATCGGCATGTTTCATTTCAACCTGCAATATGTAGCCGGCGATTATAAAATTGAACGCAGGATTATCCAGGAATCGGTTTACCCTGTTCTGCAATTTTTCGAAAAAAATCCGCAGTACAAATCCGACATCGAAATTCAGGGATACGCCATAGAGGTATTTGCCGAGGAACATCCCGAAGTACTGGCGCTGTTGAAGAAACTGGTTAATCGCGGGCAAATTGAGTTGGTAATCGCCCACTATTCCGACCAGTTTTTTATTGGTTACCCGGCGCTCGATTTACAAAAGTCGATTGAAATCAACGACAAAATTCTGGAGAAGAACGGATTAAAACGTTCGCGCGTTTTCTTCGGGCAGGAAATACAATGGACTCCGGCGTATGCAAGCGTTTTGAAAGGCAAATACGATTTGATTGCAACCAGTTCCGATCCGCACAGTTATTACCGCAGCGAAACATTGCCGCTGGTAAATATCAAATACGGAAACGATCAGATTTTGGGGTTGATTGACAGCAAAAAAAATCTGGACGGATTAACCTGGGCTTATGCTTTTCTCGACGATGGCGAAGTTTTTAATTCGCTCGACTATCGCAGCAATTTCTATCGTGTGCCAGCCCAGGAAAAAGAAAGTATCGACAATTTTAAGCGTCTGGAAAAAGAAGGCTACAAATTCGTAACAATGACCGAACTGGCCAACAAAATTAAAAACCTGAAAGGTTATCAAATTCCGAATTACCCTTTTGTTCCTGAAGGCACATGGAATATGTCGGTTTGCGGGCCTTTCATGTGGATGGGACGCCAGCGAAGCGGCGTTGAAACCGATGGTATTACCCGTGCATTGTGTTACCAGTTACGCAGTTTGGTGTTAATGTACGAAAAACTGATTGACTACGCCGCGTTAAAAGGCGCAGATGTAACCGAGTTAAAGGAATTACTCGAACAGGCATGGCGACACTTGTTATTTTCAGAAGTTTCGGACTCAAGCGGATGGACTCCGTGGCTGGTTGAAGTTCAATACACCGCCAGCGAAGTGGCCAACGCAAAAAAAATTCTAGCTCAAATCATGGATAAACTAAAAGGAATACTTGCCTTCACACCAAATACAAATTACCGCATAGACACAAAAACCGGTAAGGTTGAAACAGTTGATAACAAAAAATATGACCAGGGCGTCGGTAGCTTCTCTCCTGTTCCGGTTGCTGTGAGAGCCGGCCAGACGGTAAGCAGCATTGTTAAATTAAACGACAACCTTTACCGGCTCAATTTAAAATGCGAACGCCCTGCCGATGGCGCCGTTGAAATTGTTTTCGACACGGCTTCCGATGGCTTGTTTTATTCGGCTGGCGCCGGCGAAGATGTTGCAGTTCAAATCCCAACCGATTTGAAACACGATCCGGCCTTTGCTCTTTCAAATGGATTTATTTACCTCGGAAACGGTTATAGTTTAGTTAAAGACTGTTCGGTAGAGCATTTGGCAGCAACCTGGAAAATGAAAGAGAAAAAACTGGTTTTCAGGGAAGAACTGAACGAAGACAACAAAGAAATGAATATGTGTTTTTACATCGTCAAAGGAGATGTGAATAAAGGCCTTGAACTTGGGAACAGACTGAATACCTGGCCATTATTCAACGTCAGCATTTCAGATAACAAGTTGCTTTACGAAAAAGTAATGCCCGAGGCGTTTTGATGAAATCCCGGAACCTTTGCAATAAGGTTTTCAAAAAGTCTATCAGAACGTTATTGAGAAGAAGGAATGACTGAAGCAATCTCTTAAATGACAGATCGCATCGCTTTACTAGCGATAACACACATTCCAGAATTCTCTGTTTTGGAGGACAGCTTCTGTAAAACATGAAAACGTAAAAAACTCGTTCTTTAAAATAAAAATATAGTGAACCACTGCAAACCTTCTCACTTTGCCCAAGGCGGGAAGGTTTGTCCGGGGCCTTAAAATTTTAATTTATGAGACACATAATTTTTATCTTATTCCTCTTTTCTGTCAGTTTTTTACAGGCCAGAGAGTTTAAAGTAACCGACTTTGGAGCTATTCCCGACACCTCTAAATTAAGTACACAGGCTTTCCAGAAAGCCATTAACGAATGCGCAAAAACAGGTGGAAAGGTTGTTGTGCCGGCAGGAAACTACAAAACTGGTACTCTATATCTTCGAAGTAATGTCACCATCCATTTTGAAAAGGGAGCAACACTGTATGGAAGTCCGCATTTGAAAGACTATCCTGAAAATTCGCCCGACTATATTTATTACCGGAAAGGGAGCATCAAGCGAGCCCTTATATACGCCGAAAACTGCACCGATATTGCCATTGAGGGCGAAGGAACCATCAACGGGCAGGGCGAACATTTCCGGGTAACCGATAGCAAAAAACGCGATTCCTATTCTGTTCGGCCTTACGTTTTCTGGATGGTTTTGTGTAAAAATATTCGCATTGAAGGAATGAAACTTCGAAACTCTGCATTGTGGATGCAGCATTACCTGGCCTGTGAAAACCTGTATGTTCACAACATCGATGTTTTCAACCATTGCAACAAAAACAACGATATGATTGATATTGACGGCTGCAAGGATGTACGCATTTCTGACTGCATCGGCGATACCGACGACGATGGAATTACAATGAAAACAACCTCGGGCAAACCGAACGAAAACGTTGTAGTTACCAATTGTATTTTAAGCAGCCATTGCAACGCCTTGAAAATGGGAACTGAGTCGGTATCAGGATTTAAAGATGTAACCATCTCTAACATTGTTATCAGACCGTCAAAAGTTACCGGTAAATCGATTGGCGGAACGCCCAACGGACACACCGGAATTGCGCTCGAATCGGTTGATGGTGGCGAAATACAGGCTGTTCTCATCAACAACATCCGCATCGACGGCCCCGATTGTCCAATTTTCCTGAAACTGGGAAACCGAGCCCGTCCCTATTTCGAGAATCAAAAAATCGACAAACCTGGAACTTTTCATGATATTACCATTAGTAATATAATAGCAACCGGGGCAAACGATATTGGTTGTTCTGTAACGGGAATACCCGGTTACCAGGTGAAAGATATCCGTTTGCAAAACATTAGCATTGAATTTAAAGGAGGCGGCGCTATTCAGGATTTCGAACGTGAAATACCTGAAAAAGAAAAGTCGTATCCCGAATACGATATGTTTGGAGCTTTGTCATCGTATGGATTTTTTATCCGTCATGCGGAGAATATACAGTTTAACGACATTCAGTTGAAAACCAGAGACTCAGACCTGCGACCAGCTCTCGTTTTATCCGATGTGATCGATGCTGTTTTGAACAATGTTTCAGCCACTTGTACACAAGGGAGCAAAGCTTCGATATGCCTTGAAAAGTCTGATAATATTCAAATTAGCAACTGCGCTGTAAAAGGAAGTACAAATGCGTTGGTTTACCTCAAAGGCACAGAAAACAAAAACATAAAGCTAATCGGTAATACGCTAACAAACACGCAAAACGTATTCACTTCGGATAATTCACAGGCAACTGTCGTTGAATTCGGAAATTTAAAGTGAAAATAAATATTAATATACAACATGCAACTCTGGTTCCCTCCCTTTCGGAGACGGTTAGGGAGGGACTAAATACATAACTATGAAACATACTCCAATAGCACTTTCAACCATCGTCCTGCTTTTCCTGATGTCATTCAGTCAGGGAAACAAACTCGACAAAATTCTTTCAGAATTTCACAATCCGAAATCGAAATACCTGTTAGTTGCGGCCCATCGGTCGGCACACAATGGTTATCCCGAAAATTCCATTTCAGCACTAAAACATGCCATTGAGTTGGGCGTTGACATTGCCGAAACTGATGTGAAAGTTACAAAAGACAGCGTTGTAGTACTTATGCACGATGGCAAAATAGACCGCACCACCAATGGCAAAGGCAATCCAGAAAATTACACATTGGCCGAACTGAAAAAATTCAGGCTGAAAATGCCCGATGGAACCCTCACCAACGAAACAATACCAACTTTCGAGGATTTTTTGAATGTAGCCAAAGGCAAAATCATGGTCGACATTGACATAAAAACCAGTTACCTGAAACCGGTTACCGATGTGGTAAAAAAGACGAAAACACAAAACCAGGTCTTCTACTTCGACGACGATTACGAATCGCTGAAAAAAGTCAGGTCGCTCGATCCAACTGCATTACTCATGCCACGTGCCCATTCATATCACGAAGCCGATTCAGCATTAGTCCGGTTCAATCCGCAAGCCATTCACATCGACGAAACTTTTTACACACCCGAGGTCACAAAGATGATCCGGGATAAAAATGCGAGAATATGGATCAATGCGCTCGACAAAGCCGATGTTGAAATCCGCGCCGGAAAAACAGAAGAAGCGCTCAATAAACTGACGCGCTACAATGCAAACATCATACAAACCGATGAACCCGAAAAAATCCTGAAATACCTGCGTTCGAAGAAATTGCACAATTAATTCAGGAAAAACTTAACTTTATAAACCTCACAACCTAAACTATACTATTATGACTTCAAACCGGCGTAATTTTCTCAAACAAACATTTGTAAGTGGTGGATTAATCGCTTCCGGATTTTCGGTTACCGGAAATACATTCAGAATAAACAGTTTTAAAGAAGAAAAAAAGCCAGATAGCAGGCAAAAATTCAATATGAGTGGTTATGCCGCTCCAAAACTCGAAAAGGTGCGCATTGGGCACATCGGGTTAGGCAATCGCGGACCAGGAGCCGTTGAACGCATGTCGCATATCGATGGCGCCGAAATAGTTGCACTGTGTGACGTATTGCCCGACCGGATTGAGAAATGCCAGAAAATTCTGGAAGGAAAAGGTTCGCCGCGAGCCAAAGCCTATACAGGCTCAAAAGATGCCTGGAAAGATATGTGCCAGAATCCCGACATCGATTTAATATACATTACCACCCCCTGGGCATGGCACACCCCAATGGCCGTTTATGCAATGGAATGCGGGAAACATGCAGTTTCTGAAGTTCCGGCAGCCAAAACCCTCGACGAATGCTGGCAGCTGGTTGAAACGGCCGAACGTACCCGCAAGCATTTTATGATGCTCGAAAACTGCTGTTACGACTTTTTCGAATTACTTACCCTGAATATGGCCCGGCAAGGATTTTTCGGCGAAATAGTGCACGTTGAAGGCGCCTATTTACACGATCTGCTCGAAGGAAATTTCAGCAAAACAAAGTATACCGAAATGTGGCGTCTGCGCGAAAACATGCAACGCAACGGAAATTTATATCCAACACATGGGCTTGGTCCGATATGTCAAATCCTGAATATTAACCGGGGCGACCGGATGGACTACCTCAGTTCCATGTCGACCAACGATTTCCAGATGGCCAAAATGGCCGACAATCTGGCGTCGACGGACGAGTTTTACCGGGAATTTGCAGGACATAAATTTCGTGGGAACATGAATACTACGCATGTGCGAACAGTCAGGGGGAAAACCATTCTCATCCAGCACGACGTTACGTCTACCCGTCCCTACTCGCGCCTCCATGTTGTGAGCGGTAACAAAGGAATCGCCCAAAAATATCCAGAACCTGGCCGTATCTCAACCAGCCACGAGTGGATGAAAGAAGACGAGATGAAAGAAATCGAAGAAAAATATACACCCGAAATCGTGAAACTTATTGGCGAAATGGCCAGGAAAGTTGGAGGTCATGGAGGAATGGATTTTATGATGGACTGGCGATTGATCGATTGTTTGCGCAACGGACTTCCGCTTGATCAGGATGTGTACGACGCAGCCCTTTGGAGCAGCATTGCCCCATTGAGCGAAATATCGCTGAACAACCGTTCCAATTCGGTGGATGTGCCCGATTTCACACGTGGCTCATGGAAAAACAATGCTCCTGTTGAACTGACTCTGAAAGGTGGCGGTACTACAGGCATTAGAAAATAGTAAACAGTGCAGAACTTTAGATTTGAAGATCTGAAAATTTGAGAATGACAATAAATGGTTAAATGGATAAATCGTTAAAGTAACAATTCAACAATTAAGCAATTTAACAACCAGGCATTTTCTACTTCGAACTTTAGGCACTTCTAACTTTAAAATTTAACCAACATACCAATGAATACCAAACATCGAATCATTTTATTCCTGACATTGATAAGCTTTTCATTTTCAGGAATCGCACAACAAATTGATTTTTCAGGAGCAACGATTATTAATCCTGAAAAGAAAAATCCTCAGATCGGCAAAGCAGTTCAGGTTTTAAAAGAAGAAATTCAAAAGCGGACCAACCTGCTTTTACAAGTGGCAGAAAAGCCTTCTACAAAAACAAAGCTGACAATTTGGGTGGGAGTTGAATCGCGGTTGGATAAACTTTCGGGCCAAAGTAAATCAACGCTTGCCCAATTACCACCAACTGGGAAAGATGGGTTTAAAGTAATACTGGCAGATAACCAGACTATTGTAATTGCCGGGCACGACGAACGTGGCGTATTGTATGGCGCTGGATGGTTGCTTCGGAAATCCGAAATGTATTCCAACAAAATTCTGGTACCACAAAAAACCAGTGTTTCGTCAACCCCAACCTATCCTATTCGTGGCCATCAACTGGGTTACCGGCCAAAAACCAATGCTTACGATGCCTGGACAGTGGCTCAATACGACCAATACATTCGCGACCTGGCTATATTTGGAGCAAACAGCATCGAAATTATGCCCCCGCGTACCGACGACGATTTTACCAGTGTGAACATGAAACTTCCGGCGATAAAAATGATTGCCGAGCAATCGCGAATTTGCAAAGAATACGGACTGGATATGTGGATGTGGTACCCCAACATGGGTAGCGATTACACCAATGCCGATTCGATAAAAAAAGAACTGGACGAACGCGAAAAAGTTTTCAGCGTACTTCCCAAACTCGATGCGCTTTTTGTGCCGGGAGGCGACCCAGGCGACCTGGAACCCGATGTACTTTTCGGTTGGCTGGCCAAAGAAGCTGTTGTTTTGCACAAATATCACCCAAACGCCAAAATCTGGGTGTCGCCTCAGGTTTTCAAACCATCGGACGAATGGTATAAAAAATTCTATGAGCACGTAAACCGTGAGTACGACTGGCTTGGAGGCGTTGTTTATGGGCCATGGATCAGAACCCCGCTTGCTGAAGTGAGGAAGCTAATCAAACCAAACATTCCAATCAGGCTTTATCCTGATATTACACATAGTTTGAGTTGCCAGTACCCGGTTCCTAACTGGGATTTGGCTTATGCCATGACGTTGGGAAGAGAGTGTATCAATCCGCGCCCTGAAGATGAAAAGTTCATCCAAAACAAATATGCCGGTTTAGCACAGGGAAGCATCAGTTATTCGGAAGGCACCAACGATGATGTTAACAAATTCGTTTGGACGGGTCAGGATTGGAACCCACAGACACCTGTTATTGAAACTTTGCGCGATTATGCCCGCTATTTTGTCGGGCCAAATTATTCCGAAGGTGTTAGTCAGGGCTTAATGTCGTTGGAGCAAAACCTCAGGGGCCCGCTTCTTGCCAACGAACAGGTGCAACGTACTTTTCAGCAATGGCAGGATATGGAAAAAACAGCTTCAGACAGAGTTCTCAGCAGTCCGCGTTTCCAAAGTGGACTGATCAGGGCCTATTACGATGCCTACATCCAACGCCGTCTGATATACGAAACACAACTGGAGCGCCAGGCCCGAAACATTCTGGAAAATGCGAAAACACTGGGATCGAAGGTTGCCATCTATCAGGCCAGGCAAACACTGATGCTGGCACACGAAAAACCGGTTTCGCCTGAGTTGAAAGAACGGTGCTATGCGTTGGCCGATTCGTTGTTCCGTAGTTTCGGAGCTCAGCTAACCATGCAAAAACACCACGCCATGGAAGGGCGCGGCAATTTCATCGACAATATTGATGTCCCGATTAATGATGCACTTTGGATTCTCGATCAGCTCAACCGGATTGAGAAAATGGACAGCGAACAGGAAAAACTGACTGCTTTAAATGAAATGCTGCACCGCACCGATCCAGGACCTGGCGGATTTTACGATAATTTTGGCAGTACTTCGGCATGGAAACATATTAAGCCACAAAAAACATGGCAGGAAGACCCCGGAAGCCTTGAATCACCTCGTGTAAGCTTCGGCGTTGGGTTATCGGGAGTTGACTGGGTTCACGAAATTGTAGCCAAAGGGTTTGAAGGTCAAACTACTCCGTTGGCCTGGATGAACCAGATTAATACCTTGTACGACACTCCGCTGGTGATGGAATACGACAATCTGGACCCAAATTCGGAATATACCCTGAAAATTGCCTATACCGGTAGATTCCGTTCAAGCATTAAACTGATGGCCGATGGCGTGATGATTCACAATTACATCCGCATGGGAACCAAACCTATGTGGGAATTCAAGCTGCCAAAAGAAATTACGAAAGATGGGAAAGTACAGTTTACCTGGACATGCGGCACCGAAGACAAAGGCGAAGGTGAACGTGGATCGCAGGTTGCGGAAATATGGCTTATAAAAAGATAAAGCATTGATCGACAGAATACTTGATATTCAGTAATAGACTCTCACAACCTTCCACGAAGGGTGAGGAGAAAAAGGCAAGTCTCCAAAGAGTTCCTTAAAAACCTTATTTTTATAGAATTAACCTTAATAGAAAGTAAATGACCGACAGACTCAAATCTTATTATTTTATTGATAAAATGTATTAAGATATTTAAATGTCAAAAAATAACGCATAAATACATGACTATAAGAATATTAAATAAAATAGACTTTGTAAAAATAATATTTATGGCGGGCATAGTCGTCGGTTTGGTAATTACTTCACCGGCAATCCGCGCTCAATCGAACTTTACCGGGCAATCTATGCTTAATCAGCTTACCCGGTCGTCGGAAAACATCAGCAAACGATCGTCGAGTACCGACCCTAATTTTGACGGAAACGGCGACTCCCGCGAAATAAATTCAGGAGAAACACTTGTTTTAGCCGATCTGGAAGGCCCAGGAATTATTCGACATATCTGGAACACAACAGCTTCGTTATACCCATTTTCGGCCAGCGCACTTGTTTTACGAATCTATTGGGACGGCGCTCAAAAACCAAGTGTTGAAGTTCCGCTTGGCGACTTTTTTTGTGTTGGTTTTGGCGTAAAAAAAGATTTTCAATCCATTCCGGTAAGTGTATCATCTTATGGCCGGGCACAAAATTGCTATTGGGAAATGCCTTTCAGGAAACACGCCAGAATTACTCTGACTAACGAATCGCAGGGCTATGGCCCTACCTATTTTTACTATTATGTAGATTGGGATAAGGTAAAATCACTGCCTGAAGACATACTTTATTTTCACGCCCGGTATCATCAGCAAATTCGTGCAGAGAAAGGAGATCATGTCATTTTAAATACCATTGGAAAAGGAAATTATGTAGGCACTGTTTTCTCGGTGTTTCAGGTGCAAAATGGCTGGTTTGGCGAAGGCGACGACCGTTTTTACATTGATGGAGAAACAAAACCATCAGTTATAGGAACCGGAACTGAAGATTACTTTGGCGACGCCTGGGGATTTCGCGAATTTGCCGGTCCGTTCCACGGAGTAACCAACTACGAAGGCCCGTTAAAAGCTGACAGGGTCACTGCCTATCGCTGGCACATTCCCGATCCTGTACATTTCAACAAAGCATTGAAATTTACCATAGAACACCGTGGAAGCGATGTTGACTGGCAAGGCAAGCAAAGTTCAGGTTCGAACGAACGGCCTGACCGAATCAGTTCAGTGGCATTCTGGTACCAAACACCCGTGGTTTACACCGACAGCCCGATACCACCTGCCAGCGAACGAATACCGCCATACCAGATTACATTAGCTGCAACTTTAAAAATTACGGCAACTCCCGAAAAAATCAAAAATCAAAAAGAAGGTATTTACTTCGAACCTGGAACTTCGGATGGACAAATAAATCTAGGATTTCAGATAAAAAAAACCGGCAGGTACAAGGTTTCAGCTATACTTTTCGATGATTTGTTTGGCGGAAAATATCAGCCACTGATCGACGGAAAAATTGCTGGCCCTGAACTGGATATGTGCAGTAAAGGCAGCGACTGGAAGGAATATATATTTGGCTTATTCGATTTAACTGAAGGTACTCACTATTTGTCATTTCGATGCAAAGGAACTTCGCCCAACCACCAGTCAATTCTTCCTGATAAGTTTTCGATAGGAATAAGTAGTCTCATTTTACTTAACCTGGATGATTTATAGCGCTTAAACGAACTAACCAAATACCAAACAAAATGAAAAAAATTATACTTATTTTTCTTATCTCCCTGTTGTTAGCACCAATAAGTAATGGACAACAAACTAATATACCTACTGTAAATGAAGGGGAATGGATTAAATCGTGGTTACTTTGCGGCCCTATTCCGTTGGTAAAACCTGCCGACGAATCTGAACCGTACACGCATCTGCAAGGATTTAATACCGACTACCTTGTGAAATTTGGTGGAGAAGAAAATCTATTGGTGAAAGCCGGAGATGTGACTAAATTCAAAAACGGTTCAGTGAAATGGAAGCTTTACAATTCGCCCGATTCGATTATTGATCTGGATAAAGTTGTATCAACCGCTGACCCGGTTTTGGCCTACGCCTATACGGAAGTTTTGGCTGACGAAGACAAAATATGGTTCATCAGTTTTGGCACAAACGACGGAGGAAAACTTTGGGTTAACGGAATGAATGTCTGGGATTTTCAGCCAGCCAGGGGACTTTCTGCTGATAACGACCAAATTCCTGTATTATTGAAAAAAGGGAAAAATACGATACTTTTTAAAATAGAGGAACGGGGAAACCGATGGGAATTTTGTGCCAGGTTTAAAACATTCTCGGTTGATAAACTCGCTGAGAACAAACCATTATTCCGAATAACAACCAGTGACGATGGACTGGCAAGCATCGCATCAGAATATATGTTACCAGTACTCAGTCAACTTATTAAAAGCATAAGCATTGAAATCACAAATCACCAGAACCAGTTGGTTTTGAAAGAAGAGCGTCAGTCGAATTTTTGTGGGCCGCTAAACATCAGATCGAATAACTATCAGGCCTATCAAGGTATGCTTAAAATCCTGTTAAAAAATGGACAAACAATTCATCAGAATTATAGTTTCTATGCCGGAAAGCGGAACGTATACACGCTGTTTGCCAATCAAAAATCGAGCTACCGAATCGTGCTTGACCCGCAGGCTTCTGAATCAGAAAGATGGGCAGCTCAAGAACTTCAGCATTGGCTAAAAACAAGTGGTGGGGCCGAGTTACCCATCCAGGATTTGAACCAGGCTTTTTCCGGCCCACGAATCATCATTGGCTACAACAACCTGGTTAAAGCAAAAACCGGCGAAGCAAAACCAGCCGATCTGGACGAATCGTTTCGGTATTTCAATTCGGGAGCCGATATTTTTATTTATGGTGGTAATAAGCGTGGAAGTATGTATGGCGTGATGGCTTTCCTCGAAAACGAGTTGGGATGCAGATGGTACACGCCAGGTGTAAGTGTCATTCCTGAAAAGAAATCGTACACATTTGATTGGCTCGACCATTCGGAAAAACCAGGAGTACGGGTGAGAAACGATTTTTATTTCGAAGCATTCAATCCCGAATGGGCTGCACGCAATCGTATGAACGGGACACTCGGTTTTGCCGAATCGGCGAAACAACCAGGCGGAACTGAAAATTACTGGGCTGTTCATACATTTTATCCACTGGTGCCACCCGAAGAGTTTTTCAACAAACATCCCGAATATTATAGTCTTATCAACGGGAAACGCACACACAACCATGCTCAACTTTGCCTTACAAACCCCGACGTGCTGAAAATCGTGATCGAACGTATCAAAAAACGAATGCGCGAAAGCCCCGAATACCTCATTTACGATGTATCGCAAAACGACTGGCGCAATCCGTGCCAATGCGATAAATGCCAGGCAATTGTGCAGAAAGAAGGTAGTGAATCGGGCTTAATCGTTTGGTTTGTGAACCAGGTAGCAGAAGCCATTGAAAAAGAATTTCCTGATAAATTTATTGGAACACTTGCATATCAATATACCCGAACACCACCGAAATATATTCACCCACGCAATAATGTTGTTGTTCGCCTGTGCAGCATCGAATGTTGCTTTGCTCACGATTTCAAGACTTGTCCCGAAAACAAATCGTTTCTCGATGATTTACAAAAATGGGCAACCATTGCACCACACCTCTACATTTGGGATTACGTGGTGAATTTCAGTCATTACATTATGCCCTACCCCAACTTTAAAGTTTTACAACCCAACATAAAAACATTAATCGAAAATAATTCCATCGGAATAATGGAACAGGCAGCATACCAAAGCCGCGGTGGAGAGTTTGCCGAGCTTCGTGCTTACCTTATTTCGCGCCTGCTCTGGAACCCCGACATAAATACGGAGAATGTGATTAACGATTTTATGTATGGTTACTACGGACGTTCCGGGCAGCTTGTAAGGCAATATTTTGATTTGCTGCACAGCCGTGTAACACCCGATACGCACATTCATTTAGGCCTTACTCCTGAAGACAAATTGTTTAGCGATGAGTTCATTAATGAGTCGTACAAAATTTTTCAGGAAGCAAAAAAAGTAGCTGATAACGACGAAATCCTTCATCGCGTTGAGATGGCATCACTACCTGTTCTTTACCTGAAATGCAAACGAATGCCGGTTTTATCGCGGGTAGATGGCACTTACGACGCATTCTGCACGATTACCAAACGCGAAGGTGTTACCCACTATGCCGAATCCGGAGAACCACAACGGAAAGCTTTTCACAGAGCAGTTGAAACCGCTAAATAACAAAATCATGAAACAAATTCTCACTCTCCTGATTTTAACCTGCATTTTAAACAACTATTTACAGGCTCAGCCGTCAGGAAGGATAAACCTGGATGCCGCATGGAAATTCCATTTAGGCGATGTTTCGGGTGCAGAAAGCCCTTCATATTCCGATAACAAATGGCGGGAACTAAACCTTCCGCACGATTGGAGCATCGAAGGAAATTTTCGGCCCGACAATCCATCAGGTCATCAGGGCGGGTTATTACCTGGTGGAATAGGCTGGTACCGAAAACAAATTACGATACACGACCTGAATGAAAAAAAGTTTTTTATTGCTTTTGATGGCATTTACAAAAACAGCACAGTTTACATCAATGGTCATGCGTTGGGTACACGCCCCTACGGATATGCTACTTTTCAGTACGATATGACTCCGTTTATCCTTGAAGGTAAAAATGTGCTGGCAGTAAAAGTCGATAACTCAAAACAACCCGATTCACGATGGTACACGGGCTCAGGAATTTATCGCCATGTGTGGATGATCACTTCTTCGCCAATTTATGTGGGACATTGGGGAACTTTCGTCACAACCCCTAAAGTTTCAAGCAATGAAGCAACCCTAAATATGACAACCACCATTGTTAACGATTATTCAGAAAATGTTACCCTTAAAATTAGCTCAACGGTTTTAGACCCCGCAGGAAAAGAAGTTGCCTCACAATTACAGGCACAGAAAATTTCGGCAAATAAAAGTGTTAGCTTGAATTCGAGTTTGAAAGTCAAATCACCTCAACTCTGGGATACCCAAAATCCAAATTTGTATCAATTGATTACCAAAATTTATCAAGGAAAAGAACTAAAGGATACCTATAAAACAACGTTTGGGATACGGTCGCTTCAGTTTAAAGCCGATAGCGGTTTTTTCCTGAATGGGAAAAACGTAAAAATTCTGGGCGTATGCAACCACCACGATTTGAGTGCATTAGGTTCGGCCATCAACGAGCGCGCACTGCAACGGCAACTCGAATTGCTGAAATCGATGGGATGCAATGGCATCCGCTGTAGCCATAACCTGATGGCACCCGAACTGCTCGACCTGTGCGACCGCATGGGCTTTCTGGTGATGGACGAAGCATTTGACTGTTGGTACATTGGCAAAGATGCTGCCCCATTTGGCTTTCAGAATTATTTTAAAGACTGGCACGAACGCGAAATTACCGACATGGTTTTGCGCGACCGCAATCATCCGTCGATTATTTTCTGGAGCATTGGCAACGAAATTAAGGAACAGTGGTTTCCCGGAAGCACCAATGGAGGAGAGATTGCCCGCGAACTGGTGGCGATCGTCAAAAAATACGATAACACCCGTTACACAACTTCTGCCTTTAATTTTGTTCGCGATGCCGATAAAAAAGGCATGACTGCTGCTGTTGACGTGGTAGGGTTCAACTACTCGATTGATGCGTATGACGAAATCAGGCAAAAGCACCCCGACTGGTTTTACCTGGCCAGTGAAACCACATCGCAGTTCGACAGCCGAGGCATTTATCATTTTCCTCTCGACTCTATTGTAAAAACTTCTCCCGATTACCAAACCTCAGCTTTCGATGACAAAGGAGGTGGAACAACTGCCGAAGAAGCCTGGTTGGCCGTTAGGAACAGGCTATGGATGTCGGGTATGTATGTTTGGACCGGGTTCGACTATTTTGGCGAACCATCACCTTACGAAAAGCAAGCAGTAAGTTCATATTTTGGAATTTTCGACCTGTGCGGGTTTCCAAAAGATTCGTACTATTTCTACAAAAGTCAGTGGACCCAGGAGCCTGTTTTGCACCTTTTGCCTCACTGGAATTGGAAAGATGGACAACCAATTGATGTGGTGGCATATACCAACTGCGACGAGGTAAAGCTTTTTCTGAATAATATACTGATCGGGACTAAAAAAATGTTGGATACACAACATTTATCGCTTCGATGGAAAGTCCTGTTTAAACAGGGAACGCTGAAAGCTGAAGGATACAAAAATGGGAAACTGGTGGTTACTGATGAAGTAAAAACAGCAAACGATGCTGCCAAAATTGAACTCATTGCCGACAGAAATGTTATAACAGCCGATGGCCGCGATTTATCCTTCATTACCGTTAAAATTACCGACGAAAACGGGGTCTTGGTTCCTGATGCCGACAACCTCGTACATTTCGAAATCCAGGGCGAAGGAATATTGGCAGGTGTTGGAAACGGCAATGCCATGAGTCAGGAGCCTGCCAAAGGACGCGAACGACATGCTTTCTGTGGAATGTGCCAGGCAATTATTCAAAGTACAGGCAAACCGGGGAATATTATTTTGAAGGCTTCATCGCTGGGACTTTCAGATTGCCAAATAAAGCTTAAAAGTGAAACAATTCGTTAAAATACTTTGACAGAAATTAAAGCTTATTTAATTTTTCTTTGTGAAACTTTGTGATTTAGCTTTGTTTTCTTTGTGTTGAAATATTAAACCATCAAAACCGAATAACATGCCAAGAAAAAATATTGCAATTCTGCTTTTCTGTATCTTTTGGGGAAGTTACGTTCATGCTCAGGTATTTAAATCAGACGCCAATTTGAATCAAAAACCATGGACTAATCTGAACTTTAAAAACGATCCAAATAATTTCCAGTTTATCATTCTTTCAGATCGCAACGGGGGGAGCCGTCCTGGTGTTTTTGAGGATGCCATTCAAAAAATTAACCTGATGCAACCCGAATTTGTATTAAGCGTGGGCGACCTGATTTCCGGATATACTACCGATACTGCTTCGATTGCGCTCCAGTGGAAAGAAGTAAATGGCATGATTGCCAAATTACAAATGCCTTTCTTTTACCTGCCCGGTAACCACGACATAACGAACAAAATCATGGAGAAGGAATGGGAAAAACGCTATGGCAACCGTTATTACAGCTTCAATTACAAAAACACACTCTTCATTATTCTCGACAGCAACGATGACGATGATTATAATCTGACACGTCAGCAAACCGATTTTGTACTGAAAACCCTGAAAGACAACGAACAGGTCCGCTGGACATTTATTTTGATGCATCACCCCATTTGGACTTACGACACCCACGGCCGCTTCGAGGAAATTGAAACAGCATTAAAAAACAGGAAATATACAGTTGTTGCAGGGCACGAGCATCATTACCATCAGGCCGAACGAAATGGGAGGAATTACTATATTCTTTCAACAACAGGCGCTGGAAGTGCGCTTCGCGGAACCTATTTTGGCGAATTTGACCACATTGCATGGATAACTATGACTGACAATGGTCCGGTAATGGCAAACCTGCGACTGGATGGCATTTTGCCACATGATGTCAGCAACGAGCAAACCGAAGAAATGGCACAACCACTAATCCAAAATGCAAGGTTAAACCATGTTTTGCTATGTAATTCTGGACCTCAATTCTCAAATGGAACGCTTTATTTATCTTTTAAAAACCCAACCAACTCGAAGCTGTTGATCGATATAAACTTCTTTCATCATCATCAGTTGCAAATAAAAACACCAACGGTGAAAATGGTGGCCGAACCCGGGAAAGAAAGCATTATGGAAATTGAACTTCTGGCAAGTAAACCCATAGATTACGCTAAACTCGACCTGCTGATGTTCGATTGGCAAATTCGCTACGATAACCCTCAATTCAAAGGATTTGGCCTGGAAGGTAAAAACCAGATGGAAGTTAAACCTACCATGCCTCAATTTATAGACAAGAAAACAGATTTTTTCATCAATGAACTGATAGTTCCTTATAAAAATCCATTCGTGAACGTCGAAACACTTGTCAGCATTGATCATAGTGCACTGGCTCCTTTTGCAAAGCCAATTGTGTTGAATAAAACGAGCGAAGTATCATTTATCCTGAAAAACACCCGAGACGAATATACGTCGCCCGAAACAAGAACCTTGACCAAAATTGAATACCTTGAAGCAGCAAAAATAAAGAAATTGGAAACAGGCTTAAATTATGCTTATTACGAAGGCGAATGGACCGAATTCCCCGATTTCAAAAAACAGAAAGCAAAAGCCTCTGGAAAAGCAAATAACTTATTGGTAGCAGATGTTTCTAAACGTGCTGAGAACTGGGGCATAGTTTATTCAGGATACCTGAAAGCCGAAACCGATAACCTCTACATGTTTAGGTTAAGATCGAACAACACCTGCCGTATTTTCATCGATGGGAAACTGGTTATTGATGATAAAAAACTAGTGAAAGGCGAAAGCATGGGAGCTTTAGCATTAAAAAAAGGTTATCACACAGTGCGCATCGAATTTTGGCAGAAGACAGGAGAAGCCCGACTTCGTTTATACCTAAAATTAGAAAGCGAAGAGGACTGGAAGGAACTTGAAAACGGACCATTCTTTCATTAATCAATAATTCAGATAACCACAAGAAATGCGATTGTTTTCAGAGGTTTGTATGACTACTATCTTCTGGAAAAACAAAATGATCGTATTTCTTGTGGTTTTTCATTTCCATTCTGTAGTTTTGTACATAACTACGGAAAATTTAAGCGGAAATGACAGGAGAAAAAGACCTAAAAAAGCTTTTGCTAACATTAAAGCCAATACTAAACGATGGGAAATATGTATTTTGTACAACCAAAGACGTAACCCAGATTTCTCCTGAAGATGCCATAATGACTTTCTGCGAACGGGAAGGGACAACTTTTATACTTGAACAGGAATTGGCAGACAAGCTAAATCTTCAGTACTCCTACGTTGCTAAGTGGATAACGCTATCGGCTCATTCTTCTCTGGAAGCAGTTGGACTTACAGCTGCCTTTTCGCAAGCCTTGGCACGCGAAAACATCAGCTGCAATGTTGTTGCCGGTTATTACCACGACCATATTTTTGTTGATGAAAAAGACGCCGTGAAAGCAATGGCGGTTTTACACAAATTGGCCGGTAACTAAAAAGCCACCGAAACAAATTGCTTCGATGGCTTTCTTGATGAAGGTTTTATATCTACCACAAATTGTCGCCATAAGCCCAGCCATCGCGAACAGGTTCTTTGATGTAGGCATTCAGTTCTGGCTTATTTGTAATTTTCATACCTGCAGCATCGTATTCAATTTTGGTAGCAAAACGTTGCGCCAAAGTACCAACCAAAATCATTTCCGTCAATTCGGTAGCATAGTCGAAATTAGAGCCAGGCAAAGTATGGTTTTTAATGGCATCGATCCATTCCTGCTGAGGTTTCTCCTCTCCTACCCTCGGATATTTTTGAGCAGGTGCATGAGCTAAAAATTCTTTCATTTCCTCTTCCGAAACCAACAGTCGGGCATCATTCGGGCGACCACCGGTAATCAGCGTTTTCTTTTCGCCAATCATCACCATTCCTGTTCCCGGAAGCTTGTCTATTCCCCATTCCGGACGTATTTCAGGCTGCAAACCACCTTCGTGCCATGTAAGTGTAACCGGCGCTTTATCACCACGTGCTGCAAACTCATACTTAACTGCCGACTGATCGGCAATAAAACTGTGATCAGGAATTGGATTGGCAACTATACCTTCTGCTGTTAATGGCATACCCAGTTGCAAAGCCCAGAACGGACCATCAAGTGTATGACAGGCCCAGTCGCCCAACAAACCATTGCCAAAATCGTAGAACCCGCGCCATGATTTCGGTACATAAACACTATTATACGGACGTTCGGCTACCGGTCCCAACCACAAGTTCCAATCGAGTGTTTCAGGTGGTGTTTGCGCTGATGGAGGAAAACCATCCGGGCGTGTCCAATAGCCACCTGGTTTAAAATCGAACGGGCCGAACCAAGCATGAACTTCTTTTACCTGGCCTAAAACATCGGCTTCGTACCATTCGCGAATCAGGCGGATGCCATTGGTTGTATGCCCCTGGTTACCCATTTGAGACACAATTCCATAATGTTTGGCGGCTTTTCTCAAGGTACGTAATTGCCAGATGTTGTGAGCTAAAGGTTTTTCAACATACACGTGTTTCCCAAGTTCTATGGCTGCCATGGCTGCCACAAAGTGTGTATGGTCAGGAGTTGAAATCATAACAGCATCAATCTCTTTCCCCATTTCATCAAACATTTTCCTGAAATCTTTGTACCGTTTAGCTTTCGGGAAAGCCTTGTAAGCTTCAGCAGCACGTTTTTCATCAACATCGCAAACAGCCACTACATTCTCGGTTAAAACCTTTTTGCGCTGATCTTTGGGTTTGTTTTCATCTCCGGGAGCATCAACAAACAAAGTGTGCCAGTTGTCGGCGCCACGGCCACCGGCGCCTATCAAAGCAATGTTTAGTTTATTGCCATGCGAACAACTAAACAAATTTGGAATAAAAAAAGTTCCGGCAGTTACAACTGCACCAGTCTTTAAGAACGATCTTCTTGAAAAATCTGTCATTTCTGTAATGATTTAGTAGTTATTAATTTAGGTTATTTCAGTTTATTTTTCATCGTATTTAATCCACATGTTTCAGAAATGCTCACTTTTATTGTATTCACGTAAATCATGTTCATTTCAAAATAACATATTTTCCATTGGCATAATCATTTGTTCTGATGATCAGTTTATTCCTGACCGAATCAAAATGGTAATCAACCAAATCGGAAAGAAGCTTTCCATCAAGTTCTATTCTTTTTGGCGCTTTATCCATATTGATAGTAAGGATATGCGACTTATGAATTCCCGATAAATTTACCAAAAGTTCGGTCAAATTATTATCAACACTAATTTTTGTGTTTCCACTATTATCAGGATGATGAACGATGAACTCGCTATGTTCTTCAGGGTAAATTAAATAAGTAAGATAACCCTCCGAATTTTTATCACCAAAACCGGTATAATTACGTTTGATATCCATTGGCACAATAGCACCTTCGCGTATGTAAACCGGAAACTCGTTCAAAGGAAATTCACGTTCAATCGTTGTATTCCCATTGATAAGTTCTTTGTCATTGAATAAATAGCGCCATTTCCCTTCTGGCAAAGTGATTTTATTGGTGAGTTGGTCTTTATAAATAGGAGCAACCAGAAAGTCATCGCCAAACAGGTAATTATATTTCCCATTTACAGGTTTTTGCAATACACGTCCGCCATTGTGCGCATTTACCACATAGGTATACATATATGGAATCAATTCGGTATGCAGCCACGAAAATTTACGAATAATTTCAAGCTCTTCTGTCGTACGTTTCCAAAGCGCGCGCTCACCATGTCCGCCATTCAGGAATAACCCACAAAAGGTTGAAAACTGTGCCCATCGAATGTACAATCTGGGAGGAATAACGCTTCCTGAAAAACCGGCCACGTCGGAACCAATAATGTTATAACCCACCTTTGCACTGGCCAAAATATTCTGAATAGCCATTTCAATACCATCAATTCCATCCATTGCTATATCGGTGTTTTGGCGATCTTCGTCTGTAATTTTACCAGTCGATTCCCATGTATGTTTCTGATCGCCAACCCAATTTACAGGTGAGGCATCAATAGGCGCAAACCCTTCGGGATGAGGCCATTTATCGATAGAACGAGCCAATGTCACAAATTCAGGATTTTGCGTTAATCCATACTGATACTCGTCGCGGTAATAATGGTCCATATACGTGCGGGTTGTCATTAGCCCATGCGATGTTGACTGATAAAATATGGGTATAGGCCCAAACATTTTGAAAAATAAAGTTGCAGTTCCATCTAATTTCCAACCGTCAATGCCTAACTTAAAAACTTGTTGCTGAAGGCTGTGCCACCATTTCATCGCTTCGGGATTGGTATAATCAATAAACCCGCCTTTCCCTTTCCACCATTTGATCTGACTTCCATTAGCTGCCAGATAACCCTTATGCCTGACCGTGTCGAACCAATCATGAGAATCGGTAATACGTGTATCTTTATTTTTGCTATCAACCATTGTTGTCATCCACAATACAACCCTATAACCATTATTCTGCATCTTTCGAAACCATTTTTCAGGTTGTGGATACAAGATTGTATCAATTTCAAAATCATTATAACGTAAACTCCATGGGCTATCCAATACTACTGTCCGAACCGGAATATCATATTTGACATAACCTGCAAGCAAAGAATCCACACGGGCAGAAGTATTTGAATCGTCTTCCCACAGCCAACATTCCAACGCCCATGAAGGAGTTAATGGAGGATTTCCATGCCGTTGAGCATTAAATGGCGTACCACGTAATGGATACTCAAAGCCAAAATAATAAACAGACAAAACAACAATAAGAATAAAGAAAAGGTATTTGAGTATTTTCTTAAAAAGTTTCATTTTCGAAAATTAAACCAACTATTTAACAAGACTTAATCCAAAAATCAAGGCCGAAGCATTAACCAATGCGTGAGTAAGCGCACTGTAAAACACATTCTTCGTTTTGATATAAACGTAACCATAGCCCCATCCGGCAATGCAGGCAAAGCCAATGTAAACAATTGATCCTGCATGGTAATGCACCAGCCCGAACAATATACTGGTAATGGCCAGCGAAGTATAGACACCCATTCCGGCAAAACTTCGGGTTTCAATTGACCATGCCGCGGCAAAAATTAAAAGCGTAACCAAAGCCGGAAACCATTGCATTCCACCTTTCAGTGTATACCCAACCACCAATGCAAGTGGAAATAATATTGCAAAAGCTACAAAAAGAAAAACTTTAAACGACTTACCCTGTGCTATTCGTTTAGCAAGTATATTTTGAAGAAGTCCTCTGAAAAACAATTCTTCGAAAACAGCGGTGTGTAAAAATCCAGTAATTAAAGCAAACAATATTTTACCAGATAGTTCAGCAATGTTATCCTTATGCCCAACAATACGTACAAAATCAACCGATAATCCGATTGCCAAAACAAACGCATAAAATGCAAGCCAAACCCACACGGCAGTCCATAGTTTGTTAAAGTTTACTTCAGGATAAAAACCAATATCATCGATTTTACGCACGACACCAAATGCAAAAACAGCAACCAGCATAATTGAAATACGATAAATAGAGTCGAAACTATCACCATGAAATGGTAATTCGCCCTTGGGCTGAATATTAATTAACGTTGTTGGTAACAGGAAGAGCGTAAAAACAAAGAAATCGAACCAGTTAATTTTATCCAAATTTCGGGAAGAAGAAAAAGCCAGTACAGGAAAAAACAAGAAAAAAGGGAATAATGCAAGTAAGTTATCAAAAGGGTTTTGACCATTGATAACTAAGTAAATAGCATACAAACACAATAATAACAAAGGAAAGAGAATAGCTCTCTGAGCCTTACCAAGCAACCATTTCCTGGATAAAGGAATAACGCCAGGGTCACCTATTGTGAAGAAAAAAAAGTAAAAAACAATAAAAAAAGGAAGACTTGAATAAACTTCAAATGAGGTCTTGGTTTTACTGAGAGTAAACACATAGATGATGGTAAGTCCAATAACCCAACAACAGCCTTTTGTTAAGCTTTTCAATGAGCTTTGTTGATATTTCATATAAGAAATTGCATAACTATTACAAAAAAGAAATCCCAGCTTAATTTTAGTAATAAACATCAAAAAGATGTAATCAAATTGTTGCTTTTTTCAATGTTATTTTAACAAAATAGAAATTGCTAAATCGTTAAACAAATTAATTAAGGTTAAAATTTGTTAATTTATAAGCAAAATTACACCATCATCTTTTCAGTTTAATCGATAAATTAGCAATGAAAAAGAAGCCGTAGATAGTAATCAGTAATTTTCCGTTCAATGCTTAATGCATCGAAAATAAACTAACTGTTAATTTTATTATATCAGTAACAAAATTAGCATGCACTAAATATTGTTTGTAGGCATTGCTGCAATTTTAAATTAAACCTTGCTGATTTTTATGATAAAATTCAATAATAAGTTCTAACCTTAAAAAGTATGAAAATGAAAAAAGACTTTATTCGATCGGGATTAATTGTCCTTTCTCTTATGTCTTTTTTGCTCTTCTCCTGCAAAAAAGATACTCCTCCTCCCACTGCCACATTTACCTACACCATTAATGATGGCACTGTTACCTTTGCAGCAGAAGTAACTAACGATACCAAATATGAATGGGATTTTGGTGATGGAAGTTATATCAATACCTTACATGCTCCATCCCATACCTACACGCAGATTGATAAAGCGGTTGATTATACTGTATCGTTAACCATTAAAGGTCCTGGAGGCTTAGTTACTGTTAATCAAAAAATTACTATCCCAGGAAAAACTAAATTACAATACTTAACTGGGGGAACAGCTGCCTCTCCAAAATCGAGAACATGGAGAATCAATCAAAAAGCTTCCTTTCTGGACGTAGCCGCTGCTGATGCCAACTTTACTTCTCAAATACCGTCGGCATACCGAATCGGTGGAATTTTAGCTTCAGTAGGTTTGGCTAATGCCTATAAAGATGTTTTTGTATTCAAAAGTGATGGTACAATAAAAATGACATCAAATGGTGGTGGCGTACTTACCAGCTTAGCTTAC
Organism: uncultured Prolixibacteraceae bacterium; assembly: GCA_937915865.1. Classification (GTDB taxonomy): domain Bacteria; phylum Bacteroidota; class Bacteroidia; order Bacteroidales; family Prolixibacteraceae; genus Aquipluma. Next base: position 102,116 of record CALGIG010000010.1, on the reverse strand, counting down.
AGCCTGGGAAACTCAATAACTCCTATTTCAATGTATGCTGATTTGGGATTGGCATATTCGCCAATAACTCCATCAACAAATGCCACATTTACAATCAATGAGCATAAAAACTACACCATAACTACTCCACTTGGCGATGTTACTTATTCGGATGTAATGACAATCAGTTTCACTAATGGCGGATTCCTTGGATTAAGGGATTTCACAACCGAATGTATTGTGAAAAATATTACCGATACAAGTATGGATGTTGTTTTGTTCTTTGCCCATCCTAAATATGGTACAAAACCTATGCTGGCTCTTGTAGTAACCATGGAAGCTATAAGTACGAATTAACGACAATGTTTCAATCTCATTATCATTGTATTATGAAACTAATTTCAAACAATTATACATCTACAAAAACTATGATAAAAAATAAATTACTTAAATCAATGTTGATTGGCATTTTTGTTATATTAACACATAACCTGTTTGCACAAAACATTGTAAAAGGTAATGTCAAAGACGAAACAGGACAGCCTTTGCCAGGAGCCAGCGTTGTAGTTAAAGGTACTTCTACAGGTACAATTACCGACGCTGATGGTAATTTTTCTATTAATGCGGCACTTAAATCAACCCTGATATTCTCGTTTGTTGGGATGGATACGCAGGAAGTACTAATTGAGAATCAAAAAAATTATAATATAATACTAAAATCAACAGCAATTGGAGTTGACGAAGTAGTTGTAACCGCCCTTGGTATTTCACGCGAAAAGAAATCACTTGCCTATTCGGTTTCTGACGTAAAAGGAGCTGAAATAAGTAAAAGTGGAAATGCAAACTTGGTGAAATCGCTTGACGGACGCGTAAGTGGTGTTAATTTCACATCGGTAAGCTCCGACCCCGCAGGATCGGTATTTGTAACCATACGTGGCGCTACCAGCTTAAATATTTCATCTTCAACCGCTTCAAGCCAGCCACTTTACGTAATTGATGGTATCCCAATGGGAACCACAAGCGTTGACAGCAAAAATGGAGCTGACTTTGGAAACCTACTTTCTCAGCTAAACCCTGACGATATTCAAAGTGTTTCGATATTAAAAGGGGCCAGCGCTGGTGCACTTTACGGCTCTGCTGCAGGTAATGGTGTAATCATGATTACTACAAAATCAGGACGCGGCCAGAAAAAAGGTATTGGCGTATCAGTAAATTCCTCCATTTTGTGGGACAAAGGTTATAACTTTTACGAAACACAACATGAGTATGGTGACGGCATCCGCGCATCATCAATTTTTGTATCAGGTTACGACTGGGGAGCAAAATTTGCCGATTTCAAAGGTGCTACAATTGATGCTTATAATATGGATACACAACGAATTGAAACTAAATTATTTGAGCCCAGTACAGAGAACAGGCTTAAAGAATTTATGGAAACAGGTATAACTAAAAATTTCAACATCAGTGTATCAGGAAATTACAAGGATGGTGCGTTCCGATTCTCAATAGGGAAAATGTCGAACTTAGGTGTTATGCCAAATAACCAGACAGACCGTGTTAATGCCAGCTTGAATGCTGAATATAATATTACTGACAAAGTAAAAATATCAGTTAGTAGTAATTACATGGGCCAATATAGCCCTAATAAGACATCATCTAATAGTGAAGTTATTGAAGAGCTTACGATGGATTTTCTTACCCGGTTCCAACCAATTAAAGAAATGAAGAATGTATGGAAATATGGATATGAAGGACAATACCAGAATGCGCCGCATTACAATCCTGATGGCACACCTATGATTGATAACCCTTACATGTACGTATATTCTGAAATAAACACCGACAGAAAAGATAATTTCTTTGGAAAAGCACAGGTAGATTGGGAAATAATAAAATCCCTCAAATTTATGGCTCGCACTGGTATCGATTACAATGGAGACAATTACGAATACAAAAAAGCCAAAGATTTCGCAGGAAAAGATAATCGAGATGGAAGGTACTCCGTTTCTCAGTCAAATGGGCTTAGTGTACAAAGCGACCTGATGTTGATTTGGAACAAAGAGTATGGAAAATTCTCGACCAATGCTACTGCCGGATATAATTATTCGTACAGCAATTCATACAATTATTCGGCAGATGCATCAAAATTAGTACGAGTTAACGACTATTCACTCTCGAATGCAGTAGCCGGAACATTAAGCACTAGCAGTGGATGGGGAATTGGCAAATCGCAAAGTTTTTATGGCACTGGCCAACTAGGCTTCAAAAATCAAATATATCTCGATCTTTCAGGTCGTTATGATATGAGTGGAATATTGGAAGAAGATAAAAATCATCATTTTTATCCATCGGCAGCACTAAGCTGGTTGCCATCAACGACCTTTCATCTTCCTGAAGTAATTAATCTCCTTAAATTTAGAGCAGGTGTTGCCCAGGTAGGGCATGGTATAGGTAAGCCAAGAAGCAACAATACATTTAGCTTTGCTCCAATTGATTATGGTACAGTAAAAATTGTCACAATAGGCGGTAGCCTTGTTGATCCCAATATTAAACCTGAAGTTACAACATCTTATGAAGGTGGAATAGAATTTGCATTATTGAAAAACAGACTTTCAGGAGACTTTACATTATATAAAAAATCGCACAGCGATCAACAGGGAACAATTCCTACATCTCCAGGTATTGGCTACAGCGGAATGTTAACTAACGTAGGTACAGTTGAAGCTAAAGGATATGAGTTTTCCCTAAATTTTGTTCCTATTCGAAGTAAAGATTGGACATGGGATTTAGGTTTCAACTTTAGCCATGTAGTTTCAACAATAACCGAATTATCAAAAGAATATGTTCCAACAGGACAAACCTTTTATGGGAACGGCCCTAATGTTGATATTCGATTGGCCAAAGGAGAAAAAATTGGAACTATGTGGGCTCACCAGGTATTCCAGAGAATGCCCTCAACGAGTAAATATGCAGGAATGTTGATATTAGACGACAATGGGGAATGGAAATATTCGAACCAGGAAAAAGATCGTCAGATCATTGGAAATTACAATCCTGATTACATCATTGGCATTAATACATCAGTTAAATGGAAAAACTTCCGCCTTGGCGTTGTTGGAAGCCTGCGTAAAGGAGGCATTTACATTTCTAACATAGAACGTCGTGCTGTTACTAACGGGCACTCACTTCTAACAATTGGCGACAAGGTTAACGGGCCAAACGATTATACAGTTGGTGGACGCGATGGTAGTGTTGGAGGGTTGCCTTGGCCTGATCCTGCCAATATGCCTTATGCAGCACAAAGAAACATGGTGGCCACTTATGCTATGTATGGTACTCCAGTATCAATTGATGATGCCTGTTACTTCAAAGGAGTTTGGTTAAAACCTGGAGGAAACTCCAATAATGACGCCGACTATATTGTTAATGGTGCTGATCCAAATCAGACATTTTACGGCGTTCCGGGTATTATTTTAGGTACACAATATTGGAGTTTCCCGGAAACTTTAGCCCATGATGCTACTAACTTCAAGCTGAAAGAAGTAACTCTGGATTATACAATTCCGAGTAAATTCACAAGAAAATATAAAATCGACAATGTAGTTGTGGGTTTTGTCGGAAGAAACTTATGGCAATGGGTAAAAGATCCAGCTCAGTGTGATCCTGAATCAGCTTTTGAAGGAATCGGATCGAATCAGGGTATTGTTGGTAAAGCCTGGCCTAATATCGCTTCTTATGGTTTCAAAGTATCGTTTGATTTTTAACGCTTAAAACTATTTTAATCATGAAAAAAAGTATTACACTAATATTGATATTAGCGCTTTTCATTATTACTTCCTGCGAAAAATCATTATTACGGGAAGATGAAATTCTGAGAAAGCGGGATGCACAGGAAACCTCGACCCCTGATCTCCTTCTATCTTCTGTGATTCAGCAGGCTGCATTTTTGTACCAGGCAGAAGGCGGTACCAGCAACAAAACATTTGCCTGTGGAGTTCAGTATATGCAGGGAAACAGAAGTTCGGACGATAATGTATATAAAAGTTGGTTGAAACCAAAAACAGACTTATACAGTATTACCTCTACTCTAAAACTGGTTCAGGCAGCTATCGATCAAACTCATGCCAAAGGGTTGGAAAGCTACGAAGGTACTTTTCTGATTTTCAAATCATTATTATGGTCGGTAGCTACTGACTTATATGGAGACATTTATTATAGTGAAGGGTTACGTGGTCAGGAAGGTATACTTTTCCCAATATTTGATGAACAGAAAGACATATATCCTGCATTGATCAACGATTTACGAAAAGCCTCAAAATTATTAGCAAAAGGCACCGATGCACTTGATAAAACTTATGACATCATGTACGGAGGTGATAAAACTAAATGGATTAAACTGGCAAACTCGCTTCGCTTAAGGTTGTTGATGAGAGAAAGCAAAAAACTTGCCAGCCCGGCTGATTCAATTGCTGCAATAGCTGCACTTCCTTTAATTACGAGCAATGCTGATAATGCCTCGATTGCCTATACTGCCACTGATACTTACAGATGGCCGATGTCAACTGATGGATACAACGAAAACTTCCAGATTTTCAGACCATGTAAAACATTGGTTGATAGCTTAAAGGCATTGAATGATGGACGTTTATATGTATGGGTTGCTCCGATTGAAAAACCATGGACAGACACGCAAAGTGAGAATGGAAAAGTTGTAAATATAACCGATCCTAACAATTTCACATATAGCGCTACCTACGAATATATAGATTTAAGTAAGCCAGCCATTAAAGCTGCGGCAGGTTTCATTGCTGACCAAAATACCCTTTATGCCGGCTATCCTGCAGGAAGTTATGAAAATGTTTTGGCAGCAAACGGAAGTTACGATTTCCCAACAACTATCTTCAATTATAAGGTATCGAAATTCTCGAAATTATTGAATGAAAAATCACATGCGTTGCTTAAAGCATGTATTATTCAGGCCGATGAAGTGCAATTTCTGTTAGCAGAAGCTGCAGTTAAAGGTTATATATCGGGAAATGCTGAAACGTACTATAAAACAGGCGTTACTCTTGCACAGGCAAGATGGGGTGTTACAACTCCGGCTGATTATTTCACCAATGCTTCAGCTAAATTTCCTGCTTCGGGAACTTCGACCCAGAAATTGGCTAAAATTGCATTGCAAAAATGGTTAGGACATTTCTTTATGGGAGTTGAAGCATACATCGACCATAGAAGAACCAAACTTCCAGCCTTCGAATCAAACGGTGATTTTAAAAACAATCCGAAGGATTTTCCATTACGCTTTATTTACCCGGAAACTGAGAAAAATAATAATTCGACGAATTATCAAACCGCTATTTCGAAGTTAGATAAAGGTGATGATGCCTATTCTAAGATATGGTTATTGCAATAAACAAATAAACAACTGCTTCATTATATATCAAATAAGCAGGCGATTCAAATCCCTGCTTATTTGATGTTATTGACGATTATAAATATTCTAAAATGAAACATTTACTCTTATTTACTCTGCTTTTATTCTATTCAGCAAGTGTTACTTTTTCAAAATCATTTGAACCGGTAACGGCTAACACTGCAATGCAGGCTTACCTTCACAATGCCGATCAATCTTTTAAATGGGAAACTAAAGAATCATTTCAGGGAGATGGTGTTAAATATTACCGCATTTTACTCAACTCACAACTATGGCGCGGTATCCCTTGGGTTCATGAAATAATTGTTATGGTGCCTGAACAGGTGAAATACAAAGATGCATTATTGTTTATCACCGGAGGTCACGTGTCGGAAGGAAAACCAAGCGTTCATAAATGGACAGACGATTTGGTAGTTTCGTTGAGTAAAGTTGCCAAAACCGACCAAACAATTGTAGCTATTTTGTGGCAAGTTCCTAATCAACCTTTGTATGGCGACAGAACCGAAGATGCGCTCATTTCTTATACCTTGCATAACTACCTGAACGACCACGATTTTACATGGCCTTTGTTATTCCCGATGACCAAAAGCGCCATTCGGGCTATGGATGCTGTTCAACAGTTTGGTAAAAAAGAACTTAAGAAAAAAATAGAGCACTTTGTTGTATCTGGGGCCTCAAAACGTGGATGGACGACCTGGCTTACAGGAGCAAATGATAATCGGGTAAAAGCAATTTGTCCAATGGTTATTGATGTGCTGAACATGCCAGTTAATGTTGACTACCAAAAGAAAGTATGGGGCGACTACAGTATCGAAATTGAAGACTATGTAAAACTAGGAATTGCCCAACAATTTGGTACTCCGGGAGGAAGTGATCTGGTTAGAATGATCGATCCGTATTCGTACCGAAAAACGTTAACCATGCCCAAAATGATTTTCATGGGAACAAACGATCCATACTGGCCTGCTGATGCTGTTAAAAATTACATCGATAGCATTCCAGGCGACAACCATATATGTTATACTCCAAATGCCGCCCACAATTTGGGTGATAAGAAAAAAGCCTTTGCCACATTAAGCGCTTTCCTGGGAACTACAATTACCAACGGAAAATATCCGATTTGCAAATACACTATTGCAGATGAAGGCGAAAAAATTATACTTAAAATTAAGTCAACGCCTGAATTATTGCTTGATGCCATTATTTGGAGTGCCGATTCAAAAGATCAGGATTTTAGAGATGAAAAATGGGTGGACAAAAGCTTGAATGCTGCCAAACAAGGTGAAATAACTGTTGAAATTAAAAAGCCGGCTACGGGTTTTAAAGCATTTTATGTTGATCTAAAATATAAAGCACTATTTGGCGACGATTACACACAAAGCACCCGGATGTTTGTTACTACTGATAAAACATTGCTTGTAGGCAATAAATAAGAAAACCTTCATATACATGGTGTAAAGCTGTCTGAAAGCTAAGTCAAACTGGTTTTCAGACAGCTAAAATAAACATCAAAACATACAAATGCACTTCTGCAAAACATGAAATAGCCATCTCATCTAAGGCGAGACAAACCGAAAATGAATTGACCGAAGAAAAATCCGTACAGCGAATAAATGGCTATTCTATTTCGTTGTGATATTCAAAAAAGAGAAAAAATGCTAATGCGCAGATTATAAGGTGTTAAACAAAAATTATTAGAGTATATGAAAAGTAAAATTGTTAGGCGCGTTCTGAAATACCTTCTTTCAATTGTTCTCTCGTTTATATTTATAATGCTTTTACCCCGCTTATGGTCCGTTGTCTTTCCTGAAAAGCCACCAGTAGGTTACCATTACCAAACGCTCGATATGCTGGCAATTATCACCGGTTTAGAACACTTGATTAACAAATATCCGGAAACACCACCGAATATTGCAGAATTTAAAAACATTGAATACAAAAATATCAATGGGAAATCACTGCAACTAGATATTTACAAGGCAAAAAACCTCGCCCAACCAGCTCCGTTACTGGTTTTTATTCATGGTGGTGGATGGAAATCCGGTCAACGCGAAGACTATAAATCATACCTGAACCCATTTGCTCAGAAAGGTTATATTACGGCCACCGTTTCTTATCGGTTACTTCCCGACAGTGTTTATCCTGCATGTGTTGAAGACATTGCTGATGCTGTTCAATGGCTGTTTAACCACAGTGAAAATTACGGATACGACCCAGACCGTGTGGTATTAATTGGTGGTTCAGCCGGAGCTCACCTGGCCCTCCTAACTGCTTATGGATGGACTAAAAACGGAACCGGAATTAATTCATCAGAAAACAAACATAAGATTAAGGCAGTCGTTGATATTTACGGTCCCACTGATCTAACTACCGAATATGCCAGAAACCAATCAGTAGTGACTAATTTTCTTGGCCATACTTATTCCGAAAATCCCACAGTTTTTAAACGTGCTTCGCCTATATTTTATCTGGATAAAAACGATCCGCCAACCATGATATTGCAGGGAACATCCGATCAGATTGTTCCATACAGCCAGTCTGATTTATTGAAGACCAAACTCGATAGCCTGGGGGTACCGGTTGTTTATTACAAATTACCACTCTGGCCTCACACCATGGATGTAGTTCAACGGGTAAACAATTTTTGCCAGCTTAAACTGGAAGAATTTCTTCACAAATATGTCGACTAATTAAACCTAATATGAAAATCAAAGCATTCCTTATTTCATCCGGAAATAATTTGTTTTTAAGTTGCCGGATGGGACTCACATGTCATTATTTTCGTGCCTGTTTGTTTTTTTGCAAAAACATGCTCGTTTCATTATTGTTTGTGCTTTTAGTTTTCACTTCATGCCAAACAAAAAGCACATCAGAAACTAAAGAGATAACTCTGGCAACACTTCAGGATAAAATTGCAGGAGGATGGGCAGGCAAAATGTTGGGCGTAAGTTATGGCGGGCCAACCGAGTTTGTAGCACACGGAACGCCGCTTGATGATTCGATTAAATGGAAACCTTCGGATACTAAATTCTCTATTACTGAGGACGACATTTATGTACAACTTACATTTATGATGACCATGGATCAATTTGGCATTGACGCTCCGGCAAAAAAATTCCAGGAGTTATTCGCTAAATCAAAATATAAGCTGTGGCATGCCAATGTTCAGGCCCGAAAAAATTACTTCGACAGTATTTTTCCACCTCAATCGGGCAGCCCCAAATACAATGCACATGCCGACGATATCGATTTCCAGATCGAGGCCGACTACATTGGATTAATGTGTCCGGCAATGCCGCAGACTGCACTCGAAATTGCTGATAAAATTGGGCATATTATGAATTACGGCGATGGAGTTTACGGCGGTGTATTTGTTTCAGCGCTTTATACTCATGCTTTTTTCGAAAACGATTTGCAAACAATCGTAGTAAAAGCATTGCAGTCAATTCCTGCCGAAAGCGATTATGCTAAAATAATAAACGACGTTATTCTTCTGCATAAACATTACCCCGACAATTGGCGCAAAGCATGGAATGAACTTGAAACAAAATGGGCCGATACTGATATGTGCGGGGCCGGGTCATCGTACAACATTGATGCAAAATTTAATGGAGCTTACATTGTTATGGGATTACTTTATGGCAATGGCGACCCCCTGAAAACCATGGAAATATCAACCCGATGCGGTCAAGACTCCGATTGCAATCCGTCGAGCGCTATGGGCGTTTTAGGAGTAATGAAAGGCTTCAGTCATCTACCTGTTGATTATCAGGATGCAGTAAAAACTATTGGCGACTCGATTTTCGACAACACAACCTATTCTTTCAATCTGGCTGTTGAAAAAACAGTGAATTACGCCAAACAGATTGCAGTAAAAAATGGAGGAGAATTAACCGATAAAGGTTTGAAAATTAATCTTCAGGCTGCTAACCCAGGAAAGCTTGAAGATTCATTCCCCAATGTTGTTTTTGCTTACCGCGAAAGTGTATTCAGTAATAAAAACTGGACATTCAAAGGCAATTGGCAAATCCTGAAAAAGGATAATAAAATTGATCAGGCTCGCTTTAGTTCCAATGCCGGCGACGAAGCTACATTTATGTTCGACGGAACAGGTGTCTCAATTCTTGGCAACTGGAATAATAACTGCGGAATAGCTGAAGTTTATGTGGATGGAACTTTAAACCGGACAATTGATTGTTATTTCGACCATGCAGGGCAACATCCGGGGAATACAAGCATTTTCATTATTACCGGGCTACCACAAGGAAAACATAACATTAAATTAGTTGTGACAGGAAAAAATAAGAACGAGTCAACAGGCTCAAACATTTACCTGACCGAAGCCGCCGTTTTTAAAACTGCGCCAAAAGTTAATGAAAACGTAAAATTTTCATTTCAATAGCAAATCATTAACAGAATGAAGAAAGCAGTAATAATCACCGGAATAATTGTTATTGTGATAGTTTCGTTGTTTTTTATTTTAACCGATCCGGTTGATCTGACACCATTTTACGAAACCAGTTATTACAAAAAAAGCAATGAACTTCTTGATCAGTTGAAAACAACAGTTTCCCCTACTCAGGATTCATTAATGGCAGGTTTTTCGAAGGTGAGTATAACTCCAGGATTAGCTAACTCGGTTGATGATTTAAAAACAGGAAAATTCAAAACAGTACCTTTAGCTGGTTTTGGAGCACGAAAAGGCAAAGGTGCAACCGGAATTCACGACAGTATTTTTGTGAAAGCTGTTGCGCTAAAAGTTGGAGCTAAGAAAATTGTTTTTGTTGGTGCCGACTTGCTGATTATGCCACCAAATATTATCGACACTGTTGCCATTTTGCTCAAAGAAAAAGGAATTGACCGTGAACAGGTTTACTTTTCGGCTTCACACACGCACTCAAGTTTAGGCGCCTGGGGACCAGGATTTCTAGCTGAACAATTCTCGGGAAAAGAAAACCATAACATACAGAAATGGCTGGCCGCACAAATAACTAAAGCCGTTGTTGATGCATTTGAAAACCTGAGGCCAGCTAAAATTGGATATGGCATATTTAAGGCTGGTTGCTGGACCAGAAACCGCTTAATTGGAGATGCTGGTATTAAAAACGATGATTTTGGGTATCTCTATATCGAACAAAAAAATGGAAAAAAAGCAGTAGTCGGTTCATTCTCGGCTCACGCAACAACCATGGGGGCAGGTAACATGGAAATGAGCGCTGACTACCCTGGATACTGGCAACGAAAAATGGAAGCAACATCTGTAAACCTTGCTGTTTTTATCGCGGGTTCTGTTGGTAGCCAAAGTTCGGCTGTTGATGGCAATGGATTTGAAAAGCCCGGAATAATTGGAGAAGCGCTGGCTGACAGCCTCAACAAATACCTATCCCAAACGACTTTAACAGAAACATTAAAATTATCGCCGGTTTCAGTAAAACTTCCAATTCCCGAGTTCCATATCCGCATCAGTAAAAAAAGAGGGCTAAGTTCTTTTGTAAGTGATAAACTGATGGCAACACCACAGAATCCATACATTCAGGCAATACGCCTTGGCAACATGGTATGGATTAGTACGCCTGCCGACTTTAGCGGCGAATATGCTGTTCAAATCAAAAACAACCTGCTGTCCAAAGGATTTTTATCGAATGTTTCGAGTTTTAATGGAAGCTACCTGGGGTACATTATTCCCGGCAGATATTTCTTCATGGACGAATATGAATCGCAAACGATGGGCTGGTTCGGCCCCAATATGGGCGAATACACGATGGATGTTATCAGAAAGGTTTCTGATTTAGCCATTCAGTAAATTAGGTTCTTTTTATAGAATAAAAAATTGTAAATAATCAAATTATAAATTACATCATCTCATGAAAATACGTTTTTTGGCTTTTATGTCCATGTTTTTGATTTTAGCTTTGAGTACGAATGCACAAATACTCAAAGCTGGTGCTGCAGTGAGGGACATTACACCCGATCATTTAATACCAATTTCGGGAGGGATGGGAACGCCTGAAATGCCAAACGGTTTTCAGGGAAAACTTACAACACGGGCGCTTGTGCTCGAAAAAGGCCAGACCCGCATTGCAATTGTGAGTATTGACAACATCGGCTGGCCGGCATACCTGGGCGATCGTTCCCGCAAACTGATTAAAGGAATTGCTCCTGAAAACATTCTGATTGGGGCAACTCATGCACATAGTTGCCCCGATGCTTATGGCTTTGCCGACGAAAAAGGAAACACAGGCGCTGACCTGAAATACCTTGATTGGTGCGTTAAACAAATTGCAGACGCAGTGAATGAGGCAGTTTCAAAACTCGAACCAGCTTCACTAAAAACATCAGTTGAAAAAGCTGCAGAAAGAATGGCCTATAATTATTATGCTCCGGCTTTATATGACAGGCGCATGGGCGTAATCCAGGCCATTGCAACTTCGGGTAAAAACGCAGGAAAAATTATTGCAACATTGGTAAATTATGCCACTCATCCTGAAATTCTGGGTACAAGCCGCGAACTGATCAGCCCCGATTTGTGCGGCCCTCTTTACGATCGCATTGAGTCGAAAGTTGGCGGAGTAGCCATTTTTATGAATAGTGCTCAAGGCGGAATGGTAACTGCCGACACCAGAATCGATCCAAAAGTTAACGACGGAAAAGAAAATAACGACTGGAACGAATGTATCCGCATTGGGAACCTGATGGCCGACGAAGCTCTTCGCATTATCGGAAAAACTCCGATTCAGGAAAACCCAACACTTTATTGCGCATCAAAAACAATCACATTTCCGGTTGACAATAAGGTAATGAGGCAAGTATTCATGTATTCGCCTTTAGTGCCAGAATCGCTTAAAAAAGGCGACTTTTCGAGCATTTCAAGCCGGTTAAATCTGCTCAATATTGGTAAAGCGCAAATCATTACCATTCCAGGCGAAGCGCTTCCAAACATTGGGTTTTATGTGAAACGTAAAATGAATACCTCTCAGCCTATGCTTTTCGGCTTGACAAACGACGCTTTTGGCTATATGCTTACCAAAGAAGATTTTGGCGGATTTGAGCGTTATAACTACGTGAGCCGTACATCACTGGGCGAAATGACCGGAGTTATTTATGAAGATGCAGCAATCAAATTCTCAGCTGAAAGTCCGCAACCCGATAAATAGACGTGTTCGATTATACCGATTTTTAACCCAGGGTCAGTTTCGTTAAGAGGCTGGCCCTTTTTAGCTTCTCTTTTAGGCCACTGCAAAAAAGTGGATCAGTTTACATAAATTATACATTTCAACATTGTTTCTGTTCGCAAACAACATCTTCCTCCCAGCCAAGGCATTTGATAAATAATGACAGATGCCAAATACAAGAGATGTAGTTTGTCTCCAGTAGGGAGAACTTTATCAATTTGTCTTCATACTTCTGTTTTTTATTTTAAATAAAAATAAAATAATCTCCTGTTTTTTTTAATATTTGTGAATCGAGGTAATAACATCACTATTAAAATTACCTTCATTATCCATGTAGTATATTCCTGATAATGTGTGTGCAAAATTAATATTTGGTCGCGTATGTCCTTCAAGTATTTGCTTTTCTCCTTCTATAATCCAGACCAAGTTGAGGCCGGTTTTTCTTAAAATTTTTAGTAAATAATCTTTACGTACTAAAAGACAAGAAGGCCCTTTTTCATAAACACTGGGGTCGAAACAAACAAGCTCTCCTTCTTCATTTTGGTACTGTCCCTCCTTTCTACACGCTTTCAAATCGAATGAAATCGAGGAAGAAGGCTTTAAATAAATGATTTTATCCTCTTTAGAACAATCAAACTCTTCCTCCCACATAAAATAAGATGTTGTTTTATGCCCTTGTCCGAATATCTTTCTTGTGTGTGGGTCTTCTAATTCTATAGGCAATGCTTCCCCTCCATAATACTGATTCGTTTCGAAAAAGGACCAGACAGGAGACCAAAGATACTCTCTACTAAAGAGTTCATAACGACTATGAGACTCTATTGACCACAGCCACCTTTTTTTTGAGGATTTGGAAGAATGTATTTGAATCATTTTTTTTAATGTGTCTGAATTTACCAGTAATGAACTTATATCTTCCCAAATCCGTCTTTTCGAAGTTCTCCACTTATCTTCTCCTCTTTTTATAGGTTCTACCCAATCCGGATGTATGTCGAGATTTATCCATTCCTTTCCATTATTATCCGTGACCACTAAATAGTCCCATACTTTAGGAAAGTCTTTGCTCTTCATCCATTCCTCTGCGCCATCAGTCCAATTACTGTATGGCAAGTTCAACCACCATGGCGTCTTAAAATTATCAATGGTGCTATCCTCAAATGTTTTGTTGATAAGCATCGTAGGGTCGTAATCCCGAACATAGGGTGCCCAAGGTCCATCATATGGCATTAGTTTCTTCTTATTTCCCCAATCAGATTCATCGGGCATGTCAAAATTATCTGCAACTATGGCCAATATCTCATAAAAGACTATCCATTGATATTTTTTACCGATTCTTTCCAAATGACCATTTCCCCTCCCGGAGCCTTGACGTGAATCAAAATCACTGAATACTTCGGGATCATAGCCAAGCTCAAATATTTTCTGAACAGCCAGATTGCTAAGCTTGTCGTAATTAACATTCCAGTTTTTTAACGCACTTTGAAACGTATAACGACCAAAATCACCATATCCACCGGTTTTGCGTCCATATTCAGTTGTCATTGAACTAAGTATAGCGGTAGCCCCCCATTTTTTCCCGCCATAATTTCCATCTTTACCTTTCGGATCATATCTTTTATCAATATCCTTGATTGTTGGGTAAGAATCAGGCAAATCACTTTTATATGGAGGTCTGACCTTCTTCATATCAACTTGAATATCCAATTTTAAATGAATTGCATATTCAATCACTCCCCGAGCATAATCACGAAGCAGAATATGCGTATAGACTTTTTCTTTCGTAAAAATTTGATCATAAATATATTGACTTAGCTCAGCAACGCCTGTTCTATCATTAGTTCTCAAGGCACAACCGTAAGAGACAGCAAATAGTCTTTCGTAAATATAAGGGTCATTAACATTTTCAAACTGTGTTAAAATCTGAATTAACACAGGTATTCTATCTTGTAGCAAACACACCATAGCGTTTGACGCACAATCTCTTAAATATCGGTTACTGCTAACAAGGAACCAGCTTAACAAGATCGAAGCAAGCCTTATTGATTCCTCACTCTCACTTTTTTCAATAGATTCATCCCAAGCCCAATCAATCAATCGCTTTACGGAATTAGGTTGACTTTCTTCTCCATATTTATCTTGCAGCCATGTAGTCCACCAAGCATCTCTTTCGGGAAGTGACATGTGCCAAAGCATGTTATGCAATCTATCAGCATTAAAATAAAATTCGGGGCGCATTGCCAATGACATAGAAGTATCTAAAAAATGAAAAAACAATTCTTCATCTTTACCCAATACATCATTAACGAAATTCCGAGAGTTTTCACCAATGGTATCTAATCTTCTCCATGTTAAGCCGTCGATAAATGCATAGGCTATTGATTCTTCATGAGCAACAAAAGGTGCAATTTCATAAAGTTCTTTCCCTATTCTTTCTGGAATTTGAACGGATAATGCTTCAATAAGATTTTGATTGTAATACCTTCCATAACGATTTTCGACAATTTCACGTAAGACGCCCTTTTTGAATGATTCTTCGGGATTGAATTCATCTAAATATTTATCCAATAGTGCTGATACCATTAAATGATCTTGAAATCGCTGATAGGCGAAGTTAATCCCATAATAGTAATCGTTTTCTCTTCGCCAATACAGGTTTTCATTTAATACATTCTCTGAGATTATTCGTTTTAAGTACTGCGTGTCACGGCTACCACATTTGCCATGAAATTGTAAACTTACAATTTCATCACCTGTTTCGTAAGTGATATGGTCAGAATTCGATTCAAGTATTTTAACTAATATTTCATCGACAGATTTTTGCATCAACTTAAGTCTGATATCATAATCAAGTTCATCTGGTTGCGAAAGCTTTTCTTCTACACTTTCAAGAAAATACCTTATAATCATAGTTATTCCTTCATACCCTTGCGGAACGTGAGAAAGACCTCTTTTTCCCAATCCCAAACAAAAGAGTTTCAAAAACAAAGGATTCTGAAACTCTGGGTGGAGCATTGGCGAACTAGGCGGCGTTATTTTATAATGTTTAAAGAAATGGTAAGATGCATGGTATTCAACTCCCTCAAAACCTGGATGCATTATTCTGGATGCAACCTCCTTATCGATAGAATCTTCAGGTGCAATTATTTTATCATATGGAGTTCTAATGCTTAAAACAAGTCCTATCCAAGGATAAGGCTCGAAAAAACGAATAAAAGGACGTAATCGTTTAGGCCATATTCTTCGTCCAGTACCTTCATTAATGGCGTCAATAACTAATAGGATTCGACTCTGCTTGTTTTCTCCCATAGCATTCAAAGCCCCTAAGAAAACTCCTTCATTATAATTAAACCGAAGTTGATTGTTTAATATCTGAGTCCAAGGTTGTTCCTCCGTGACGAAGTTTTCACCTAACAGCAATAGACTATTTTTGCCCCGCTTCTCTCTTTCATGTACGAAGTCTGCCAAAGAGTGCGATTTACCTTGTCCTGCCGGTCCAAGCAAAATTAATATCGGATTATTTGCGGTTTGACATACAACAGAATTCAAATAGTTGATGAATTTGTCTACGGCATGTGAAAATTGGTTAGTAGAATTTAGTTCATTGCTATAAGGTCGAAAATAATTATCTATTTTCTGTCCTCTGGATTCCGCTTTTTTTTCTTCGCTTAATCGCCAAACAATACCTTCTATCTTATCTGCGGATTCTTTAGACGTTAATAACAATTGCTTTACTATATCAAATGAGATAATTTCAGTTCCTTTCAATGTAAGAGATTCATATTCAATTCGGAATTTTTCAATAGAATCTGATAATTTTTGACTCTCTTTTTTTATATCCTCATTTTGAATTTTGATATCAATTTTTCGATGCTTATCCAACAATTCACCATATTCACTATCTATTTGTTGAACGAACCTGTCACCTCTCTCAAGACCATCAAATTGAAGAATAAAGGGTAATTCAAAGTTTAATTCTGGAGTATATCTTCCACCAAGTGCGTCAATACTTTCTTGATTTTTTCTTTTAAACCAATCATCAGAAAATTCTTCTTGGTTAAAAAAATAGTAAAGCATCCCTTCATTTTCCCGCTTGCTAAGTCTGTATTCAAGCTCATGTTTTCCCCAATATTCGAAGGAAACATTCATTCCTTTCTTTAAAGCATAAGCTTTCCAGTTTTCTACAAATTCATTCCATTTCTGAAGCATCGATTTACCACGCGCTTTTCCGTCTGGTCTATCAACTGGGATAGCTACATAATATTTAGCAAGTGTAGGATGATTATCTATTGCATTCTTCGTTGATTCCTCAACTTGTGACCATTCAGAGGTCTTTAAACTTCTGTTAAAATATTTGGCTTGCCAACAATAAATTTTTCCGTCATTCAATTCCCAAAAGCATTCTTTTCCACCGTCTGGTTTGCCTATTCTTGTAAAGCTCTTTGCATTAGGAATTGTCTCTTTTCGTGCCAGTTGGCATACTAATTCTTCAAAACCTTCTCTCTGCCCTTCTATAGCGGCGATATTGTTCCAATTAATATTCATAAAAGTTTAATACGACCTTTGGTTTTATTCTATTGATAAAAGTAAAAAATCATAATGAACTTATAGTGGGTTAATACCAAGAATATTAATTACAAGAGGATTAGAGAAAAAATTTTTTAACAAAATTTCAGATGAAACTATCACACTTCTAAAAAATACAACACTTACTGATTTATTAACGGAACTATCGGTTATACGGTTTAATCGCTAATCAGATTGAGCATCTTATAAAAGTAGTACAGCCACCCAGTGGCTAAACTTGAATAAGCCCGTACGAAGTGCGGGGATAATGCGAGCAATAAGCAGGAGCCCTGCAAGGGTTCAATATGAACCTGTTGAGCCCTTGCAGGGCTCTCTTTTCATCTGGCGTATTGCCGTCGGTAGAACCCAACGGTTATTCAAATTCAAACCCTTCGGGTTTTTAATCTCAAATCGTCTGCATTTTGATATAAGCTCCAGGAACCAATAACCCGATAATTCCGTTCTTTTTTGTTTTTGCCCCATCATTTTCTGTTTCAAAAACTATTTTGAAAACCAGATTATCATAAGTTGTAAAATAACTCACGTATAACTCAAAAGAGTTATGCGTATATCTCATTTGAGTTATACGTATATCTCTTTTGAGATATACGCATATCTTTACAACAATTCACGCCTATTCTTTTTCGGCCCATTTCTTGAATCGCTAATCGGATTGAGCATCTTATAAAAGTCGTACAGCCACCCAGTGGCTAAACTTGATTAAGCCCATACGAAGTGCGGCGACAATGCGAGCAATAATCAGGAGTTCTGAAATGGTTTAATATGAACCTGTTGAGCCCTTTCAGGGCTCTCTTTTCACCTGGCGCATTGCCGACGGTAAAAACCGACGGTTATTCAAATTCAAACCCTTCTGTTTTTTAATCTCAAATCGTCTGGAGTTTAATATGAGCTTCAGAAACCATTAACCCGATAATTCCGTTTA
Source organism: uncultured Prolixibacteraceae bacterium (assembly GCA_937915865.1). GTDB lineage: Bacteria > Bacteroidota > Bacteroidia > Bacteroidales > Prolixibacteraceae > Aquipluma. Next base: position 84,025 of record CALGIG010000010.1, on the reverse strand, counting down.
TTAATTTGCCAGTAAACATATCTTTACGTCTTTCTATATTTGTAATGTTCATCATAGCCATATAATCTTCAAGCAAAAAGTACTCAGCCTCTTCGTTTGTCATCGCACGTTTTCTCTTTCCGAATATCTTCTATAAGCATATAGACCTTCTGATTTTATGAAAGAAAGCAGCTATTGAATTAAAAACTAATTCAAAAAAATTGGACAACGAGATCATAACGTTAAATACCATTAAAACTCTTAATCCGGATAAAAAATTACCCCCAACAAAAAGCTTAAACTTCTCATTGGGGGCTATGTAAAACGTGATTATCCGAATCTTCTAATCTTCAGTCTTGTTGATTGTCTTTGGTTTCAAAACAAACAAGTTCAAGGCAATGGCCGCAACAACAGCAACCGAAAGCATAGCAAAATCGTGCCGCATATTTCCGGCGTCAGCCGATTTGCCAAGGAAAGCCGTAATAACAGCTCCCGCAGATATTCCGGCAAGGTTCATTATTCCGTAGCCTGTTGCACGGTAACGCGGCGAAACAAACTGGCAAAGTATTGGCATGTTGTTCACATCGAACATTCCAAAACCCAAGCCGAAGAAAACACCACCAAGCAGAATCATCTCAAAACTACTTCCATAACCAAGCAGGAACAAAGCAGGAATTGTTAGTGCCATACCAACAATGCCTGTATAAATTCGCCCTTTCAAATTCTTTAATACCCAGTGGTCAGACAAATAACCACCCAACAACACTCCTACCAACGACGACATTGCCGTTGTAATTGTAGCTATCGGACCGGCTTTTGACATATCTAAATGTAAAGCATCGGAAAACAAGGTTGGCAACCAGTTTTTAACAGCCCAACCCGGAAAACTTGGCGCTGAAAAGTTGAACAAAATAACCCAGAAGGCAATATTGGTGAACAAAATTCCCAATCCTTTCCATGCCTGATTAATTCCACCACCCGATGATTCAGCTGATGAAACAGCGCCAACATCGTATCCTTTCTTTTCTCTCAGTAAAAGCATTAATACAATGGCATAAGCTACACCAATGAATCCAAACGAATGAAAAGTCCATTGCCAGGATGAAAGACTTGCAATTGTGGCTCCAAATCCGCCAAAAGCCTGCCCTAGATACACTCCTGAAAGATGAATACCGATGGCAATTGAACGCGTTTTCCCCTGATGATAATCGGCAATCAAAGCTAAACCTGCCGGCATATAAAAAGCCTCGCTAATGCCCATCACAGCTCTCAAAACATATAATTCGCCAAAAGATGTTGCATATCCCATAGCCAAAGTAACTCCCGACCAAACAAATAAACTGCCAACGATTAACCATTTACGGTTCAACCTGTCGGCAATAATGCCCGAAATAGGACTCATAAACGCATATATCCAAAGGAAAATAGCCATTAAACGGCCAAAATTTTCGGCTTTAGCCAGTTCAGCAATGTCTTGCTGCATCGAAGGTCTCATGGTCGAAAGCATTTGCCTGTCGAGATAGTTGAGCGTGGCAACTACCCACAACAACCCTACCACTAACCATGGATAAAATTTCTTGTTTTGCATCAAATGTTATTTACGATTTAGTTATTTATAATTTACCAGGTAATAGGAACGAAATAATACTGTATTTCGAGTTTATGACTCACCCCGAGCTCGCTATGCTCGCTCTACCCCTCTCTTGACAGAGGGGAAAAGACACCGAAAGATGGCTTGGGGTGAGCCAATCCAATTACCATAATACATGTTTCTCTTTATTATTTCAAATATTTCTCGAAGAAAAGTCCCATCTGTTTTCTGAAATAATCGTTGGGCCGCTGACCAATATCCATGGCATGTGGCCAGCCCGGAACACGGCAATAAACATTAGGAATTCCAAGCTTATCAAGGTGTACTTTTAAAGTATCCGACTGACTGATGGGAACCAAATTATCAGCAGTTCCATGTAAAATCAAAGTTGGCGGGTCATTTTTATCCAGAAAAGTCATAGGCGAAGCTTCCCGGTACAAATCAGGCCGTTCTTCGAATGAATGGCCAATAAACCGGGTTATCAGAGGGTGTGTCCGGCTATAAGGCGTAGTAAAATCATACGGACCGTAAATATCGACTACAGCCCTAATTTTGTGTTGCGGCACAGATACCGAATCTTGTTTCTCAGCAAATGGATGCCAGCCATAAGCGCCTAAAAGAGACAAATGCCCACCGGCAGAACCACCAATCAAAGCAATTTTATCGGGATTGTAGCCATATTTTTCACTATTCCGAAAAAACCATTGAACAGCATCCCTAATATCTTCGGCACAAGCAGGATAAGTATTTGTGTTATCCTTCACCAGCCGGTAGGAAACAGTTGCTGTTATGTAACCCTGTTGTGCAAACGGAATCAGGTAGGTTAGGTAGTCCGACCGTTTTCCATGAGCCCAGGCACCTCCGTGAATAAAAACCAACAATGGTGCAGGTTTCACAACATTTTTGGGAATGTACATATCAAGTTCGAGAGGTTTCCCATTTACATTTTTGTATTCAATATTTTTTATCTCCTGAACAGAGGCCGGAACAGCCGGTTCTTTGTCTATTAGTTTTTCTAATCCAACAAATAGTGCAAGATAAGTAGGTGTCTCGAAATAATAACCCAGTGGCGGACGATTGGGGTTTAGTGCAGACCAAACCCTTGGTATGCAAAGGACTATTGCAGCAATCAAAATAAATGCAAGAAAACCCTTTAAAATCGATTTAGCAATTCTCATAATTCAAGCTATTTACCAGATAATTCATCAAATATATACTGCAGATTTTTATGAAGGATTGGCGCTGTTTCAGGACCTAAAGAATTTTCTTCGCCGTAAGGAGAATCTTTTCTTCCATAAGTATAAGGCGATTTGGCATCCCACTGACTTTTAGGAATAATATAACCAACCTCGTCGTTAGCCAAGCCAAACACAAATTTGTATTTGCCAGGCATCATATCCCGAACTACTGGTAATTCCAATGGTTGGATTTTAAAATCGTTCCCTTCAGGAGCTTCTATACCACCATTAATCAATTCGGGATAAGGCTCTCCGGGTATAGTAACAAATGAAAGCGGGCCTATTTTACATGCTGAAATTTCAGATCGCATTTTCATCCATCCAACTGTACTGCGATCAAGGATTCCCAACACTGCTGCAAGTTTAAAAAGAGTATTGTCTATAGGAAAAATAATTGTTTTAACGACCAACGAAATTGATGCGGAATCAATTATTTCGGAAGGTTTATCCATCGCATTAAGCACAGCCAGCGACAATGCATTACCCTGCGCTTCAGCTTTTTTAAAACTAGGTTCTTTATATTCGATGCCACTAACCGGATCCTTAACAGCTAAACTTGGGTGTGTAGTCATTAACCCACCAACAGCGCCATTGACATAAACTGAAATACCACCTATGCCTGGTTTAACCAAACTGTCTCCTTTGTAAACTCCTTTCTCTACACCTTTGCGCAAATAATGGCAGAAATCGGATGTAATCAATAGGTTATCGCTCCACAATGTTTCAGCATGATCGGCCCACGCAATCAATGAACCCAGTGTTTTACCGTTTTCTTTGTCTATTGCTTTAATTAACCGCAACCCCGAATCGAAAACTTCAGGCATACGCGTATCTTTTACCAGAGGAATTGCACTGGTTAAATCTTCTGAAATTTCAAGACGGGCTGGTTTTAAATTTCGTGCTGCCGTAATAACCGATTTCACAGCTTTAATTTTTACATATTTCATGTATTCCTTGTTTACTCCGTTTGAAAAAGCAGATGTTCCCCACAAGCCCATCAAATCAGGAGCTTCATGATCATGGGTCGATGCAACAATCGTATAATTTATTTTGCTTTCAGCAGGAATCATCTGCCGAATATCAATAATGTTATCAGCCATAAGGCCAATAGCATCGAGAACAACCAGAGCTATACGAGTCTTGCCATCGTCAACCACCATTGTCCTGGCCCATAAATCGTCGTGAATACCTTTGGCATATTTCCCATTATCAAAGCCAGCTAAACCAATAGGTTCAAAACTATACTCATAATTATCTTCAAAGGAAGAGTCCTTTTCATTGGAATTTGCTTCATCAATAGCCTCATTCTCCCATTTCTTTACCTGAGGAGTAATTCTAAATGCGGCAAAACCAACAGACAATTGACCATTTTGCTCTCCAACTATTTTCATATCAGCCATATAACCAGGATGTCGATCTCTAAGGGAATATCTGATATTTAAAAAAATGGCCAAAATAAATAACATAAGAAATACAGCAGGTATAATTAAAAGAGACCTCATAAATGGTGGTTTTTATATTTATTGATTATTTATTTTTGTACAATGTTTTTCTCTGAACTTCCTCATTATCATACAGGTTCCTATAAAGGACCTTTCGTTCCACCTCTTCATTATCCAGTTCCGGACCTTGTTCTATTTTTCGCCAGTCAATGGTTTTATTGTATTTTTTCATTGCTTTTTCTGCATCAAATATTCTTGAATCATGCAATTCCAATGTATAAGGCGTGTAATCAGGTATAGGTGTAAAAAAATCCTGAAGAAGTGAGGCGGTAACATCAAACTGATTGACATACGGAACATTCAAAATGTTGTAAATGGTTTTCAGTATTGAACCAAAATTGGCATGAGTATGAGATACATAACCATGTTTTACGTATGGACCTGCCATCATTAAAACCGAGCGATGACCATCAATATGGTCTACTCCACCTTGCGGGTCGTCTTCCGTAATAATTACCAACATGTTTTTCCAGTATTTAGTACGTGAAAGGAAATGAAGAATTCGGCCAACAGCCAAATCGTTGTCAACCATAAATGAACTTGGATAAGGATAGCCATCTTCCGGACGTACACCGGCCCCGTGATCATTCGGAACCTGCATGCTAATTAACGACGGCATCTTTTTATGTCCTTTGATCCACATACGAGTAAACTCACGCTCAAACTGATCCATTCGATACTGGTCAGGAATATTCATATTGAAACCGGCATAATCATGACTTGTACGCTTAAACAATGCCTTTTGCATGGGAACCATCACTCCATGAGCAGCGCCGGTATTGGTATCATACCATTCTTCACGAACATGGGCTGTTTCATTGGCTTCGCCAAAATTGTAAAACGATACTTTACTTCGTTCCAATGCCTCCCACAAACCTCCTATTTCTGCATAATCCTCCGGATCAACGCTTCCGGTAGTTCCAGGATGCCTTCGGCCTGGCGCTTTCGAGAATATTTTTGCTGTTTTTGATACGCTTGAATTTGCTTCAACCCACTCATTCGGTATAACACCAACCATCCAATGGTGACCATGTATCGAGGCGTCGCTGTCGCAGTAATAATTATCGGAGAAAGAAAATTGCCGGGCTGCTTTTATATGATTTGGACTGATTCGTAAATTCGGAAATTTCCGCTTCAGCGAATCGGGTAAAGTATATTCGTTGTGTACGCCAAAACGCGCCAAAGTACTGTCGCCTTCAGCACTTTTTAATTGTCCGAAAATTTCGTCATACGTCCTGTTTTCTTTGGTGATATATACAACATATTTAATTGGCGATTTACGAATGCCGGGCAATGGAGGCAAAGGATTAGTGCCATCGTCATCAATAGTTACCTGCTTAAATGTATTATCAACGGCTTGTTTAGTATATGTAGCTAATTGTTTTTCATTTGGCATTTTAATTTTCTGAAAACTTCCCAGTTGAATATCTCCGACATAATAACCCTGAACTGGCGAAACAAAATTTCTTCCACCGTTAGGCCCAGCTCCAAATCCCCGGCAAGTAGCAACATAAATCTCCTTCCCATCATTCGAAAGTTTCACACGCGTTGGGCCCCAGGCCGTGGGAATAACACCTTTGGTAGCTTGCGAATCGACATCAACAACTGCTACGCCATCAAATCCAAGTAAAGCTACATAAAGCGTTTTTTCATCTTTGCTTAAGGTTATTCCAAAAGGTAAAAGACCACGATATTTATCAATCCGTTGATCAACTTTTATCTGAATATGACCTAATATCTTATGATTAATGTAGTCGATAACAGAAATATTGTCGTTGGTAGCGTTGGTAACAAAAGCATATTTACTGCCAACAGCTATTGAATTAGGGCTTGCTCCGCCAACAACTTCAGCATCCTCAATCATTTGTCCAATCTGGTAACCAGTCTTAAATTTATCAATTACTTTGTTGTTTTGTAAATCGATAGTAAATACACTCATAGCATCAGGGTGTAACGGACTACCTACTCCGGGAACATCTCTCCCTTCCACTTTAGTCCCATGAATCGATTCTTTGGTATTGTTGCCATAAGGATGGTGAGAAATCATTAACGAATCAATATTTTTCTCAGTAGCGCCAGTAATGAGCGGATATGAATACATACCTACATTGGCGACGAAAGCCATTTTCTTATCAGGACTTAATGTCAAACCAAACGGCTGGCGTCCAACTTTAACGGAAGCCGTAATTTTTCGGGTAGACAAATCAATCCGAACCATCCTGAAATTTGCACGATCAAGAACAAGAAGCTCATTATTGGCTTCATTCAGTACCAGGTCGGAAGTAAAACTGTCACCGTAGTCAACTCCATCAACAACTCCGTTCAATGAGATTGAATCAAGTCTCGTAAAATTGACAATATCATACTTTATAACAGCGCCATTATCGCCGCCACTCAGGAATATGGTTTTTGAGTCATCAGAAAAAGCCACACCAAGGAACGAGCCTTTTGAAAAAGGTGATTTTATTTTTTTATCATAACTTGGAACACGGGTTGAATTTAAGGTTTGAAGATCGACAATGGTAAAAACTCCATTATGCAAAGTAACTGCTTTTTTACCATCAGGAGAAATGGCCATACCGAAAGGATCATTGGTAATTCGGACCAATTCACCCGCTGGGGTAACAAACCTGCCACTAGGTAAAATAGTTGTACCATGTTCATCAATTTTTGCAAACGAATTTCCGGCAGGAACTGTTAAAATATCAACCTTATTTTGTGCTACTATCTGTCCTGACAAACAATATATAATAGTAAACACCAAGCATTTAAGTCTTTTCATTTTTACTTGTTTTTCAGATAAACTTTCATATAAGCCCAAACAAAAATAAAGCATATATCATCAGCAAATTGAATATCCCTTAGAATACCTAATTGATTTAGCGTTGGGGCCCAGGCCGCTTGCGCTTCACTCAGCTTTAGGCAACAAAAAGGATATTCACATTATCAGCAATTTCTTCAATTTTGTCTGTATATTCCATGCTGAGAATCATATATTCTTCAATATTAGATATTTCTTATTTTATTTCAATAAACCTAAAATTAAGCACACTATATTTATAAGAACAGAGTTGCTTGCTTTTTATCCAAATCCAAATATTAACCTTCCTCTTCTATTTTCGAAAAGAGGAAAAGTATAAAAGACTTCGGCGTGAGCTAAGCCGGACGCTCAGCCGGGTTCTCAATCAAACTAATACACGGGGTGAGTTTAACGAAAGAATTTAACTTTATCTTATTCTAATTTTATAACAAAAATCTGGTCCCGTTTTTCACTTCCATTTTCTGATGCAACAGAACGGTTGAATGCAATTGTTTTACCATCATTTGACCAAACCAGATTAGCTGGTGCATCAATCGTTTTTTCAGTTAACCTACGGAAACGCTGTTCAAAGATACGATCAGATACTTCACATTGTACTATACTGTTATCCCAAATATAAATTATTGATCGATTGTCAGGACTCCAACGAACACCACTCTGTACACTCGTTTCATGTTGCGTTACCTGCATAGGTACATCTCCCATTGGCGAAATTACAAATACCTGCTGAATACCATTTTTATCTTTAGCCTGAAATGCAATAAATTTTCCATCAGAAGAAGATCTGGTTACACCACTGCATCCAGGGAAATTGGTGTCGGCAGTATGTGTTAACCTTCGCTGAACAGTTCCTTTGGGTGGCATTGGAAAAGTATATTTTGTTCCTTCCAAAGGCCCAAATTCTCCAGGAATATTAAGTGAATCAGGAATATCTACAATAAAAAGTTCATCAACCGGTTTCCCTTGTTTATCACGTATGGTGCCAATAAAAGCCCTGGAAACTTGCATCTTTCCGTCAGGTTTTAAATATCCGCTGGAACCAACCCAACTATCAGATGCAGCATTACTTATTTCGTCGCTTCCGGGTTTTGGATCGGGAACCACCCTGACAACAACAGCGCTGTACCATTCACCCTGCACATTTTCCTGATTCGGATCTTGATCAACTATAGCCTTGTGTTTTTTATTCGACACAGCAATGGTTCTCAGGTTCCATTTCACACCTGTAGAATCTTCAAGATGTTTCATTATAGCATCGTTATAGGTATAGCCAACCCATTGTCCATCGCGGCTCCACTCATGACGGTGGGTTCCGCCACGTAAAGCGCCTGGCGTATATGGCCAGGTTACATCACGCGAGTCCATATAGATTGGGACATTCGGTTGGTTATCGTTCACAATCACACCTGTTCTTCTCCATTGCTGATATGGGTTTTTCTCTGTACAAACAGGCAAGCCATGAATAAAAATCACTTTATTTTCTTTGGGATGATAACTTGCAGCACCCGCACCAGGCCCCCAATTTTTGTTATCGGGGATACCAAATAAAACTTCAGTCTTTCCGGTTTCAACATTTACGCGCTCAACCGAAGGGCTACCGCCTATACCACCAATCCCGGTACGCGTATCGTAAACAAGCCATTTATCGTCAGGCGAAAAATTATCATTATTATCAAGCGAATGATTCTTTGTATTATCAAAAGTAAGCTGAATTTCTTTAAGAGCCTGTTGCCTGGCAGTACAGGCCGTCAAAAGCACAACTCCAGCTAAAACACTTTTTCTCATAGTTTGTTGGTTTAATGAATGATAGCTAAATTAGAAGCAATACTCCGAAAATATTTCGTTTATATTAAGCAATGAACATTAAATATTAACCTTGCTGCTTTTTTAAAATTTTGATTATAAATCCTGTTTATCAACCTTTTGCAGATTTATATCTTTAATTCCAATCACATCATGCACCGAAAAATTGGTAACATTCTTTAAGATAAATTGTGGCGCCCCTTCGCCCTTTTGCGCATCAACATTATAAAAACGTGCATTTTGTACATCATCGAGTACAAAAGCCGGACGTTCGTCGCGATTCATGTACCTGAGCACAACATCACTTACACGTAACCCTTTTACGTACCTGAAATACATACCATAAGCAGGTAATGAATGCCAGCGATACGGATCGGGGTACATATCGATATTTTGAGCAACTTCCTTACCAATTGCATCTTTCCCTACACCGCCACGGTAATAAATTCGGATATTACTCAAAGTAACATCTTCGATATAATAACCCGGAATTCCCATCACCATTGCTGCGCCCACTTCAGGAAATTTTGGCCGTCCACCCACATCATAAACATTGATATTACTCAAGGTAATACGTTTACATACACCAACAGGAGTTCCTTCGGGCCCACGCATCCTGGCATTCAGACGAATAAAAAACGGAGTATCTGTAATATCGCGCATGGTAATATTGTCCATTACAACATCTTCAATAATTCCACCATCAGCCGTTTCAATGCAAATTCCGCGTGAATGCTCAAAAACACAATTGGAAACCGCAATGTTTTTAAATCCACCATTGGATTCAGTACCAAGTTTCAATCGTCCGGTAACGCTGTGCTTGGCCTCGGGCGCTTCATCTTTGAATTCAGTCCTGAAAGTTCCATCCATCAATGTTCCATGATCATATCCATAAACATGGCAGTTAGTTATTGTTACATTCTCGGTAGCACGTGCATATCCCAACCCAAACGACGATTTCAGGCAAAGTCCATCGTCGGTAGGCGAATTGATATTGCAGTTTGAAATTCTCACATTTTTACAGCAATCGATATCAAAAGCATCGCGATCTGCATCAGCGCGTACATTATCGATAGTCAAATTATCGACACCGGTTGCAAGTATGCAAAAATGTCCTCCGTGAAGTATTGAAATATCCCGGATAGTAACATTGAAACAATTTTTCAACCCAATAGCTTTATTTCCTGAGGCTTTTATGTTAGGCTGGTCATAAGTATATAATCCTTTTCCCCAGATCATACCCTGACCTTCAATAGTTACATTATGCAGACTATCGCCATAAATAAGGCTGTTACGCCAATAGCTATGCCCAAAATCCTGAAATTTCTTATACCAGGCATCTTCTTCAGGTAATTCGTATCCGATTCCGTCTTTTTCCTGATCACCAATCAATACAGCTCCCTGATCAAGATATAGAGTTATATAACTTTTCAGATAAATGGTAAAAGATAAAAATTTGCCAGAAGGAATAACTACAGTTCCTCCGCCATTTTTAGCTGCTGTTGCAATGGCCGCATTAATGGCTTTGGTATTATTTGTTTTTCCATCACCTTTAGCTCCAAAATCGGTTATGTTGTATACATTTTGTTTTGCAGCAACTGAAAATACAACAGTAAAAAAAAGTACAGTTAGTTTTAGTTTTTTAATCATTTGTTTAGTTTTTATTCTTTAAAAAATTTAAAAGTGTTTCCGGATCATCAGTTTGGATACCGTCGGTTCCCCAACTTAAAATTTGTGTCCATTCTTCAGGAGTGCCTTTATTTTCATCGACAAAAACACGGGTTTTATTTTCGTGCGCTATCTGAATAAAAGAAGCGTTCAACTGCCCCATATCGCTGGCCAAAACCTGCGGATGAAAAAGATCACAAACCTTGCGGATATTCTTTTCAGGTCCGGGATCGGGCATAGGAATGCTTTGGGGACTAATTTTCTGAAGCAACTTAATCTCTTCAGAACGGTTAGCCGAAATATACCAGATAATGTCGCTTTCCATATCGTATTTGCGGATAATTGGTATAAGCTGCTCAATAAGAGGCTCCTTCAAATCGAGGTAAATCCCTATTTTCCCTTTGCATAATTGTAATATTTCATCAATTGCAGGAATTCGGGTATTCTTCCAATTTTTTCCGGTTTTTTCACCAATATCCAGTTTTTTAATTTCTGCCAGGGTAAAATCTTTCACTTTGCCCTTTACACCAACTACATATTCATCAACAGAAGAGTTGTGAACGCTTACAATATGGCCATCTTTGGTCAGGCGGGTATCAATTTCAACAAAATCGCAACCAAGATCAATGGCTTTCTGAATGGCAGCAAGAGAATTTTCAGGAATGCCAACATGTGCTCCACGATGGGCAATAACATAAGTTTTACCGTTTCGGGGCTTTGGAAAATTTACCGCCTGCACATCAAAAGCATGAATAACCATTGCAAGCAATAGAAATAACCAATAAGTCAACTTTTTTCGTCCCATAACAAAATCAATATCAATTAATTTATTTTTTGAACAAATTCAAATAAGAGTATTTATCAATATTATACTGACAGGAAATTATTTCCAACTCATTTTTATCGTTTAAAAAAGCACCTGAACCAGCCATAAAACTTGATTCACGGGAACAATTAAATGTTCTGGAAGCTAACTTGATTAAATCAAAACCACCCGACTTATTATCAGCCAACTTAAAAAGATCGGCTACATCAACTTTCTTTTCATCACGGCAAAAGCCAATCAGGTAAAGTTTATTTCCTAATGTAAACAAGTTAATGTTTTGGTACGACCTCCAAAACTGATCGGACCATCCGGACCTTGAAATCGTTTTTGTATCAATTGAATAAAACTTTCTGAAATTATTCCCCGAAACTGAATCAGCGCTAACTGAATAAAAATCCAGGTTTCTCGAATCCCAATCGCCAACTGCCAAAACGATTTTTCCTTTGTAATTGGTAATACCCACACATCCAGCAGTCGAACGCATAGGTTTGCCTTCCCGTTTAATCATTGCCAACGGATTCAGCGAAGGGCGCTCGGGCAAAGAAATGTCGTAAATACAAACACACGATTTATCTTTAGCCAAATTATCCTCGATACCAACAGCCAGATAATTTTTATACACCTGAAAACCACCGGCATGTTTAAAAGGCTTGTACATTAAATGGTTAACTGAAACGACCTCATTTTTCAAGCCCAGTTTCACTACTGAATAATAAGCGTAAGAATCTGAACTTCCGGTCATTATGGCAAAACGCGAATTGCTCCTTTCAACCAGTTGAACGCCCTGCAAATGACCTCCAGAATTATTAACATCTTTGTTGTTCGAAAACCCTACTTCAATTGGAGTAGTTGGTACCAATTGAAATAACTTTAACGCTAAACGATTATCATCCGGCTGACCAAAACCAGCTAAGAAAATGAATTCAAAAGTTATAAGAAGAGCAAAGCATCTCATGGTTATTTTTTTATTTAACTAATTTTCTCAACAAAAATGGTCCATCTTCCTGGAAATCATCGGTAAGATATTGCAGCAAATGAATATCATCAGCTCTTTCTTCAACAGCGGTTAAAGCAAAAATTTTGATGCGATCGTTAACTGGCAAAGTAACTTCGGAAGTGTGAGCCGGAAGATTAATTTCATATTTGAACAAATACGAATAAGTGTATGGTACATTTTGAGTAGGATAGCCAAAATGATAATGAGAGGCAAACCAGGCAATGTTATCATGCTTCAGGAATGGCGCTTTTACATTCCAAACTGTGTGCCCGTCTAAATCAAACTGCCGGTCGTAATGTTGACCAATAAACCCAAACCATTTGGCAATATTTAAATCAACCGACTGGCTATTTACCTTGAAACTACCGCTTGTTTCATCGGTAGCAGAAGCCAGCAAGTAAAGCTTATTGTAATTTCCTGTAGGAAGTTTTAATGTCTGCCCATTGCAAGTCAAAGCATTTTTATGAAGGTCGGCAGTACTACCTAATTTGAATAGGACGCCTTCGCTTATTAATTGTGAAGGGATCATTTCTGCGGGATAATTTTTTACATCGCCATGTGATGTAGGGTCATATTTTCTTGTCATATCCCCGTCGGTTCGGTTATAATCGAAACTCATCACATCCTGATCATAATCAAGAGCAATAATAGACTGATTTTGCCGAATGGCATCTTTTGGCTTTAACTTTACAGCAAAACTTCCAATAGAATAATGTGTTATATCGAATATTAAACTATTTGCTTTAAATGCGACCGGACCAATTTTTTGTTCCTGTCCATTCACTTCGTAGGCATCAACAATATTATCAGCAAAAAGAAGGCGTACATCCGACTGATCTTTACCGGCCAACTCATTGACACGGACAATGAGGTAATCGCTTTGTTCAGCTTTCTTAAGCGCCATCACACCAACTCTGGGAGTAGATACCTTCAGGAACGAGAAAGATGCGCCATGCGAACCATAATGTTTCGGGACTTCACAAGCAATCAACGGTGTATTTAGCTCATCGGCCTGGGCCTGCGTCTCACTTTCCGGCCAATTGCCACCATGGCTGTACAAACCATATTTGATGTGCTGAATTCCCCAATCCTGTGAGTTTTGATACAGCCAGGTGGGACAAAGCTCTGCTGATGGCGTATACTCTAATGTTAAACGTACAGTGTGATCGTCTGGCTTGTCTGAACCATATCGGCAATCTTCCAAAACCGAAACACCAAAATTTCCAGACTTATCTGTTAAGTCAAACCATTTTTTTGAGGGAACTTCGAATTTATTTGCCCGGTTGTTATCCTGCGGAATGGTACCGACACCCAGGTTATAAGTAGCTTTATCGTTTTCGGCAATAAACGGAAATGAAGCTTTCAGGCTAACTCCAGTTGATTGCCAGTCAAGTTTATTGGCCACCTCAATCCTTTTACCAGCTTCACCCAAGGCCAAACTGACAATTTGTGCAATTTCCGAATTCTGGCCTTTCCGGGTCACCTCAAAAGCTACACGAACGGGGCCGTGTTCTATCATCCGAATAGAAACTTCCTGATCCATGAATGCAAATGGCGATTTTTGGCGGTCGTACCAAAACATATTCCAGGCAGGTTCACGTTGCGGTACTTCTCGCTGAAATACAAGCCGTGCAGGATTTTGAAGCAATTCACGATTTTGTTTTTTATCGATTACACTTGAAATATCCCCCAGCATATCAATAGTCACTTTATAATATTCATTTTCAAGCGTATTCGGCTCAATTTTTAATACTGAAGAAATGGCTGGGGCAGTTGTTGATTCACGTATGTCGTAAACCGCTACGCCCAGAGAAGGAGTTTTGGCAATAAAAATGAATTTCACTTTATTTCCTTCCCGTGAAATAATTTGTGATGGAGTTTCTTTTCCCGAAGCATCGAATATGCGAATATGAGCAGGAGCCAAAGCAAATTCCATTTCGGCAGAGCAAATATCTTCCCGATCATGCGACAGCGGATTATAAACAACAACGGGCTGACCTTTTGTTTGCGTATTTAATTGCGACACCACCTTGCTTAAGCCATCTTTCAACACTTCAGAAAAACCATTCTGTGCAATAAACTCATCGTTCCATGCCAGTTTAAATGCACTTGGAATAGCAGTTCCAGGTAAAACATCATGCATTTGGCTACCCAGAACCAAATTCCACGAATTGTTCAGCTTAGTAATGGGATATGGCGAACCGGTCAGATAACCAGCCATGCAGGCAATAGCTTCAGCCGATTGAGCTAATATTTCGTTTTTGCGGTTCAATCGTTTCATGTACGATTGTGATGTCATCGATCCTGCACTATGTTCAATTAGCAGTAAATCACCTGTGTAGACTGGCAATTTTTCTCTGATTTCCGGAGTAATATCACGGAACATCTGGTCAGAAGAAGTCATCACAACCTTAAACTTACTATCCGCATTATTGAGGCTTCCTGAAGCATAAATGACATCACGATCGCGCAATCCTCCACCCATATCGCCACATCCATAATAACGGTAATCAAACGAAATACCGAACCGTTTCTGATCTTCGGCCAAACGCTTGTCCCAGTATGAATCCAAGTCTAAACGTGGAAAAATATCGCCGTCATAATCGGTGGCATCCATACAAGCCACAACACCTTTACCATCGGGCCCATTCCATACGCCAACATTAAATGGAATAGGATTGGCAGCCTTGAAACTATTGATTGTTAATTTTTGAGTTGAAAAACCAAGTAAGCCGGCATGATGTAAAATTGATGGAAGATTGGCTACAAAACCAAAACAATCAGGGAGCATATAATCAACGCTTTCTTTGCCAAATTCGCTTCGGAAATAATTATTTCCATACAAAATCTGTCGTAAAACCGATTCAGGCGACGAGATATTCACTTCGCCTTCATCAACCGACGAACCCGCTACATTCCAGCGCCCCTGATCCACATAAGCTTTTAACCGTTTATACAATTCGGGATGATACTCTTGCATCAATTGGTAACGGCGTGCTCCGGTAAAACTGTAAACGTAATCAGGATATTTATCGAACAACCGAAAATTTTCTTCCAGTGTATTTTTCAGGTAATCAGTCACCGTGGTTTTGTAATCCCATTCATATTCCGAATCAAGATGTGTATACCCAACAGTGTACAAAACCCGTTCTTTCGAGATGTCGTATTTGGCACGACGATCAAGTGGCTGGGCCACCATTGCCACAGGCAAAAATAAAGCGCTAAAAATCAAAATAAAAATCCTCATTGGTCCAGGTATCGAAATTACTTGCAGCTAAAATAACCTTACAGGGAAGCATTTGCTTCAGCTATTTTGAGCAATTCAGGTGATATTTTAACGTCGGAGAAAAGCATCAATACGTTGTTTTACATTTTGGCGGATATTCATCCAAAACAAATTATAATCGTAAACATGAAGGTTTTTCAATTTTTCTGCTTTTTCTTCGAGTTGAACAGGTGTATCAACCCACAAAATTTTAGTTGAAGGCTCAATTGCACATGAAACTGTATGGGGAACAATTGATTTAAATCCAGCCATAATTCCCTGATGCAACTCTTGCGGCGTCCAATCCTCGGTTGTTGTCCATGTTATTGGATTAACACAAACTGAATTACCATTTTCCTCAGCTATCCCCTTTGGAATTTCTCCATTGGCATAACTTCTCCATCCTACAAAACATTTGGTTTGAACGGGTGTTGAACCAATTGGAATTGATTTAAACGCATCTTTTTTAATTTGATAGCCAACAATATAAGCGCATACAAGTTGTTTCATCAAAGGTTTTCCATCAAAAAATTCCTGAAGTAAACGAATAGCGTGTAAACTTCCCTGGCTGTGCGAAGCAATGATAAGAGGCCGGCCTTTATTCTCGTATTTAATGTACCATTCAAAAGCTTTTTTAATATCGCTATATGCCAGATCAAAAGCAGCTATTGCGCTGGGTGTATCGCGAACATAAAACGATTTCATATTGGCCTGGCGATAGCGTGGCGCGAATATCCGGCAACTACCATTAAAAACTGTTGCCTGAAACAATATGGAACGACTATCTGTCGTCTGGTTTACTTCCGTATCAATCAAGTCTGCATTCCAGGCAGCCGTTTTTGTATCGCCAAAGAATGAAGTTGGATGAATGAAAAACACATCAGCCCGTTCATCCCGAACCTCATTTTTCAGGAACGAAGGAATACTGTCACTGGCGTCGGTTTTATATGGTGAAGCAGCCCAATATTCAAGCTTATTATAATCAGGTACCGGACCGGTATTGGGTGCAGCTTCGCTATCCAACCTTTGCTCAACAACCTTCCTAAGAATCTTACCATTTTGAGATTGCGCAAAAAATACTACAAAAAAAAGAATTGCAAGAACCAAGTTAATCCGTTTCATACACTTAAAATTTTCAAATTAGTACCTGTCAGAGCCTTGCTCCAGCAAAAAGTTAAATTGACTGTCAAGATTTTTGTTGATTATATTACCATGATAACAATAGATTTGTTCAATATCCAATGCAGCCAATTATCTGACAGATTCCAACGCTGTTTTTGAATCAAGAACAAATTATCTCAAAATCAATCAACTTTCTACTTTTTTTCAGAATGAAACAAAACAAGCTCCGGGATTTCCTGTTTGGCTATTCCAGGTCCCGACCAACTTAGCTGCAATGCCTTACCACCGCCACACTGCATATATTTCACCATTATTGGATGGTACCCGGCCTTTAATGATATACTTCCAGGTTCTTCAACAGCTGCATGGTTGGCATCATTTTCAATCAGTTCGTTACCATGAATATACAGACGGCTTCCATCATTCGATTTCAGGTAAAAATGGTAAATACCATCTCTCGGAACTTTAATGTAACCGGAATACTTGAATCCGAAATAATTTTCGCGCTTACGTAAATCAATGCTGAAATTTTTTATTAATCCAGAAGAAATAGGTTGAACCAAATCCAGATCAGTAACATTGACAAAGAAACATTCGAAATAATCGTAATTCAGTCCTGACTTGACCGAAATTAGCTGAACTGCTTCTTTAGGTTGGGATTTTTCAAATTTACATGAATAAACCAGACTAGCTTTTCGATCGGGAGCAAAAGCTTTCATTTTCAAAACAGTAGATTCATTTATCTTAAATGGCTTTTCGTAAATCAATGAATTTTGAGTTGGTTCAGTACCATCGAGTGTATACCGGATAGAAGAATTCGGTGTTTCGCAAGCCAATTCTACGTTGGTCGATTGCTCAAAAAGCAAATCACCCGATTTCATAAATGGTGGTTGTGCAACAGGCTCTCCATTTTCAGAGTATGGTCGGTCGTTTTTGGCCGTTCCCCATTGTTCATTTGGTTTTGGGCCCATCTCAAACACCAACTCGCCGCCATTCATAATGTCATTGTGCTCCAGATACGATTTAGTGTAGTCTTTCCCATTCAGTTTAGCCGATTGGATGTAAATATTTTCAGAAGAAATGCTATTCGCTTTTATTACAAATGTCTTTCCATTTTCCAAACGAATTGTAGCTTTGGAAAATAGAGGTGAACCTATCGCATAAAAAGTCTGCCCCGGGGCCACTGGGTAAAATCCCATAGAACTAAGTATATACCACGCCGAAATTTGTCCGCAATCATCATTTCCGGCAATCCCATCGGGTTCGGCTGTGTAAAGTTCATTCAGTATTCGGTTGACCAGCTTTTGGGTTTTCCAAGCCTGTCCAGCGTAATTGTAAAGGTATGGCAATTGTTGTCCCGGCTCGTTTCCATGCCAGTATTGACCAATCGATCCCCGATCGCTTCTCTTCGATTTCAGGTTAAATAATGTATCGAGCCAAACCCCAAAAGCCTGATCGGAACCAAACTTAGCAACCAGTCCATCAACATCGTGCGGCACATACATGTACTGGAAAGCATTTCCTTCAGAATAAGCTGAATTTACAGTTGGATCGAACGGAGCCAGCCATTGTCGATCGTAACTTTTCCCACGTACAAAACCGACAGACGAATCGAATACATTTTCCCAATAATGAGCCCGGTGCTGATAAACCTCATAATCCTCCTGTTTGTTCATGGCTTTGGCAACCTGCGAAATACACCAATCATCATAACAATATTCAAGCGTTTTTGAAACCGATTCGCCTTGTCTGTCGAATGGCAAAAAGCCAATTTGCTTATAATATTTCAGGCCAAGCTTATCCATTTCTGCGCTATGTTTCATGGCCGTAAACGCTTTTTCCACATCATAGCCACGAATACCCTTCATATACGCATCAGCAATAACAGGTACAGCATGATAGCCAAGCATATCGTCGGTATAATTCCCGGCCAGCGGCCACATTGGCAACCTGCCGCCATCGTCGTACATTTGAAGCAACGAACTGATAAATTCGTTGGTACGTTTTTGGTCAGTAATCGTAAAAAATGGGTGTAAGGCCCGATAGGTATCCCATAACGAAAACACAGTGTAATGTGGCGTTTTTTTACTAACGTGCACGTTATGATCGACGCCCCGGTATTGTCCATCCACGTCGGAAAATGTACATGGGCTCAAATGTGCGTGGTACATCGAAGTATAAAATATTTTTCGTTGTACTTCAGTCCCACCTTCAATTCTTACTTTACTTAATTCCTTTGCCCAGGCTTTTTCGGCCAGTTTTCTCGTACCATCAAAATCCCATCCTGCGATTTCGGCATCGAGGTTCTTGCGCGCTCCTTCGGTGCTCACTGCCGAAATTCCCACTTTAACCAAAACCGGCTCATTAGCTTTCGTGTGAAAGCCAACCACCGCTTTAATATTTTTTCCTGATGTTTCGGTAAGCTCTTTGCGAACGGTATCATTTACAGCAATTTCGAGCGACGAATATGGTTTGGAGAAACGGGCTACAAAATACACATATTGGTCCCACGCCCAACCATGCGAACGGCGCAAACCTTCAATTTCGGTATCACTCACTTTTCGAATGTTCAGCACTTCAGCGCCAAACGGATAAGCCAGGTCAATCATAATCCGGGCGCTGTCGCTTTGTGGAAATGTATATTTATGAAAGCCTGTACGTAAAGTGGCTGTCATTTCAGCCTTAATGCCCGAACTTTTTAAAAATACCGAATAATAGCCTGGCGAAGCTTTTTCTTCATGATGACTAAAATATGAACCATAGCCATTCTTTCCGGGTCCCATCGGATTCCAAAAAGTCTTTCCAATAAAAGGCATTAATAAAACATCGCGGTACTCGGGCTCGCCAACGCCATTTAGGTGTGTATGTGTAAATCCCTGGATAATACTATCGGCAGAGGCATACCCGCCACAGGAATTGAGCCGGGTATCAGGCCCCAGTTGTACCCCTCCAAAGGGCATGGAAGCAGCCGGCCACGTGTTTCCGTCGGCACCGGTTCCAATAAACGGGTCAACCAATTTCAGGTACTCCTGACCATTGGGCTGGCATCCGGCAATAATTACAAACAAAAATAGTATAGGAAAGGCAATCGTTTTTAAATTTATCATATCACTTGTTTATCATTTGTTATAGTCAGAGGTTTCACGTTGAGTGAAGCCCTGACTGACCTTAATGTTAGAATTTTGAATTGGGTTACTAGCAACTGGCTGGTGGCAAACCCGTATCTAGCATCCCACAACACTTTTTAATGAAACAGCACATCTGCCGGAACTTCCTGTTTCTTCACTCGGGGCCCTTCCCATTGTAAAACAAGACTTTTGGCAAGGCCATTCTGACAGTAATCCACCTTGATAGGGTGATATCCTTTTTTCAGTCCAATTTTACTATCGAGCACTTGCGCTCGATGGCCACCATCGTTGTCAATAATCAGTTTATCATTTATATACAAAATGGCGCCATCGTTGGCTTCAAGCCAAAAGGTGTAAACCCCGGTTTCAGGAACCTGAATATACCCGCTAAAATTGTAGCCAAATGCCCGCTGATCTTTAATGGCATCAACATTGAATGTTTTCAGTACTCCTGTTTCAAGTACCGGAGCATCCTGCTGGTCGCGTGCAGTTTTCACGCCCTTGCCCTCGCGGTACAAATAGCTCATTCCTGGTTTCAGGGTTAAGGCAGAAATAGCTTCGAGCATATCTATTTTTCTGAATTGAACACTTATAATATGACTGGGCGCTTTACCTTCAGCAAAATTTCGGATTCGTAATACACAGGGTTTATTTATCTCGAAAGGTTTGCTGTACAGTGCCGATTTTTCATCAGGCTCAGAACCATCAACCGTGTAATAAGTTTTTATACCTGATCCAGGTTCTGAAATGGAAATCTCACGTTTATCGATAAATAGAATGTCGGTAAACTTAGGTTCGGGTGCTTTTGTATAGATTGCATCCTTTTCAGGAGAATAAGGCCTGTTTTCTTTAAGCGCACCCCATTCTTTGTTAGGCGAACTGTCCATTTTAAATTCCAGCTTTCCGCCATTCATAATATCAGCGTGTTTTATATAAGTTTTAGGGTAAGCTTGTCCGTCTAATCTGGCTGATTGGATATAGATATTCCGCCCACTATTGTTTTGGGCGATAATCTCGAATTTTTTACCGTTTTCGAGGTTAATGGTTACCTTATTGAAAACAGGCGAACCAATCACGTAATAATCCATCCCGGGCGTAACAGCATAAATACCCATCGCGCTCATTACATACCAGGCCGACATTTGTCCGCAATCTTCGTTTCCATCAATACCGTCTGGCGTATTTCTATATAATGTTGACAGAATCTGACGTACCATTTGCTGGGTTTTCCAGGCGGAGCCTACATAATTGTACAGGTAAGCAATATGGTGACTTGGTTCATTCCCATGTGCATACTGACCAATCAGGCCGGTAACGTCGCTCAGATTGATTTTTGATAAATCTGCTTTAGTTGTGAAACAGGCATCAAGCCATTCCTCCATCTTCTTATCACCACCCATCAACCCAATTAAACCTTCTATATCCTGAGGAACAAAAGTTGAATATTGCCAGGCATTAGCTTCAGTATAGTGGTTAATGGTTTCCCCTGCATTGAAATTTTCCACAAATTGGAAATTACTTTTTCGCCCGCGCATAAAATTCACTTCCTTCGAAAACACATTTTTATAAAAATCGCCCCGGATACTATACTTCAAATAATCATCCTTGCTAAAATCTTTGGCTAAACGGGTTACACACCAGTCGTCGTAACTAAATTCGAGTGTTTGGGAAACCGACTGGCCCTTTATATCTGCAGGAATATAACCATATTTAAGGTACAGTTCCTTATCAGGACGAATGAAATCGTCGGCCAGCTTTTTCATAGCTCGATAAGCTTTTGGTATATCGTAGCCACGAATACCTTTTATATACGCATCGGCAAGCACTGAAAGAGAATGTGTTCCGATCATAGGTGGTTTGACCCCCTGTTCCCCATCAAATTCCATGATAAACATACGGCCAGTATGGTCGTACCTTTCCAGAAACGTATTTATAAAATCGTTTGTTCTGCGTTGATTGATAATGGTATAAAGTGGGTGCAAAGCCCGAAAAGTATCCCAAAGCGATAAATTGGTGTAATTTTCGAAACGTTCGGCCATGTAAACTTTATGGTTGGTGCTTCGGTATTTATGATCGGCATCCATATAAATATTCGGATGAATCATGGAATGGTAAAGCGCGGTATAAAACAATATGCGCTCGGTTTCAGTGCCTCCTTCAATCTGGATTTTATTCAATTCCTTATTCCAGGCCGTTTCGGCATTAACTTTTACCGCTTCAAAATTCCAATCGGGTTGCTCTGTTTTCAAATTATTACGTGCCCCGTCGATACTGACCATCGAAATACCAACTTTCATCAAAAACGGCAATTTATCCTTAGTATCGAAATGAAAAATTGCTTTGATATTTTCGGCTTTTACCGTGTCCGAGTTGTTTAATATCTGATCTCCTACAGCCACTTCGTAACGTTGAAGCGGCTTTGAAAACTGTGCTACAAAATACACCCGGTTGTTATTACAGCCTGTAACTTCGTTGCCGTTCACTTTTAGAAAACCATTTTCGAGTTTAAGGAAAATGCCAGGCGCCTGAGTATCAGGAAAAGAAAAACGGTACAAAGCAGTACGTAAAGTAGCCGTAATTTCAACACCTATATTTATACTATCCAATTGTACCTTATAATATCCGGGAGAAGCTATTTCGTTGCTGTGTTTAAATTTAGCCGGAAAGCCATTCAGAAACGAACTATTCGTAGTTGTTGGCATGAAAAGCACATCGCCGGGAGCAACAACTCCACCACCAGCCATTCCACTCAAATGAGTCTGACTGAACCCCAAAATAGTTCCCGATTGCTGATCTTTGGAATAGAGCATATACGGTCCGGGCTGAATCATTCCATAAGGCAGAACCGGCCCCAGAAAAGTTCTTCCCTGACCAATTGTTCCAACAAAAGGATTAACAAATTGCACCAGACCTTTGTCAACTACTGATTTCAACGAACAACCTGAAATTAGCAGTATAAGCGATGTTATTAAAATTCGGAATAATTTCATGTAACCTATTTAACAAGTTATCTGTCATTTAGAAAAGCATCAGTGCCATAAAACACTTTCAGGTATATCTTCTTTTTTTGACTTTCCAGGTTGCTTCCATCCAATATTCAACGATTTTTTTCCACCCATCTGGTAGTAATTCAGGTCAATAGGATGAAACCCCTTTTCAAGCATCCGAGTGGCGCTTTTTTCAGCCGATCCGCGATCAACATCAAAATCGAGTAACAATTTTCCATCGAGATAAACATTGCTACCGTCGTTCGATTTCAGGTAAAACGTATAAACCCCGGTAACCGGAATTTTCAGGAAACCCTTAAATTGGTAGGCAAACTCACGGTCATCGGGAATAGCCGACAAGCTAAAGGCTGACATAACTCCTGTGGAGGTTGGCTTATATTTTTGAATATCGGCCACCGAAATGCAGTAAAAAGGAAAATACAAATAAGCTATGCCCGGTTGCAGCTCTTTTTCGGTATGGATAGCCGGGAACAAGGTCAGTTTTTCGGCCTTTGCCCAAACGGTATAGCTGGGGTTCAACCCAGCCAAAAAGCCACGTGCCTTGATGGTTGCCGACTGGTTGACGGTGAACGGTTTTTGATAAAGTTCTGAATTTTCAGAAGGTTCACTGCCATCGGTAGTGTATCGTATCGCCGTATTAGGATCGTTACTCGTAAGGCTAACTTCGGTTGTTTGTAAAAACCAGGGAGTAGCGATTTTTATTTCAGGAATAGCAGCTGATGGATAACCAGGCGTATGCGGACGATCGGAAGGATTGTTCCCCCACTCTTTCACGGGTGAATCGCCCAGCGTGAATACCAGTTCGCCACCCCGTATAATGTCGGCATGGTCCAGATACGATTGTGGGTGACTGTTGCCATTCAGTGTAACCGAACGAATGTAGCCGTTCTTTGTGCCGGTTTTATCTGCCCTTATGGTAAAATTCTTCCCGTTTTCAAGATGAATGACGACTTTATCGAATACAGGCAGACCAATTGTATAATAAGGCAGGCCGGGTGTTACAGGGTAAAAGCCCATAGCGCTGAAAATGTACCAGGCCGACATTTGCCCGGCATCGTCGTTTCCGCACAAACCATCAGCCTTGTCGTTATACAATGTTGAATTAATCTTCGAAACCAATTCCTGTGTTTTCCATGGTTTGCCTATAAAATTGTACAGATAAGCCATGTGATGACTGGGTTCGTTGCCATGAGCATATTGCCCTATCATTCCGGTTAAATCACCTAACGGATTTTTAGCCGGATCAACCTTTTGCGAAAAACAAGCATCGAGCCAGACATCCATCTTTTCGTCGCCACCCATCTTTTGTATCAAACCATCGATATCGTGAGGTACAAACATGGAATATTGCCAGGCATTTCCCTCAGTGTAGTTTCCTGCCGCTTCGGCAGGGTCGAACGGTTCGAACCATTCGTAACGGCTGTTTTTCGGGCGCATAAAACCGGTTTGCTTATCCCATAAGTTACGGTAGAATTGGCCTTTCGAAGCATAAAACCGATAATCGGCTTCATTAAATGTCTTTGCCAGAACCGAAACACACCAGTCGTCATACGAATATTCAAGCGTTTTCGAGACATTCTGATTATCGTCGTCGAACGGGATAAAGCCGAGTTGTTTGTAGCTGGCTTTAGCAATTCTGAAACTTTCAGAGAGTTTTTTCATCGCTTCGAAAGCCTGTTTTTCGTCATACCCCCGGATACCTTTGGCCCAGGCATCGGCCACTACCGGGAGCGAATGATAGCCAATCATGGCAAAACCTTCGGTGCCACCAAATTCCATGATAGGCAAGTTGCCAAAATGCTGATAGCGTTCGAGAAAACTTCGGATGTATTGGTTCGTTCGTTTCTGGTCGATAATGGTAAAAAGCGGGTGAAGCGCCCTGAAGGTGTCCCACAGCGAATAGGTGGTGTAATTCTCAAACCAGTCGCCTTTGTAAACTTGCCGGTCAGTACTTCGGTATCGGCCATCTACATCCGACGAGAGGCCGGGATGAATGTGCGCATGGTACATAGCCGTGTAAAACGTCCGTTTTAGCGCCTGGTCTCCACTTTCAACATCAATCCGGGCCAGTTCGCGGTTCCAGGCCTGGCGGGCTTGCTGACGCACTTTTTCAAAGTCCCAGCCGGGTAGTTCTCCCTTTAGGTTTTTTTCGGCGCCATCTCCGTCAACCCTCGACAAGGCCACTTTTACCAGTACTTCTTTTTGTTTCCCGGTATCGAAACAGAAATGGGCTTTGATGTTTTTCCCGCCACATTCGGTAATCCCCCGTTGCAAAACGTCATCTTTATATATCCCGAAACTGCTCATTGGCCGTGAAAACTCGGCCACGAACCAAGTGGTTAAGTTGCCGTCTAATCCTGCATGGCGGTGACGAAAACCTTCAATTCTGGTATCAGAAACCACTTTCAGGTATAAACTGTCGATCCGGTCGTTGATACCATGCAACAGGTCGAGGATCACATTACCCTTTTCCACCGAATTAAAAGTATAGCGGTGCAAACCGACCCTGTTAGTGGCTGTAAGTTCAACGGTGATATCGTCCTCCAGTTTCACCCGGTAATAGCCAGGTTCGGCCATTTCGTCGCTGTGCAAAAAAGCAGCCCTGTAACCCGACTTGGTATCCATCGGCTCACCAGGTGTCACCTGGGGTTCACCAACCGTTGGCATCAGCAACACATCGGCTCCACCACCTGTACCCACGCCACTAAAATGAATATGGCTAAAACCCATGATACTTTTGTCGGAATAATGGTATCCCGCGCACCCGCTCCAGGTGGCCGTTCGGGTATCGGGGCTTAACTGTACCATTCCATGGGGCATTACCGCACCGGGAAATGTGTGCCCATCGGCATCGGTACCTGTAAACACATTCACAAACTTCGTATAATCATTTGGAGTTGAACACCCTGCAACAATAAATAAAACCAGGATGCAAACCATTATTGTTTGAAAAAGCTTCATTTATATATTTTTTTGTTTATAATTTCTAAAAAATACCAGTATACCAGAAAGCACCAGAAGGACAAAACCAGGAAGGCACAGGAACAGGCCATAAGACGGATACATGTTGGTAAATCCCTCGACATGCTGTATGCGGGAAAAATAAATCAGGCCAAGCCCAACCAAAAACAAAGACGCTACAAAACCAGCCAAAGGCAAGATATGATTACATGTGAACTTTTGTGCCAGGCCAGGCTTCGAATTCAGCCGAATGTTGACAAATGCAAACGCCAATATCCAACACGCCCAGGACAAAACCTGTAAAAATATTAAGGTTCTGAAATAAGTAAATAAAGCCACAAACGGATGAAACAGCAGATACTTCTTGTCATAATACGGGCGGTCGTTCAGTAAAAGGACTTTCAACTTGTCCTGGTCGCGTGTTTTAATAATGTTCAAAACAGCTTCTTCTTTTTCCTGATAACTTTTATTTTTCCATTCAGGAATTTTAAATGCATTCCATAAAGTACATGCGCTTCCGTAACCATGAAAATCGAGGCCTCCGTTCATGATCAAATTGTTGCTCTCGCAGAAAGAACGGATACGTTGGTAAACTTCACGGTTGTAGCGCTTATCGGTAGCTGTATTTTCTATTTCCAAACCATCAACGCCCAGGTTACGGTAATATTCGAGCGACTTATGTTCTCCATCGAACCAATGGTTCACCAGAATGGCAGCGCCTTCAGAACGGGCTTTGGTAACTACCACCGAATCGGGCTGCCCTTTGGTGGCAAAATTGGTCTTCAATCCGAGCAAACTCAGGTGATTGCTCCCCGAAAATTCCTCGCCGCAAAAAACAACCGGTTCATCTGGATTCGATTTTCCAAGACGCGAATTCACAAACTCAAGTGTTTGCCGGTGGTTATTGTGGTCGGTAATAAAAAACGCATCGAACCCATTACGTTGGTGCCATTTCAACAAACTTTCTTCAGAAATCAAACCATCGTGACTAAAATCGGTATGCGAATGAGTGGTTACCAGCACCCATTCACTGGTTTTGTTTACCATTCGGTCGTTAGGTAATTCAACAAAAATAATGAAGACAAACATCGAAAACCAGATACCAACCAAAAGCACCAGGTTGAATAACTGCTTCAGTAAGAATCTTTTTTTCAGTTGTTTATTCTCTTTTTTACCATATTGAAACAGGTTATAAATGAAGAAAATGCCAATCATCCATATTAGTACCATTGTAAATTCATCAATGGCATAAAAGGCCCGGTTAAAATATAAAAGTAAACCTAAGAACGGTTCAAAAACTGTTCTCCACAACGATGGTTCCAACCCAAATCCAATTTCTGGTTGATGGGTCAGCGCATTTTCGATGTGCACCGGGTAATGGAAAATAAAGGACACCAATGCAATCAGCAAGATGAACAATATGGAAAGGATGGGCATTTTTCTATTCATAATCCAAAAAATAAGGGTATTTATTTATCTTCAACCCAAAGCTGAAAATCGTCAAAAGTAACTTTAGATACGCGCTGATCATTTGAACCGCCGGCAAGTCCAATATCCATTATGGAATTTATCCCAGGTAAGTCTCCCGACTGGCGTGAGAGTACCCAATCCTTGCCGTCGAAACTGTAATAGCCCGAGAATTTGTTGCCATGTCTTATCACTTTCAGCCAAACCGGCAACGGGTTCTCAACAGTATAATTCAGGCTTTTTGAATTGTGCATACATCCGTTTCCAAACTCGTCCCATTCGGCACCACTTCGTTTAGTGGTCGAAAACATAAGAAATGAACCCAGGCTACCAGGTTCCGACGAATTACTTTTTGCCAGGTTATTCCGTACAAATATCCCGGCTCGGAACCATTCGCTAATTCCTTCACTAAAAGCAGTTAACTTCACTATTGCAACAAAATTACCATCAACAGCGCCTTTTGCGAAAATGGTACCATACGAATCTTCGCCGTGCATAAAATCGGTGCCGGCTGCCGAAATCTCATAATGATTCTTGGCCTGATCGAACCCAAACTGGCAAGGTCGCGCTGTTGCAGAACAATAGGTCAGAAAACCCACTTTGTCAAGATTTACTTTTTTAAGCGCGAAAACTTTAACCTGGATAGCCTGAAGCGAACCTACCGCGAGGTTATATTTTCCGGGCTCCGGCAGAAAAGCAAAGCGGACATTTTTGGCCTCCATGCCTTCGAATTCAACCATTTTAGACTGGATAACATTTGCTCCATTGAGCAGTTCGACTGACTTAGCTGTTTTTTCGTTTCTCAGGTTCTGTGCTTCAACGGTAACCACAAGCGAATCGCCCTGAGGTAGCTCAGTTAAATTTGTTTTCAGGTTTTGATATACAAAATTACAGGGCAAACCCGTTGCAACAATTTTCTGTTCGGGTGTCGAGCCTATGGCGATACTGTGCTCGCCTGGTTCGGCAAATTTGTGCCTGAACGAAATCGTACCATAATTTTGTGCAATTGAAGGAAACAGCTGTACCTGTGCTACTTTGCCATCGACATACAAAAAAACGGGTTTGATTCCGGTGCTGTTGTCGTTGAATACCCGTGCTGTAATGAGTATGTTTTCCCCGGTTTCGGCCTGTTTGTTTGGAGCATCTACAACCAACCGGTCGAAACTTAGTTCAGGTTTCCCGTCTATTATTTCTTCGGGGGCAACCAATGGTTTTTCAACCACAAAATTATCCTTGTAAATATCGTCAACCGGATAAGCGGCGCAATATTTTACCTCTCCTTGTTTCAGATTAAAATAAATGTTGTTGGTTACCGTCCACCCATAAGCCATGTTTTGGAAGAAAAACCCCACATTTTCGTTGGTGGCAGCTGGGCGCACATCGTGCACCAGGTTATTACACACTTCCGACCCTGGGCTCATACCATAAACGGCAATACCTCCTTCGTCGTCGCGTTCCATGTTGGTAAACGAAACATGATTGAACTCGGCCAAATGGCTCCCATCGCTGGTTTCCTCTATATTTGGCCAGCTTCCCAGCGTTATACCGTAGCTTCCGGTATTCGAAACATAGTTATGCAACACTTTCGAACGTGTGGCATTGAAAGTTACAATGCCACAAACAGCAGGTCGAAGATTCGTTACCTTGTTATAAGAAATGGTATTGTCGCGCACAAAATCTTCCCAGTTCCCGGGTTTAGGTTTGCCTGCAACAATAATCCCGTTGCCGCGTCCGTCGTTAATGGTGTTTTTGCTGATCAGGTTATTGAAAGAACCTTGCCCAAGGTGAATAGCTGTTTGGCTAAAGTTTTCGATGTGGTTGACCAACCACTCACAATTTTTAACATATTGTGCCGAAATAGTTCCATCTCCTCCCTGACTGGTATTTTTAAACGTCAGTCCATAAAACCTGAGGTTATATACAGGTTTTTCGCGGGTACCTTCTACTTGTAGCAATTTGTTTAGTTTGGGAATAATGGTCAATGCCTGGTTGGGGTCAGAAATTTCTTTCGCAGGTATATATGAGATTTTATGCGATGCCGGGTCGAAAAACCACTCGTTGACCGTATCCATCAGGGCTTCAATATTTTCGATGTAGTATTTTGGGGGCACTAACGTAATGCCTGTTTCAGGCGATTTCAGGTACGCTTTGTGATTTTTAACATCCAGTTTGCTAATATTCCCATAAAACGCACTCCATCGTACAACCATGCGAAGTCGTCCATTTTCAAGGTTTTCCCAGGGCCGTATGTCTTTTCCCCTGAACAGGAACCAGCCCGGATCGGTGGGCTGCCCATCGGTCAGGTAATAACCTGTGTTCGGGGTACGGGCCAAAGTCATTCGTTTACCATTCACATACAAATCGTTAACCTCATCCTGGTTAAGCGTGGCCGACCATTTCCCGTTGGCGCCTTTTTGCCAGCCTTTTATTTGTTCCCCACCCGAAATAACCGGATTTTCGCCCGGGTAGGCAGCATAAGTAACAAAGCAATCTTTTAATTCATGATATTCGAATGCTCCCGTTGGAAGGTCAGTTTCCACACGTTCTCCACCATCTTCGGCTGAGAAGGCAAGCGTATTTTTAAGGTTATAAACCCCGTCGCGGACAAGCACCAATATGTCGCGCCCGGTGCCAAATGGATGGGGAGTTCCTTTGAAACGCTTTTCAACTGCGGGCTTTTTAGGCCGAAAGAGCTGCCCTTTCAAAAGCCGTACGGCCTCCCTTGCACGTTCGATGGTTGCAAAAGGGCCATCGGTATGCTCCTGGTTAGGCTCAGCCAGTGCGCCGCTCCATGCATCATTTCCTTTTGTCGACACATAAAAATCGGCC
The DNA here is from genome assembly GCA_937915865.1 of uncultured Prolixibacteraceae bacterium. Taxonomy (GTDB): domain Bacteria; phylum Bacteroidota; class Bacteroidia; order Bacteroidales; family Prolixibacteraceae; genus Aquipluma. The sequence goes on along the minus strand of CALGIG010000010.1, from coordinate 53,820 downwards.
TTTGTAGTTGTTAATGTATATTCCTTTTTTTCAAATCCACGTAAAAACCTTCCCTGGGTTTGTCCCAAAGCCTGGTAGGCGCAAAAAAATACGGCGATAGTTAGGCTTGTCCAATTAACTCGGTTTAAAATCGTCATAAAATCTATAAGTAATAAGTTATTGTTTCACTAAAAATTCACCATTCAGCCGAACATCAGCCGACGAACCTCCAACCATTAATTTGTATTTTCCGGGCTCAACGATAAAACCTTTTTTGCCTGTATTCCAGAATGCCAGGTTTTTTACCGGTATTTCGAACTCGATTGTTTTTTCCTGATTAGGGTGTAAAGATATCCGCTCGAACCCGGCCAATTGTTTTACCGGACGGACTACCTTTTGTTTTGGCCCCGAAACATAAAGTTGAACAACTTCATCGCCCAACCATTTCCCGGTATTCCGCACAGCTACCGAAACTTTTATTTTCCCATTCGCCGAATTCTCAGCTTGATTGACTTTTAAGTCAGAATAGCTGAACTGGGTATAACTCAACCCATAGCCAAAGGGATACAAAGGTTTAATATCAACAGTTTGTCCTTTTTCGTTGATGTATCGTGGATACATGTAAGTTCTCCCTTTGCGAGTGTCGTAATCGCTGATTGAAGGAAGCTGGTCAACAGATTGGTAAAATGTGAGAGGCAAACGTCCAGCGGGGTTGTAATCACCAAAAATTACATCGGCAATAGCATTTCCGGTTTCTTCACCACCATACCATGCTTCCAGAATAGCCGGTAAATGTTCATTCGCCCAATTAATCGACATCGAACTTCCGTTTTGCATAACCATAATGGTATTGGGGTTTGCCTGAAAAACTGCTTTAACCAAATCTTCCTGATCGCCAGGAAGGTTCATATCAGCCCGATCAATGCCTTCTTTTTCGATGGTTTCATCGGTACCAACCACAACTATGGCCACATCCGAATTTTTGGCAACCTCAATGGCCTCCTTAAATTTATCAGATACCGGAGCAGCGCCGCCCAGTTTCATAATCGAAACATACCACTGCTCATTATACTCTATTTTTAAATCGTATTGTTTTCCTTTTTCAATCTCAATTTTCACAGCATCCGACGAAGTATTGCGATTATTTGTGCGGTCGATTATTTTCTTTCCATCGATGTACAGACGAATGGCATCGTCGAATTCACCGCCTATATAATAATCTCCTGAAACAGGAGCAATCAGCTTGCCCGTCCAGCGAATAGAGAAATAATCTTTGGGCATTTCAGGAATTGGGGAGCCCTTACCGAAATTGAAATTCAGCAAACTGTCGACCCGCACCAAAACAGGTTCGCCAACACAATCAAGCTGTTTAAAATATTCGCCTTTTAAACCATGCTCTCCGGGTTTTCCGTCGGCAGGAATCAAATATTTGGAAGAAATAAGTGGTAATTTTATTTTCATATCTGTTCCCTGAACAAATTTCACCTTATCGGCTCCCAGTTTATTGACAAGGCCATCGAATGGCGAAACAGCTTTGGAACAACCACCAGAATAGCCACCCAACTGGCAAACTTTAGCCCCAGGTCCAATTACGGCAACCGATTTAATATTGTCTTTATTTAAGGGCAAAAAGTTCTTCTCGTTCCGCAATAAAACAATCGATTCGCGCGAAGCCTGCCGCGCCAGTTCCCGGTGAACAGGCCCATCGACCACCGACATAGGTATTTTGGTAAATGGAACCAAATCTTCAGGGTCCATTAATCCAAGTTTAAAACGCGATGCCAGGATACGCGAAACAGCCGAGTCGATAACAGCTTCTGAAACCAAGCCTTTACGAACTACATCGGCCAAATGATCTTTGAAGCAATCGCCACACTCAATATCCATTCCCGAATTTAATGCCAATGCAATAGCTTCTTCGACATTGGCCACGTATTTGTGCCCTTCATAGAAATCGCGAATTCCATTACAATCGGAAACCACGGTGCCATCAAAACCCCAGTCGTGGCGCAGTACATCGGTAAGCAACCATTTATTTCCGGCGCATGGAACACCATTCAACCGGTTGTAAGCCGCCATTATTTGTTCTGCTTTACCTTCCTGAACCAAAACCTGGTAGGGTTTCAGGTAATACTCGCGCAATAATTGTTCATCAACATTCGACGACCCGTTATGACGGCACCATTCTTCATTATTCATGGCAAAATGTTTAGGTGCGGCAATTCCTTTCAGGTATTTGGGATGATCGCCCTGAATACCCCTGACAAACTCCATACTAAGCTGGCTGGTCAGATAAGGGTCTTCACCATAACACTCTTCGGTTCGTCCCCATCGCGGATCACGGGCCATTTCCACCACCGGAGCCCAAAAAGTCAATGTCGATTTATCCAGCTTTGCCCTGAAACGCGGCCACGCTTCGGTTGACATTGCATCGCCTATGGCGCGGTTGAGCTTCCGGTCCCATGTTGCGGCCTGAGCAATACCAACCGGGAAAATGGTAGCAGCATCGTTAGCACGCGCAATAATACAATGGCCAGCTTCTCCACCCCAGTGATAACGAGGGATACCCAGACGAGGAATTGCAGTATCGATGCGGGAAATCATCTGGATAAGCTTTTCGTCTAAAGTCATTCGCGACAACAAATCGCGAACACGGGCTTTAACAGGCTGGTTGTAATCCTTGTATAACGGAAGCTTACCTGAGTTTTGTGAATAAACAGAAAAAGAAAGGCATACGATAAATAAAACAGCAAGCGCCTTATATATAAATAATCTGGAATGCATGCGTTTATTTGGTTTTTGTTAGTTTATCAGTTAAATCATTTAAAATTATGGCAATATGATACGTTGCCTAATCAACACTAAGGTAGCTTAGCATTGGTTTACCGTACAACATATAAATTACCCGGTGTTGATACAATATTGGCTAAATACAATTGGATCAAAGATTTTGGAGGCAACAGTCATATTGACGCGTAAAAATAAGGAGAGGGTAAAAACCACTCTCCCTATTCAATTTAATCTACCTATGAATCCATCCCGAAAAGTCCGTTTTTAAACTTTTCGGAGGGGAATCAACAGAAGGATCAGTATCCATCATTCTGGCTTATGTTGGTATTAGCCAACCTTTCATATTCAGGAATCGGCCAAAATCGTTGTCTGCTTACAAATGTGCATTTTACAGTTTGGTTCAGCACTGAAACAGGAAGATTCGGCATCACATCTTTCATTTCATTCCATCGCTGCAAATCGAGGTACCTGATATAACCTTCCTGGGCAAACTCAGCCCGGCGTTCGTACCTGATTGCTTTTCGTACATTGTCTTTACCCGATGCGGTACTTGCAGGTAAAAAGCGAGTGCGCACCACGTTAAGGGCAGCCAGTGCATCGGTTGTGCGGCCACTTTCGTTCAATGCTTCGGCATATAAAAGCAAAGCTTCGGGATATCGCATAAGTATAATATCCTGAGTGGTAATTTCTCCAACATTCAATGCCCTGTCAATTAAAATATAATACGGTGTGTATTTTTTCCAGGCATAATAAGTATTATTTGTTTTTAGGAAATTTTTGACTGGGTAATAGGCCATTGTATCCAGCGTTTTCTTATTTGTTATAGTAAACGACAAGCGTCCATCCCTGTTTTTAAAACTATCATTGGAGTCGTATTTAGAGTTAGCACCAGAAGTATCGAATTCGGTTCCATCGTCGAACTGGAAAAAGTTAAAAAGCTCGGGTCGCGCGCAAATCGAAGGGTTAACCAGCCCGGATGGATATGGGAAACTTAAGGTTGCTGAAGTGCTGTACCTGGCGCTCAGCATAACTTCCTTGTTGTCGCTGGCAGATAAAACATCCGATTCATAAGTGTTTTTAGAAGTATTTCCATCGAACATCGACTTAAACTGACGTTTTTTGACCAGTCCAAAATTGGCATCATTGGTTGTTTTAAAATTGCTTTCGAATAAGCTGATTATTCCTGCATAATCGGGCGTGCCATAGTCCATTATTTTATAGCGCATAGCCAGCAAAGCCGCTGTGCCGCTAACAATATGCCCACTGTTGTAGGCAGTTTGGGGCAGTACTTTTATGGCTTTCACCAAGTCGTTCACCATCGAATCTTTAATCACAGCCCTAGGTGTACGTGTCCAACTTTGGATAACCGATTTTTCTCCTTCAGGCGATAACGTAAGTACAGCGTCACCAAAAATATTTGTTACAAAAAAATAGAAATAAGCCCGAAGCACTTTAGCCTCGGCAATGTAACGAGCCTTAAGCGATTCGTCAATCACATTGGTGGGTTGAACCATTGCAATGAAGTTATTGGTTTTATAAATAGCTTCGTAGGCATTCGAATACATGGAATTGAGGTCGCCGGTCATGTTGCTGTTCAGCGTATTTTGCAGGAACATCTGCCACGAATTGTCGGTGGTATAGCCATCGTCGGTTGCCCCGGGAAACTGGTTAAGTTCCTTTGCTCCACTGCTTGTTACCATGTACAAACCCGCATAGCAGGCAGCCAATCCACTCTGTATGGTTGCATCGTCGCGATAATAGGTGGCCGATGCGACATCAGTAAGCGGCTGTAAATCCAAAAAATTGTTGCACGAGGACAGCATCGTCAAAGTAAGTATGGAGTAAACTATTTTAGTTATAATATTTGTTTTCATTTCAATACATGTTTAAGACCAAAAATCAGAATTTAAGATTAATACCCAACGAATACACCTTATTTTGAGGGTATCGCAGGAAGGTGTTGTTATATTCCCTTGCTGCTGTACCATCGGTATAAGCCCCGGTTTGGCGTTCAGGCTCGCCCGGGTAATTGGTAATAGTCATCAGGTTGTCGCCCGAGAAGTAAACGCGAAGGTTCTGTACCCCGAATTTGTTCAGGTTAAACGTGTAGCCAATATTCAGGTTTTTTAGCCTGAGGTACGACCCATCAACCAGGCTGAATGTGTTCCTGGCCAAATCATCATCCTCGTGCAACGGATTGTACCATACTCCTTTCCCCATGTTTCCAAAAGCCAGCATAGGCAATTTTTCCGAATGGTTTTCAGGAGTCCAGGCATCGCGCCACATGGTCGATGGCGGGGCAATCGTATTGTCGAACGGAATCCAGCCAGCACCTTCAATGTACTGTTTAACACCATATACACCATAGAAGAAGCAGGAAATGTCGAACCCTTTCCACGAAGCAGTCAGCGTTAAACCAGATTCAAATTTAGGGTATGCCCCGGAAACAACTTCACGGTCGCCATCACGGTTAACAATTCCATCGGGACCACCAACCCCAATCCCGTAATTGCTTGATGAGGAAGGGCCATGTATGTCGCGGATAATCATAGTTCCGGCAGGTAACGTGTAAGCGGTCCCGGACCCGAGTTTAACAACTTCAGGCTGCTGCCTGATACCGTCGAATATATTCAGAAAATATGATCCGTATGGGAGTCCTGGTGCATAAATGGTTTTACCCCATGGGCCAGGCGATGGGTAAGAGAGTACCATGTTTCGGTTTCCCTGCACAAATAAATTTACACCATAGTTAAAATTGCGGATTTTATCCTTAAAGCTGATCGTGGCTTCCAAACCTTTGTTCCTCATCGAACCAAGGGCCTGAACAGAGGTGCTAAATCCTGAAGAGTAAGGAAGTTTGGCATCAGGCACCAGAATATCGACAGTCTTTTTATAATACCAATCCAAATTGAAGTTCAACCGGTTTCGGAACAATGAAATGTCAATCCCCAGGTTAGTTGAATAAGTTGTTTCCCACGAAAGGCTCGGATCGAGCAATTTTGAAGCTGCAAAACCCTGCGTTGGGCTTGTTTTATCGAAAGCATACAATGGTGCGCTGCTCCAGGCCGAACCTGTAATTGTGGAAGAAGTTAATACCGACTGGTACAGATAATTATCGCCAATACTTTGGTTACCAAGTACCCCGAACGAACCTCGTATTTTCAGGTCGCTCAGCCATGGCACCTGTGGCATAAACGATTCCTGGAAAGGACGCCATGCCAAAGACCCGGAAGGAAAAACACCCCACCTTTTTCCGGGTGCAAACCTGGATGATCCATCGGCACGGGCATTAATTTCGAGTAAGTATTTGCCTTTATAATTGTAATTTATCCTCCCAAAGAACGACATTAAAGCCAGTTCCTGGGCATTCCCTGAAGTAAATTGGTTGGAGTTGTTCACCCCTGCATCAATTTGCTGAGCTTCACTTGTAAGAAAATCCTGCCTGCGGGCCGAAAAATATTCAGTTTTTGTATACTCAGCCTGAGTGCCAGCCATTGCCGAAATGCTGTGACCACCAAATTCTTTTTGAAAATTCAGGGTAGAATAAGCCACGGGATTAATCATTCGATTGAAAGCATCGCTTGCCCCTAAATCGCCACCTACGCTACCTGCCTGTGCCCTTGGAGGTAAGGTACCATCCCAATAATACATAAGGACTTTTGAAGAAAACGAATGCCGTCTTTCATCGTTGATGTTGAAACCGCCCCGGTTTTCCCAGGTTAGCCAGTCGGTTAACGCAATTTTCAGATAAGCCGAAGCCTCAAAACGTAAAGTTTTCTCTGTAACAGGTGTATTTTCGATGGTTGCCAGAGGGTTGGTTTTTGGCGATTCGATGGTTATAAATGCCTTGCTGACATAACTGCCATTATCGAGTTTTGGCCCGTAAGTTGGAGCCTGGTCTATGGCCTGTTCAAGTATATTTTGCGAATACCTTTGCGAACTGCCCATGCCCGACGACACACTACCGCCAGCCCCTTTTCGTTCGCCGTACATGGCCCGCGCTGTAACCCCGGCCTTCACCTTGTCCGAAATACGTGATGTAACATTCATTTGCAGGGTGTATTTCTTATAGCTGAACCCTTTCATGGTTCCTGGCTGGTCGATAAAACCCATTGTTATATTGTGTGTCGAGTTTTTTCCTCCGCCTGTTACACCAATCGTATGATTTTGCACGACTGCAGGGCTAAACAAAATATCAATCCAATTGGTATTTGGATACTTTGGGTCGCCATTGGCATTTCGGTAAGCACTTATCGCATCCTGGCTGTACTGATTGGCCACAGTAGCTCCATACCTGTTTTGTTTGGCTTGGTTGTACATTTCCATATATTCAGCCGAATTGGTAATCAGATCGGGCATTTGTGTAGGCGAATAAACAGCCACATTGCCATCATAAGTAACAACCTCTTTGCCTTCCTTTCCTTGTTTGGTGGTAATGAGGATCACGCCACCAGCGGCCCTCGAACCATAAATAGCGCTCGAAGTAGCATCTTTCAACGCAGTAACCGATTCAATTGAATTGGCATTAATGGCGCTCATGTCGTTTACCGGGATACCATCTACAATGATCAAAGGAGAAAGGTTTCCACCGAAAGACTGGCGCCCCCTGACGATGAGGCTTACATCTTCTTTTCCTGGCTCTCCAGTACTTTGGACTACTGAAAGGCCTGACAGCCGTCCCTGAAGCATGGCTGCAAACGAGCCTATTTTACTATTGTTAAGCTCTTTCTCTGATACTACCGATAAGGCACCTGAAAGATTTACTTTTTTCTGTGTTCCATAACCAACAGCAACAACTTCCTCAATTCCAACACTTTCATCAGTTAAAACCACATCAATGGCTGTCTTATTACCAACGGCAACTTCCTGTGTTTTCATCCCAACAAACGAAAAAAGTAATGTGGTGTTTCCTGAAACATTAGATAGTACATAGCCACCATCTGAATTGGTAACTGTACCAACATTTGTGCCTTTAACCACAACAGTTACCCCTACAACCGGCGAACCAGAAGAATCTGTCACTTTACCTTTTACGGTTTTCAACTGTTGCGTCACCGATGGCGAATTATTCGCTGTTATAACAATATACCGATTAACAATCTCATACTTAAGATCTTCCCCTAAAATAAGCTTTTCAAGTACTGTTTTTATCGATTCATTCTCGACATTGATTGAAATCGGACGATCAACTTTAAATACATTGTTGTCATACATGAACGAAAGATTCGTTTGTCGTTCAATTTCTTCGATGACATCTTTAACTGTCCCACTATTCAAATTCAGATTAAGCTTGATCGTTTGAGCATCTGAGTTGGCATAAGTGGCAGTTAAACCTGCTACAAAAAGCAGAAAAACAATCATTCTCATAATTAAAAGCAGCTTTAACAAGGGAGAAAACCATAACGGTTTACTTCCAGCATTTAAATTTTTTTTCATAAATTTGGCCTACATTTTTTGCATTTTTCATAAGGCATACGAGTTGGCGCTTTCAACCTTGTGAAACCTGCGGTTAATAAAATTGATTTATTTATTAAAGGTTTGTCGTTTCCGGCAAACCTTTATGTTTTTAACTCATTGGCATTTTAGTTTTTAAGGTTTATCGGTCTCGAAATTTTTACCTGTTTGCCATTTATTTCATAAGTAATTGGCGTTATGCGATTAATTATCGAAAGGAGTTCGGCAAAGCTTTCAGTCTTCACTTTAAAACTTAATCTGGTATTAAGTTGTATCGACTTATCCATACTGATTTTCACGCCATACCACCGTTCCAGATATTTCGTCACATTTTCGAATGTTTCATTATTAATTACCAATTCATCCGTTTTCCACGATGTTATTTGTTCAAGGTTTGCATGGAAACAACTGAACTTATTTTCAGAAGAATTATAGGAAATAGCTTCGCCCGGCACCATTTTTTTCAACAACTGTTTATGTTGAAAAACACCAACACTTCCTTCAACCAATGCTACTTCAGATATTTTGTCATTAGGGTACGACCTGACATTAAAAGTCGTTCCATAAACCTCAAGTCTCAGGTTGGCAGCTTTTACCGAAAATAATTTTTCGGGGTTTTTAACTACTTGAAATAAAGCCTCTCCGATCAATTCTACACTTCGGGAATCCGTAAAATTTGTATTGTATTTAATTCGGGAATCGCCGTTTAGCCAAACAAGAGATCCGTCAGGAAGCAAAACCTGGGTTTTGTGGCCCGAGGGAGAATAGATTTCAGTAAAACTATTTGTTTCGGGATGAGTTTTAACGAACAAACCTCCAGCGACACCCAATGCAATAAGCAAAATTGAAGCAGCTACCCTAAACATTATCCTGAAAACCGATGGGTGACGTTGCTTAACGGAAATCCGGCCCATAACATTTTGCCAAGCCTCATCTTTTTGGGCAACAAATGAATCCGGAACATTACCAGTAATCGAAAAAATTACTTTAAGTTCATCCCACAATGCCTTGTTCTCCTGGTTGGCATTTAGCCATTGATTTAAGGTTTCATCTTCAGGTTCATCAGGATACCTAAGTTTGTTTTGTATATTTTCCCACGGGATTTGGTTCATCGTAAAATTTGCTTTTCATTTAGTATGTAACATGAAGAAACAATCACCCCCAAAGAAAATTGGTGGTTATGCATAAAAAATTGAAAAAAGAAAAAGCAGGAATATTTTACCTCTAAAAGGCAAAAGGTATTCGCGAAGCTTTTTAAGGGCAATTGTCATTTGATTCTCGACAGTCTTTACAGAAATGTCTAGCCGGGCAGCTATTTCCTTGTTGCTTAATTCTTCAACTTTACTCAGCAGAAATATCTCCCGGCATTTGGGGGCAAGCTGATCGACTGCAATAGCAAGGATTTTTTTTAATTCATCGGTATCAAAGCAAAAGTTTTCCTGGTCGGGAATAAACACAGGTTCTTCTTTACTTATTTTCGCTATTATTCTTTGGTGGTTCTTAGTATTTCTAATCAGGTTTAAACATTTATACCTCGAAGCCGAGAATAAGAAAGATTTTACTGAACGATCAATTTGAATGCAAGATTTATTTTCCCAGAAATAGACAAATAAATCCTGTGCAATTTCTTCAGATAGCGCCTTGTTATGGAGATAAACATGAATAAAATTGCATAAATCGTTATAATACTTATCGAAGAAGTACTTAAATGATTCAATGTCACCATCAATCATTCTTTTAACCAGAAAAAGTTCTTCTTCTGTTATTTCCTTAATCATGACATATTAAGATTTGACCTAAAGCTGCAATTGCCGGATTAAGATATACATTCTAAAAATACCTAACAAAAATAACTTTATAAAGGAAACCAGGTTTCAGCGAAACAATAACTTCGCCGCTTGTTGGCCTGGCGAGCTGGTAAGGCATCGGCCCATCGACCACTGGCTCGCCCAAAATGTTACGACCAAGAAGCAATACTTCAGAGATTTCATCCGCAAATAATTTGTTTTTAAGTTGCCAGATAAAAATATCGGGAAAACTCGCATGTCATGATTGTCATGCCTGTTTGTGTTTTTGCGAAAACACACTCGTTTCATAATATTAGGTTTTAGTGTTGGTTAAGTTCTTATTAGTTGGCCAGGATTAATTTCCATACCCAATCAACAAGCGTATGGGTAAGGATGGCAGCCAACAAATTGTTTCCGCTTTTTTTGTAGGCCCACGCATAACCTAACCCGGCGATTGAAGCCAACGAAACGTAGGTTATTTGCATGGATAAGCCATTAATATTGTTCCAGTGCATAAGTCCAAAAGCCAGTGACGAAACAACCATTGGGACCCATTTTTTTGAAGAAACTTTCTCCAATCCACGTAAAAGCAGTCCTCTGAAAAACAGCTCTTCAGGAAGGGCAACTGTAAGAAAAAGACCAATAAAATGAGCGCTTAATTTTGCAACAGGAAATGCTTCGGGAATTTTAAACTTCAAAAATCCGGTTAAGATTCCGGGAGGAACAATTACAACCATAATCATAAACAAAGCCACAAGAGCAATGTAGATGTCTTTTAATTTTGGAACCAGGTTTACACCAATATCCGCATTTCTGTACCCGCGCCAACCAATGATAGCAATTACAGAAATGGCAATAGACCACCATGTATAATCCAACATGGGATGCAGGCTCATCGACCAGCGCAGATCAAACGGTATCCAAAGAATAATCCAGAGCGCTATATCAGTCCAGCTTAAAGCAAAAGAATCGCTTTCGAGTTTCTTCAGCGAATTAAAAACACTCAGCACCAAAAATGCAAAAATCGCGGTTGAATACGGGTTGAACGTAACTGTAAGCAAACCAGGAAGGGCAAACAATGCTGTTAGCCCGCCTGAAATATAGAAAACAGAATTTCTATCTTTTTTCTGCCATTGGCTAAACTGTTGCCAGGCTTTTTCCGACCCGAAAGCAAGCATTAACCCCAACAACGGAGCAATACTCAATGTGGCTGCTATAGCAGAAATAAGCGTATTTTTTGAATCGGAAGCAGACACTTCATAGATCAAAGCAGCTCCCAGGAGCGTCCAAATAAACCAAAGGATAAATAGCCGGTTTTTCATCTGTTTAATTTTTTGTTTATCGTCTTATAATCTGCGTATTAGCATTTTTTCTTTTTTAAATGTCACAACGAAATGGAATAGCCATTTATTCGCTCTACGGATTTCCCTTCGGTCAATTCATTTTCGGTTTGTCTCGCCTAAGGCGAGATGGCTATTTCATCAGTAAATAATTTGTTTTTTAATTGTCTGATGGAACCCACATGTTGCTGAAAATTATTTCCACTCCGTTCCAATTCATTGGTGTTTGCATTGTCACGCAACATATTCGTTTCATATTTTGTCGTTTAAAAAGTTTTTTATTCAACTTACTATTTGGGCACATACAAATACGATTCGCCCCAAACCAATACTACCACCGGGAAGTCCGACTTTTTCAGTTCCCGATAGTTGAGCCCGAGATATTCATCATCGCCCCAGAAAGGCAAACGGTCCCATACAGTGTGACCAAGCTCAATTTCGTGACCTGGAAGTACAAGTTTCGGGTATATACCACGGGCTATCCGCATTATATCCGTTGTCCAGGCATTGGTCATCAACACATCAACCGGATGCTGTTTTCCAATCCGATCAATCCATTGCCAGTCAATCATCATATCGTCTTCGTTAATCTGGTCGCCATCGTGCACAAGTGTTATTCCTTCAGGAGTTTTAACCATGTAAACATTATTGATAGCTGAACGAAGCTGGTGCCCGGGAAATACATAAAAATCAAGCGAATGCTTTTTGAGTTTGAGTTGCTGAAGTTTATCTGCCGAACGTTCAGGATGAATGATCTTCGAAAATATCGGATCGTTTGGCCAGGTCTCGTCGGTTGCCAAAACCGGCAGGCCCGCATCGATAAAGGCTTTTGCCACTTTAATATCAGCATGGTCCTCATGTTTATGCGTAATCAACAGTGCATCGCATTGACGGGCAAAACGGGCAATTTCGCCTGAATTCATTGCAAAATCTTCAGAAGCGGAGGTAATACCGCTTACCAGATCGAACGCCAGCGTAACCGATTTTGTACGGGCAATAAAACCCATGTCGTAAATTTTCCAGATACGAACACCTTGCTCAACTCTGGTATTTTCCAATTCGCCAAGCACTTGCAAAACCCGGTCGTGAAAAAACTGCTGAACCGGTTTGCGATAAGCTGCAAAACGATCGTGAAACACGGCGTCCATCAGCATTTTAGCTGTCGTTCGTCGGAAATTATCGTGAATTGCCGGTGGATTATTTTTTAAAACAAACTGAATGGTATCTAAAAAAACCTTATCCTGGCGGTCGATAAATTCGTTGTCTTTCTGACTCAGTTGTAGATCGGGAAAACCACCTCCCTGCTTTTTATCGAACATCTGTCCAAATACAGATGAAAAAGCAAAGATCGACAGCGAAAGAATTAGCAACCGTTGCAACATTAGTTTTTAGTTTTTAATTCTACTCAACTCCTTCATTGCAAAGTTTGGATATAACACATCATGGACACGCTCAACCACGGTTGTTTTGTCCAGGTCGAACGAAGTTTTCAGCCGAATGTCTTTCGACGAAGCGCCAATCCTGACCTCATATTTTCCGGCATCGGCAACCCATGAACTAATGCCGCTATTAAACGAAGCCAAAGCTCTTACATCAAGTTCAAATACCAATTGCTGGCTTTCGCCTGACTGAAGCAATTTGGTCTTGGCAAACCCTTTCAATTCCTGATCGGGCTTTTCGATTCCGGTAGCCGGAGCTGCCAAATACAGCTGCACCACTTCTTTACCTGCCACTGATCCGGCATTCTTTACGGTAACCGAAACCATCATTTTGTCCATAAACGATGTACTGCTTAACTTCAGGTCAGAATATTCAAATTGAGTATAGGAAAGTCCATAACCAAATTCGTATGCCGTAGGCACTTTAAACGAATCGTAATACCGGTAGCCTACATAAATACCTTCTTTATAAAACGAATTCACCGGATTATCGGCAGGTTCGCCCGGGAATGTTGCTGCTGAAGGAACATCTTCGTATTTTAAAGGAAACGAATCGGGCAATTTTCCTGAAGGATTTACGGCTCCTTTCAATATATCGGCAACGGCATAGCCGCCTTCCTGTCCTGGTTGCCACGCGCACAAAACAGCATCAGGATAACTGTTCCAGCTTGAAGTTTCGCAAACACCGCCAACATTTAAAACTACAACTACCTTTTTACCGGCAGCATGGTAAACCTCGCAAACATTTTTAACCATTTCAACTTCAGTTGGCGTAAACGGCAAGTATCCGTTTTCGTAGTTTTCTCCACCACTGCGTCCAAGAGTAATTACTGCAATATCTGACGCTCCAACTTGTTTCGATACATCGGCTTTTGAAAGCGGCATTTCGTCGCTGAACGGAATCAAACGTTTTTTAAAATGACCGGGAGCTTTTCCATCTTTGACACCATTATCGGCCAGCATTTTAGGATTATTAAAGAAAGGCGGAACAAGGTTATCCGAAAGTATCTTAGCGTTGAAGGCCGTGTAAATATCTTCAAGTTCTTTTACAACCTGAAATCCGGCAGCTTTCAAACCTTCATTTACCGAAATAGCATATTTATTACTTCTAATTCCACCACTTCCGGTACCGGCTTCAATCAGGTAATAGGAAATTTTGCCAAACACGGCAACTGTTTTTACATCTTTAAAAGGCAACGTATTCTTTTTATTTTTCAGCAAAACCATTCCTTCTGAAGCAGCATCTCTGGCCACTTTGGCATGTGATTCCAAATCAGGTTTCATAGATGGTTTATAACCGTTAGCTCTTGGCGAACTTAATTTCAGGTTCAGGTTATATTCAAGATTTTTAGCCAACGTACTTTCATCAAGCGATTTATCTCTTAATGCAGTGGTTAATTCGGTCACTTCGTCCTTACTTCCACCCATCAGCATATTGTTACCAGCACGTACTTTGGCAGCAGCGCTTCCGTAACCATCAAAATCAGTCATAAAAGCGCCGTTAAATCCCCATTCCTGCCGGGTAATGGCTTGCAAAAGCTCAGGGTTTTCGGCAGTGTAAAAGCCATTTACTTTATTGTACGATGTCATAATACAAGCCGGTTTGCCTTCCTTCACAGCAATTTCAAATCCACGAAGGTAAATCTCGCGTAAGGCACGCTGACTAATTACAGCATTATAAGTTCTACGGTTTGTTTCCTGGTTGTTTCCGATAAAATGTTTAAGTGTTGCCCCAATTCCGTTTGACTGAAGCCCCTTAACCATTGATGCCGCCATTCTTCCCGAAAGCAGCGGATCTTCGGAATAATACTCGAAATTTCGTCCACATTTTGGATTCCGGTGCAGATTAAGCGCTGGCATCAATATCACATCATAATCGTATTCCAGAACTTCATTTCCAAATACTTTTCCTACTTCCGCAGCCAGTTCAGTATTCCAGCTTGCTGCAATACAAGTGGAGGTAGGAAAAGCTGTTGAATAGGAATATTCAGCTACTCCGGCAGGATGCGGGTCGCGATTTAAACCTGACGGTCCATCACTCAAGGCTGACGACCAAATGCCTAAACGAGGAATAACCATTTTTGAGTTCTGGTTGGCAATGATAATGCCTGTCCCCTGTTCCACGTTTTTTTGATTGGCACCAGGCAGAAATTTTCCATCGCCAACTGTTAAACCAATTTTTTCATCGGGTGTCATTGCCGCAATAATTTCTCTTATTCCCGATTTTCCTAATTGAGGCGTTTGTGTGTTTCGGTTACATCCCAAAATGGCGGTGAGCGCCAGGATTAAAACTATACGATGTTTGATATTCATTGGTAAAGTATTTATGGCCCCTCCCAAACCCTCTCCAAAGAGAAAGAACTGGCAGTACGCGTAGTTTTGCGTTATTAATTATGCACTACCCTTTTTTACTTAATTTTTCGTACAGCTATACAACTAATATAAATAGCTGAGACTAAAAAGACTATATGGACAAAGAATTTACCGATAATAAGTTTGAGTAACGACATTCCTGAAATTTCTGTTGGCTTTTCGAAGAAACCAAACCGAAGAAACGCAACAACCATACACGCCCACACCAACAACAGGAACATATTTCTAATCACGCTTTCTTTTCGCTGGAAATAAGCTGTTAGCAGCGAAACTGTTGCAGTCATTATTAAAATCAGCAGGAAATAAAGGGTAAAAGGCGAATTGGTATCCGCTCCGGGAAGCGCATCCTGCATAAAATCGATTGCAGCATAACAAAAGGTAAATGTAATGCCCAATTGCCATGCAACATCCGGGAAATAGAGCAAAACAGCAATAATCAAAAAACCAAAGAAAGCATAATTACCGAGCATCTTTGCTAAATCAACACCATTGGGTACAACAAATTTACCCTGAACATAGCCGTGATCAACAATAGGATCGAATAACGCAGGCATTGCCCAAAATATAAGTAAAGCGAGCAAAAAGAATGCTAAAAAATCTTTCCAAAGTGGTCCTGATTGAAAAAAAGGCTCAGAGGAAGAATCCAATTGAAGTGCTTCAATGTCCTTCCTTCTGAGCCACACAACTAAACCTAAACCTGCTCCGAGTAACATTCCGAAGGTAAATTCCATCGCTTTCCACCAGCTGTTAAAAATAACATCATGAGGGAGCTGATTTCCTAATACCATCCAGAAGCCTCCGAGCCCAAAACCCAATCCACCACTAACAAAACCTCCTATTGCAAGAAGGGAAATTAATGTATAATCGCTTTTTGTAAGCTTCGTTTTGAGATAAAGCAACAACGTAATTGCACCAAATAATAAAGCTGTCCACGACTCGGGGCGTGGTTTTGCCGGATCAGAAAAATAAATGACCATAGGTTGGTTTACCAACTTAAAGCCTAAATACATCCCAGCCAGCATTAACAACCAGGCTATTAAAATTGTTTGCCGTGATAATTTTCGATACAGAAAGCCCATCGCCAAAATAACTCCACCAAGTAATCCCCATACCGATCCTTTTACTGTTGTACCCAACGTACCCCACCAAACGGTGTCGGGGTTACGCAAAAAACCAAGTGTTTGGCCATAAGTCATTTCGCCACCAATACCAATTCCAACGGCTGCAAAAACAACTAAAACCGAAGTAGCTTTTACGGATATATTCAGCAACATGGCAATGCTCAGTGCCACAAATGCTCCGGGAATCATAGCGCCAAATGGCCCCCCGCCAATATAACCACGTAATCCCCAGCCTAATAACATCGCAACTGACGGGAATACAACATACAACCACCTTGGGTATTGCTTTTGATTTATCATTTCGTTGGTTTAGCTAAGTTTAGAATCTCAAATCTTGAATCTTGACTTTATTTTACAGATTTACAACTTCTCCTGTTTCAGCTGACTTATAAGCTGCATCAACAATTTTCAGTATTATCAATCCTTCAGTCATGCCCGGAACTGGTTCCTGGCGCGTACGGATCGAATTCACATAGTGTTCCATTTGGCGCGTGTACATTCCCTGCTCACAATGTTCGGGACGAACCGGCAGTTTGGCATCAAAACGTCCCAAAGCATCACCTACCTTCATTTTCAGGAAAGTCGGGAAAACACTTCCATAACCTTTGGTACCGTAGAAACCGGTTCCGGCTTCAGGTCCATCGGTATGGGGTTGCCACCATCCGCTCTCAATAACCGATTCAGCTCCGTTATCCCACGAAATCATAACTATTCCTGAATCGTCGACATCATAATCGCCATAATATGTACCAATTTTTGCATATACTTTTGTCGGTTTCGGATCGCCTAACACATAGCGTGCTGTATCGATAGCATGTACGCCCATATCGGCTAAGGCACCTCCGCCAGCCAGTTCTTTTATCGAAAACCATCCGGCTGGTCCCCAGTTTTCGTGAATTCCATAACCTTTTGTTTTCACAATTTTACCTAGCTGTCCGCTATCAACAATACCTTTAATGTAATTCACATCAGTATCGAACCGCCACATGTGACCAACCATAACCATCCGGCCATTAGCTTCAGCTGTTTCTTTCACAGTTAAACCTTCAGCGTAATCCATAGCCATAGGTTTTTCCATGAAAACATCTTTGCCATTAGCTAAAAAATCAATGGCATAAGGCGCATGAAATTTATTCGGCGTTGCAATTACAACAGCATCAATATCATCACGTTTCACCAACGAATCAATACTGTCATAAGCTTCAGCTATATTGTATTTGGCTGCAAAATCAACTGCTGCCTGTAGCGGAACCGCAACAACAGCAGCAACCTCAACACCCGAAATAGATTGTAATCCGCGGGTATGGTAATTGGCAATATACCCGGCCCCAATCACAACAACTCTAATTCGTTTCATAGATTCAGTATTTGCTGATTTTTAGAACTATAACAATTCTGCATTATCGTACACCTTACGAATAGCTACAGCAATCAATTCCATATCGGCTTTGGTTCCCATTAAAATTTTGTGGTGGATACATGCCGAACCTTCAAAATAGATTTTATCGCAAACAGGAAGATCAAATCTGGCTGGATCAATAGCTGCCCAGTATTCTTCGCTGAGCTTGTGACGTGCCGGTTTTGTCAGCGGCGCATACAACGAACATTTGTTCAGCGGAATGTAGCTTGCCGCAACATCAATACCTAATTCGGCTGTTAAAGCAGCACGGAACTTTGCAACCGGAAGACCTTTAAATTCGGCCTGATTATAGCGAAATGAAAAGTTAAAATAGGCTTCGCTGGTTTCGCGCGGATCACGTTTCATTGGCATTACACCAGGAATTTCAGCAAGCAATGAATTCAGGTACATCCCATTCTCATCACGAACTTTATTTTGTTCAGGCAACCGTTTCAATCCTTCGAGTAGAATGGCGGCCTGAAATTCGGTGATACGATAGTTACCAGACTGAAGGAAATTTCCGGCATCAAAATACTGGCCTTCGCCTTTATTGGCAGCGGCCAATGTTGGAGGCTCGGGGCGGCGGCCACAATTTCTCAATGCGTCCAGACGTTCGTAAAGTTCAAAGCTGTTGGTAGTAACCGAACCACCTTCGCCGGCAGTTAAATGTTTCGATAACTGGTAACTGAAACTACCAATATCGCCAATACTTCCAGCCTTTTTTCCGTTCCATTCACCTCCATGTTTGTGGGCACAGTCTTCAATAACCCACAAGTTATGTTCTTTAGCTATGCGCATTATTTCGTCCATATCAGCAAAACAGCCATACAGGTGAACAGGTATAATTGCTTTTGTACGGGGAGTAATTGCTGCTTCAACTGCTTTGGTGTCAATACACCAGGTTTCTTCCAAAACATCAACTAAAACAGGAGTTGCGTTAACATCGAGGATAGTTGCAGCAGTTGCCTGCCATGTTAACCCCGGGATAATAACTTCATCTCCCACACCAACACCGCAAGCTTCAAGAGCCATTTGCAAAGTTACTGTTCCGTTGGCAGCTGCCAAAGCATATTTTGTCCCTGTAAATTCAGCAAACTTCGTATTAAATTCAGTCTCCTTTGGACCATTGTACGACCAAACTCCGCTATTTAACACCTCCAAAAGCGCCTTCTCTTCTCTCTCATCCCACACCGGCCATTTTGGCCAAGGATTTGTTTTCACATCCCGTGCAGGAGAACCACCTAAAATTGCCAATTTAGTCATAATCGTAAGTTGTTAATTATTATTTATTTAGATTACATCCTTTAACTTTGGGAACTCTTCATAAAAAGCTCTTTCAAACTCACCGTTTTATTTTTAATCAGTGGTTTGGCCCAAAAAGTAATGCTAAGCAGATATGATAAAGTAAGAAATACAAACGACATCCCGACACGAAGGCCAAAAGCGTCGCCTAGAACTCCAACAATAAGCGGAACTACAGCACCTCCCAGAATACCCGAACATAAAATTCCTGAAAAGGCGCCATGATTGCTACTTATAGAATTCAATGCCAGGGAAAATACAACCGACCACATTACTGACGCAAAGAAACCAACTGCTATAAATGCAATATAGGCAGTCCGTCCGCTTGAAGTTGTGAGGGCTGTAGCCAATGAAATCATGGCTGCAATAACGAAAATGCGCAAAACAATTTTACTGTCGATTAATTTCAGTAACCCAAGACCAAGAAAGCAACCAATAGTAAGTAAACCCCAGAACCAAGATGTTGCTGTGGCCCCTTCAACAGCTGCATTCATTCCGTGATAATCTTCCAGAAATTTTGAAATCCAGCTTGCTACTCCTTGTTCGGTCCCTACATAAGCAAAAATTCCAAAGAAAAACAAAACCACATATTTGTTTTTGAGTAATTCTTTGATCGTCGAAAAATTTCCAACCTTTTCGTCTTCATTCAGTTCAACTTTCGGAAATTTCACAACCAAAACAACAAACACCATTGCGATGGAAATAATTGCAAAAATCCAGTAGATTGAAACCCATTTCAAATTAGCAGGAACAACTGTATTTAAGGCTGAGAGCAGAAAATTTGATGTATTTCCGGCATCCAGATTGGTAACCAGGTAAGAATATAAAAGCGGACTTAAATAAGAAGCTCCACCAAAAAACAACTGTGCCAATACCGAAGTAAAAGCAAAATTTTCTTCACCTCCCGAAACCCGGAGTAAAGGATTAATGGCTACCTGAAGGATCGACATTCCTAAGCCGATCATAAACAGGGAAATCAGATATACCGGGAACAGTGGGACAAATGAAAATAAAAACGCCCCAATAGTGGCCAAAATAAAAGCTGCGGTGAGCACTTTCTTCTCTTTGTACTTTTCGGTTAGCATACCAGCCGGAATCGACATCACCCCGTAAGCAATGAAGAACGAAAAATTTAATAATCCGGCCATTCCCTTACTTACGCTAAAGCCCTTAATAACTTCAGGAACAAGTGGTCCTATGATATTGGTTAAAAACGAGATCACGAAAAAAATAAACATGATCAACAGTACTATTCCATAATTTCTTTGCATAGCAAAATCGATTTAGCAACTATTCAAAATTTTTAGCAATTCTTAAAAATCAACGAAGCGGCGCCAAGGCAACCGGCCATATTTCCTAAGGTTGCACCTACTACATCAGTATTTACAGCACAATCGGGCATTGCATAACTGAAAGCCGACTTTTTAATCATGTCGATGTAAAATTGCCCGGCTTCCGAAATTCCACCGCCAATAACAACTTTTTGAGGCGCAAATGTATTTATGAATCCAGCTATACCATGACCCAGGTAGTCGGTATGTTCTTCCATACATTTAACTGCGGCGTCCTCGCCTTCTTTATATTTCTGAACCAGATAAAACCCATCCAGTTCATTTTCGTTCTTCCCGGTTGCATCGGCATATTGCCGAATGAGCGCACCTGTTGAAGCATAAGCCTCTAAACATCCACGGCCACCACAATTGCAGGCAATTCCTTTATGATCGATTGTTACGTGCCCCATTTCGGTACCACGGTTTTTATAACCTCCATACAATTTACCTTCAGCAATAATAGCGCCTCCAATACCTGTTCCAACGGTCAGAAAAATAACATCAGAGCAATCTTTTGCAGCGCCAAAAACAGCTTCACCCAATCCCATTACATTGGCGTCGTTATCAATTAAAACTGGCAACTTAAAAATCGCTGAATATATATCTGAAAGACGAACATCAATCCAGTTGTCTAAATTATCAGCGCCACCATGTACAATTCCATCGCAGCAAACGCCAGGCGAACCAATTCCAATACCTGCAACAGATAATTGTTCCTTTTCGGCATACAGAAGTGTCATTTCAATGGCTTTTCGCATAGTTTCCAAAATATCATCGCGTTTTGCACCCGAACCAATGGCAAGCTTATCGTTGTAGAGAATATCTCCACTCTCAGCAACAAGGGCAAACTTGATGAAAGTTCCTCCTAAATCAATTCCAACTGAATATCTTTTATTTTCCATGTGTAATTAGTTTATAATTGTTTTATCAACATTCCAACCTTTAATTTCCAGAGCAGGTTTTTCTCCTTTAAAATCGCTCAGGAAAAATTTAGCTTCATAAGTACGCTCCTCTCCTGGTAACAGGGTAACGTAATTATCGTCCCAATATACAGGAAGAATTGGTTGGTTGGAACTCTTATCAACAACATCAAGAAAAATAAAAAATGCAATTGACTCTGAAGGATTTTTCACAACCAGTTTAACTTTTACAAACTGATCGTCTTTTGTGAATTCATACCGACAATCAAGTTTGACTTTAGATAACTGATTTAATGCTGTATAATCAGCAAATTGTTTCGTTGGTGTATAATAAGGCCAAGGTAATTTTTTCGAACCTTCGTAGTCTAAAATATCAGATTTTGTCGATAACCAGTAAATACTATTATCAACCTCCTTATTATCCTGATTAATAATGCGTAAATCGAGGAAATAAACAGGAGTTAAATTCTTAATATCTGGCAATTTATAAATGAACTTCGAAATATTCGAAGGAATTTCGCCCTTCCATTGATCGGAAAATATTTCTTTGGAATGAATATCAAATACCCGGATTTTAACCGTTAAGTTTCGAGCAGTCTGCAAATCTTCGTTAGCCAGGTAAATATCGTTAAAACCGTACCGGTAAATTGCATGAAGCGGTGTACAGGCTTTTTTGGCGCCATAAAACGAACCATTGGGTTGTAAATAGGTGTCGTACAATTGCCAGATAAGTTTTGGCCAAGCCGAATTTAACTGCCATTGTACCAAACCAGTACTTTTGGGTTTGTGTGCAATAAAAGCTTCAAACTGAGGTCGCATAATCTCGTAATTATTAACCTGAGCTTTGAAGGAAAAATCTTCAATATTTGCCGACTTTCCATATCGGGCATTGATAGCGTTAATATCACGATCGAGCGAAGTAAATTCGTTGCGCCCGGTATGGTATTCCCAATACTTTTTATCGATCGGCCAAAGCGCTTCAGCAGGCATCATCTTTTTCAACGAAGCCAGTGGGGCAATACTTGCACCCGGACAAGTTTCAGTATTAAAGCCGTAAGCGCCTCCAAGTTGAGTGTCGGTAAACCAATATTGAGGCGGAGTCCAGGCATAAGGGCCTAACATTTTCATTCCGGTTGGCCCGCTAATCTCACTGTAAATTGGTACTTCGGCAACAATTTTATTATTCTCGGTTCCGGCTCCACCCGCCGAAGTTGAGTATGAACGTGATGGATCGTATTTTTTAAACAGGTCGATGTATTTCCGTTCCAAATCGGGATGCGGAAGCTTATCGCTCCCCAACATCCATACATAAATACAAGGATGGTTTCTCAACCAAAGCATCTGATCTTTCCAGCATTGAGAAAGTAGTTTAATATCTTCGGGAGTAACTGCGCCACCATATTTTTCGTGACACGGTTTGTAAAGGTATTCCTCCCATTCCCAAATACAATTCCATCCTATCATTACTAACACACCATATTCATCGCATAAATCGTAAAGACCTTCATCTTTTCCCCAAAAACCTTCACAACGAATACTATTCAAACCAATATGGCGTATGTAACGCATTTGCGATTCAACAGATTTACGGGTATCACGAAGAAATATATCATCGGCCCATCCACCGCCTTTCAGCAATACAAACTTTCCGTTGATTTCGAATGCACGGTTTTTATCAGCATCTAAATAACTTCTTATCTCGCGAATGCCGTATTTCTTTTCAACACTGTCGAGTATTTTATTTCCCGAAATAAATTCAGTTTTCAGGTTGTACAACTTAGCCTTTCCCATACCGTTAGGCCACCAAAGCTCAACATTCTTCACCGAAAGCTGCTTAAATTCTTCAGGGGTAAACACACAGTGAAGCGTATCGTTAGCCGGAACAATCACTTTTTTATCAACCTGACCAACTTCATAATTAACCCTGACAACTCCATCAATTGGTTTATCGGTGCTATTCACAATTTCAGCCTGAATATATAAATCGGCAGCGCTTTTTGAAGATGTATCAACTTTTGAATAAACAAACGGACTGCGAATTTTTATACCATCATTGATTTCCAGGAAAACTTCGCGGAAGATACCCATGCTACGATCGGTAGGTAGCGGATTCCAATCACAAAAGCCTAATGAATACTCTCCATTGGCAAACTGAACAACTTTCAGTGCAACTGTATTTTCCCCTTCCTGAATATACTGATTAATATTGAAAGAAAACTGGCGGTAAGTTCCGGCAAATGTATTTTTATCAACTACTTTTTTCCCATTTACCCACAAATCGGCCCGATAACAAACACCATTAAAACGTAAAGAAACATCTTTTTTAAGTTCTTCAGCCGAGACCTTAAACGTTGTTCTAAACCACCAGGGTTGATTAAATTTAAACTTTACGGTATCAACTTTTTGCATGTTTATGCCAAAAGTCGGATCTTCAATTACATTATTTAAAGCCAGAGAACCTAAAACTGTTCCCGGAACTTCGGCCTTATACCAGGACTGAACGTCGAAAGAATTTTCAGAAATGGTTTTCTCTTCAATCCCGCCAAGTTTATTATCAGGTTGCATCTTCCAGTCCGAAGTAAGCGAAATAACCTTTGAGGCATTACCTACCGGTGATTTCTGACAGCCAACGTAGAGTGATGAAGCTAACAAAAGAAATACAAACAACTTTAGATAATTGATTTTACCCATATTATGATTTAGTCAATTGGTTTCATGAACAAAAGAAAAAACGCTTTCACACATCACAAAGGAAAATTACCCGCAATTCAAAAACTTCCTATATTTTACTCAGTTTAGAACATATTTTAACCATGAAAACTGAATTTAATTTAGATTTTTGACCATTAGGTTAAGATTCTTTGTTGAAAAAAGACTCAACTACAAATAAAATTAAATCAATTGCATCCAAGTCAATTACTTACAAAAGCCTAAGAAGTTATTACAAAATCAGTAACCTTTAATTGACTTCAAAAAACAATAAAAAATTAATCATATAAATAAAAAATTAAGTCATTTATTTATACATTACGCAAAAAACAATAAGATGAATATTAGTAATCTTGACCAACTTGACCACAAATGGAACGACTTGAAAATCAGCGAAAAGTTGTTTTGTCTGGCCATCGACGCTCAAAAAATTAACTTTCAAATTCCATGTTTTTCGAAGTTCACCCGTGCATTAAATGTAGCTATTATTTTCGAACTAATTGAATCGAAATTAATAGAAGTTGATGACGAAATGAACATTCATTTTATTTCAGCCACTGTTTATGATCGGGTCCATGATTTTTGCATGGTTTTTATCCGGGGAATAAAACAAATAACCAGGCTCAAAAAATTTTACCACCTGCTTTGTTGTAAACAAATAGGTATTCAAAGGATTATCAGAAGAGACCTTGTCAGGAAAAACATTATTAATGTAAAAAAGAAAAGTTATCTGCTTTACGTGAAACGCCGGTATTCTTTTCAGAAAACGACTACCATCCCTAAAATCAAAGCCGAACTCGCACATATTCTTTCTGAAAAAAATATTCAGCCTGAAAATCTTCTTTTTATCATGCTTGTTTCGAAGTTGCAATTAATCCAGGATAAAACAATACAAGGAAATATAAAGCTGTACTTAGAATCTATTCCGCAGGAAAAAATACCACCAGAAGTGCATCTTACATCCCAATTGATATTTACTTCTTAATCTTCCACCAAATCAGGAAACCGGTAACCGGTAAACTGGTAATTAGCAACCCTATCAGGAAAACAATAATTTTCCCGGGCAGACCACCAATAGCGCCCACGTGAATGTCGTAGTTCATTCGCAACAATTTGTCTGCAAATCCTGCATCTTTTAACTGTCCGTAAATGTGGTTTACCTCAATTTCTTTCAGCGTATATTGGTCGAAATACCGATAATCTGTCTTCCAGTAAGTTCCGGCATTGGCATTCGCATTGGCCATTATCGATGATTTTTCATTTCCAGGTGGGTGTACTTCAATGCTTTTGGCTTGAGGATATTCGCGCTGCATCATCATCCAAACGCTGTCGATGGGTGAAGTGATTTGCACCGGATCGCTTGATTTGGTTGACCCGGGGTCGGCATATTCGAGCGATTTGCTTCCTCCGGCGGTTTTATGCAATCCGTTAGCAAACCACTGAAATCCCCATACCAGCCCGGTAAATGCCAGAATCAATGCAAACAAGCAGACATAAAAACCAAAAATATTGTGCAGATCGAATATCTTCTTTTTCCAATGGGTGTTTGCGTTCCACGAAAACGACATATTCTTCAGGATATATTTTTTGTTGCCTGGAAACCATAAAATCAAGCCCGAAATAAAAATGACCACAAAAATAAGCGTTGATGTGGCCACAACAGGCTGCCCAATTTTTGGAGGCAACCAGAGGTAAAAATGCCCGTTGAGGATAAAATGGAAAAATCCGGCTTCGTTATCTCTCACTTTCAGCACCTGCCCGCTATACGGGTTCAGAAATACCGAATAGTAATAATGCTCTTCGAAGTTGTAAAAAATGGCCTCGGCAGCTTTGCCTTTTTCGTGGTATTTCACCGAGTGCAGTAACTTACCCGGAAGCTCGTTCTGTGCAATCACCTGCAATTTAGACGGTGGTAAAATTGGTTTGCTTTCCTGAACAATATTTCGGTAAGGCTGGCTCAATTGCTGTATTTCTTCCTGAAAGGCATACAGGCAACCTGTAATAGCAATAACGAACACCAGCAGCCCGGTTGGAATACCGAGCCACAGGTGAATTTTTCCTATGATTTGTCTGCTGTTCATGTACATTAAAATTTGTAGTTGATGGTGAGCCGGAAATTGCGATAAGCTTCGGCCTGCCAGTAGTAGAATTTGCTCCACGAATAGTAAGCTCCGGAATATAAGTATTTGCTCAGGATGTTATTGACATTCATTGAAATGCCAAACTTATTGAACTGGTAAGAGATAGCGCCGTCAACACGAGTGTAATCGGGCATCATTTGCGACGAATTGTCGTAAGCGCCATACCAGTTTGAACGATCGCCGGCATACTGCACACCACACGACAAACCCAGACCTTTTGTAACTCCGCCCTGGAAACGATAACTCAACCATGCGTTGGCAATATTTTTGGATGTTCCGGGAATTTGCACGCCAACCTGATTCGGATCGGTGTCTTTCGTAATCTGTCCATCGGTATAAGCGTAGTTAAATGTAAGATCGAGTCCTTGGGTAATTTGTCCGCGAATGTCGAATTCGATGCCCCGTGTGCAGGTTTGCCCCAACTGTTTCGAGAAATACTGATGTTCGGGATCGGCAGTCAGCACATTATTTTTAGTAATCTGGTAAGTCGCAAGCGAAGCTGTCCACAAGCCATCGAGCCATTCTTTTTTCAGACCAAGTTC
Source organism: uncultured Prolixibacteraceae bacterium (assembly GCA_937915865.1). Lineage (GTDB taxonomy): Bacteria > Bacteroidota > Bacteroidia > Bacteroidales > Prolixibacteraceae > Aquipluma. The sequence continues at coordinate 27,193 of CALGIG010000010.1, read as the reverse complement.
AAGGTTTTCGCCGGTAATCGGGTCGAAACTGCGCCCATTGAAATCGGAACCGGCCTGCGGAACAAAAGCTTCGTCGTAAACGGCATAAGCGCTTGTGTTTTTGTTAACTGAATAGCTTAATCCAAAGCGGGGAGTTACTTTCTCAGCCTTACCTAACCCTGAATAAGGATCGGAATCACGGGCAATGGTGTATCTTCCGGCTAAAGTCAGTCGAAGCTTATCGTTCAGGAAACGAAGTTCGTCCTGTACATAAAGCGCCGAATATTTGTTGGAATAATACACTCCGCGTTCGCGAATGCTCAGGCTACGGTCGTAAACCGGATAACTCGAACCTGGCACTATGCCATAAACCGGATGATAAATATTGAACCCGGAACTTCCAACCACCGCGCCACTTTGCGACCAGTCATGGTAGAACGTTTTATCGCCCATATCAACTCCGGCCAGGAAACGATGACCAACCATTCCCGTTTTTAAATCACCATTCAGAAAAAACTGGCTGACTTTGATCAGTCCCAAAACATCCCAGTTTGATAGCCCACGACGAAGTGTATCGCCATTTGCTGAAAACCCGGTGGGCCAAAGCGATTGTCCAACCTGGTTGTATTTCATAAAAGCAACTTGCCCGGTGAATTTCCAATGATCGTTAATGGTGTGCGCCAATGTTAGGAATAAGCTTTGGTCGTTGATGTTGGTAGGAGCCATATTGGGTTCGGCGGTAGTAAATTCAACCGGCAAATCGGCTAATTTTCTGGCAGAAAAAGCATAATTTGAACCAATTACCGACATCTGATCAAATTGGTAAGTATATTCGGTAGTTAACGATGTATTGGGCGAAAACTGGAATTTAAGGACCGGCGCTATCGATGCACGGTTGTTGTATTCGTAGTCGCGGTGCGAGCCTTTCATTTGACCCATCAGGTTTAAGCGATATAAAACCTTTGCATCTTTTGTAATCTTTCCATCAAAATCGAGGGTAGAACGATACGTGTCGAAACTACCGATAGTCATGCTTGCCTCGCCTTTGGTGATCCCTGTAGGTTTTTTGGTCACCACGTTATAGAAGCCGCTCGGTTCGCCATTGGCCATCATAAATCCAGCCGGACCTTTCACAAATTCAATGCGTTCCACCATACTCATATCCTCGGTAAGCGGGCCCCAGGTCGATTGTACATTCATACCATTGCGAAAACCTGCGATCTGCGATCCACGCATGTTAATCTGCGCATAATTGTCCCAGTGTTCAACGCGCTGGGCGCCGCTCACATTACGGGTAATGCCTTCGAGCATATCGAAAATCTGCTGATCCTGAATCACCTGTTTGGTGACTACCTGAATGTTTTGCGGAACTTCGAGCAGAGGCGTTTTCAGGCGCAACGAAACCGAAGGATAATCGGTGACATATTTGCTGGGATTGGCCACTACCACTACTTCTTTCAGTTCCTCGCTGTTTTCGTCGAGTACGAAATCAATCGTTGTGGTTTTCCCAGATTCTATAGTTACCTGCTTGTTTTGAGTGGTCAGGCCAACAAGGCTCGCCCTGAGGGTATAGGTTCCGGCCTTTACGTTTTTCAGCTCGTAACGGCCGCTTGCATCAACCACACAACCCTTGTTTGTTCCAACAAGAATGATGTTGACAAATTCGGCGGCATTGCCATCCGAAGTAGTTGTTTTCCCCGCGACAGAGCCCGTTTGGGCATAAAGTACACTGACAAGTATGCTAAATAAAATTCCAAGTATAATTTTTTGTTGTGCCATAGTTTAATTTTTAATACGGCACAAAAATGGAGGAGAGAAAAAGACTTTGAAATCCCTATATATGGGGATTTTTGGAAGTATAAAATAACCGAACATCTGAACAGAACTGATAAACTCAGATTCAGAACAATCAAAAAAAAGTAATCCCTGAAAATTAATACTGCTTTAATCAGATTAACGAAAGTGAAATTTCTGTAATAATAGATTAGTTGTTTAATAACCTTAAAAATAAATTAGATAACATTTAGCTAACCTGGCTGCTTTATGTTTGAGCCGATTTAAACAGCATAGTCAATAAAGGTACAAAACCAAAATATACAATCTGGCATAAAAATTTCAAGTTTCGACACTTAACAACACAACGATTTGTATTTCAACCAAATAAATAAAAACCATATAAGCAACCTGTAAAATAAAACCTATGAAGTCAAAACTATTGTTCTTATTTTTCATTTTTATCGAAACGATTTGTCTGGCTCAGAACCTGAATAATGTTCAATTTCCACACATGCAAAAAACATTTGCAAGAAAAGAAATCAAAGTACCGAACATTGATGGTTATCTAACCTTGAAATGTGACTTCCATATCCATACAATTTTTTCCGACGGTGTTGTTTGGCCAACAGTTCGGGTTGACGAAGCTTGGGCCGAAGGACTGGATGCTATTGCAATTACAGATCATATCGAAAACCAGCCATCAAAAAAATATGTGACAGGCGATCACAATGCTTCGTATGATGTGGCTATTGATGAAGCCAACAAAAAAAATATACTGCTGATACGTGCGGGAGAAATTACCCGGGCCATGCCTCCCGGACATCTAAATGCTATATTTCTGAATGATGTAAATCCGGTGGACACTCCTAATCCGGTGGATGCACTAATGGCTGCAAAGAAACAAGGTGCTTTTATTTTCTGGAATCATCCGGGATGGAAAGCCCAGCAACCTGATACCTGCCAGTGGATGCCAATGCACGAAGAATTATTCAAAAAAGGATTGATTAATGGAATCGAAGTTTTTAACGAGCAGGAATATTATCCAATAGTATTGGATTGGTGCCTAAATCGTAAAATAGCCGTAATTGCAAATTCTGATATTCATAATGTTTCAGGCTATTTCTATGATATTGAAAGAGCCCATCGTCCAATGACACTTGTTTTTACTAAAGGGAAAAGCATTCAAGCCATTAAAGAAGCCATGTTCGAAAACCGTACGCTCGCCTATTTCGATAATAAATTAGCAGGTAAAAAAGAACTCCTTGAAGCTATTTTTAAAGCATCAGTTTCAGCAAAACCAACGGGTAAAACTGATAAGAATAATCTGGAATATTATGAAGTAACTAATATTTCATCTATTCCCTATATTGTTGAAAATATGAAAGGTGAAATTATTACAGTTCCTGCAGAAGCTACAATCATTCAACCAATGAATTTAGCTGACTATCAGGAATTAACAATTCAAAACTTATATACAGGGTCAAAATCGGTACTGCATGTATCGATGCCCTAACATGTAGAGTAGTTATTGGTTATCTAAAAGTGTTTTTGCTATTAGGCTCACCCCTTACTTCATTTATGAAGCGGGGGTGAGTACTGGCAAATGCAACTTCAGGTTATTAGTAATTTGATACATAGTTTATTAATCGAAGATTAATACGATAATAATCATATTTCAATAATTCTTGAAGAACTTTGACCGTGGATAAAAATGTGAAAATAATACGTACATAAGGTGTAACTAAATAAATCACGTATTCACCTTCCAAAACAATTGATCTATGAAAACAAACTTTCTCTTTATTTATGCTTTCATTTTCCTTTTTTCTGGTAAAACATTCGCTAACAGGCCTAATATTGATGAGAAACCTGGTAGCACAAAAACATCAAAAGTAGTATCAGTCCCATTACAAGTTTTTGAGTTCAGAGCAACAACCAACAACGAAGAACTGAATGCGATTTCAAAGGAAATGATTGAAGAATATTATCTTGGAGAAACTATTGCCACTAAGTTGTATTTATTCGAGTCAAAATATACATACCAGGTTCCGATTGTACCCGGAAATCCTCAAACCAGAACAGTTATTCGGAAACCTGTTATTTATGAAGCTGTTAAAAAGATAGAAAAACATCTTAAAAAAGCTGTTAAAAAAGGCGAAATATCTATTGAAACCGCTCAAAGTAAATTTGACAAAGTGTTGGATGTTGCCAGGAATATTTTAACAGCTGACACCGCAGGATTCGAAAAAGCCATTAGCGAAACAACCGATCTGAATGCGCTTACCAATTTATTCGTAAACAGGGTAAAACTTTTATTCTGACCTGAATTCATACTGATTTTCTTTTTTCTGCAATAGTCAATTTGTGGTATAAAAAACCGCTAATGGCTATTGCTATGCCCAAAAATATCTGAGTATTAATCCTAATCAATTGAAAATGCAAAAAATTCTATTTCTGTTCATCACATTTCTTTTTGCCGGAACTATGGCCTTTGCACAAAAGATTACCATAGAAGGAACGGTAAAAACAGGGAGTGGAGAAAGCCTTCCCAGTGCAACTATTTTGGTTAAAGGAACTACGAATGGCACCTTGACCGATGTTGACGGACATTTTACGATTAAAGCCAATTCAAAAGATGTTCTCATTGCGTCTTACATAGGTTTTGAAACAATCGAAGTTCCTGTTGGAGACCAAAAAATTATTCATATCATCTTATCTGAAGCGAAACAAGAGATTAAAGAAGTAGTTGTAACAGCTTTGGGTATCGAAAAACAAAAAAGTACCATTGGTTTTTCTGTACAGGATGTAAAAGGGAACGAATTGGTAAAAGCCCGCGAACCCAATGCAATCAACTCGTTAGCAGGTAAAATTGCCGGGCTGACTATTGGTAGCTCGTCCGAGATTTTGGGCGCCCCGGTGGTTAAACTTCGCGGCTACACCCCTCTGTATGTGGTCGACGGTGTTCCTATCCAAACCGACACCTGGAATATTAACCCGGATGATATTGAAAGTTATACTGTGCTGAAAGGCCCTACTGCTGCAGCTTTGTACGGATCGCGCGGCCAGTTCGGTGCTATTCAGATCACAACCAAACGCGGGACACCGGACAAACGCGGTTTTTCGGTTGAAGTTAACTCCAGCACAATGGTTGAAAAAGGCTTCCTTGCCATTCCTAAAGTTCAGGATGAATATGGCCCCGGCGACCACGGCGTGTATGCTTTTGCTGATGGCAAAGGTGGCGGTTTAAACGATGCCGACTACGATATTTGGGGACCGCGTTTCGATGGGCAGCTTATTCCGCAATACGATGGCGAAGTTACTCCCGGCACCAGCTACACAACTACTTTTGCCAACGGATCGACTTATGCCGGCAACATCAAACCAACTCCATGGATCGCCCGTGGTAAAGATAACCTGACGCGTTTTCTCGAAGCAGGACTTTTATCGAACAATAGTATTTCACTGTCGGCCAGTGGCGAAAAATACGACCTCCGTTTTTCTGCATCGCACAGTTACCAAAACGGTATTGTACCAAATACAAAACTGAATATCACCAATTTCAGTCTGAATGGTGGTTATAAAATCACAAAGAAACTCTCGGTAAATGCTAGTATGGCTTTCAGCAGGCAATACACACCTAATATTCCGGATGTGAACTATGGTCCAAACAGTGTCATATACAACATTATCTGCTGGGGCGGGGCCGACTGGGATATTGATGCCATGCGCAATTACTGGCAGCCCGGAAAAGAAGGCGTTCAGTCTATTTTTGCAGAATACCAACGTTATCACAATCCCTGGTTTATGTCATACGAATGGCTCAGGGGACATTATAAAAACGACATTGTTGCCAATGCTTCCATCAACTACAAATTCAACGATAACCTGAGTTTGCAGGCCCGTACTGCAATTACCACCTACGATTTGTTCCGCTCCGAAAAACTTCCTTTTTCAGCCCATCCGTATGGACGCGAGGCTGGCGAAGGTGACTACCGCGAAGACAAACGGAACCTGTTCGAGAACAATACCGACATTCTTTTATCATACGATAAATATGTAGTTCCGAAGCTGAACTTGCACGCTACCCTTGGTGGAAATATCCGTAGCTACACATTCAGGAGTAGTTACGCTACCACCGACTACATGAACGTTCCTGGATGGTACAACCTTGCAAACTCGAAAAACCCGGTTATATCCAGAAATTATTATGCACCTATGCAGGTGTTAAGTGGTTATGCAACTGCTGATATGACGTACAACGAATTCTTTACGTTATCGCTGACCGGACGTGTTGATAAAAACTCGACATTGCCAACCAACCACAATACTTATTTCTATCCGTCGGTTTCTACCAGTATCGAATTGGCTAAACTAATGGCCGTTCCAACCTTTAATTCGTTAAAATTGCGTGGTTCGTATGCCAAAGTAGGCGGTGCATTAACCAAAAGCACCATTGGCCAGTTGTGGGTCCCGGGTTACGGAAGCAACTACTATTCGCCTTACGATGGCCCTTCATTCCAAAACTCAGCTTCATACTCAATCAGCCTTATACAGAGCAAACCATCAGCTTCATACACCAATACCATCTCGAATCCCGATTTGAAGCCGAGCTCCAGTACGGCTTGGGAAGTTGGAACTGACATATCGATACTTAAGAACCGGTTGAACTTCGATTTTACTTATTTTTCGAGTATTGACGGCCCTGGAATTTTCTCACTGCCTATTTCTGAAGGAACCGGATATTCTTCGGCATTAGTCAACGGCATCAAAATCCAGAGAAAAGGTGTCGAAATCAATGTTTCAGGAACTCCGGTAAAAAATCGCAACGGGTTTAGCTGGGAAATTAGTGCCAACTACTCAACTACACAACAATACTATAAAGAATTTTATCCAGGAGTTGAGAACCTCAACATTTATTACAAAGTGGGCGACCGAGTTGATAAAATGTATGGAACCGACTTTGTTTACACACAGAATGGCCAAATTATCAACGATGCCAGTGGGCGCCCAATACGCAATTCAGTACCTCAATTTTTGGGTTATGCCAATCCCGACTGGGCAGGTGCTATCAACAACACGCTTACTTATAAAAATTTCAGCCTGAAATTTCAGTTCGATGGCCGTTTTGGTGGTAAAATCCTCGATTACGTGGAGAAGAAAACTTACCAGGGAGGCCGCCACATCAATACAGTGAAAGGTGCAATGGGAGCAGCACGCCTGAACGACATAAAAGGCATTAAATCGTATGTTGGCTCGGGTGTTGTGGTTAGCAATGGAACTGCTATTGCTTATGATTCAGACGGGAAAGTGACCAACTACAACCAGTTGCAGTACACTCAGAACACAACAGCTACCTACCTTCAGGATTATATCAGCCGCTACTACGGAACCGATGTTGCCGACCGTATCGACCGCACATTCGTAAAACTGCGCGAAGTAGTGCTCACCTACAATGTACCACAGTTGTACCTGAAAAAGACTTTCATAAAGCATGCAAGTATTTCGTTGGTAGGTCGTAATCTATTGTACTTTGCTCAACGTTCGGATATCGATATTGAGCAATATGCAGGAACCGACAGTTACTCTGGTTTGCAAACACCAACTTCGCGTCGGTACGGGTTTAACCTGAACTTTAATTTCTAATGAATAAAAATTTACAACAGAATCACAATGAGAAAGATTACCATATTGTTGATGATATTCGCCATTGCTTTATCATCATGCCAAAAATTTGAAGATTTGGAGAAAGACCCAAACAATCCGGGAGAAGTTCCTCCATCGCTAATATTTACAAATGTACTTTATGCTATTTATTATTCTCCATGGGATGATGTTCAACGCTGGAACCAATTCTGGTGCAGTAACTATGCCTATTACGATGATCAGGAATACGACTGGACAACAACCAGTTTCAATTATACCCAGTTAAAAAATGTTGAACAAATGGTTTCTGAAGCCACTCGTGTTGGTTTGGCAACTAACAACCCGTATTCGGCTATCGGTAAGTTTTTCAAAACCTATTTCTTTGTGGATATGAGTATGAAACTGGGCGATGTGCCAATGACCGACGCCTTGCAAAAACTCGAAAACACAATGCCAAAATACGATACACAGAAAGCTGTTTTCAAACAAGCGCTAACCTGGCTCGACGAGGCGAATACCGATTTGCAGGCTTTGATCGACAAAAACGACCAGTCGTTGACCGGCGATTTTATGCTCAACAATAACCTGAAATCGTGGCAAAAAGTGGTGAACAGCTATAAACTTCGCGTATTGATTTCGCTGAGCAAGAAAGAAAGCGACACTGATTTGAATATCAAGAGCCAGTTTGCCGCCATTTTTAACAACCCGACCAAGTATCCGCTGATCGGTTCGCTCGACGATAACCTGAAATTCACCTTTAACGCCTCCACCGATAAATACCCGCTGAATCAGGATAACTATGGACAAACAGCTACCCGTAACAACATGTCGGCTACCTATCTGAATACTTTAGTCTCGCTTAAAGATCCGCGAACATTTATCGTTGCCGACCCTGCCCCTGCCAAACTGAAAGAAGGTTTGACTGCGGCTGATTACGATGCTTATGTGGGCGCCAGCTCCGGCGAAAGTTTGGACGATATGTCGACTAAAATGTTAAAAGGAGAGTATTCGCCTATCAGCAAAAGCAAATATTATAGTTCGTATACCGGCGAATCCTGCATACAGATTGGCTATTCCGAAGTTTGCTTCAATATTGCTGAAGCCATCAACCGCGGTTGGATTGCCGGAAACGCAGAAGACTATTATACAAAGGGTATCAAGGCTTCATGGACATTCCATGGTGTAACCGATGTTGAAACCAAATGGACAGCATACTACGCCCAAAACAGCGTGAAACTAAGCAATATTGCCTCCACCGCTCTGACTCAGATTTTGACCCAAAAATATCTGGCATTCTTCCAAAACTCCGGTTGGGAAGCCTATAACAACTACCGCCGCACCGGTGTGCCAACTTTCCTTACCGGACCTGGAACAGCAAATAGCGGACGAATTGCCAAACGCTGGCAATATCCAAGTTCAGAAAGAACAACCAACACCAAAAACTACAACGCTGCTCTAACAAGCCAGTTTGGTTCGGAAACCGACGATATAAACTCTGAAATGTGGATAATTAAATAGCATCGATCCTCCTCATTTTCTTTTCATGGCCCCTGGGTACTTCTGGTATTCAGGGGTACTTTTTTACATCCCATCCATATTGAAATTTAAAATTCGCACCAGCAGATGACCAAACAATATGAAGAATAATAAAAATACATTCTATTTCAACGATTTAACTATTTATCGTTGTTTTTTTATACCAATTCATTGTCCTAAACTCAACAGGAGAAACTCCCAGTTCTTTCTTAAACATACGGGTAAAATGTTGGGGATACTTAAACCCAAGCTCATACGCTATTTCGCTGATTGATTTACCGGGATCGAATATCTTTTCCCTGGCAACCTCAATAAGTTTTAGATGAATGTGTTCCTGTGCCGATTTTCCGGTTTCCTTTTTAAGCAAATCGCCCAGATAATTTGGTGATAAAAATAATTTTTCGGCACAGTAACTCACTGATGGAAGTCCAATCTCGGAAGGCTTATCCGAAGAAAAATAATCGTTCAGCACCTTTTCAAATCGTGAAAGAACATCCTTATTTACATAGCTTCGGGTAATAAACTGACGCTCATAAAAGCGCTTGCTATAATTCAGAAATAATTCAATATACGACACGATCAGTGTTTTACTATGCGCATCAATAGCATGTTCCAATTCGTAACCAATTTTCTCAAAGCAATCTTCAATTATTGCCCTTTCACGTGTCGACAGGTGAAGCGCTTCGTTTACTTCGTATGAAAAAAAACTATATTCCTTTATATTTCGTCCCAATGCTGTCCCTTGAATTAAATCAGGATGAAACAACAACGCTTTACCTTTTCCCTGCCGCTTTTGAGTTTTATCTTCAAATCCATAAACCTGGTTAGGAGCTACAAAAATCAAAGTTCCTTCCTCGTAATCGTAATTACTACACCCATAAACCATGTCGCCACATTTCAAATCTTTCAGAAAAATGGCATACATACTGAGTTGCATCCTGAAATAATAAAATGGCTGGGCTTTCTCAAAATCAATGATACTTACCAATGGATGCAGAGTTTCCTGCCCAACAATATTATTATACTCTGTTACTGTATTAATTCTGGTTATGCCGTCCATGGTGTTCGTATTTTATAATTACACACCAAAGGTAAAGAACTAGTTTATAAAATAATCCTGGTAAAATCAGAATCAGTAAATCGGGTAAGTATCTCTGTAATTTGGGTAATTCCATCACAATTTTTCAATAGAAATTTGCAGTGTTGATTTATTAAAAATTAAAACAGAAAAATTGAGACAATGAAGAATTTCACTTATTGCAACCCTACCCGTATCGAATTCGGGAAAGGAAAAGAAAAAAACATCGGACAATACATGTCGGAATATGGTGTAAAAAAAGTACTGATTGTTTACGGTTCGGAACGCATCAAAAAGAGCGGCTTGTTTGATGTGGTTACCAAGTCACTGTCGGATAATAAAATGAGTTATGAGGCTTTGGGCGGAGTACAAAGCAATCCGGTTATGAGCAAAGTTTACGAAGGTATTGAACTGGCAAAGGCAACAAAAATTGATGCCGTTTTAGCTGTTGGTGGCGGATCGGTTCTCGACTCGGCAAAAGCAATTGCTGCAGGAGCTGTATATGAAGGTGATGCCTGGGATTTTTTTACTTACAAAGCAGTTCCGAACAAAGCCCTGAAAATTTTCGATATTATGACGCTTGCTGCAACCGGAAGCGAAATGAACAACTTTGCCGTTGTGACGCGTGAAGAAACCAAAGAAAAATTTAGTTTGGCTGGTGCAGCAACCTACCCCACCGTTTCGGTAATCAATCCCGAGCTTCAGGCAACAGTAACCAACGAATACCTGGTTTATTCAGCTGCCGATATTTTTGCACACAGCCTTGATATGTATTTATCTGCAACCTATTTACCTGCCTACATGGCCGGCTATGTCGAAAATATCCTGAAGACAGTGATCCGTACCACCGAAATTTTATTGGCCGATCCAGCCAACTACGAAGCCCGCGGAGAGTTTGCCTGGGCCGCCACACAAGCCTTGAATTTCACAACGTTCTGTGGTATCGAAAACAACCGGTACGATACGCACTTCCTTGAACATACCTTGTCAGCCGAATACAATATCGCACACGGAGCAGGTCTTTCTATCCTGATGCCTGCATGGATGAAATGGCAAAAGAACAATCTGCCCGAACGCTTCGAACAATTCGCCAAAAACATGTTTAATGTTGAAGGCGCCGATGCCGGTATTGAAGCATTGAAACAATGGTATCAGGAAATTGGTACGCCTGTAACTTTAAAAGAAGGTAACATTCCGGAAGAAGATATTCCGATGTTGGTTGAAAAGCTATCAGGAGTGGCAAAAATGTGGGGAGCCGAGGCGCTTTATACGAAAGAAATGATTGGAACAGTACTCGAAAATGCAAAATAAAAATCTATAATCTGTATGAGTCTGTTCGAACGATTACAGTCAGGTGAATCAGTACCTTTTGATGATCCGCAATATTCAGAAATCATCGGAATAGTGTCGCGTACCATGAAGCTATTGGCAGAACTTAATGTTTCTGCCGATAGTTCCGTTGTACGTGCTAAACTAAGCGAGATAACAGGTCAAACCATCGACTCAAGCACAACACTGTTTTTACCCTTTCAAATTAACTTAGGGATATTTACTCAGATCGGCAAAAATGTGTTTATCAATCACGATTGTACTTTTCTGGACATGGGCGGTATTACAATTGAAGATGATGTGCTGATCGGCCCAAAAGTTTGTATTACAACAGAAGGGCATCCTCTCAAACCTGAGGAAAGAAAACAATTGTTGGTTAAACCCGTGGTGGTTAAACGAAATGCCTGGATTGGCGCCTGTGCTACTATTTTACCTGGTGTTACCATTGGTGAAAATTCGGTAGTTGCAGCCGGAGTCGTGGTTACAAAAGACGTACCACCAAACACAGCTGTTGGCGGGGTTCCCGCCAGAATTATCAAAAATATCATCTAAATATTCTATTTCGTTGGATTTTTAACTGACGAAGAATATTATAAGAACAAAGAATGAGTTGATTATTAATTAAAATTCTACAGCAGAATAAAATAACGTTCGATTGTGCATAGTAATTTTTCAGGTGATATTGGTTTCAACAAATATTCATTGACTCCACATTTTAAGCAATATCTCCTATCTTCCTCTAAAATATTTGTTGTAATCATAATAATTGGAATATTTTTGAACCTGCTTTCAGTATTCCTAATGATTGATGTTGTTTTAGCTCCATCCATTACAGGCATTGCATAATCCATTAAAACCAAATCAAACTCTTTCCGCCTAAGTAAATAAAGGGACTCTTCTCCATTATTTGCAAAATCAACAATATAATTTTCCTTTAAAATTAACCCAAAAAGCTTTTGGTTAACAAGATTATCCTCAACAATCAAAATTCTTTTCATATTTACCAACCTATTTAAAATCTAATCCTATTTAAGTAGTTGTATATAACTCGTTGGAATTAAGAGTGGAAAGTAATAGTACCAAAGACATAATAGGATTATAGCTGATTAAAGATGAAAAAAATAAAGTATCAAAGGCGTGACAGAATAATTTTACCACCTCGTGGTTTTAGTACGCTTTGCTCATTATTTTCTACAATAACAACAACCCTTAGGGTTTATAAATCCAACTCTTGATCCGAATATATACTAAAACATATAAATTATTAGCAATAACTAAATTAATTACGGATTTTCAATAAAAACCAAAGAAAATTGTTAAAACACCAAATCCAAAAAACAACAGGCTTAAAACGAATAACCTGACTCCATATAGTTTACTTTTTTTTAAACGCTCAGTTTCGTCATAACTTAAAAATCTGACATAATCACCTCCAAGCGTTTTTTCAACTTGAAAATTTGGCTTTATATTTTTGAATTTATATCCCAGGAATATAAGAATACCGCCATCAACAAAAGATACTGAACAAACAATTAACAATAATAATGTTTTCATCTGTATTAATTTTTGTTTTACGTCGTAAAATCTGCGTATTAATATGATCAACTTTTAAAGCATCCAACAAAACGATATAGCCATTTGGTCGATTAGCGGATTTTCCGCTGGTTAATTCATTTCAAATTGGCCTCGCCATAGGCGAAATGGCTATTTCATATAAAAATTTCCAATATAGTAGTCAGGTTATTTTCATTTATACTTTAGCAAATTCGAAAATTACCCTGAATAACTGATGGGAAAGATTGACTTTTGTTTGCCAAAAAAATATCACTTAATTAAAACCAAAATATTATAAACTTTATGAATATATAGATAATATATCTTCCTGGCAGGAATGTAATTATCCTTTTAAAGTACTAAAAACAATTTATTGTCGCATGTTTTAAAATTCTCTACCCTCATATTCGAATGCAACCGTCTCCCCTCTCTTTTTAAGAGAGAGGGAAACGTCGCATACTTCGGCGTTAGCTCAGTTGAACAATGCGCAAAGTTGAGTCTATATAAAAAACAAATCAAAGTACGACATAACTTTATTCTTATTACTTATTGAGAGTGAAATTCAAAAACTCTGGCTGCTTACGTGATCATAGCCAGAGTTTTCAAATTAAAGACAAGAAGCCAATTATTTGTTATTTAATACAGATGTCGACTGAATATAAGTTTGAACTTTAATGGCGTCGGCATGAGTATTCAGGCTTGTTACCCTGACTTTATAGTAATTCTCTTCCTCTTCAACAACTGTATTATCCGGAAATAACTTATATAACTTTTCGGCAATACTCATGGCCTGAGTTTTGGTTGGGAAGGCACCAACCTGAATTACAAATTTTCCATTGATATTACGAATGTAGAATTGTTTAGTATCAATTTTACCTGTATTCTTCATAGCTGTAAATACCTTGCTGTCCAAATTTATCTCACGTCCATCTTTAACAAACCGCATCACGACCCTGCCCAACAACAATTTACCAGTCAGGTTCGGATGGTGTATCAAATTATTATCCTCACCATACTTTAACTTGTTTATCCGTCCGCCAGTAATTCCGTTATTTACCAGATAATCGGTCACCACTTTTAAACGCTGACCAGCCAATACCTTGCTATTTGTCAAATCACCATCCGAATCAGAATGAGCATATACCTCAAGCGAAATACTACTATTCGTTTTCAGAACTTCGATTATGGCATCTAGTAACATATCTTTTTGATCATTGAGAGTATATTGGCCCTTGCTGAAGAACACTGAATAAATGCTTTTCGTATCAGGCCATTCCATTGAGCCATCACTTTTTACTATCTGCTCCTGTTTTTCTACTGGAACTGTTTGAGTACTGATCACATTCAACAGACTATCTATATTCACACAATTAATATCAGAAACATCTTTAAAAATAACATGTCTGTTTTTTGCACGCCCTTCCTCTGTTAAATTACTTGCTACTGCAAAACGTTTTCCAAATCCTTTAGGGTTCATTTGCGAGCGGTTAACTCCAAGTTCCAACAGTCTTGCTATAACTGAGTTGGCTCGTTGCTCGCTTAATTTCATGTTATAATCTTCGCCCCCAATACTATCAGTATGGCCTTGTATTTCAAGTTTCAAACAATCATGTTCTTTAAACAATTGAGCAAGCTTTTCGAGCGTACCTTTATATTCCGAACGAATTACATATTTATTGAAATCAAACAAAACCATCAGCTTAAGTAACGAGTCGGGAGCATGAACCAGTGCTGCCGGTTTTTCTTTAACTGCCGGCATGGTTACCGTTGACGGTTTTGGTGCAGGGGCAATAGTCTCTTCTGCTTTTTTAACTTCTGACAATGCGGTCCTGTTAGTATGACGTAGAAGTATGTTTCCAACATCTTTGATGTCGCCCTGTATATTTTCTTCTATAGTAACTGGCACTGGATCGCTTTGTAAGTCCAAAACTTTCAACTGGGCCTGGTCTATTCCTACCTTATAATTTCCCGGACGTAAACCAAGGTAAGAGAAGTAACCGTCGCCTTCAGTTTGGGTGTTGGCTACAATACGACCCTTTTTGTCGAATATATTAATCAAGATACGGCCTTTCCCATTACCAGACTCCTCGTCGACAACCATACCTGTAACTTCTCCCATAGGTTGAACTGAAACCATAATTTTCTTGAACTGGTTCGGATCAGTACGCACCTTAATATCTTTTTTGCTGAATTTCCAGCTGATGTTCTCAAATTGCGAATCGTCGAGATGCAACACATAATCGATAAAAGGTTCCAACCCCACGACACGTGTAATAGAATCAGTATCATTATAAACAACCTTACCTCCATTACAGCGCACTACCAGCTTTGTAATAAAATGTTCTTTAGGGTCTTTCTTCCCGTTAAAGTTTTCGTCAACATAAGCCATAAGCGACACACCGCTACGACCAACCATCTCATGTGAGTCGGTATACACGTAATTATTACCGCTACCAAAGCCTAAACCTCCACGGGCACTTGCTGCAAGCTGCGGATCTGACTTGTTGAAATAGGAAGACAAATAGCCTGACATAAACGACAATTCCCATCTGAATGCAATGTTTACGCTACTGTATTTCTGAATTATATTATTTTCATAAACAGCTGACAGGTAAGCATTCTTAAACAATTGCTTTTCCAATTCAACTTTATATGAAATAAATTTATCTTGCGAATAATTATATTGAGCTGATGGACGGAATGAGCTATTTTTCCAGAAACGGAAACCCAGGGTAAGGTTCGAATAATAGTTTGAGGTTCCCATATCTGTCCAGTTGGCATAGTTGGCAAGATTCGCATTAAACTTGCCTAAATACCCCGAAAACATAAGTTCGCCGGTTGTATAACTAAAATGATCAAATACATTTTGGCGAACCCCGGCCCTGGTAAACCCAGAAAATTTCTTCATCGAGAATGGAATGGAAAGATTGGCAACACGCTCTTCCCTGTAATTATAAATAATAGCAGTTTGGTCCCGAACATACCGTGTATAATCGACATCTAAAGTACTCGACCCAAGATTATAATTCAGTGTACCTTTTGTTCTTACACCGTGGGCATATTCACCGGTAAGGATTAACCTCGGGAATGGTTGTATATTTATTGTGGCAAATGGGATGTCTGGATGATTGGTTATTGATGATAAATACTCGTAGCCGCCTCCGATAGTAATTCCACGAACCAATCCATAATTCACTTCTGCCCGTGCATATCTGGCATCGGTGCTGTCTAAAAGGCTTCCACCGGTAATCCGGTATTCAAATTCCCCTTTGGGCAGAAAATTAAACGGCATATTCAATACTTTTTCTTCTGAACGTTCTTCGCCATTCGGCCCATAAAACCGTAAGGTTATATGGCTGGTCCCATAAACAACCGGAACCTTAAACGAATAAAAACCCGAAGCATCAGCTTTGGTGTAATTTGTTAATACATTATTTATATAAAGCTCAACAACCCATTCAGGATTAGTATGGTCAGATATTGTATAATCGCCCAACGCTTTACGAACTGTCGATGGCGCATTTGTAATTACAAAACCATCCATTGGCGATAATAATGAGGCTATGCTTTTACTGTAAACACGGCCAACCTGAACCTGACGGGCAACCGAAAAATTATTATCGACCCAACGCCAGTAATAACGCTGCTGGTTTCGGTTAAATCCATAACGGTCTGAGTAGTTTAACCACAAATTGGTTTCTCCTCCAAGCAACTCAGCCCCTAAACCCAGGCCATAGCGTACTTCATTGGTATTCTTAAACATCCAGTTCCCTGCGCCCGACCAGTCGACCATTCCAAACCTGGCAATATGATATTGACGGGGGATAATTGAATCGTAAGTTTCAGTATTTTGTATCTTTCTCAGGTTCTCCCTGGCTTTCTCCAACTTCATTATGCGGGTTATCGGGAATTCATAATTGGCCCCAATGTTAGCCGACAAACTGCGAAAATCAAATTTAATTTTAAACTCGAAAATCTTCTCCAACGCTTCTTTTTTCACATACAGCTGCCCTGAATCGTATATAAAATCAGCTGCACCCAATTGATATTGCTTATCTCCAACAATCGCCAGATGCCGTTCATAATCAATGTCATATCCGTTCTTCTCAGTTAACAGAAACCCTTTAATCCTTCGTTCATCAGTTCCGGAGGTCCTTGTTATCTTCAGATAATCAAGCATTTCAACTACAGGGAAGTATATACTTCCCTTATCTGAATACAGTGCATTAAAAACACCAGCCCCTGTTTTTTCAAAATAAACGGTAACGGGAAACTGTTCAATTCCAGAATTATCTGTGTTCTGGGCATTGATATTTCCCAAATTCATAAACTGGATCAGGACAAAAATCAAACAAATTTGACCCCACTTTTTGTATATATGATTGCTGGACAGCATACCTTTTCAATATTAAAGTTTCACAATAAATTACCTATTGCTGTACAAATGTTATCACAAAAGAACCGGTATAAGTACCTGCCGGATTTGACGACATGGCCCCTACATCAATAGTTCCACCCTGTGAGATGTGCTGAATATCATCACAACCCTGGTTCGAATAAAATACTGTACCGCTTGGCCCCAGACTGGTGTCTCCCAGGTGCAAAACGAGTGATCCGCCTTTATTACCTGTTAAAGTAACTGTTGGCAGGTACGTAAGCGTAACCATCCGTCCGGGGCATAGTTTAAATTCGTAAATTGCTTGCTGTGTAGTTGGGCCCATACTTAACAAAACCACCGACCCGCTTTTTGTGCGGACCCCATTATAGTCAACTGTTGCTGTACCTCCCGACGAGCCTGACTGAATGGTTAAGGCGCCAAAATTCAGCATTTGGGTAACACTTACCGTTGCAGTTCGTTGTGGCGGCGGCGGCGGCGATTGACAATACCCCATGTATGCAAAGGCAAAAAGCAATGTTATTACAATATAAATTTTTCTCATAGTAGTATCTTATCAAGGTTATTTCAACTTTATCGAACCTAGGCCAACACCCGGGAAAAACATAAACTTTACTATCGTCGAATGTTGTTATTCATCAATGTATCACATACTCAGTCTGGGCCAGTAGCGCACCTCCTTCTTCATCGGGAAGTGTATAGCGAACAAGCAGCTTTCCCGACCTGCTTTTTAACCCGGCAGGCCAATGCAGTATTATGCTAAAATCTCTACTTGTTATTTCAGGGTACACACCTATACCTTTCGCAGAAGCCAGTTCTGTTTTCTGGCCATTTTCAGGACTAAAATCAATCTTTATATTGCCATAACTCGATCGGTTTCCTTTCCTGTTAATCTTACATGATAATACAGATGTACTATCAGTTTTTGCCTTCATCTGAATATCTGATAAAGTATTTTCTGCTTTGAGATTACCGTTTCGGATAATGACCGGGATACTTATACCAAATATGGCAGTTATACGGACCGACATTTGTGTACTGTCAATCTTTTTTTTATCCAGTCCTAACGGGGCGGCATCTTTTTCGGCCCTGAAAAACAAATGCGTCCGGTATTCACCTTCTTTCATCCCGGCAGGTTTCCGGCATTGCAGCCGCAATGTTTGCGATTCGTTGGGCCCCAGTTTTACTTTGCGCGGAAACAGCCTCAGGTATTTATCTGCAGATGTAAGGCTATCCCCTTTTTCCAGAACCTGGAAACTACCATCGGGCATCATCCGGTAATGCACAAAACTCACTAAAAATGATGCTGAATCCTGTCCTATATTGGTTATATTCAGGTCATCCTTTAGCTTCGAATTTTCAAATACTACTCGGACTGGAGTGACCAATAAATTACCCTGGCTCCATGCTTCTGAATGAAGGCACAAAACAACAACGAAAACAACTGCTGCTTTTATAATTTTTCTTATCATATTCCAAGTTTTAACTTCCTTTAGGCATTTATGTTCTTATATTGAAAGCAATGCCGGTTTTGGGTTTTTATCTTTAAATAATATGGGTAACAATATCTGGTTATATGCCGGCATTACTAATTGTAGGTAAAAACAAGCTCGTAGGTGCCTGAATATATCCCGGCCTGGCTCGACGACCAGCTACCAACATACAATGTAGCCCCAATAGCAACATCGAGCCGGCCATTTGATTCGGGTATCATTTGCCCGCCAACCGGAAGATCGCTGGTAAAATCCGAAACTATTAATTCCTGTGCTGGTGTATTCGAATACAACTTTCGCTTGCCTTGCGGTAAAGTAACTGTTACCAGGTGATTGGGCGAGCCTGTAACAATAAACCTGCCTGCGGCAAAATAATCGTTACTGAAACCGCTTACTCCACCCATATTTATCCTTTCACTGCGAGGCGAAAGAATTACCTGGCCTCCCTCGCTGTTATTGGTTAACTTTCCAAAATTTAAAGGTTCGCTCTCTGTTACCGATATTGGTATAACAACCTCGGCTTTCATTCGTCCGGTAAACCTGCTCTGGGCCATTGCAGGCAAACATACAAGCAAAGCAAAAAGCAATCCTATTGTTAATTTTATACGTTTCATTTCTCCTGATTTTTAAATTTTTAAATACCATCCGAATCATAATCCGGGAGAAAACATTCTCCGGCCCGTATGGGCCGGAGAATAAAAGCATTAGTTATAAACGGCTGAAACAGAGAACGAACCTGTATATAGGCCTTCCATTTGACTAGCAGCTACGTTTAACGTACCTCCCACTTTAAATATATCAGCTCCAGTAGCATCAAGTGTTCCTGTTAAAGCATCAGAACCTGTTGAAGTAGGACGGGTTAGGAAACTGTTAACAGTCATAGCAGTACTTCCTGCCGGACCATTAATACTAACTGAAGGAGTTACAATGGTTAGGGCATAAGTTTTACCGGCTGTACCTGTAATTTTGAACGAAGCAACAGATGTTGCTACGCTTGACATAAGGGTTACACCACCAGTTGCACTTTCAACATTCTGGGTCGATAACACTGCCGTTCCTAAAGTTGTTCCTGCATTGACAATACCAAAATTCAAGGCATTTGTTCCTGCCGGTACCAGAGGGTCATCAACAATTGTTAATGGTAACCTTATTTCAGCCTTTGCAGTGGATGACATCGAATTCTGGGCAAAAGTACTTACTGCAAATACAAAAAATACTACGATAAAAAATAAACGCTTTTTCATAATCATGTAATTTATTGATTTTAATTGTGATACGAAACTCCATGTTACTTATAAACCATTAGCATACTCTTGAGAGTGGAGTAAAGCAACATGTTCGCTTCCCAATCATGTAATTTGAACATTAAGACCTGATTTAAGATAAACCCGCCAAATTAATTGTATGTAACTGACACATTAAAACTCCCGTTATAAACACCATTTACTTGTGCAGCGCCAACATGTAAAGTAGCGCCTACATCAAACGAATCAGCGCCACCAGTAAGGGTACCAATAGTACCTTCTGCTGATATCGATGTTATATATGCTAAAAAATTATCAGCAGTCATCGTTTGAGCGGGAATAGTTGCGTGAGTTACAGTAAGCGAACTTGGTAATGTAATTGTGTAAGCTGCACCGGCTTCGCCACCAACGGTAAAGTGAGCATTGGCTGCCGTAGCAAGAGTAGTTAGTAAAATTACATCACCGGTTTTTGTACGAGCAGCAGCATTTGTTGACAGCACACAGGTACCGCCGGCTGTGCCGGGTGTCATTGAACCAAAATTTAAACCAACAGTATTCGCAATCGAAATTGGAGTAAGGATAGTGGCGCTACCACTGGCTGATGTACTAGCCGATTGGGCAAACAAAGTTGTTGGCAACAATGCAATTGCTACAACTGCAAGCAAAAAGAATAATTTTGTCTTCATACTTTAATTTTTAATAGTTAATAAAAAATTTAAAAAACTGAGTTAAAACACTTTTAATACAATCGTGTAGTTTCGGAACATGTTCCGGCAATAAAACTTCTTTAGTCATTTGTTTTCTTTAATGAATAATTAAAACTTAAGGTCAATTAACTATCTTAAAAGCTTTACTTCTGGTCTCGGTTGTTACTGATATAAGGTATAATCCTTTTACCCTTAACGGGAAACTCTCTATCTGTCCACCCGATAATTTTTTGACAAATAGAAGTCTGCCACTGGTATCATAAATCCTTGCCGTAAAGTTTTCGTCAAGCGAACTGGCATCTACAACAATCTGCCCACCCGACAGATAGACAGAGACAGGTATTTCAGTTGTGTTTTCTATTTCTGCAAAATGGATCACAAAGCGGTTCGTATTGTCGCTTGTAGTACTACTAAAGTTATACTTACCGGTTTGTTTAATGTCTTCAACAGTACTGGTCAGTTTATCTTCAAGCAAAACAGTTTTCATTGTATCGGGTATCGAAAAGTTAAGGGTATAATTACCGTTGTTGCCCGCTTTGAAACTCAACAATACTTGTTTGTTATCTTTTGTATCGGTAAGGTAACGCACCGAATAATTTTCGCTCCCTGAAGGCAGATAGAGGCTTGGCGCAGTTTTTACTTCGCTAAACATTTTCTTCGCCCCGTCTTCGTTTTTATTGTAGCCAAAAATCAGCAATACTTCATCCTGTCCTTTAACCGATGGTGAGGTAACCGTAGTTCGGAATATATTTTCTTCAGTATTCACCTCTTTTGATTTTAACCAGGCGCTGGCCCCGGTATGCACACGCGCAGCATTGTTGAAGCTAAATGTACCTGCCGATGTGGCCTTAACAAAGAACCCTTGCATGGGGGCAATGTACCGGGTGACATTGTTGGTGCCTGCACCAGTTGCCGAATTATACACCCCATAATTGTCGGCAGAGCTGCTCCATGTCCACATATCGTATCCGGCGCCGCTAAGGGCAAGCATTGAGCGGCTGAAGCCTGCATCAAGGTTCCAGTCGACACTACTCGGGTACGGGTTACCAATAAAGTTGAACTGTTTGTTGGCCCCTGTTGCTGAACTCGTAAGGCTGTACGACACGGTGCCATTGTTGAGGCTACCTACAAATTGTTTGGTAGGAGTAGTGGCCTGCACCGCATACAGGTAGCCCCGGCCAGGAACAAAAGTGGTTTGCGGGTGAACTCCCGGCCAGGTAGGAGTCACGGTTAAATTGAGGTTATATACCCAGCACGAAGTAGGTTCGTCCCACACATAAAGGTCGTAACCTGTTCCATCGCCGTAAGTACCCGATGGGGTCCATTCGGTACCTTTTATAGTCTGTCCTGAAAGCGGTGCCGACAAAAAATGCCATGCTGAAGCAGTACCATCGATATAGCGCTGAGCTGTACCAGGTACATTATCGGTATTATGCAGCAACGATGCCGTTCCGGCAGACGACGAACCTAACACAAAACCTCCGGTCCCTGAACTATTGGTCAGAGTACCGTTAACTGTTAACGTTTTGTCTGGGGCTATTGTAAATAAAGCGCCCGAATTAATAATAAGGTTATTTGGCACAGTGAGTTCTGCATTATTGGTGACACCAGTGCCATTGTCAATAGTTAATTTATAAACCTGGTCGTTCAGCCATGTATTGCTTTCAATAGTTTGCGACGAGGTACCGCCATAAGTTACCGAGGGCGACTGAGAAACACCATCAAGGTATCCCGAAGTGGCCGAAAGAGCGCCTAACAGGTTCAAACTTCCGTAAAGTGTAACATTATGAGAGTTAGCCACAGCCAGGTTATAGGCATTGTCGTTGTAAAAGGTTGCCGAAGGAATAATTTGGGTCGCCGTACCTGCGAAAGTAAGGGTTGACCCGGTGGCCGATGCATCAACCTTAGCATTATTGGTTTGGTCGAACGAACCGTTTAGGGTTAGGCTATTCCCGTTCAAAACAGTGCGGTAAGTAGCCTGCGAATTTATAAGGTTGCCAATTGTACGGTTCTGATCGAGCACCAGGTGATTGTAGGGGCTCAAATCAAAAACCACATTTTCGCCTGTCGCAGGCACTGCGTTAAGCAACCAGTTGGAAGCCAGTCCCCAGTTGGTTGAGCTGTAACCTTCCCACAAATTGATGTACGATTGTTGTACCCCAAGGCCTTCTATCTTACCCGCTGCAGGCCCTTCCCAAACATACAACACCTGTCCGAGTGAGTAACTCTGCGATCCTCCGGCGCCGGTAGCCTCACCACCTGCGGTAACAGCCGACTCCTGCGCCAGCACAGCCACAGTGGCAAACAATAACAAGTTGAGAATTATTAATTTCATTTTCATCGGTGTCAAATTTTTAAATGTTTCTATTAACCTGTTTTATGTTAGGAGTTCTAAATATTTACACTCATAGAACAAAACCTGCTTCATCAGTCAATCAATGCTTTACTATTAGAAAACCGTTAACTTCCTCCGGATTTTTTGGCTTCGCCACTATTTTCAAATCCTTGTCGAGTAAAAAATAGGTTGGAGTTGCAAAAACGAAATAGTCTTTTACCGGCTTGCTCTCCCAGCCTTTTGTATCACAATAAGTTATGAATGGGGCTTCTTTATAAAATTCCTGAAAAGCTTTTGTATCGTTATCAAGCGACACATACACAACATCAATGCTATATTTCTCATTCAAACGTTTATAAGCGCCCACCAGCGAAGGATAGTCCCGTTGGCAATTGGGGCACCAGCTGGCGCCAAACACCACCAGCTTGTACATACTATTAAGTTCGCTAAGCTTTTTTCCCTTTGGTAATTCAATTTCAGGGGCTTTGTTGCCAATAGCCATTTTTCGGTATTGCTCAAATAAATTGGTCCGCTTTGAGTCGAGCTGACAACCTGATTGATCGAGCATGGTTTTGGCAATATATTCCGAGTTTGCTATCCGGTTTTGCTGTTCAAGCACTTTAAAGCAGTATTCGGCTACCTCTTGCTGCTTAATCGAATTTAAGCTCAAACTCTTTATCCATGAATCCGAAATTTTATTCATGCGAGCCCTGATATTAACCGTGTCTTTATCATTTGCCATCAACTGGTAAATACCAGCAAACAAATCGGCTACCATTCCCGAATGCCACAAGCGGTCGTCACTAAAATTTATATTTTTAAAATACGCTTCATATTGTGGTATGCTCCCGTTCCCTTTTTGGATTGTTTGTGTCATATCGTTCACAAACTTCCTGATTTTCAGGTAATATGACACATAACTTGTTCCAGGTTGCTGGTTCACAAATTCTTCAAACTGTTTTTTCTGAAAAGCTGTTTCCTGTTTTAGCCACTGGTATTTTTCAGGAAATTTTTCGTATTGCGGCAACAGGTAATTCAGCCCTGCAAGTTTTTGTTCGGCGCTCCAGTTAATGATGTAACCTTTTATAAAGGCTTCGTTTTCCTGAGAATTTACGAAAGCCAAGGTATTGATGTCTTTTGTGTCCGGCCAATTCATTAAGAAATTCTCGCGATTGAGCAATACAATTGAATTTTCGGAGCCATTCAATTGCAACAAAGCTGCGCCTGTATAACTGGCCGGGTAGCTCAATGTGAAATACCCTTCACTGTCGCACAGTGTTTTGGCAAGCTCTTTTTCCTGTAAACCATCGTACCCTTTTAATACAATCTCTTTGTTTTTAAGCTGAGGAAATGAGCCATTAAGTGTTTGCACCTGGGCTTGTACCGCACTTGCAATCAACAATAATACTATTACCAATCCTTGTTTCATTTTTTATATTTCTCTTTCGCACCACCCTTTTGTAACCCTCCAACCAAGAGGGACAAAGAGAATCATGCGGTTTATTATTCTACACCAAAACACAGTTACGTGCTTTTTCTTTTATATCTGCCAAACCTCTCCTGTAATGGGAAAGTATGGACCGAACCACCTATTTCATTAAATTTCAGAACTTAATCCTTCGCGAACACCCCTCCTCTTCAAAGCCCCCTCCAAACCTCCCCCGAAGGGTGAGGCTTTTAGAAGCCCCCTAAATCCCCCAAACGGGGGACTTTAAGGCCGCATATATTCTCAATTCATTCTGTTAAAACGAACATTTTTCCTGCGCTTCACCTCTTTAAGCCCCCTCTTTGGGAGGGGGTTGGGGGAGGCTTTTTTTCCTAAACCTAACAGGTTTTCGAAACCTGTTAGGTTTGGTTTGCCAATGTCTCTTCAGCCCCCTAATCCCCCAAACGGGGGACTTTATGGCTGCATAAGCTCACCTTGTTATTACCATTAATTTCCAGAACTCCAATCCTTCGCGACCATCTCCCCTCTTCAAAGCCCCCTCCAAACCTCCCCCGAAGGGTGAGGCTTTAGGACTTAAAGGCTCACAATATCTTCACGTTCAAAAAACAATTTTTCGCACTATGCCGACCAATCTCCCCTCCCTTTTTGGGGAGGGGTAAGGGGGTGAGGCTTTTTTTCCTAAACCTAACAGGTTTTCGAAACCTGTTAGGTTTGGTTTGCCAATGTCTCTTCAGCCCCCTAATCCCCCAAACGGGGGACTTTATGGCTGCATAAGCTCACCTTGTTATTACCATTAATTTCCAGAACTCCAATCCTTCGCGACCATCTCCCCTCTTCAAAGCCCCCTCCAAACCTCCCCCGAAGGGTGAGGCTTTAGGACTTAAAGGCTCACAATATCTTCACGTTCAAAGAACAATTTTCAGCAACCGTTTTTAAGCCCCCTCTTTGGGAGGGGGTTGGGGGAGGCTTCTCCAACATTCAATGAACTAACTTTATCGCTTCGCTGCCCCGACTCCCTTTCCCATTTTGGGGAAGAGCTTGTCCCGGTTTGCCGGGAGTTGGGGATCGGGCTTCTTTACCAATTTTTCAGGCGCCCATTTCTACTATTTTCATTTCATGTTTCAGTTCCACCGAATTAAAATTTATCAATAAGCCATAATTAACATTCTTGAGTTTCAAATAAGTCAGCAGTTGGGCCATATCAATATCGGCCAGTGTATTAACTGTTTTTATTACTACTATTACGCTATCCTCCACCAACAGGTCAATGCGGTACCCAGCTTCCAGCTTCACATTTTTATAAATGAGTGGTAGTGAAACATGCTGTTTAACTTCCAGCCCATGTTGTTTCAATTCGTAAACCAGGCAATACTCGTAAGTGCTTTCCAGAAGTCCGGGACCAAGTAGTTTATGAACTTCTGTGGCAGCCTCTATAATTTTTGATGAAATTTCATTTCCTGTCATTGCATTTTGTTATTTAAGTTGTTTACCACCTACGTGTAGAGCAAAGCTCACATGTATTTTACATCTCTTCAATTTGAACTTTATGCTTGAAACTTAACAAAGTAAAATTCAACTCAATGCCCGATTCTGATCCATCCTGGAGCATATCATTGCCAAAAAGTTCGGTCAGAATTCCACCGCTTCTTTTCATCAGCTTTTTCTTATCCATATTATCGTTTATCCCCGATATTTTTTTCATGATTTGAGCAAGGTCCTGTATCCGGGCGAATGTATCTACCATATCCAAAGTGATTTGCGCGGCCTTTTCACTTTTCAATAGGGTAGCCAGCATACAAAGCCCTTTCATGGAAAAAGCCAGCGGACAAGTAGTTGAATACCTCAATGTGCAGAGCCTGTCAAAATTTCTGATCAATTCTTCTTTCTCTTTTTTCTTTGTATGTATCATATATCCATCCGGGAATTTATCGGGGTTCTTTTTTACCGTATCCCTTACCAACCTGTTGCCTATTTCAAACAAATCGGCAACATCACAGTCCAGTATCACCTTCTCACCACGAAGCGTGAGAAACAGTTGTTCTATCTCTTCAAATTTTAAAATATCATTCATCCTGTTTATTCTTTGTGTATACAGAAAGCCCCACCCTCCCCGATAACGATCGGTTTGGGCAGACTTTCCGGGTAAAACCCCAAAACACGTATTCCATTAATTTCAGAACTTTTAAACCTGTTAGATTTGGTTTGCCGATGTATCTTCAGCCTCCTAATCCCCCAAACGGGGGACTTTATGGCCGCATAAGCTCACCTTGTTATCACCATTAATTTTCAGAACTCCAATCCTTTGCGACCATCTCCCCTCTTCAAAGCCCCCTCCAAACCTCCCCCGAAGGGTGAGGCATTAGGCCGTATAGGCTCACAATATCTTCACGTTCAAAAAACAATTTTTCGCACTATGCCGACCAATCTCCCCTCCCTTTTTGGGGAGGGGTAAGGGGGTGAGGCTTTTTTTCCTAAACCTAACAGGTTTTCGAAACCTGTTAGGTTTGGTTTGCCAATGTCTCTTCAGCCCCCTAATCCCCCAAACGGGGGACTTTATGGCTGCATAAGCTCACCTTGTTATTACCATTAATTTCCAGAACTCCAATCCTTCGCGACCACCTCCCCTCTTCAAAGCCCCCTCCAAACCTCCCGTTCGGCTGAGCTCACGTCGAAGCC
>CALGIG010000009.1 GCA_937915865.1 uncultured Prolixibacteraceae bacterium | reverse complement strand
TAGAAACAATCTATTTCGATTATTTTCACAATTTGAAAAGATTTTAAAGTAGTTATGCAAAAAATGGACTTTTTTAACATTCCTTTACACTCCTGGTTTTCGCTTCATAAGCGCGATTTACCGTGGAGAAACACTAGTGATCCGTATAAAATCTGGCTTTCGGAAATCATACTCCAACAAACCCGAATCGATCAGGGCCTGGAGTATTACAACCGTTTTGTCGATGAATTTCCGACAATACACCACCTGTCAAATGCCACTGAAGACAAAGTTTTAAAGCTTTGGCAGGGTTTGGGTTATTATTCAAGGGCACGAAATCTTCATGCTACAGCTAAGCAAATAGTTGAAAAACATAAAGGCAACTTTCCTTCCAGCTACAACGACATTTTGGGGCTAAAAGGAATTGGCGAATATACTGCAGCAGCCATAGCATCTATTTCATTCAACCTTAGTTATCCTACTGTTGATGGAAATGTTTTTCGCGTTTTATCTCGTTTTTTCGGGATATTTGACCCAATAGATTCCACAACAGGCAAAAAAACATTTGATAAATTAGCCAAAGAGTTAATAAAAGATACAGACCCGGCATTTCACAACCAAGCGCTTATGGAGTTTGGAGCATTGCAGTGTACACCCAAAAAACCGGAATGCACAAAGTGCCCCCTTAGTGAAAAGTGCTATGCTTATAACAACCAAAGAATAAATGAACTTCCGGTAAAACAAAACAGGATAAAACAGCGCGACAGGTATTTCAACTATCTGGTGATCGACGACACAAAAACCCTCATGCTTCGAAAACGAGGAGAGACAGATATTTGGAGAAACATGTATGAGCTTCCTTTCATTGAAAAAACTGAAAAAACAGAAGTGGATGAAGTTTTAAAAGCCGGCGATTTGAAAAACATTATTAGTTCAAAATCAATTCAAAGCATCTCTGGGGTAAGCAACTGGAAAATTCATATTTTAAGTCACCAACGGATACATTACAGGTTTATAACAATAATACCAACAAATGATTTTGTATGCGCCACCAATATAATAAGAGTAAATAAACAAGATATTTTTAACTTTGCTGTACCAAGATTACTGGAAGCATTTTTTGATAACTATCTCAAAAAATATTAATTTATACAAGGAAGAAAACATTTCACACATATTTTGAGATATTTCAAAAGAAATTCATCCATCTATTTTGAGAAATAATGATTTTATTGTAAATTTAAACAATTGAAACCCTAAAAATTTATTAATATGTCAATTAACAAAGTAATTTTGGTTGGAAACGTTGGACGTGACCCCGAAGTAAGGCACTTGGATAAAGGTGTAGCTGTTGCAAATTTCTCGTTGGCAACTACCGAAAACTACACAGCTAAAACTGGCGAAAAAGTAAGCACAACCGAATGGCACAATATTGTTGCATGGAGACAACTGGCTGAATTATCGGAAAAATACATAAAAAAAGGAAGCCAGCTATATATCGAAGGACGTATACGTACCCGCGCATGGGACGATCAAAACGGAAATAAACGTTATACGACTGAAATTTTTGCAGATACAATCCAGCTTTTAGGACGACGTGAAGGTCAGGCTGATGTCCCTGGACAAGCCCCTGCGACTCATGAACCATTTGCAAACAGTGTAAACGAACCCGATTTCAGCCAACCTGAAGAAGACGATTTACCATTTTAACAACTAAAACGACAAAGCTTTTGGAAACGGAAACGTTAAACATTTTAGCTACCATAAACTGGAATATTCAATTTCACCCATTTACATCAGGGATGATGCTCAGTTTACTGGTAATCTTGTTGTTGCTTGTGCTTTCTGCACTGCTTTCCGGTTCAGAAGTGGCATATTTTTCGTTAAGTCCCGCCGAAAAACACAAGATTTCGACAACAAATACGAAAAAGGCGCACTACATTCAGCGTAATTTGGAATCGCCCGAACAATTGTTGGCTACGATACTGGTAGCCAACAATTTTGTTAATGTTGGTATTGTAATCCTTTCAAGTTTTACAGTCAATAATCTGATCGATTTTTCCAGCGAACCTATACTGGGCTTTATCGTTCAGGTAGTTTTAATCACATTTCTTATTTTGCTTTTCGGCGAAATAATACCTAAAGTATATTCGACACATCATGCCCTTAAATTTGCCAAATTTATAGCAGTTTCACTGTTTTATACGATCAGAATATTTAAACCAATCAACTCAGTACTTATATTCTCCACATCATTTATTAACAACCGGATACATGCATATAGTAATCCGATTTCGGTTGATGAACTTTCGCAGGCACTTGAACTAACTTCGAAAACCGAATTAAAAGATGACACCGAAATTCTGAAAGGCATCGTGAAATTTGGGAACAAAAGTGTTGTTGAAATTATGCGGTCGAGGGTTGATGTTGTTTCACTTGACATTGAATCGAATTACGATGATGTGTTGAAACTGATTACAGAAACCGGATTTTCGCGCATCCCGGTTTACTCTGAAACATTTGACAATATTAAAGGAATTTTATACATCAAAGACTTGCTTCCACACGTGAGCAAAGGGACTAATTTCAAATGGCAAAGCATTATCCGACCACCTTTTTATGTCCCTGAAACCAAGAAAATTGACGATCTGCTGGAAGAATTTCAGAAAAATAAGGTACACATGGCTATTGTTGTTGACGAATACGGAGGATCGTCAGGAATAGTAACAATGGAAGATGTTTTGGAAGAAATTGTTGGAGAAATATCTGACGAATCAGACGAAGACGAAAAGTTTTTTACCAAAATTGCTGAAAACAAGTACATCTTCGACGGGAAAACACTTCTTAACGATTTCTATAAGGTTACAGAACAGGATGATACTATTTTTGATGACGTAAAAGGCGAAGCCGATACTTTGGCTGGACTCATTTTAGAACTAAAAGGTGAATTTCCGGCAAAGAATGATACAATAACCTGTAAAAACCACGTTTTCTCAATTGAAGCAGTTGATAACCGCCGCATTAAACAAATAAAAGTAGAGATACAAAATACTGACGAATAACCTTATGGTGAAAATTAACTTCATACTATTTTTGATGTTTGCAGTAATGTTCTCTTGTAAACAAGAGTATACTCCCAAACCACATGGTTATTTTCGTATTCAATTCAAGGAAAAGTCTTATCATAGGCTCGACTCTGATGTTTTCCCTTATAATTTTGATGTGCCGGTTTATAGCAAAATAGTAATCGATCAAGATCGGCTGGCCGAACCGTATTGGATTAACATTAAAATCCCTGACCATAAAGCAGAAGTGCACATCAGTTATAAAAAAGTAAATAAAAACCTGCCCCAACTACTCGAAGATTCGCGCAAGCTGGCTTATAAGCACACCATTAAAGCCGATGCAATCAACGAACAAATTGTAATAAATAAAGCAAAAAAAGTTTACGGCACCATATACCAAATTGAAGGGAATGCAGCATCACCACTCCAGTTTTACCTCACCGACAGCACAAAAAATTTTCTACGTGGAGCGCTTTACATCCGCGAAATTCCGAATATTGACTCTCTCCGACCAGTAATAGATTACCTTACCCCCGATGTAATCCATCTGATTGAAACCACTGAATGGAAAAATTAAATGCCTCAGTACAAAACAATACCAATAATACACGGACTAATTGGAGTATGGCAACTTTCGGAAACTTTGGCCGATTTGCTCCCAAATTTTTCAGCAAAAGAACTATTAGACCCATCGTTTACCAAGTACTCACACGATAAAAGAAAAACAGAGTGGTTGTCGACCAGACTATTACTTAAAGGAATGATTGGCCCTGAATTTTCTATTTCATATTTACCATCGGGTAAACCGATTCTCGAACACAAAATTTTCAAGAAAATCTCAATCACCCATTCGCGTGATTTTGTTGCCATAATTGTACACGAGTCGAAAAATGTTGGGATAGATATTGAAGAAACTTCCCGCAACTTTAAACGTGTTGAAAAAAGATTCCTTTCGGAAGAAGAACTGGTTTATATTGGCGAAAACAATCAACTAAAATGTTTGTATTGGTGTGCCAAAGAAGCAGTTTTCAAGCTAATTGAAGAGGAAGGAATTGAATTTAAAGAACAAATCATTGTTACGCCAAGCACGGAATTGAAAACTCAATTTCTGGCCAGATTTATTAGCCCTCTAAAAAACAACTGCTACCAAATCAACTTTGAATACTTTTCAGGAAATTGTCTGACCTGGGTTGTTGAATAATTTCAGGCTTTTATTAATCAATTTTCTTTAATAACTGTTTATCTTCGGAAAACTATTAAACGATGAAGCAACCTGAATCACACATACTGGTTATTTTTGGCGCATCGGGCGACCTGACCAAGAGAAAGCTAATTCCCGCTCTTTACGAACTTCACACTCAAAACTTACTGCCCGATAAATTTGCAGTCTTGGGCGTTTCGCGAACAGCGTTGACCGACGCAACATTCCGCGAGAATATGAAGGAATTTTTGCCCGATAAGATGCAGGCGCTGAAAGATATTGAGGCATTCCTTGAACATCTTTATTACATGCCGCTTTCAACCTCCGATGCAACAGAATACCCTATCCTGAAAACAAAACTCGAATCGCTGGCCAAAGAACTTTTGATTCCTGAAAACTACATTTTTTACCTTTCAACGCCACCCAACCTTTACCCGGCTATACCTAAAAATCTGGCCGAAGTTGGGCTAAATAATGATGCGAATAGTTTCAGGCGTATCATCATCGAAAAGCCTTTTGGTACCAATCTGCAAAGCGCAAAGGCATTAAACCGCGATTTACTAAACTATTTTGCCGAAGATCAGCTTTACCGGATTGATCATTATCTGGGAAAAGAAACCGTGCAAAACATGCTGGTTACACGCTTTGCCAACGGCATCTTTGAACCTGTATGGAACCGTAATTTCATTCATCACATTGAAATAACCAATGCCGAAACACTTGGCGTTGAAGATCGTGGCGGCTATTACGATCATGCAGGCGCCATGCGCGACATGGTTCAAAACCATCTGATGCAAATTGTAGGTTTGGTTGCCATGGAACCGCCTGTAGTTATCGAAGCCGATGCCATTCGCAACGAAACGCTGAAAGTATTCCAGTCGCTA
The DNA here is from genome assembly GCA_937915865.1 of uncultured Prolixibacteraceae bacterium. GTDB lineage: Bacteria > Bacteroidota > Bacteroidia > Bacteroidales > Prolixibacteraceae > Aquipluma. The sequence goes on along the minus strand of CALGIG010000009.1, from coordinate 42,393 downwards.
AGGCCAATTCAGGAGAAGGATGTCCCGATAAACGTGATCCGCGGACAATATATTCAGTCTCATCACGGAAAGGAGGCGATTAACAGTTACAGAGAAGAGCACGGAGTTGACCCGTTATCGAAAACCGAGACCTACCTGGCCATGAAATTTTATATCGACAATTTCAGGTGGGCAGGTGTACCTTTTTACATCAGAACTGGCAAAAAATTGCCAGCCAGAGTAACCGAAGTCGTTATTCATTTCAAAAATACGCCTCATCACTTGTTTGGAACGAATGGAATTTCGGATGCAAGTAATAGTCAATTAGTGTTGAGAATTCAGCCCGATGAAGGCATTTTACTGAAAATTGGTATGAAAGTGCCAGGAGCCGGGTTCCATGTTCAAACAGTAAACCTCGATTTCCACTACAACGAACTTTCCGATGTTTATCTTCCTTCGGCTTACGGGCGTTTATTGCTCGATTGTATGCAAGGAGACGCAACGCTTTATTCGCGTGGCGATGCTGTAGAAAAAGCATGGGAATTTGTTCAACCTATCCTCAATGCGTGGAAAAATAACCCTGAAATTCCTATTTACGGCTATCCGGCGGGCACATGGGGGCCAGAGGTTGTTGATGACTTGATGGAAGAAGGCCAATGGCGCTATCCGTGTAAAAATTTGGCGCACGACGGAGAATATTGTGAGCTGTAAAAGTTCCAGGTTATGAAAAAAGAAGACTTCCGTATTTATCAAACTCCTGAAGATTTAGCCAACCAATTCGCAAATCAACTGATGAACTGGATCGAAAACCATTCAGGTGAGAAATTTAATTTAGCTATTTCCGGTGGCAAAACTCCCAATTTGCTATTTCAGATTCTGGCCTCCAAACATGCCAGTTCGCCACTTTGGTCGAAGGTGCATTTCTGGTGGGTGGACGAGCGAATGGTTCCACCAACCGACCCCGAAAGCAACTACGGAGTCGCACAAAAGCTTTTGTTTTCTCAAATTTTAATTCCTGAAGAAAATATTCATCGTATAAAAGGAGAAAATACTCCTGAAACAGAAGCGCTCTCCTATTCCGAACAAATTAAATGCAGAATTCCGCAAGAAAACGGTCTGCCTGTTTTCGATCTGATTCTGCTCGGAATGGGCGACGATGGACATACTGCTTCTATTTTCCCGGACCAAATGGAATTAATTCATTCCAGAAATATTTGTGAAGTGGCAACTCATCCCGTTTCAAAGCAAAAAAGAGTTACGCTAACCGGTGAAGTGATTAATTCAGCATCAAAAATTTGCTTTCTCGTTACCGGAAAAGAAAAAGCAAACCGTCTGGAAGAAATTGTGGCCTATTCTTCAAAAGCCAGGTTGCTTCCTGCTTTCCATATAAAAAATGCAAGTTGGTATGTCGATCAAACAGCAGTTCAACTAATTGAATAAAACCCCTATTGACCGCTAAGTTTTCTGAATACTTTTTCGCTAACCTTAAATGCTGTTCCGTGCCTTACACCCAAAGGGAAAAACACTTTTTCAGAAACATCTTCCCAATTAACCATGTCCGTTGAACGAACAGCGCCATATTTATGATCTATATATTTATCAAAATACACATAAACGTAGTCGCCAATCTGTAATGCAGTTGGTCCCTCGGCCCAGTATTTTCCGGTAATAGGTTCCGAAACTTTCACGGGATAAGGGCCGGAAGCATGGTCGGCAACTGTAACCCGAAGATTCTTTTGCGGTGGATTTGGATTTTCGTTTTTCAGGATCATGTAAAACTTCTTATTCCTCAGAAGTATTGTGGCATCAATCGTACTAAAATCCGGATTGAAAAACATTTCAGTAGGGCTAAAAGTCTTGAAATCTTTCGTTTTTGTACAATACATTCGGTGGTTCAATCCCTTTTCTCCTTTCGAGTCGGCCACTTCAGAATGCCGACCGGGAATTGTAGTTGCCCAAAAAATGATGTATTCTTTCGTTTCCGGGTCATAAGTCATTTCAGGCGCCCAACTGTTTTTTGCGGTTGGCTCGTACTCCATTACCGGAATAGTTTTTTGTTCCGACCAATGAATCAAATCGTTGGAAGAAGCATAACCAATGTATTTATCCCACCAACCGCTTGTCCAAACCATGTGAAACAACCCATCATTACCATGAAGGATGAACGGATCGCGCATCAGTTTGTCTTTACCAACGGTTGGCGCAAGATACGATTTGCCATTGTTCAAAGCGGTCCATTTCAGGCCGTCGGTGCTGTAAGCAAAATGAAGCCCATCCTGACCATTATCGACAAAATACGAGAACAGGTAAACTTCTTTTTTAGCGCTCGCAGCAAGCGTCAGCAAACAAAAAAAAGCAAATAATAATTTTTTCATCGGTAAATAATTTGTTTTATAATGCCGGATGGAACTCGCATGTGAAATTTTCACTTTGCTTCAGTTCATCCTCGTTTATATTTAGCGAACACGCTCGTTTCATCATAAACTATTCCTTATTTTATTGATGTAAAGGCACTTGTCCAATCACATTCAGTTTTACCGGACCAAGCAAACCTGAAGTAATTTTACCAGGATAGCGCGTTGGAACTGAGGTATAATTATTAGCTACCGTATTGTAGATCAACACATCAATTTGATTTTCGCCCACTTTTGCCAACGAAGTAATATCAAATTTCCAAGGCGGGGACAAACGAATTCCGGCACTTTTGCCATTAACCCACATTTCTGCCGAAGAAACCACATTTCCTAAATCAATTTCCAGTTTATTTTCCAAATCCGTATTTTCAATTTGTATCTTTTGCCTATACCACATCCCTCCTGAATAAGCTTTCAAACCATCAATCTTCGACCAGTCGCCCACATTGATGACACCTTTTCCACAATCCTGTTCAAAATACTTCGGGAAAGATGCTGCGCCATAACGGCCAGGTTGAAAGTTTACTTTTAATACAACCTGTGTAGTATTCAGCTTCGGAAATTGAAAATCAACCTGATAATTCGTTAATCCGTCGGATGGTTGCTGTTCAGTTGTTTTTATCTCTTGCTTAACGCCATCTGCCCACGCCTCAATTTTTCCGTAAGCCTGAAATTTTAGTGAACGTAGTCCTGGCGCAGAATCGAAAGCAAAAAGGCCATTTTCTTCTCCCGAAGTATAATCGAAAGGTAATACTCCGGAATCACCATACCAACACATAGAGACGGGTTGTTTTTCAGGCCGCGTAATTCCCTGCTTTCTGAATACAAAGTAAGTTTCACAGGCTCTATCGTAAACGGCCAGTACCGAATTGAGTCCTTTCTTTAATAAAACAGTAGAAGCTTTTGAGTCGATTTTTTGATTATTCACCAACAATATTGCAGGTTTAACCTCACCTGTAAGCAAATCAAAAGTATTGTCATCGGGGGCAACAACATTGGTAAGCAAAACATAGTAGTTTCCTGTCATTTCAGCAGTTCTGAACAAAGACATTTTTTCTTCGGTTAACGCGCCCAGGCGGATAAAATTATCGTACATCTGTCCTTTCAGTCCATGATACCCCTGGTGCCCGTAATCGCCTTCCACGCCTTGTTGCCACGAAAAAGCATACTCCTCCCAACGGTATTTTTTGCCAGCTATTTGCATTTCATCGCCAGCTTTCTGCAAACTTATTTTCTGAAGTTCAGTTTCTGAAGGCAAAACAGGCAAAGCTCCTAATTTCAGAAATTGCGGACCAAAAGCACAGGTTACGGTTTTCCATGAACTATCAAACAAAAGTTTCTCTCCTGAATAATTTTTATTTGGAACAAAATGCAATTGCCTTATCTGCGCGCCCAGAAGTTCGTTTTTGGCTGGCAGCTGAAAGTCGCCCCAACGGTTATCGAGCGAAGGCTTCAACTCAAACTCCCATTGATTACCAAGCATAACCTGCTTCACTATTTTTTCAGGTTTAATTTCGTTTTTACAAGGTGTATTTGCCGGGTCGAAAACTATAATCTGAATATCGGTGAACGATAAGGGCAACTCTACTTCAGTGCCATCAGGAGTAGAGTTGGCAAATGCTGAAATTGAAGCTGTTTCTCCATTCCACGGATTCCAAAGCTGAACCGCTCCTTTAGCTTTAAAAAAACATTTACTGCCCGGCTGAAAATTATACAACGCATACACATCACGTTTCCCAATAATCCGATGCATCACATACGGATGTTCTTTTTGTTCCGTCAGCAATTTAAAATCAGGAATATATTTTCCTGAAATAGCAGGTATAACCGACTCTTCATCCTGACTTAAAATTACATTCGGACTACTTTTAAAAATGCCCGAAATCCATTTGGATGTTTTCTTATTGGCCAATCCGTTTTTCTCGGTTGCCTCAGGTTTTTTCCCAATTAAAACAACTATTCCACCCGCTTTTTTAAACTCGTCTATTTTCTGAAGCGAAGAAAAACGCATAGCCAACATGGATGGTACAACCAAAACTTTATATTTTTCACCTGAAACATTTAATGATGCGTCTTTCACATCACAACGGGCCAACGATTCAAAATCAATGAAATCAAAATCAATTCCCTTGTCGTAAAGTTTTTTCCCAATTTCGAAAGCTGTACGTACCGAATTTTTGCCTTCCATTTCAGCAATCACAGGTTCGGTTGGATAAATAACAGCCACGTCGCACCGATGAACACCCTGAGATAACAGAAACGACAACCGTTCTACGCAATTCATAAGCGGATCGATTTGCTTCCAGTATGGCATTCGGAAATGGTTGCATGGGGGCGCCCACTCCCACCATCCGCCCATGGTTGAATAATACAAACCATGAAAAGACAATAAGTTATACCCAGCCACATAATCGGCAAAAATAGCATCGGTAACATCGGCTGACGAAGTACTCCATCCACTGCTGTGAAAACCTTCGAGCCAAACCCGCGGACGATTGTATAAATGAGCGATTGAAGAAGCTACTTTGGCTTTTATTATATCTTTCGAAAGCATGGGCTGATCGGAACCAGGCCCTTGGTTCCAACGCTGGGTTCGGAAATAATCGCCGAACTCGGCAACATCTTTTCCACGTCCGCCATGGTCGCAACCAAAAATCAACCCTCGGTCTTCGTGCCACTGATAAACGGGTTTGAAAAAATATTCTTCGCTCAAAGCAACAACCACATCATTGTAATCGAGCCGTATTTTAGCAGTAATATCTCCTATATTTTCGAATAGTGCATCGAGATAAGGAATAACATCATAACCTTTTCGCTTTTTAAATTCGCCAGCAAAATATTCGTTCCAAATGTTCCTTCCGATTTGAAAGTTCAGCTCATCCGAAAAGAAAAAATCCAACATTCCTTTACCATTCGAGGGTAAAGCTTTTTCAAATTTCCCGAAAAAATAATCGTTGTAGGCTTTCCCGCTCAAAGGATGCATCGGATCATACGAAGGGATTCGCTTTTCAGGATAAACACCGGTAAGCTTCCAGGTTTCAGAGTCAAAATCAAATGCCAGCGTCTGATTTTTCACAAGATGAAGAATATCCTTTCGGGTATTTGTTTTCAACGAACTATCGGCATTCATTTTTACAGCCGTCAAGCAAATCAAATTTTCCGGCAATTGAATTTCTCCTTTTCCTGATAGAATTTTGGAGTATTTTTTCAATTCAGAGCCATTCAATTCTGGATGATCACTACGGGCCTCATCAATCGAAAAGCCCTGCCCCACGCCAATCGTGTAATCACTTAAACTGACTGTCATTCCCCGTTTTTGCGCTTCTGCCACAAACCATTTAAAAAGATTCCACCAGGCTTCGGTAAAAAGCGCTGGTTTGCTGGGATTGGAAAGGCCATAAGTAACACCGCCAAAATCGCGATGACTGTAATTAATCTGCAAACTCGAAATATTCTTATTCATCAACTGGTCGAGTTCCCACGTGAGTCGTTCGCGGGTAATCGTATCGCCCTGCCACCAGAAAAAGGGAACCTCGCCATAACCTTTTGGCGGGTTAATAAATCCGGGTAGAGCATCAAAAGATTCACTTTTATCTGGATATCCGGGAGATAGTTTTTCCTGTGCAATCGACTGAAAAAAAACAAATAAAAGAAATGTCACAAAAAAGAATATTCGAGCTGTCATCGCTTATTTTGGTCTAAGTTGGTTTGTTCGAACAAATTTGAGCTTTTATTTTGAATTCAGGTATTTAAAATGCCTGATAATTGATCAATTAATACTAATCTCCTTTATTTTCAAGATTTTTACCGGCCCCATCAATCCTGAAACACGCAGGTATTTGTCCGCATCAGGCTCATCAAATTTATTAATGTTTGTTCTGGTCGTCCGTTCATTCTCTGGAAGTTTTCCGTCACCAATCAGCCGGTTTACCCACATATTTACAACTTCTACCTTCAAATCGTTGGTTCCGGTCTTCAGGTATGGAGTTAAGTCAAAACGGAACGGCGCACTCCAAATCACCTGCAATTTGTGGTTATTAATTTTGACAGAAGCCATCTCCTTCACATTGCCTAAATCGATGATAATGCGGTTGTCCTTCAAATCTTCAGGCGACAGATCGAAGGTTTTGTGGTAAATCGCCTTCCCTGAATAATATTTTATCCTCATCCAGTCGTCGTACTCCGTCCACGATTTTAATTCATTCACCCGGGCGCCCGAAGGAACATCGTTGTAGAAATTAATATCCCATGAGCCGGCCATTTCAATCTGTTGACCAGCACTTTCCGCATCAAGCTGCTCCTTCTTTCCGTCCGACCAAGCCAGCGAATACGTTCCCTGTTCATCAACCTCAGCTACGATCTTTTCTCCGGATTTATGAAAATCAATGCGTGGATAATTAGTCGTAGTCAGGCTAAATCCCGGAAAGATCAACTGATCGTCCTTTCGTATTTCCGTAATGTGCCGATTTTGCTTTCCATTCCTGAAAACGATATACTTCGAACCTTCAGGTTCAAAAAGCAATGGAATGATGGTTCGCCCGTTTTCCTCGCGATAAGCGACAATTTCTTTGGTTTGGCCGGTAATCGGGTCCCACAATTCCGGTACTTTTCCGGTTACCCTGAAACTGCATTCTACCTGTTCCCATCTATCAGGCAAACCAGGCAAATAGTGGTATTCAAAGTCGTTGTATGCCATCTGGCTGAACCGGTTGCACACAAAATAAATTTCCTGATCGCTTGTGGTGCGATGAATGTAATCCAATGCCGCTTTCGGGTGCGTTCCCTTAAACTGAAAATCGGGCTGCACGTTCATTCCGGCCAAAACATGGTTTACATCCTGCCCCCAGATTACACGACCTTTGCCATATTTGTTTTCAGTGATGTTTTTACCATCGGTTTTGCCCCAAAGTTTATCGGCAATCGCTTTCAATTCCTGATCGCCTTTCGGGAAACCAGTCAATCCGGTTGTTTCGGTAGGTCGCGGACCAATGAGAGTCATACCGGCATTGACCAATTGTTCAAGTTTCTGTAACACATTCAAATCGATCGCTTTTTCAGGAGCGAGCATCATCACCCGGTAACTCATGCCATCGGGCAGAACAACTTTCCCGTCCTTCACGGAAACACGGTTCAGAACAACTTCTTTGGAACATTTATCCCAGTCATAACCAAAATTCAACTCCGGCAAATCTTCTTTCAGGAAAACAAAATTGGGCACATCGTCGCCATAATAATAAAGCACATCGGCAACAAATATCCCCTGCTGAAGCATGTACATATTACGGTCGAGGTAACCGATAAAATCGCGTGATTGCTCCCACCAGGTTACGTTTGGATTGAGGTGTGTTCCGGCGAAATATTCGTTCCCAGGCAGACCAAACTCTTCGGGCGAAGAAGTAAAAGTATGCCACACAATCCGGTTGACGCCCGAACAAAAAACGCGGTCGATGTTGCCTTTTAAATCCATTGGCGAACGTTCCCACTGTGGGCCGATGCTGGTTGGACCCTCGGCAGCGACAAAACGTTTGCCGTTGGTGTGGGCCACGCAGGCGCTTTGCCTCACCGACAGCCTTTCGTCGTCTTTGATGCGGTGCGTATTGGCCATTGCCCAAAATTCGCCCTGCGGAAAATCGCTGATGCCCATCACTTTCAATGCATCGACAGGCGCTGAGTGCGGGCCGCCCGATTCGGGATGAATACCCAATCCATATTGGTGTGCCAGATTGTAGAACAACTGATAATGATTGTCGGCAACCAAATCGCCGATAGTTTTGCGGAAATCGTGCAAAAACCGATTCGATTCACTTCGGTTTTCGACGATTCGTCCGGCCAAAACAGGCATGAATTTCTGAATATCGTAACCCCGGTATTTTTTAAAATCGGCCGGAAAATTTTTAGTCCAGCTCACTAAATCCATTTCCCAGCTGTCGGTTTGCAGATATTTCACGCTGTTACCGGCTTGCTGCGCAGCTTTTATCAAAGGGATAATGACGGTATTGGCAAACACGTCAAATGCTTGTGCGCTCAGGTGGTCAACCGACAAACCTTCCCAACCATCGCTGTTGGTCGAAGTTCGCGCTCCGGTACAGGTATAGCCGTAGCGAATAATCGTCCACTCACCAGCAGGGGCTCTCCACTCCAATTTGCCATTTTTATAATTAGCAGTGAGATCGATAATTTCGTTCTTTTTGAAGGCAATGTCTTCGCCCAATCCTGAATAATCCTGACGTAACTCGTAAAGCGGGTAAACACCTTTCCAACCGATTTTTTCGTTGAACGACTTTTTCTTCCAGTTCTGAATGGCATCGTTTTGTACCGGAATTCCCGCCTTCTTAGGAATGGCCTGCACACAAATATCGGCATACATCAATTTCTCTTCGGGTTTGGGCAATTCCATACTGATTTGGGCTCCACCCTTTACATCAACTTCCGACCAAACAATCTTTTTCATGGCAAATTCGGGAGTGATGGATGGCGCTCCAGGATTCCAGCCACTTTGAACATTGACGCTTAACTCGATGCCCAAACGTTCGGCTTCTTTCACCGCATGTTTGTATAGTTCCATCCATTTGGGGCTCATAAATACGGGGCCGGCGGCGGTTTTTCGGGCAACCTGGTAATTTGAGCTTCCGGCATCAACAATCGATGCGCCACCATAACCTTTGTCTTTCATTTCTTCCAGGTCGCGTGTGATCGACTTTTTAGTGGCCATGCTGTTGAGCCACCACCAATAACAACGCAACCGGGCCTCATTGGGCGTGTTGGCAAAACCCGCTTTCAGCTGATCGTAGGAAACTTCGGTTGTGGTGAATATATTTTTCTGCTGGGCAATTGAAGAAAAGCTAGCCAATACTACAATTGCGATGAGTTTAGTTTTTAACATTTCGGTTTAGTTTTAAATTCTCTTTTTCAAAGCTTTCTCAATTCCGTCAGAAAAGAGATAGCTTCCCTGGCGATCATTTGCCAGCGGACGGATTCATTTTGCTTTTCCCATTCCCGGGATTGAAATCCCGGGCTACAAAACTTTCGCTTCTGACGAAGCTTAAAATCATTTCAGAACTTCAATCGCAGAATTTCCGGAGCCCACATTTTCGATTATTGCAAAACTTCCCTCCTGACGGAATTTTACCGGTTCACCATTCATGCTTACTTTTTGTGATTTTGACCAGAATGGCAAATAAACATTGGCAGTGGTATTCGCCGGAATGGTCAGTTTCAGGGAAAAAGATTGCTGTGGTTTGTTAGCAAAAGATAGCAATACATCGCCCTGAATAGTAGGGCATTTCATTTCAGCCGAAGCCAGATTTCCCGGCTGTGGTTTAATCTGTATTTTCCTGAATCCGGGTTCGAGCGGTTCTATTCCCATCAGCTTTCGGGGAATGATATTGGCGGGCGCTGCACCCCAGGCATGATTCCAATCCTGGTTAGGTTTGTATTTATTGTCCCATGCTTCGAGCGAAATGGTTGAACCGACACGGATCATGTTGTACCAACTCCGTTCGGCAGTCGAGCCCAGTAATTCAAGCCCGTATTCTCCATTGCCACCTTCATACACAGCATCCATCAGAAATTGCGAGCCGTAAACACTGCAAGCTAATCCGCGCGATTGGATGAAACTGTTCACTTTCGGAATATATTTTTCAGGAGTTAAACCAAAAGCCGCCGGAAACATATTGGCGTGAAGCGAAGCATGATCAGTGCCAATTCCATCGAAATAAACACCTCTCTTTTTATCGAAAAATTTGTCGTTGAAAACGATTTTCAGCTTCTGAACCAATGCAGTAAATTGTTTTTCATCGTCGCCGTGATTCAGTACTTTGGCAATTTGCGCCAGTTGGCTTACTGCCTCATAATGGTAAGCATTTACCACCGTGTTCACATCCTTGAAAACAAAACCATCGGTTTCGCCCGGTTCTTTTTTGCCCAAACCAAGAATTCCACTTTGCGGCCAGTCAACAATGTCGCGTAAATTACCGTTGAAATGAATGGAATTCAGCACTTCAGGAGTAACTTTCCCGGTTTTGGTGGAAATGAGTCCCGATTCGTCGGCAAGCGGCAAAAGCGCTTTGGCTTTCAAATCGGTATAAAAATGCCGGAGCGATTCGACGTTGCCGGTATATTTGTAGTCGTTCCAAGCCATAAGTACCGACTGCAAAATCCACTCGGTTGGCCAGGTGGGGCGGTTGATCAGGTACTCGTGCGAGTAACGGCCAATGCTGTAATCGCGAACAACATTGTAAAAGCCAAGTTGATTGATCAACGCATCGGCCTCATAAGGAATGCGTTCGCGGTCGCCATCGACAAAAACGCCCAGGAACGAAGTCGCTTTCATGGAATATTTGCACAAATCCCATACTTTATTCAGCACTGTATCGGAACTCGCGAAATACGACTCGGTTTCATCGAACGGGTAAAATACAATTTCCTGAACCAGCTGATTTTTCTGCAGCGGCTGCTCATACTTTTCAATTTCGCAATACCTGAATGGGGTCACTTCACCAACATATTCGGGTATCTTCACGGCCTGCGGGCCAGTATTTCGCTTATCGGGATTAATTGCCAGGTGATAGGTATTCCATCCCGCTTTCAAGGCCAATTTATAAACAGAATAGCGTATTGTACCGCCCGGATTACAATCGATATGCCCATTCTTCACAGCTTCGCCCAGGTGGATCAAAATAGTGTCGCCCGTAGTTTTTCCGAATAAATTCAGGCGAAGCTGGGCAAAAGCGTCCTTCCCGAAATCGATAAACCAGTTTGCATTGCCCGCTGATTTTATTAATGCCGGATAAATATCTTGTTTTTGCTGCGGATACCGGGCTGTTGCATAATCGAGCAATTCCGCAGCGGTTTTGAATTGCGAGACTACCGAAAATGAAGATTCGACACCGTGATTATCCCAGGTTTTTACTTTCCAGAAATAAACCGAATTGGGTTGAAGCTCCTTCCCTGTGTATGAAACATTCACCGACAGATCGCTTTCAACTTTTCCTGAATCCCAAAAATCACCGATGTTTTTCTGAATATTTTCCAAACTCGAAGCGACCAAAACCTGGTAAGCTGTTTGAAGCGTATTGTTCTGGGTAGAATTAACAATCCATCCGAAGAAAGGCTTTTTCTGGGCAATTTCGGCAAACTGAAAATTCTCTTTTCGACCCACCGCCTGGTACAATTCGGTGTTTACCGGATATCCGTTTCGGAAAACCTGCCCGGCATGAGTCAAAAAGTTAACTGAAAGCCCGGTTGGTTTAGTCTCACTTTCGGACTGAAACGCCAGCAAAATAACAATCAGGACAAAAGCAGTTGACTTAATTTTAAATAGTTGGTTCATTATGTGTTGGTTTAGTTACTGAAGCTTCAACTAAATATCTTCAGCTATTTCTGGTTAAAAATAAGTTTTTCTGTTCAGACTAAAGTCAAACTGAAAAAACGGGGACACCTTTTTTGAAGATATCCCCGTTTTTCGGATTACGAATGGCTATTTATTCCATCCGGCATTTTGTTCTAAAACCACTTCAGTATTCGAGTCGATCACCTTCTGTGGGATTGGCCACAGATTGTAATTGAAAGACAATGTTGAAGCAGTTTCAGGCCAATAGGCATACTTTTTAATACGGTCAACCGCAATTGTTCCACCCATACGAAGCAAAGTATTCCAGCGACATTCTTCATAAACCAGTTCGCGTGCACGCTCGTCGAGAATTGTTTTGAAATTATCATCCATATCGGCAGCTGTTACTTTGTAAGTACAATTTGCGCGGGTTCTCAGCAGATTAACGTCGCTCGCAGCGCCAGCTTTATCGCCACTGCGTTGCTTGGCTTCGGCCCTTAATAATATGGTTTCAGAAAGCCTGATGAAGTAATCATCGCGGAACAAATTACTCATGTTTTCGCCGTCGGCAACACCGGTATATTTGTCGGTAGCAATTTTACATGAAACGGGATATACCTCACTTCTGTTATTGAGATTGGTAGTTGCATCGGTACTTCCATCATACATCAAGCTCCATGGAACAATTTTCTTAAAATATGCTGAAGTAGCAACATTTCCTTTAAAACGGCGACGGAAAACAACATCGGAGTTACGAATATCGGAAGCCCACTTGCCACCATAAATGCTGTCGCGGGTGTACATAGTGGGAGACATTTGTGCGATACCACGTCCGCCAACATCTTCCAGAGTTCCGGTAAACCAAGTTTTAGCAACATCGCGAAAAACCGGTCCATAAGTTCTTGAGTAAGGTAGTTTTGACTTGCCGTCTTCAGCTTTATAGGCAGCATAATCAATTTGCATTGCCCAGATACATTCAGTATTTCCATCCTGGTAATTAACGTTTCCTTCCTGGAATAAATCCCAGTAATAGTTTGTTGCTTGCAGAACGGTATCAACAGGAGCAGTTGAACTTCCACCCTGGTATACATTTACACCGATTGAAGTTACGCTTTTTCGTGTACCAAATCGAGAAGACATTAATCTGTAAGTACCACCGTCAATTACTTTGCTACCGTAGCTAATTGATTTGGTATATGCGGCCTGCGCACCTGTTGAATTTCCGTTGGCAGCAAGTTCTGTTCCCAGAGCCAGATATAATTCACAAAGGTTATGCTGGGCAGCTCCGCGAACCAAACGACCACCCGAAGCAGTAGTTTCAGGCAGGTTGGATTCAATAGCTTCCAACTCGGTAATGGCAAACTGATAGATATTTACACGGGTTTCGCGGGTATAATCATAACGGGGAGCAGTTGCCACTTCGGTTACAAGCGGAACACCTCCGTACAATTCGGCCAGATTTCGATAAGCAAAAGCCCTGAAAAAACGTGCCTGCGCCAGCGCATAAGCTTTTTCAGTATCAGATGCCCATGAAACTTCGGGCAATTCGGCAGCATAAATTGCAAGATTGGCCCGGGTAATCACATAATACCAGGCTTTATAAACCTGATAGAACGTATCGTGGTCGGGGTTGATGGTGCTGTAATCGCTAAATGTATTTCCGCGGCGGATAACCGGTACATCATACATATCGGTTCCTTTGCCCCTGAAGTTGAAAGTCCATGTATTTTCGCTTGGATTTGCCCACATATCGCGCAGGTATGAATACAGATTCACCAAAACCTGATCAACCTGTTGTGAGGAAGTGAAAATATTTTCAACAGTATAAAATGTCTCAGGTGTTTCTTCCAGAAACTTATCGTCGTTGCAGCTCACCAAGCTCATGAATAATGTAAGGATAGCAATGCCGCATATATATTTTATTTTTTTCATAATACTTAGTTTTATTTAGTTAGAAACTGATATTTGCTCCAATCGAATAAGTCGCAACAACCGGAAGAGTATTATCAAGGTATTTAGCTCCTGTTTCAGGATCTCCACCTTTCCAGTTAGTGAACGTGGCAACGTTTTTGGCAGAAACAAACACCTTGAGTTGGTTGATATTCATGGCTTTTACCCAAGGTTGTTTGAAATTATAGGAAAGGCTTATGTCCTGAACCCTCACAAAACCTCTTGACTGAAGCGCCTGATAGCGTCCGTCACCCGAAAATGTTGCAGAAGGATATTCGTTGCTCGGATTAGCTGCGGTCCAATACGGTTTATAAGTCATATTATCATTAAACCTGCCGGTTCCCGAAGTCATAAAAGCAATAGTGTTGCTTTTCAAAAAATAGTCATTCCCGCCAAAAACTCCTGAAATCATCGCATAGAACTCAAAATTCTTATAAGTAACACTGTTACCCATGTTCAGCCTGAAGTTTTCTTTGTCATAACCAAGAATCATTCGATCTGCAGAAGTGATTGCAGGATTAGAATCCAGGTTCACATATTTTGGAGTTCCACTGGCCACACCATTAGCTGTTTTATAGTCGGTGTCACTATCCTGAACAATACCATCTTGTTTATAACCGTATATCGCGCCAAGAGATTTACCAATGAACCACTTATTGGTTATATCGTCGTCTTCCTTACCGTCATTATTTGCATCTTTTCCGTCAATGGTTTTTAACTTATTTCGGTTTATCCAGTAAGTTACCGAAGTTATCCATGTCAGGTCCTTTTTCTGAATATTAACTGTTTTTACAGTAAGCTCAATCCCGTGATTGTCAACTTCACCTAAAGATGTCAGAATGCTTGACTGGCCAGTCATATCAGGGATAGACCGGTTAATAATTTCATCGGTAGTTTTCGACATGTAAGCATCCAAATCAACAAACAAACGATTCTTAAACCATGCTGACTCAAATCCTGTATTCCACGATTCTGTGCTTTCCCAACCCAGCCCATGGTTTCCGATCGAAGTTTGATTTAATCCATAACTGATTTTTCCGGCAGCGTCTGAAAATTCATAGCGAATGCCGCTTGATGCCCCATTGGAAACTGTTGATAATGTTGAATAAGGCCCGGCACCCTGGTTCCCGTTCTGTCCCCACGACAGTTTCAGCTTCAGGTTATTGAGCGGTTCGAACGATTTCATAAATCTTTCTTCCGAAATTTTCCAGCCTAACCCAATTGCGCCAAAATTTCCCCATTTTTTATTCGCTCCAAATACTGAAGCTCCATCACGTCGGAAAGATGTTGTAAGGTAATATTTGCCATCGTAATTGTAAGTGAAACGGGCTAAATAACCAACATTCGCCTTTTCAACCCCTCCGATCTGAGAATCATTGATGTCCTTATTGTTTACATACAAGTCAACTTTTTGGGTAGTAGCTTTATGTAACCCCCATATTCCCAGAGAAGTATTACCATTGGCAGAAAAATCAGACCCAGTGATATAAGTAATTCTGTACTTCATATCGTCGCGTGTGGCTACCAATGTTCCCTCTAAATTGTGTTTCCCGAATGATTTCTTATAGCTCAATATATTATCCCATACATAGCTATAATCAGAGTTTGAGTTTAATACTCCATTCGCTTTTGTCAATAAACTCTGCACAGTACCTGGCGAATAACGGGCTAAACCTTCACCTTCAGCTATATAATACGATTCATGATAAAAGATACCAGACTGGTTTTGATCTGAATTGAGCTGATACGACATTCTGTAATTCAACCCTTTTATCCACGGAATATCAATCGAAACAAATGTGTTTAAACGATAGTTATGTCTTACGTCTAATTTATCGACAGTTCCATCGTCAACGCCCCATAACGGATTTATATTAGACTGAGTCTGCGGATATTTTTCAAGATTTCCCTGATCGTCACGGTACATTACGCCGTAAGGTGTCATTGTCTGCGCATTTGCAACATTTGCCAGAATACCCGGGTAATTTCGACGTGAGAAACTTCCGTCAACACCTACCTTTAACCAGCTTGTAATATCCGCATTAATTTTACCTAAAACAGAAATACGGTCAAAATCATCGCCTATGACTACACCTTTACTGTTGTTATAGGCGGTTGACAGATAATAATTAATACCTTTATTTGCACCGGATACCGACAACTGGTAATCTTGCGAAACGCCTATCCGCGTTACCTGATCGAGCCAGTTTGTCTCTTTACCTGCATTATAGTTGGCCAACTCTCCCGACTTCATCCAGTCAGTTGATCCTTCAGCATATTGATTCCGGGCATTAACCACAGTGATCCACTGTTCTCCCTTCATCACTTCGGGCCGGTTGGGCCAGGTTTGAATACCCGAAGAAACGTTTAAATTGATAACCGGCTTACTGGAGCTACCTTTTTTTGTATTGATTGCGATAACCCCGTTAGCCGAACGTGTTCCATAAACAGCAGCAGTTACTGCATCTTTCAAAACATCAACGCTGGCAATATCGTTCGGGTTAATATCGTTGATACTGCCTAAATAAATTACTCCATCAAGAATGATAAGCGGCACAGTGCTTCCGCTAATAGAATTCTGACCGCGAATCAACATGGTTGGTTCACCTCCCGAGCTGTTTGTAGCGCCAATGTTAAGACCGGTAACATTTCCCTTAAGCGATTGTAAAGCATTCGTATTTGGCAACAACGAGATCGGCGAATTTTCCATTTTAACCGTTGTGGCTGATCCGGTAAAATCTTTTCGTTTTGATGTTCCATAACCAACCACGATTACTTCGTCGAGGCCCCTGGTTTCTTCTTCCAATACGACATTAATGGTTGATCGCCCCTGAACACGTAGTTCCTGTGATGTCATACCGACAAAAGAAAACACCAAAGTTGCGCTATCGTCAACTTTACCAAGTTCGAAATTACCCTCAACATTGGTAATAGTTCCATTCGTCGTTCCTTTCACAACAATCGAAACACCAGGAAGAGGTTCTCCTTTATTATCGGTAACTTTACCTGTTACTTTTTTTTGCTGCTGAGTAAATGCCGGAGATAATACAATTTGACGGCCAACCATTTTATAATTGATATTGGAGCCTTCAAATAAGATTTCAAGAACTTCATCAACTGAAGCTCCTTTTACATTGATGCTGGCTACTTTCTCAACATCAATAAGATCCTTGTTGTAAAGAAAAACGTAATTACTTTGATTTTCAATTTGGAGAAGAATTTGTTCGACTTTTGTTTCTTTAATATTCAATGTCAAACCCGAGGATTGTGACGAAACAGTTACTGCAATAGTTTGCAAAACTGCAAACACCACCAAAAAGATAGTAAGTTTCATAATTACTAAAAGTTTTTTTAGACCCGTCCTCAGCGACAAGTCGTTAGGTGCATTTTTTTTCATAGTTTTGTAATGATTAATTTATACGATTAATTAAAACTCAATTTTCGATGCGGGTAATGGTCCAGATTACTCGCATTTTTTTCATCATAGGCTATAATATTTAGTTTTTAACAATTCTTGATTTATCAATACTAATTTCAACTTTATCAGGAACATAAGTACCATCTGCCTTAAATTCCTTCGGTTTGTAACTGCATTTTACCGGTGCCGATATTGCCAAAAGCTGAAGAATTTGTTCCAGGTTTTCGTTCTTAATGCTCATGTTGTACCTGTAATTACCAAGCTGAGGATCGAGCAGGTTAATATCTACATTGTACTGGCGTTGTAGTATGCGCATAATTGCCGAAAGCGAAGTATCCCTGAAAACATATTTCCCTTCGCGCCAGCAAGAGTAATTGTTCACATCGGTGTTTTCAATTGTAATTTTCCTGGAATCTTTGTTAAATAACGAAACCTGCCCCGGCTTTATAAATTCTTCGTTGGGCCCATTTACAAGCGAAACCTTTCCTTCGGCCAATGCTACCGTAACCTGTTCTTCGTTTAAATACGAGTTAACATTGAATTCGGTACCATAAACTTTAATGTCGGGGCCAAGATTGGAAACAAAGAACGGAATTTCGCCTTTGGTAACCTTGAAATATGCCTCGCCGACAAGGTGAACTCTTCGCTCATCGGATTTGAAAACTACCGGATAAGTAAGCTCTGACCCTGAGTTTAACCAAACCTTTGTCCCATCGGGCAAATCGACAACCGTCCGGGCACAGAATGGTGCAACAACAGTCAATTGCTGTGCCTGTTTGTTTCCCAATAAATCAGAATATTTTCTGCTAATCGACTGCTGGTTATAAACAAGCCACCCCGAAATGACTAGAACTGGCAAAAGCAATATTGCCGCAATTTTTGTGATTTGGGCCATGAAATATCTGAATCCGGAAGGTGGCTGCTGTATCCTTTCTGACAGTTTGTTCCATGAGTAGGTAATATCCGTATTCCTAATTTCAGAACCTTTAAAACCAAGTGATCTAGTTATTCGAATAGCTTCAGCAAATTCGCGGGTATACTGTTGGTGATTTTTCTCCCATTGATGCCAATATTCGTCTTCTGACAAATCCTTCCCTGATGCCCATACAGTAAACCTGATGTCAGAGATTAGTTCTTCAAATATTTCCTGATTCCAATCGCTCATTACTCTTTGTTTGCATATAAAGAGTAACCTTTAACTTTTTATACTCAGCCAAAGAAATTTTTTTTGTATTTTTTTAATGGTCAAATCGCTTCCGTTCGCTTTCATGTTATTTTCTATTCCTTTTATCCTTAAACATGCCTATCAGGTAAAAAAAACTATCAACCTTGCCCTGCATTATAACCACTTATAAACTTGAATTAGAGATAAGCTATAAGATAATATTCTATAAATAAGGTTGTTGCCTTTAGTAAATAAATTTCTACGGAAGTTAAAAGTGCTTGATAAGGTTTTAAAACCTCAGGTTACAAAGCCAATTAATAAGTGAAACCGGAGAATAACAGTGGAAATATCAAATTAGTCAACTAGCGGAAGATGGATTCAGCACTGCTGTGATTTCCGTCTGAAAACGACCCACAAAAACATCTCAATATTATCGATGCCTGTAACTCCTTGAAGAATCATGTCTTTGCGTATTTTTTCAAGCGAACGGAAAAGCAGGTTCCTGACGCTTTGAACATTCATTTCCAATACCTGACTAATTTCTACAAATTCGAGATTATGAAAAAAACGAAGCAATACTACTTCTCGTTGCCTATCGGTTAAGCTATCAAGGCTCTGGGCAAGTAACCGCGATTGATTTTGGGTTTCTTCGTTATGTATTAAAAACTCTTCAGCAGAAAAAGAAAATTGCAACGTTGTAACCTCTTTTGATTTAGAATCTTTGCGGATTTTGGTGATTCTCCGGATTAATTCCCGGCGTAGCGAGATAAGTAAATAAGCCTTAAAATTATTAACTGAAGCCATCCTATCACGCCGTTCCCAAACATCGGCAAATAAATCCTGGATAGTATCCTTTACCAATTCGGGCAAATCAACAATCTTAATTCCATAATAGTACAATTCATTGTAATAAATCTCAAATAACAATCCAAGAGAGTTAAAATCACCCTCCTTAAATTTATTCCAGGCTTCAGAAAGCCTACTTAACCTGAGATTTGCAATATTCATTTCAGGAATTAAACGTTAACCGAACCTCAAAATTAAAACTATTTTGAGCTTTACAGAAGAAAAAATCAGACTTTATCACAATGCGTTCCATCCTTAATCAGCCAAGTGTTCTATTCCCTCTTTTTACCTAAATACCTCAGGGCATTAATAACTAACTGGTTTTGAATTTTATTGGTAAACGAAAATGAAAGTTCCCGGTTAGTGTGGTTTTCGTAATCGATATCGTTATGACCCATATTGATGTAAATCATTCGGTAACGTTTATTCGTCCAAACAACCGGGTAATAACCTGAATGCCATATTTCGTGTTGCTTAGGCCCAGTTCCCAGTGGAAAACTTGACGGATCGATGGACAACAACACTTCGATATCTTTATTTTCCCTAAGGTTATTTGTCCACGAATACCATTCGTTGGGTTGCGATTTAAATACTTCAGGCAAATTCCGGGTAAACGGATGCTTTCGGTTTTCGACTTTTAAAACTGCTGAAGTCGGACGCCAGGTATTTCCCTTGTACTCACCTGAGCCTAAAAATTCGTTGTGGTACCAGTCCCAGTTTTGTGGAAAGTCTGAAGGAGTTAATGCAAATGCCGAAAAGTGAAATCCAATAAAACCACCTCCATTTTTCATGTAATTTTCAAAAGCTGTACGCTGTTCCGGCAATTCGGGACGGGCGTCCAAAAAAACAACAACCTGGTACTTTGAAAGGGTGTCAGTCGAAAGCCGCGACCAATCGTTAGTAGCTAAATAAATGAAGCGTTGCTTTTTACCAAGTTTGGCGAACCACTTATTTGCTTCATTGACGAAACTGATATGCGCAAGATCGTTTTTAGCGGAATAAAAAGCAATTACCCTGAACGATTTTGCACTTAAAATTTGAGAAGAAAATAAGAATAAGAAAAGAACTAAAAATTTTCTAATCATGACCATAAACATACTTTAGGTTAGTACGGTTCCAGTAGTCTTAAATTATTGATTCATTAACATTAGACCGGTTTAATGGAAATCCTTCAATTTCACCTGACGGATTAAAAACTTCCAGAACAACTGAATCATCGAGCGCTTCGGTAGTATGAACCATTTCTTTTTTCATACACCAGCTATCTCCGGTTGTGAAAACCGAAACTATTCCATTGGCAACAACCTGAATTTTGCCTTTAACCAAATAAGCCGAATGATCGCTTTGATGAACATGCTCAGGCAAACGAATACCCTGCCTGAGGTATAATTCAGTCATCACCAGGTTATCTTCCTGATGAATTATTTTCATCCCGATGCCATCAACCATTTGGTTGTAAGCTATTTTAAAATGAGAGTTATCCATATTTCATATAAGTAATTGTCTTTACTTAAAAACCGAAGAACCTAAAGGCTACCCTATTTCATTAAACAAAAAAAGTAAAGAAAAATAACTTATCAATCAAATCTGCCAAATAAAAAACGATAGGAACAATACAAACTGCAATTAGTGCCCGAACCGGTAACCAATTCCCGATTCAGTATTAAGCAACTGAGGTTTTGCCGGATTTTCTTCTATTTTTTTTCGCAATTGTGCCATAAAAACACGCAGGTATTGGGTTTGCTCAATATATCCCATTCCCCAAACCTCTTTTAGTATAAACTGATGTGTAAGAACACGCCCTTCGTTTTTTGCCAGAAGCGCCAGTAATGAGAATTCGGTGGACGTCAATTTCACTATTTCATCGTTTCGCCTGACAATATGATTTACTAAATCGATGGACAAGGAACCAAAAGAAAGAATTGGCTTGTCGGACGAACTGTTCGATTGCCTGATAGCAACCCTGATTCGGGCAAGCAATTCCCCGGTTCTGAAAGGTTTGGTTAAATAATCGTTAGCGCCCCGGTCAAGGGCCTTTACAATATCTTCTTCGAAGTTTCTTACTGACAAAATCAGGATAGGTTTCTGATACCATTCACGCAACTTTTTCAACACTTCCTGTCCATCCATGTCGGGCAAACCCAAGTCAAGAATAATCAATACAGGATGGGTTACTGCTGCTTTTGCAATGCCATTTTTACCTGTTGATGCTTCCGAGATTTTATAACCGTTGGCCGAAAGCGTAATTTCGAGCAGGCGGCGAATCTGCACTTCATCGTCAATGATCAATATTGTTTCGTTTTCTGAAGACATAAGGATTTACAATTTGGCTATTTACAATTTACTATTCTTCTTAGAATGTCGTTATTACGAGAAACGAAGCAATCTTTTCGAGCGGATTGCCACTGTGTTCGCGATGACGGCCTTTTTGAATATTACCTCAAAAAAACGACTTTAATTTACGATTTACTATTCTTTACTTCCCCGATTGCTAATAAATATTCGAAATTTCAGTGGGTATTTTTATTGTGAATTTGGCACCACCATTGTTCCTGTTTTCGGCTATGATAGCTCCGTTGTGTGCTTCAACAAACCCTTTAACAATTGACAATCCTAACCCTGTACCACCCGAAACAGCCGATTCGCCTCTGTAAAATTTATTAAAAACCATATTTAAATCGTTCGCTGTAAAGCCTGTCCCGCGATCCATCAACTGAATCATCAGCCAGCCTTCGTCGTAGAAAAACTTCAGCCTGATACTGCTACCCTCCGGAGCATGTTGGGTTGCATTAAGCAACAGGTTATGAAGAACTTGTTCCATCAATCCAAAATCTATTTTCACCAATGGCATTTCGTCAGCCAAAACGACGTGCAAATTAAACGGTTTCAACTCAGCAGCAAGGGTTTGAGTAACTTTATTTACCAAATCGTGTAAATCGCACCAGTCGAAATGTGGCGAAATACGACCAGAATCGAGCCTCGACATATTGAGCAGATTCTCAATCAACCGGTTGAGCCTTACCGATGCAATTCCGATTTCTCTATACAATGCATTGCGGGTTTCGGGCTGATAGTCATCGGCCAGTAAGGCATCAGATGCTCCCATAATTGTTGCAACCGGTATGCGTAGTTCATGAGATATTGAGTTAAACAATGTTTTGTACAATTTCTCCGATTCGCTCAGTACAAAAGCATTTCTTGCTTCGGCGCGTAAAAATTCACGTTCTATTTTCCCCGAAATTTGTGGAAGGAAACCTTCCCAAAACTGTTCTTCGCCCTGAGTAAATACTCTTTTATGTTCCAACGCAACGACACCAATATTCTCGGTATTTCCTGTCAAAGGGTAAAAAGTGTATTGTCCCGAAGGCAAGGTATCAGTAAATTTTCCGGCTCTTGTGGAATGCTTAAAGGTCCATTCGGCAATGCTCCATTCGTTATCCGAAAATTGCAATTTTGATTCGTGACATACCTTCGATTCCAACTTTCCTGATTCACCTTTCAGGAAAAAAGCGCTTTCGAGCGTAAAATATTTTCGAATGTCTTTGACTGCCACATCCAGTACGTCGTCAATACCTGATGTTACAGATAATTCCTTTGCCAGGTTATAAAGCGCATGGGTACGTTCCTCCCGTATCCTGATTTTTGTTTCCTGCCGTTTAACCCTTGATGTCAATACTCCGTTGAGCAATGCAATAATGAAGAACATTGCAAGCATCAGCATATCTTCGGGGCGTTCGATGTGCAAAGTATAGGCAGGAGGAATAAACATGTAATCCCAAGATAAAGAACTTAACGTTGCTGCAAGTAAAATAGGTCCTGTTCCGAGAAAAAATGCAAGAATCGAAACCACAAAGAGTAGCATAAACGAAACCACCTGATAACCAACAAACTCTTTTATAAAGAAAAAAACTGCTGCTGTAATTACTACAGTTAAAGCCGATGTGAGGTATTGATTTAAGCTTGAAGTAAAAGAAGGAAGAGACGCCCTGTATTTGTATTTATCATCAATACCAGAGCCTGAACCTAATATATAAACATCAATATCGCCGCTAAAACGGACCAGTCTGTTTATAAAATTACCCAGTCTAAAAAGAGTAAACAAGTTACGGACCTTTGGTTTCCCAACAACAATATGGGTAATATTTTCTTTTCGCGCAAAATCGACAATTGCCTTAACCTTATCGGCATGGGTTATTATCCTGAACTGAATACCCAGTTGTTTGGCCAGGCTGATGTTTTTGTCGAGATTTTCCCTTTCAGAATTGGTCAGATCATGCGAAGTTTCAACGTAAATAGCCTGCAAAGTCCCACCCATTGTATCAGCCAGGTTCTTTGCCCAACGAAGTAACTTATTCGACTGGCGCGTATAACTCACAGCAACCAGCAACCGGACTCCCGATTTCCAGGGACCTTTTATCCGCTTGAGCTGCATGTAATCGTGCAGCTGTTTATCAACCCTGTCGGCCACAATACGCAAGGCCATTTCGCGCAATGCGGTAATGTTCCCTTTCCTGAAAAAATTCATAACTGCCTCCCGCGACCGCTCAGGCGTATAAACCTTTCCTTCGCCTAAACGCTGCAAAAGTTCATCGGGTGTAAGGTCCACCAGTTCAACGTCGTCGGCTGTTTCAAAAACATCGTCAGGCAATGTCTCCCGTACAATAATACCTGTAATCTGAGCTACAATTTCCGATCGGCTTTCAAGGTGTTGAACATTAACTGTTGTAAATACATGAATTCCATTATCGAGAATTTCCTGAACATCGAGGTATCGTTTTGAATGACGGCTACCCGGCACATTGGTGTGGGCCAGTTCGTCGACTAATACTATTTGCGGGCGACGGGCAATAATAGCGTCTAAATCCATTTCTTCGAGCGTGGCCGTCCGGTACTTATATTTTCTCCTCGGAATAAGCTCAAACCCATCAGCCAGAGCCTCAGTTTCTTTTCTCCGGTGTGTTTCAACATAGCCAATAACAACATCGGCGCCTTTCTTTTTTTCGATTTGTGCAGCTTCGAGCATCGAATATGTTTTTCCAACGCCGGCGCACATCCCGAAAAAAATCTTCAGTTTGCCCCGTTTCTCTTTTTCATCCTTTTCTTTAATCGAGGCCAGCAACTCATCAGGGTTCGGACGATGATCGGTGAAATCCATAAACTACAAGTTATAAAATCATTAGTGACCGACTAAAACCAACCAGAAATCCCTTAACCCTATAATGAACCTTTAATGGGTCTGATCTCAAGGGTCTGTTTTCTGCAATAATAAATCAATATCAATAGATAAAATACTCATTTCAATCCTAAAAATCTGAAGTTTTTCCAGCTTTCGCAAGAATTTCTTCTGCCTCTTTTTCAAGGCTTTTCATCCTTAATAAAACATCTCTCAATTCCTGTTCCGGATTTTCAAGCTGCTCTTTTCCTTTTTCTTCCGTAAAACTAAATTGCTGGCTTTCCACATCACGTTCTCCGCTTAACTTCTCAGCCATCTGGTTAAATAAAACCGAAATTTCGTAAAACTCATCAACGCCATCAAAATAAAGCCTTTGCCCATAATTACTTGATACAATTTCTTTTATTCCATTATAAAGTTGAAAGAACCGTTCGTTGAAATAAGATGCAAAACTGTAAATAAAGCTCAAGGCTATCAGGAAACAAACACTGCCGAGTATTGTCATCCCTGTAAGTGCATTTTTCGACGACACTTTTGCAGCGTCAGTTTTAATCTCTATTGCCTTTTCATTAATTATAGATAAATGTACTAATTGTCCGGCAAGTATTCCTGCTTTTTTCTGAAAATATAAAACCTGACTGACTGTAATGGCAGGGGTTGAAACTTTTGACAATGAATCGCGAAATTCATTGAAACCTGCCTCAATATCCCTGGCTAGTTTTTCTTCTCCAACTTCAGTGATATTACCTTCTTCAAGCTTAAGCGAATTGTCAATAACGGCTAATTCGTTATTTACAAACAATTTATCAGGATTGCGCTTTTCGAGAAATCCTGTCGTAATTTCCTGGTTTATTTTTGACAAACCATCAGTCATTTCACGGGCATAACCAACCGATAAATAATTTTCTTTAAGAATAGCACTTGTCGCTTGTGATAAATTATTCAGGTAATACGCCGAAAAACCGATCAGAACCAGGATAATCAGGAAAATAAAAACCATTCCAAGTGCGAATTTAGTACGAATTGAAAGTTTCATAACTCACTGATTTAATTGTTCTTAAACTGCTTATCCAAAGCAAGGTTCAGCATTAAAACATTAACACGAGCCTCGCCTAAAAAAGAGAACTGTGGTTGTTCTGTCACAACACCAATAAGGTCAACAAGTTGTTGTTTCTGTTCACTGCTTAATGTCCGGGCTTTCGTAATACGATCAACCTGAAGCAATGCGGCTTCCGGAGAAATGTGCGGATCGAGACCGCTGCCTGATGCAAAGAGCATTTCTGCCGGAATTTTCTCAGCGGAAATACCCAGATTTGATTTGATCCATTGTTTTACCCTTTCGGAGGTTTGTTCTTTTAATTTCTCGCTTGTCGGTCCAAAATTAGAACCACCCGAGGGAAGCGGGTTGTAATCGACAGCAGAAGGCCGCGATTGAAAATACGAAACGCTGTCAAATTTTTGGCCAATTAGCTCACTGCCAATAATTTTGTTATTTACTGTGATTAAACTCCCATTAGCTTTTTCTGGAAAAACAGTCTGGGCAATCCCGGTAATTAGCAACGGGTAAATTACACCGCACAATACAGTTAGTACGGCAAAAATTTTGATTGAAATTATGAATTGTGTTTTCATGGATTTACTTTTTCTATTTGATTTTGAAAATTCAACCCTTTCAGCGTTGTGACATCTTCTCTTCCATTGCCCGTGGGTTGACGCCCACGGTTATTCAAATTAAATCCTTGCAGGATTTTCAGGTAGCCTAAATCATAAGGACTTGAATTTGAATAACATCCGATGAAATCGGAGGTCCAAGAACCCAAGTAAGCTTGAACCTTGAAAGGGTTCAATATCATTCTTCGAAATACCATTAAATATTTCATGATCAGGCAAATAAATTAATGATAAAATCAATCAGTTTTATCCCGACAAAAGGCGCGATTACTCCGCCTAATCCGTAGATAAATAAGTTGCGGATCAATGCCTTGTTGGCCGAAACAGGCCGATACGGAACACCTTTTAATGCCAGCGGGACCAGTAAAACAATGATGATTGCATTAAAAATAACTGCGCTCAAAATTGCGCTTTCGGGCGAACCTAAATTCATCAGGTTGAGGGCTGCCAAGGGTCCCACTTCAGTTTTTCCGGCATAGAGCGAAACAGCAATAGCCGGGATAATGGCGAAATATTTGGCCACATCGTTGGCAATACTAAATGTAGTTAATGCGCCACGGGTCATCAGCAATTGCTTGCCAACCTCAACCACTTCGATCAGCTTGGTTGGGTTGCTGTCCAGATCGACCATGTTTCCGGCTTCGCGTGCAGCCTGCGTTCCTGAGTTCATAGCAATGCCAATATCAGCCTGGGCCAATGCAGGAGCATCATTGGTGCCATCGCCAATCATACCTACAAGGTGCCCATTTGCCTGTTCTTTCCTGATTCGTACCAGTTTATCTTCAGGAGTAGCTTCGGCCATAAAGTCGTCAACTCCGGCTTCGGCAGCAATTGCAGCTGCAGTTAGCGCATTATCGCCCGTAATCATTATGGTGCGTATCCCCATGGTTCGCAACTGTGCAAAACGCTGTTTGATCCCACCTTTTACGATATCCTTCAATTGAATGATTCCCAGCACTTTATTATCTTCGGCAACAACCAATGGAGTCGCGCCCATTTTGGCCAGTTCAGCTACTTTTTCTTCCATTTTCTTTGGAAAGAATCCATTCCCATTGTGAATAAACGACTTAATGGCTTCGGACGAACCTTTGCGGATACGATGAACAACACCTTTCTCATCGGTCAAATCCACTCCACTCATTTTCGATTGAGCGGTAAATGGAATAAATACTGCATTTTTCTGGTGAACATCGCGTCCCCTGAAATCGAATTTTTCTTTGGCCAGAATGACAATCGAACGACCTTCGGGCGTTTCGTCAGACAAAGATGAAAGCTGTGCCGCATGGGCCAAATCAGTTTCGCTCACTCCATCAGCAGGGAAAAAATTGGTAGCCATGCGATTGCCTAAAGTTATTGTACCTGTTTTATCGAGCAAAAGCACATCAACATCGCCGGCGGCTTCAATGGCTTTTCCGCTGGTGGCAATTATATTTCGCTGCAAAAGCCTGTCCATGCCGCTTATTCCAATAGCGCTTAGTAAACCGCCAATCGTAGTCGGGATCAGGCAAACCAGCAAAGCAATGAGCACAGGTATTGTAAGATTTTGTGAAGAAGGTAACCCCGATGCTGATAAGCTGTAACTAAAAAATGCAGGAAGAGTAACTACTGCCAGCAGAAAGATAATAGACAAACCTGAAAGCAAAATGGAAAGCGCTATTTCGTTGGGCGTCTTCTGACGTTTAGCACCTTCAACAAGCGAAATCATACGGTCTAAAAACGAGTCGCCAGGCTCGGATGTTATACGGATAATAATACGATCGCTGATTACTTTGGTACCGCCGGTTACTGCCGAGCGATCGCCCCCGCTTTCGCGGATTACAGGAGCCGATTCGCCGGTAATAGCCGATTCGTCAACACTGGCAATACCTTCAATCACTTCTCCATCAGCAGGAATGATATCTCCTGCATCGCAAATAACTACATCGTCCTTTCGTAAGTCGGGAGCTGCAACAACATCTTCTTTGCCGCCAACCAACCGGCGGGCCATGGTTTGGGTGCGGTTTTTACGCAAACTGTCGGCCTGTGCTTTGCCCCTTCCTTCAGCAATGGCTTCCGAGAAATTGGCAAACAACACAGTAAACCACAACCAGACAGCAATTTGCAGATTAAAGGCTGAAAAATTTCCGTTGAACAAACTGACAACAACAATAACAGTTGTCAGCACCGATCCAACTCCAACAATGAAGATGACCGGATTTTTAATCAAAACTGCCGGGTTCAATTTAATGAAACTGTCTTTAACAGCCTGAAATATTATCTTTTGATTAAAAAGGCTACTTGTATTTTGATGAGTACTCATGATTTTTTCTTTTTACCACATAGGCACATAGGTCACATAGTTTTGAAAACTATTTTTCTATGTTATCTATGTGGCCATGTGGTTATTTTATCATTAGTAAATGTTCGACTACTGGGCCGAGTGACAAAGCAGGGAAATAGGTCAAGCCGCCAACAATCAGAATTACAGCAATAAGCAAACCACCGAAAACCCAGTTGTCGGTTCTGAAAGTTCCAGCCGATTCGGGCGTAATGTTTTTACGTGCCATACTTCCGGCAATGGCAAGCATAGGGATTATCACACCAAACCGCCCGACAAGCAGCGAAAAGCTTAATGTAAGGTTGTAAAATAATGTATTGGCGTTCAGTCCGGCAAAAGCGCTACCGTTGTTACCGGCAGCTGATGTATAGGCATACAAAATTTCGGAAAACCCGTGCGCCCCTGTATTATTCAAGCTTGATAAACCATAACTGCTCACCGAGGCCCAGGCAGTGAAGACAAGAATAACCAGACTAGTGGATAAGTTGGCAATAATAGCCATCTGAACCTCGAATGCCCCAATTTTTTTACCTAACAACTCAGGAGTACGACCAACCATCAGTCCGGCTATAAAAACAGTGAGTATAACAAATACCATCATGCCATAAAGGCCGGCGCCAACTCCGCCAAATATTACTTCACCCAGTAACATATTTATCAGGGCAACCATTCCTGCCAGTGGAGACAAACTATCGTGCATGGCGTTCACCGAGCCATTTGATGCAGCCGTTGTTACTGTTGACCAAAGCACACTGTTTGTTATTCCGAAGCGGGTTTCTTTACCCTCCATAAGGTGCGATTGGCTAAATATCGGGTTGGCCGAATATTCGCCATACAACGCAATAGCCAATCCTGAAATCAGAAGAATGAGCATCACCATGAAAATAGTCCAACCTTGCCGCAATGAGCCAACCATTTTTCCATAGGTATACGTCAATGCAGCGGGAATAAGCAAGATGGCCAGCATTTCAAGAAAGTTGGTTAATGGGGTTGGGTTTTCGAACGGATGTGCACTGTTGGTGTTGAAAAACCCTCCTCCATTGGTTCCCAATTGCTTGATAGCAATTTGCGAAGCTGCAGGTCCCATCGGAATTACCTGTTCGGTTCCCTGAAGTGTGTGAACTGCTTGGTAGGGATGAAAATTCTGGATCACTCCTTCACCGGCCAATATCACTGCAAAAACAATTGACATAGGCAGAAGCACGTAAAGCGTTGAACGGGTCAGGTCGGTCCAGAAATTGCCTAAAGTTGAGGCTGACTTTCGAGACAAACCTCTTACAAGAGCCAGTAAAACAGCAATTCCAGTTGCAGCGCTAACAAAATTCTGAACGGTTAAACCGAGCATTTGCACCAGGTAACTCAAGGTGGTTTCACCAGCATAGCCCTGCCAGTTCGTGTTAGTCATAAAGCTAATAGCCGTATTTAAAGCCGAATGCCAGCTCACATTGGGTAAATGCGCCGGATTAAGTGGTAACTGCGCCTGAATAATTTGTAGCACAAACAGAAAAACCATGCCAATAAGATTGAACAGCAATAAGCCCCATGTATAAGTTTTCCAGTTAGTTTCTTCGTCGGGATGAATACCAGAAAGTTTGTAAATCAGTTTTTCGGGTTTGCCAAGAACAAACGTCATCAGGTGTTTTTCTCCGGTAAAGACTTTGTACATATAACCACCCAAAACCGGAGTCAATACAATGAGCAGAGTGAAATACAAAGTAATTTGCAGAAAATCAGAAGCTGTCATACCTCAAAATTTTTCAGGTTTTATCAGGGAATATATCAGGTAGCCAATCAGAAAAAAGGCAATAATGGCGCCTGCCAAATACCATGCAACGTTATTCATATCAGCCGATTTGCCAATGGGCGCCAATGCAGGTACACTTACAAGAAATAAATCAGTTGTCTTCATATTGTTTCATTTTCTAACAATACAAAGCTGGCCCAAAAACTATAAAGGTTTTAAAAGGAAAGACGCTCGCACCATAAAGATTTTATAAAGAACAAGGTAATCGACCAGAAATCCCATAGTACCTGATAATTCAACTCGGAAAAACAAAATGCTACTTTTTTCATTGGAAATGCAAAAAAAAATAAATGCGAATGGGGGTTACAATTTACCTGGGTGTATTGCTTGTGTTCACAACCTGACAAAATGGATTCAAATTACAATCAAATACAACAATCAACTAATTTAATCCAAATATCTATGAAACGAGAAAAATCACCTTAGAATTACATGCAAGTTCCATTCGGTGCAAACACAATAATTTGCTCACCAAATGACCAATCCACGTTTACAAAAGCAATTCTTAACACTTTTAAGTCAATAACATGAAAAAAAATAACGACTATGCTTCATCGGCTAAAGTGGCATGGTATGCCCGTAACCTTTTGCGTAAAATTAACTTAGCCATATTTGTATTATCGCTTTCTGTCATTCAGGTTGTTGGAGCAACAACCACATCGGGCTCTGCAAAAAATAGCCCTGAACAATCATCAGTTAACAGCGAGCAAAAACAAAAATCAGTTTCAGGAAAAGTTACCGACTCAACAGGCGCTCCGCTTCCCGGGGTAACTATCCGTGTTAAAGGCACTACACAAGGAACGATTACCGACACCAATGGTAAATATTCATTCTCAAACATAGCCGACAATGCGACTTTATTATTCTCGTTTGTAGGGATGAAAAGCCAGGAAATACCCGTTGCCGGCAAAGTTGAAATCAACGCTTCATTACAGGATGAATCTGAATCATTGGGCGAAGTAGTTGTAACAGGTTATGGTAACTTTAAAAAAGCATCATTTACAGGTTCGGCTAATACTGTGAACGCCGAAAAACTGAAAGACGTGCCTGTTATTTCAATGGAACAAAAGCTGCAAGGACAAACTGCCGGTGTGTTTATCACTGCACAATCCGGTCAACCAGGAGCTGTGGCTAACATTCGTATCCGTGGTATGGGGTCTTATAATGCCACGAACGAACCGTTATATGTTATCGACGGTGTTCCAGTTAATTCTGGTACAATGAATGGCAGCGGCGCAGGTTATATGACCCAGGCGCAAACCAACATAATGTCCACCATTAACCCCAATGATATTGAAAACATTACCGTTATTAAAGATGCCGCAGCTGCTTCGTTATATGGTTCTCGTGCGGCCAATGGGGTAATTTTAATTACAACCAAACGAGGAAAAACAGGTCAGGCAAAGGTCGATTTTACGATTAGTAGCGGTATTTCCAATTTAGCAATGGATAACCGCCCGGTTTTAAGTGGTGAAGACCGCAGAACTTTGGTTTACGAAGCCTTATACAACCAGGCAGTTGATAAAGGTAATGCAAACCCTGATGCGTGGGCTGCCAGTTATATTGATACGTATGCTCCAAAGCCTTCAACTGGCTATGTTAATTGGAATGATTACCTGTTAAGAAAACATGCTTATAGTCAAAATTATGAGGCTTCGATTACCGGGGGAGACGATAAAAGTAAATTTTTGGCATCTTTTGAATATTTGAAACAGGACGGTATCGCTATTAACAGCGATTTCGACAGGTATGCCGGTAACTTGGCTTACGACAGGCAAGTATCGAAAAAACTGGCTTTCAACGGTAAAATAACACTATCAAAAATCACACAAAACCTGAACGAGGAACGGGGTGGTTGTAACCCATATTTACTTACTGCCGGATATATTACGCCATCAGATGTACCTTATGCCGCTGATGGGTCGTACAACCGCAGTTTTGTTTTCTCAACAACGATGGAGAACGTATTGGAAACCATGAAGACAGACATAAACCGCACAAACGTTACAAGGGTAATGGCAAACGGAGCGCTGACTTATGATATAATGGATGGGTTGAAGCTAAAAGAAAGCGTGAATTACGACTTCTCTTCACAAAAAGATGTGGTGTACTACAGCCCCTATAGTTATGCAGGACCAAAAGGTGCCGGTGATGGAAATGCACAAGCCGGAAAAGGGTTTACTGAGTGGAACGGGTTATTCAATTCATTAAGCTTGAGTTATATCAAAACATTTAAGGATAAACATAACCTGGATGCTTTGGTTGCTTATGAAGCGCAGGACTTTAAAAAAGATGGTATCTATTACTCTGGATATAATATTGCCACAACTGCATTAACCGATGTTGGCGTTACATCAACATACTCATCAAAATCATCTTCACCGGAGGAATGGAGATTGATTTCTATCGTTTCAAGGTTGAACTACGACTATGATAAGAAATATTACCTGGGTGCCAGCTTCCGTCGCGATGGTTCGTCTAAGTTCTCTTCATCTCAACATTGGGGTAACTTCTGGTCTGCTTCAGGTATGTGGCGTATAATTCAAGAACCATTTATGCTAGGGTTAAAAAAAGTCTTTACCGACATGAAAATCCGTGCTTCGTATGGAGTAAACGGTAACCTTCCGTCCGGTAGCTATCCATGGCAAGGTTTGTATAGTTATACTCTGGCCTACCAGGGAACATCAGGTTCTTATGAATCATCGTTACAAAATAATAACCTGAAATGGGAAAAGAACTACAACATGAATGTTGGTTTGGATTTCACCTTATTCGACCGGGTATCGGTAACAGGCGAATACTACAGCCGCCAAACCAAAGACTTGTTGTACAGTATGCCGTTGAGCAACAGTAGTGGTTTTCTTTCATATACCACCAACATTGGCCATATAAGCAATAAAGGATTCGAACTGGAATTCAATTCCACCAATGTCAAGACAAAAGATTTTACCTGGACAACTAATCTATCATTCGCCCACAACAAGAACGTGATCAAAAAATTCAACGATCAGGTAACATCTATAGTTGCGGCAAACCGTACCACCATTTATATCCGTAAAGTTGGTGGTCCGTTCTACGGGTTCTTCCTGAAAGAATATGCCGGCGTTGACCCCGAGACCGGGAAAGCTTTGTATTATTTGAACACCACAAAATCTGACGGTTCTTTAGACAAAACAACGACTACCGATGATACAAAAGCCCAGGCTATCGATCTTGGCAAAGAAGCAATGCCTAAATTAACATCGAACCTGACTAATACCATATATTACAAGAACTTCGACCTGATGTTCACCTTCACAGGGTCTTGGGGTGGTTATTCTTTCGACCAAATGGCAGTGTATACCGAAAATGACGGAACCAACCTGAAACGCAACTTCCCTGTTTATACTATGAACCGTTGGCAAAAAGCAGGTGATAAAACTGATGTACCACGTCTTTCTTACAATAATAAAGTAGGCCCGCCAAACACTACACGTTATTTGCACAGCAACGACTATATTCGTTTGAGAAACCTGGCTTTCGGTTATACTTTACCTGGCAATATTGCTCAAAAAGTGTATATGAGCAAAGTACGTTTTTATGTATCCGGATCAAACCTTTGGACAAAAGCTGCATGGGGAAGTTATGACCCTGAAACAGAAATGGGTGGATTTTCTTGGGCTTCAGCTCCATTGACTAAAAATATCACAATTGGAGCAAATATTTCTTTCTAAAGAAAGTAAAACCATTTAAAATTTGATGAACATGAAAAAAATAATCAATTATATATTAGGAATTGTACTCCTTGCAGGATTTACCTCATGCGGATCCGATTGGTTGGATCTTAATCCTACAACTGCTGTGGCAACTGATGTGGCATTATCAACCAAAGATGGGTTGCAAACAGCATTAAATGGCGCTTACAGGCAATTAGCAAGCCACTGGTTTTACGGCGACCGCATCCCGATGTATGCAGAGTTAAAAGGCGAGGATATGCAAAATGTAAGTTCTTCTTCACGTGGTTATGAGTACTATAGCTTCACATCCACGCCTTCCGAAACTGAAGAAATAACTTCCTGCTGGAACCTGGGCTACCAGATCATCCATTCAACAAACAACATCATCGGTGCCATCGATAAAAATTTCGACAAAACGGATGCAACTGTGGCAAAAATCCGTTCACAAGCGTTGGCTATACGTGGACTGGTACTTTTCCAGTTGACCAATTGGTTCGGTCAGGCTTATGCCATTAATTCATCTGCGTTGGGAGTTTGTATCGTAACCGAGAAGAACGATGTTTACTACAAGCCGGCCCGTTCTACTGTGGCTGAATGTTATACCCAAATCATATCCGATTTAAAGGAAGCCATTAATGGTGGTTTACCAACCACTGCAACAGGTGGCCTGATCAACAAATGGGGCGCCGAAGGCATTTTGTCAAGGGTTTACCTGTACATGAACGATTATACCAATGCTTTAGCTTATGCCAAAGACGTGATCACTAACGCAAGCTCGGTATATTCATTGGTTTCGAATGCTAATTATGCCAAGATGTGGGGATCAAAATACTCTTCTGAATCGATCTTCGAAATTTATAATAGTAGTTCGGAAAATGTAGGGGCCGACTGTATCCAGACAATATGCAATTGGACGGGTTATGCCGGAATGATCCTGACAAAAGATTATTTGGATTTATTGAACCAGGACCCTAACGATGTCCGCTTCTGTTTCACCAACATTGGCGACGCCAACCACTATACGGTCTATGACGGCGTCAACCAAAAAGTGTGGCTGACCAAATATTGTGGCACTGGTACAGTGGCTGCACCTGCCAGTGTTCAGTATAACGATATTTACGTCGTGCGTTTGTCAGAACTTTACCTGACTGCTGCCGAATGTGAATACCGGTTAAATGGAGCCACAACTGCTGCATTAGGTTATATTAATGCTATCGTAACCCGGGCAAATCCTAACAATTCCCTTACTGCAAGTACTTTAACAAGTGTTAACCGCATACTGGAAGAAAGAAGAAGAGAATTGGTAGGTGAAGGTATTGGCGGGTTATATGACATTCTTCGTACACGGGGTGCTTCAGGTACAATTAACCACTCGGGTGGTTGGCATATTGGAACATTGACCTATCCAAAACCGTCCTGTAGCGATTTTCGGATCACGGCTCCTATTCCAAATACTCAAATCGATAATAATTCAAATGTTACTCAAAATACTGGATATTAGTAATTAATCGTCGATAATTAGTTTTTTAGAGTTTAATCTAATATTTGGAAAGGCAGTATCTTAGTACTGTTTAGTTGGTTACTACCGGGAGTTTTTTATTCCCGGTAGTTTTTTTTATATAAAGCCCATTATTCCCCGTATATAATCAGCATTTTCCTTACTGGTAAGCATTTCAAGTAAAATGAATGCAACTCCGGCTGCCGTTGAAGGGTTCCACGATGTGATGATATTACCATCAACAACAATAGGTTCATTAATAACTTGTACCCCAAACGACTTTAATGTTTCCTGTCGTTTAGGATTTTTGTTGTAAGTAGTACCTGTTTTACCGTTCAGTATCCCACTTTTACCCAATACCAATGCTGCAACACAAATACTTGCAATGATTTTACCTTGCACATCGAATTCGCGAATAAGCGACAACAGGCGTTCGTCGTAAGCTTCGCGGTAAAAATCATATTCATTAAATCCACCCGGGATAGCCAGTGCATCAAAATCGGCAACATTAATTTCTTCAAACAGGTAATCAACCACCATTCGTTGGTTAAAAGTAGTTTTTACTTCCCTGTGAAAACCACACGAATAAAGCTCGGTAGTACCATCGCCATCAACCAGATTCCAGCCAATTACATCAATAAAAACACTTGCCTCAAAAGTTTCAAACCCATCGGGCAAAAAGAGCAAAACTTTTTTCATTATTTGTTATTTCCCAAGAGATTTATTTTTAAAACCAGAAACATCAAGAACTCCCTGCATATCGCTATCGAAGTTAATTTCGACACTGTCTCCAACAACCGAGACCGGTATTTCGTTAGACACCTGAGATGATCCGATAAAGATATTTTTATTGTCTTTCACCGTAAAATAATAAAAACTATTTCCATTTTTAACGTCGTTACTAATTCGGGTAATTACTGTTTTTAACGACATTTTTTGATTGGCATTCTTTACATTCAGTTTATTGCCAGTCATATTCATAGCGCTTTTATAAGCCATCAATGTTTCACGCATAGTATTACCAACCCCAACGATAGTATAATCTTCAATGGCAACCATTGCAAACATTTTTACCAGACCGCCATCATCTTTCAATGTCATTACATAAGTAGGTATTCCGTTAATGTTGTAAGGAATAGGAGTTGATGCCGAATAACGTTTCTCCTGGATTTTACCCACAGCCGAGTTTTTAGCAGCATATTCAGTTGCCCCGCTTTGCCGGTACCAAACTGCTTTTTTTGTACGTGTGTCAACCAATACAAAACCAACAGTTGCTTCGTCGGAACCAACAGATGTTAATCCGGTATACCAATAAGCCCGGTTATCATCGCCATAAACAAGCGAAACATCTTCAGTAATCTGTAGTTTGTTTTCGTTCGAAAAGTTCCAGTAACCATTCACATATTCGCCCCAATCTTTCAACTGTTTCTCAATAAAATTAGCTGGCTGGATGCGATCAATCCAAGCCGGAGCATCGGCAATTGAGTATTCTTTAACCGCACCAGTTTCAGTATCAACCACAACGACTCCAACGGCATCATCGCCACTAAATCCAACTTTTTTCTCGTATTTGGTAACCACCCAGTACGGATGACCTTCGTCATCAATCTCAAAAGAATAATCGGCAAGCCCACAATTAAAATACCCGCTGAAATAGATATGTCGTTCCAGATTACTGAAAAAATAGGCTTCGGGCTGATATTTTATCC
Organism: uncultured Prolixibacteraceae bacterium; assembly: GCA_937915865.1. Classification (GTDB taxonomy): domain Bacteria; phylum Bacteroidota; class Bacteroidia; order Bacteroidales; family Prolixibacteraceae; genus Aquipluma. Next base: position 5,402 of record CALGIG010000009.1, on the reverse strand, counting down.
TGATTTTCTTCCCTTTTATATTATCAACCAAACGGACATCGCGTTCGTTGGTGGCGTTTACCATTACATAACCTGGAGTTCCGTCGCTGTTCTTGTTCCATTTAAAAAATCCGGAGTGCAAAAGTGGCGCTACCCAATACAATTCGGAGCCTACCTTTTGAATGTTGAACGTTCCGAGCCGCACCTGGCTACCTAATGCTGGCTGAGCGCCCAAAACCTTATCGCCTAGCAAATTCGCAAGCGACTGATCGACAACCCTGATTCTCTCAATTGAAATCGGAGCCATGTGGTCGGCAAGGTTTTGCCCAACATCAACGGTTCCAATCAAATCACGGTAATCCTTACTACGCAAAACAGTAAGCGAAGTAACCATTGGCAAAACGATAATGTATACTCCTAAGATCAGGATAATCGCTCCCGGAACTTTTAGCCCTGACGATTTAAACTGAAAATTAATATTCTGAGGCGTAGGACGCGAAATAAACCTATGGTTAAGTAATGTCAATAAAGCAATCAGCACAATTAAAACCAGTGCGAAATCGGTAAACCCATAACTAACCACGGGCATCGCAAAATAAACAATAAGGAACGCAACGAGCAGGACCAACAACAGGTTTTTGATTTTTCTCATAACCGAAATCTTTAGGTTATTAATTTGTATAAATGCAGCTTATTTCTCTATTTCTGAATTGCTTACAAATTGCAGGTAATCCTCGCGTAGCGGACAGAATACTTCTATGGCCACCGAGTCTTCCAGCACTTCGGCTTTGTGCGGAATATCTCTGGCGATATTCCAGCTGTCGCCGGGAATAAGTTCCTTTGAGTTTCCTCCAATATGCAAACGAAGTTTTCCTTTGACAAGGTAGCCTGTTTGTTCATAAGGATGTGAATGTTCAGGAAGAATTGCATCTTTCTGTAACAAAAACTCTGACATTAAAGTCGCTTCTCCATAACAAAGGGTTTTGATTTGGATACCTTGGAGAATTGATGTGTAATTTGCTGATGTGTGTTTTCCGTACATTATCTTTCTGTTTATCGTTTTCCTGTTTTTTTTATAATTTCCGATTCGAACCACTTAATATCTGTTTCGCTTTCGAAGGCTGAAAATGGCAAATAAATGTACTCGTTTTTAGCCACAAACAACAGAAAACATTTGCCGGTCCGCATTATTTTAATGACTCGTTCCGTTTTTATGGTCGATGTAGTTCCATCGTCCATACATTCTACGATGTGTTCTTCTGTAATTTCAAAATAGCGTGGTAACAGGTATATCCTGTTATCTGCTGAATGAGCATACACCCAATACTGGAGCACCAAAACAACCTGCAAGAAACACAGAATCCCAACTAACCAATATTCTATTGCATTTATCTGCGCACTAAATAGCAGGATAAAGATCACAAGCCAAATCCAGGTAATCGTTAACCATTTCCTTTTAAAATAAATAGTCAGGAGCAAATAGAAAAATTCATCGCCAGTCAACTCAATTTTTCGGGTCCGAATCATGATTTATTGTTAGAATGGTTTGTTCACAAAGCTACAAAATGAATTGAGCCATCAGAAAATACTCACTCTTTTTAACCTAAAAAATTTCAAGCTCTTTTAAATTTCACTTTAAAGAATTAAATACAGCGACCTGGCTTTTCATTTCACAGCTTACAAAAAGACAAAAATTATCGAGATTCAGGAGAATTATTTAAAAAACCTAACCGAACATAAATTGGTCTGACGGCTTTCCGAAGGGTTGGCAAATACCTGACGAAAACTAATGTTCCCAACAGACAGGCAATTCCACCAACAACGAGTGTATTTGGCGCCCCTATTTTGCTGGCAAGGCTACCTGCAATAAAACTTCCAAACGGCGCCGTACCCATAAATGCCATCGTATAAAAGCTCATTACCCGGCCCCGTTTGTCATCATCAACAATAGTTTGCAAAATTGTGTTTGTTGATGCCATTTGCAACATCATCCCGAGACCAACAAAAACCATTAAACCCATTGAAAGGGCAAAGTACCGGGAAAACGAAAAAGCGATCAACCCGGCTCCAAATGTGGCCGCAGCAAGTGGTATAATTTTATCGAGCCCCAGTACGTTTTTCCTCGATGCAAGAAAAAATGCACCAGTCAATGCGCCCATTCCTGAGGCGCCCATCAGAAATCCAAACGTATGCGAACCACCATGTAAAATTTCTTTGGCAAACACAGGCATCAACACAGTATATGGCATACCTACCAAACTTACAAGAGCCAGCAAAAGGATGAGGTAACGGATAGGTGCAAACCCAAATGTATATTTAAACCCTTCTTTCAATTCCTTCATAACATGCTTGTTTCGCGGAGCATTTTTTCGTGGAGTAATTTTCATCATTAATAATGATGCGATTACAAACAAATAGCTTATACCATTAAGCAAAAAACAAACACCTTCGCCGGTAAAAGCAATAAGCATCCCGGCGATAGACGGCCCAAACAAACGCGCACCATTTACCATCGACGAATTTAAAGCGATGGCGTTTCCCAGGTCTTCTTTCTTTTCAACCATTTCAACAACAAACGACTGTCGTACAGGCACATCAAAAGCATTTACGATTCCCAGCAAAACGCTTAGTACGACAATGTGCCATACCTGAATGCTTCCGTTGATGTAAAGGAAAGCAAGAATAAAAGCCTGTATCATTGCAGCTATTTGTGTTATAATCAACAAATAATATCGATTCCACCTATCTGTGAAAACCCCGGCAAAAGGTGCAATAAGAAAAGTTGGAATTTGCCCGGCAAAACCTACCAAGCCTAACAAAAAGGGCGAGTTGGTAAGGTGATATACCAGCCACGGAGTGGTAATCCGCTGAATCCATGTTCCGATGAGCGAAATGCTTTGCCCGTAAAAATAGAGCCGGTAGTTGCGGTATTTCAGCGAACGAAATGTGTTTTTAAATGCATTTATTGTTTTCAATCCTTTTTCGTCTTTCACATGGTTTCATTTTTCAGACTAACTAAAACCTGGAATGTTTAATCAGAATATTTACTCTTTTTAAAAACCAGGAACTATATGCAAAGTTAGCGAACAATTATTGGGTGCAGAAAACTAAAATACTAGTCGTAAAGGAACCATTTTAGATAAGGAAAAACCTGCACTTTCATAAAATCTAATCGCCGTTTTGTTATCGAAATCAGTTAGCAGGGTAAGTCGCAGACAACCTTTTTGTTTTGCAAAATTGATTGCCTCATTTAAAAGGTCCTTTCCTAAACCTTTTTTTCGAAAATCTGCAGCTATAACCATATCCTCCAATATTGCAACTTTACCACCCAACGCAGTGCTGATACTGTACAACAGGCTCACCATTCCAACCACTCTCCCTTCAACTTTTAAAATCAGAATTTCACCAATCGAGGGATTGGCAATAATTTGTTCCAACCCGTTTTTTTGTTTCTCCAAATCTGGTTCAAATTCAATATCCTGGGTAAAAAGTACAGTGAGCAAATGTACCAGATCATCAATGTCAACATGGGTTGCAAGGGTTATTTGTTTGGCCATAAGCGAAGCTTTATAAGTAAAAACAATATCATCAATCATTTACTGCAAACGAATATACAACGATCGGAACATCGTCCTGCCTATATGTTTTAATTCTTTTCATTCCAATTTTAGAAGCCACCCTTTGCGAGGCTTTGTTGCTTTCTCTTGAATAGGAATAAATGGTCTTCAAAGACAGAACTTTTGACGCATAAATTTTACAGGATTCGGCAGCTTCAGTTGCATACCCTTGATTGCAATATTGCCTGATGATATGAAACCCAATTTCCGGCAAAAGCTCACCGTCGATATTTTGCATAGTTATTCCACAGTCGCCGATGAATTGATTGTCGCTTTTTCGGATAATTGCCCAAAGCCCGAATCCATCGGTTTGGTACCGCTCCATGTTTCGTTCAATCCAACGCCGGACTTCATCTGTTGAAAAGGCATGAGGATAATGAGCCATCGATTCATTATCTGATAAAACCAACGACAAATCGGCTACATCGTCCAATGTCAGCTCTCTTAAAAACAACCGGTTTGTTTCAATAACCAATTTCATTTATTGTAATTAATTTGCTCGTTTTCCAAATTTAACAAACGTAAATTACTACGCATCTCGGGCCCGGCTTTGGGTAACTAAATAAACTCCACCAAACACCAATAAAATAGCAAATGCTTTTTGCCACCCAAATGTATCGAGGTGCCAATAAACAGCTGCAATTGAAGCAACTATTGGCTGTAGATTATTATACATCGCAGCTACAGTAGGCCGAAGGTTTTTCTGTCCAACCGGGATCATCATGTACGAAAAGAAAGTTCCTCCAAAGACGATAAATGCGATATCACCAAATATGTTTACAGGTAAAGCGCTGTAATCCATCGTAACCAGATGCCGAAAATTGAAAGGCAAATAGAACAACGCGGCAAACAGGAACATCCATTTCATGAGAGTAACCCCGCTGTATTTCCCAATCATATTTTTGAAAAGTACAAAATAAGTAGCATAACTCAACTGTGCCAAAAAGCAAAGCCCAATTCCGTACAAACTGGTTCGCTGGTCGGTAGCATGACCCATAGCCGTATTGCTCAAAATAAGAAGTACTGCTCCGGAAGCACCTACTAAAATTCCGCCAAACTTAAGCCAGGTGATGGGTTCCTTCAGGTAAATAGCCGCAAGAATCATGGTAACAATAGGCAGCGTAGTGGTTACAATTGACGCATTGACCGGCGATGTGAGCGACACCCCGAGCACAAACACACCCTGGTTAAGAATAATTCCCAGTAACGCGGCTAGCGCCATAAGTTTGAGGTCGCCAAATGTAACCTTCTCGCGCTTGGTAAACAATGAGAAGAACCAAAAAGCAATGGCGGCTCCAATCAACCGAAACGACACCAATGTCCAGGAGTTAACCGCAGGGTTATTCATCACCATTTTCGACAATGGCGACATCAATCCCCATGCAATATTGGCTGCAAACATTGCAGCATGTCCTTTCAGCTTATTCTTTTCCACCCGATTTTTTGGTGGTAAAAGTAAAGTTTACTAAAGTAATGAGCGTAAAGCCTGCGTTAATTCATCGAACTCTAGTGATAACGCATCCAATTTTTGCAACAATGAACCAATTTTCAAGGATTAGCAACTCATTTGACTTAGTTTAGTCCCTTAAATCCCCAAAATCGGGGGAGGACTTCAGACTGTACATCTTCACAACATTTTTGATTTAAACATCTTCTTTTCGCGTACCGCAGTCCTACTCCCATCTCCACCGGAGAGGGGTTGGGGGTGAGGCTTTTGCCTATTCGATCGAAAGATAATTAATTTACTCTTGCCCCCTAATCCCCCAATCGGGGGACTTTAGTCCGCATAAACTCACAATATTTTCG
>CALGIG010000008.1 GCA_937915865.1 uncultured Prolixibacteraceae bacterium | reverse complement strand
ACGAGATATAAACAACTCGTACCTAAGAATTTAAATCTGTTAAAGTAGAATTAAACTACATCCTAACACTAGAAAATTTAGGAATTTATGAATCATTTGTGAAAGAAGATGCGACTTATGTTATTCATAAAAGTAGTAATTCTGTTAATGAAAAGAATTGCACAAAGACAGAAATCTGTCATCATGAAGTCATAAAAAAGGTAAGAACTGTTAATAATTGTAAAAAAATAGAAAAAAATAAATATATCTGGAGCGGTAGTATTTGCACTTACAAAAAAGAATATACTACGACTCAAGAATATTGTTACTCTGGAGATAAGCTAATCCCCAAAGGGAAAATCACGCGACCTGATAAGGAAGAAAAAACCTGTGAAAAAATAGAAAACCAAACAAGCCTTACTTATTTAAAAAAAGGTGAAACAATTTTAATAGATTCCTATAAGAAATCTTGTAGCCAACTAAAATCAATTTCTATAACAACTTCTGATTGCCCATGCATTAATTGTGCAATCGACCCAAATTGTCACAAAGGTGGTTCATCAAATCCATGAAAAAACTTAGTTATGAAAACCAAAATATTATCAATCACATTCCTGTTGTTGCTGATTGTTACAATAGGAAAAGCACAGGATCAGGCACAGGATTCTGTCTCTTGTGGATTTCGAATTTATAGCGTGAGTTTCACCGCTGGTTGGTACCAGCCCAAAATGGACTACTGGAACGATACCTATTTGCCAACACTTGGAGTAACTGAAACCTTTAGTGGCAATATTGCTCTTGGTGGTAACATCACGGTTGCCCTTCCTTATGATTTAAGGGCAAGAGTTGGGGTGTCGTATTGGAACGATAAAGTTAAAGGTAATGAAAGTTCAACCATAAGTAGCCTGCGAATTGGTTTCACCCGTTTCAATCTGGGAGCTTTGTATGCGCCCAAAGTGGTTTCGTTCAACCGGTTTCAACCTTATATTGGTGTAGAAGGCCAATTCTACATGATTAACAATAAACTGGAAAGCGGCACAGAAATCGCCAGGCAACAGGGGCAGGATTACTCCCTTTCCCCAGTCATTGGTATCGACCGTTCATTTGGCCATTTAGTTGTTGGCGCTGAGTTCATGTACAACTTGGGCAGCTATACTCAGGATGTAAGCGATGGCATAGGTGTTACCGAGCAAAAAGTTTCGATAAAAGGGTCTGAAATTGGGATAACGGTTGGGTACAGGTTCTAAAAAGGCCAAGGTTAGAAGCGATATCAGCGATTAAAAATCGCTGCACCCAATTGGGTGTCGCGATTTTTAATCGCGTTCTCACACCTTTAAGTGAGAATCTCTGCATTTTGAAAAATGATTGGGATGTAGTTATGGAACCATATTTTTGGGGGAGCTTTCAAAAAGATAGAATTAATCGTGAGGCATCTACATTTTACTTTCTTAATACTGATTTTCATTCCAGCAACAAAGGCCCAGCCCACTGCCGGCACCAACGGGCTGCTAAATATCCCTACTGCGGATATGCAGCCCCGATGGCACCTTTATGTTTGGCGGAAACTACCTACCTGAAGCCATAATGTCGACAACATGGGATTATAATTCGGGCAATTATTACCTGAATATTACGTTTCTGCCGTTTTTGGAAGTAAACTATCGGTGTACATTTATCAAGGTAACCAATGGAAAATTCAATCAGGACCGGTCGTTTGCTGTTCGGGGAAGAGTATTGAGGGAGAGTAAACATATTCCGGCCCTGGTGGTTGGGGCAAACGATATTTATACATCAGGTTCGGGAAAGGGGAATCAATACTTTGGGGCAATGTATGGTGTTACCAGTAAGAATTTAGGTGGAATAATAACCGATTGGGAACTTCTTTGGGATATGGTTTTGAAGCATTCAGGAATAATCAATTCTCAGGCTTATTTGGCGGAACGTCCTTTTCTCCTGGATTTTTTAAGCCATTAAAGCTTATGGCCGAATATGATACCAAAGTGATTAATGCAGAGGTATCGTTACTATTGTTCGACCATTTGTTCCTTTATGCCTTTGCTTACGATTTGCAGTATCCTTTCGGAGGAATTTCGTACAAGGTTTATTTGAAACGCTGAGTGAAGCAGGTCTGTGATCAAATGGCCTGCTTTTATTTATTCATTTTTGAAAGTATTTGGTTATCAATTTAACCTAACTGATCGTTGTAACAATTTCTCTGATTAGTGTTTCAACTATTTTTAACAAAAAAAAGGTTTCTTTGCGGTTATTTCCCGAAATCGAAGAAACTGTTTAAATTTTATGTTTACCGTTCCGTTAGGAACAAAATGTGGGTAGGAAAAGAATGATTTTAGATAATCTCTTGTCCCGTACGGGACAAAATGAAACGATAAATGGTCATATTTCTACCCATATATTTTCCTCCGGAAAATTTAAACAGACTCTATTTTTCCTTCAGAAACTCCTGGAACCACAATCCTGAATCTTTCATCGTTCGCTGCAAGGTTTTAAAATCGACATAAACCAGCCCGAAACGGGTGCGAAATCCTTTGTTCCACTCAAAATTATCGGTTGGCGACCAAACAAAATAACCGTTCACATTTACGCCATCCTTTTTAGCTTTCAAAACAGCAGCCAAATGATCCTTGAAATAGTCGATCCTGCGCTGATCATGTACTCTTCCGTTTTCAACCTTATCGGGTACACAGGTACCGTTTTCAGTTACAATAATATTCCGAATTCCCTTGTATTCACTGTATTTTTTCAATATGTGGTATAAACCTTCAGGGTAAATTTCGCCTTCCATTTCGTTTGACTGAACTCCACGCTTTGAGGCAGGTACTTCTTTTGCCCTGATAATGGGAATAATCGATTTTTCAATCACTGTTCTGAAGTAATATTGTGGCCCAACAAAATCAAAGTCAAAAGCCATCCGTTCCTCATCGCCTGGTTCAAAATACTTATAAAGTTTTTTCAATGCAGGCACCGAATCTTTGGGATAGCCAAGTCCAAGAGCCGGTTCAAGAAACAAGCGGTTGATAATTGCATCCATACGGTTAGCCGCTTCAACGTTTTTCGGATGCTGATCGACTGGCTCAATGTACGAGGTTACAAACGTAGTCCCAATGTTGGCTTCAGCTACATTTTTTCGGATGATCCGTCCACCATCGGCATTGCATAACACCGAATAATGTACCGACTTCAGAAATGAGCTGAAACTTTTCTTTCCTGGAGCAAACATACCCAGCATGTAGCCAAGAGCTGTAAACGAAAGCTGTTCATTCATTACCATCCAGTTTTTCACCTTACCGCCAAATTCGTTGGTCACAACTTCGACATATTCGGCAAACCAATCCAATATTTTCCGGTTAGCCCATCCCCTTTGTCCTTCCAAAGCCTGAGGTAAATCCCAGTGATAGATTGTTATCCACGGTTCAACACCAACCGATAAACATTTATCAATTACCCGATGGTAAAAATCAAGGCCAGCTTTATTCACTTCTCCAGTTCCGTTCGGCAAAATTCTTGACCACGACAATGAAAACCGAAAAACTTTGAAATTCATATCCTTAATCAGATCGATATCTTCTTCGTACCGATGATAAAAATCGGCTGCAACATCAGCATTTTCGCCACGTTCGATTTTACCTTTTCTGCGAGAGAAACGATCCCAGGTTGACTCTCCTTTTCCATCGGCATTCCAGGCGCCCTCGGTTTGGTACGATGCAGCAGCAACACCCCATTTAAAACCTTCTCCAAAATCGGACTTTGTAAACAAAAAAGGTACATGCGCCTTCACAAAACGGAACTCTTCATCGATTTCATTATTGGCTCTCAAATATTTAGTAAATAAAAATCCAACACCTGTCGCACCCGATATCTTTACCCAATCTCTGCGATTCATTTTCCGGCTTTTTACAATTTCAGAAACAGTATAAACTTATAGTAATTTTTCAGCGGCGAAAAGTACAAATAAAAGGTCAATCGCCTTTATAATATCTATTTTTAGGCAATCTAAAACCAACAAATATGATGTATCGCACTTTATTTTTTCTGGCTTTGTTTATCACGGCAAAACTTTTTGCACAAGAAAGTGAAAACACCATCCTGAAAACGTTTCATTCCATTTCGAGCCACGATTTGCTCAACTATGCCGCAGAGTTAAGTTCCGACAAATACAAAGGCCGACTTTCGGGCTCTCCCGAATACATTCAGGCTACTCAATGGGTTGCCGGTCAGTTAAAACAAGCCGGAGTTAAGCCCGGAATGAGCGACGGAACTTATTTCCAGTGGTTTCCGAATGCTTACAGCGAAGTGTTTTCTCCGGGAAGCGTTACATTGCTCGATGCCAAAAGCAAGCCCGTCAAAAACTATAAATTTCCTGATGATTTTTTCCCTGGCTCGAATTCCGCTTCAGGCAAAGTTTCCGGAGAAGTAGTTTACGCCGGATTTGGCATCTCTGCTCCTGAATTGGGTTACGACGATTACAAAAACCTTGACGTAAAAGGCAAAATTGTCCTGATCGAAAGTGGAACGCCTTATTCAAAAAACGATTCGACGCTGAAAAAATGGGAACCATACACTTATGCCCGCTATAAATTTAAACATGCCCGCGAAATGGGAGCCGTCGGATTGCTTCTAATCAGCAAACTGGCCAATCCGAACACTTCTTTTGTTGACGGACTTGTGTATGCTCACATCAGCGAACAAGTTGCCGGAGAGCTTTTCAGCGCTTCAGGGCAAACTTATGCTGACACCCGGAAATCGATTTCGCAAAAAATGCAACCCAACTCGTTCCCGCTAAAACAGAAAATACAAATTTCGGCCTCCACAAAAAATCACCCCAACAGCCGTTCATGCAATGTCGTTGGAATAATTGAAGGCACTGATCCTGAACTGAAAAGCGAAGCAATAATTGTTGGCGCTCACCTCGATGCCGTTGGAAGCGCGGGCTGTGTCTTCCCGGGTGCGCTCGATAATGCATCGGGATCGTCGGATATTCTGGCGGCAGCCAAGGCTTTTGCAAGCTCCGACGTAAAACCCGGAAGAACTGTTATTTTTATTTTCTTCGGCGGCGAAGAATGTGGCTTGTTTGGCAGTTCGAAATATGTCGAATCTCCGATTTGGCCAAAAGAAAAGATTGTTGGTATGATCAATCTTGATATGGTTGGCAACGGAACAGGCTTTTTGCTGGGAAACGGGAAAACTTATCCTGAATTGGCAAATCCGTTGCAGGAAGCCAACAACAAGTACATACACCGCGACATGAAGGCCAATGAATGGCAAAAAAATTACGGAAGGCCGCGCACCGATGCTGCTATTTTTCAGCGAAATGGCTATAAAACCATTGAGCTTTGGACTACCGGAACCGTTAAAACCGTGTATTACCATCACCCACTTGATAATACCGACGGCTTAACTCCTGAATTAATGGAAGACGCCGCCAAGTTGCTTTACGTCGGCTTGCTCAATTTATCGAACGACAAAAGCATGGTGTTAAAATAGCCGGAACAGGGCGTAAATAAAAAAGCTCAGGACAACAATGTTGCTCTGAGCTTTTTTGTGCCTCGTTCCGACCAAAATGATTTTATACAACATATTCTCAAACTTAAAATCAAGCCACTTGTTCACCTGGTACATCTACATAAATAGATATATTTAAGAAATTAAAAACGAATAAATCACAACCTTTAAAATCATCAATCATGGCTAGAGTTGTTGTTTTAGGTTCAGGAATTGCCGGACACACAGCATCGGCTTACCTGCGCAAATGGCTTGCGAAAAAACACGAAGTTATTGTTGTTACACCCAACCAGTATTACCAATGGGTTCCGTCAAATATTTGGGTCGGAGTTGGGAAAATGAATATCGATCAGGTTCGGTTTAAGCTTGCTCCACTCTACAAACGCTGGGGTACCATTTACAAGCAGGCCAAGTGCACCTCCATTCATCCTGAAGGCGATGCCAGTCAGGAAAAAGGATTTGTTCGGATTGAATATACCGGAGCCGAAAAGCGTGGTGAAACCGAAGACGTTTGGTACGATTTTTTGGTGAATGCCACTGGACCACGACTGAATTTTGAAGCAACACCCGGTTTGGGACCCGAAAACAATACCGTTTCTGTTTGTACTTACGATCATGCAGCCAGTGCGTGGGCTAAGTTTCAGGAAGCCATCACAAAAATGGAAGCCGGACAACGACAAAGAATTGTAATTGGTACAGGCCACGCACTTTCAACTTGTCAGGGTGCAGCTTTTGAATACATTCTGAACGTTGAACACGAAATTCGTAAGCGGGGATTGCGCGACATGGCCGATATTAAATGGATTTCGAACGAATACGAATTGGGCGATTTTGGTATGGGGGGAGCATTCCTGAAAAAAGGCGGGTACATTACTTCAACCAAAATTTTTACCGAATCGTTTTTCATCGAACGCGGTATTGAATGGATCAAGCAAGCCGGAGTTTATAAAGTAGAGCCAAATAAAATTCTATACGAAACACTCGACGGCGAATACAAGGAAGAATCGTTCGACTTTGCCATGCTTATTCCATCATTTTCGGGACACGGAATAAAAGCTTTCGACAAGAATGGTGACGACATTACTTCGCGCTTGTTTATGCCCAACAACCTGATGAAAGTGGACGCCAACTATACCGCGAAGCCATACGAAGAATGGTCGATTGACGACTGGCCTTCGACGTACCAAAATCCGGAGTTTGAAAACATTTTTGCACCCGGAATTGCCTTTGCACCACCCCACCCCATTTCGAAACCACAGAAAAGCAAGAACGGAACAGCTATATTTCCATCTCCACCACGCACCGGAATGCCTTCGGGAGTAATGGGAAAAATTGTAGCACAAAACATTACCGAATGGATTGGTTCGGGCAAACCGAAATTGAAACACCGCGCCTCGATGGGCAAAATGGGAGCCGCCTGTATTGTTTCGGCAGGCTACGGAATGCTGAATGGCAATTCGGCCACCATGACTGTTTCACCCATTGTTCCCGACTGGGAAAAATACCCCGAATGGGGCCGCAACATCAACGACACGATGGGCGAACCCGGTTTGGCAGGCCACTGGATGAAACTATTTATGCATTACATGTTTTTGCATAAAGCCAAAGGCTACCCATTTTGGTATTTGCTTCCTGAATAATTGATTACGAACAATTTAAACAAATACAATATGAAAAACGGCAGAGGATACACCCAGGATTATTACGCACCCATGCCCACCAAAGCTACCCTATTCTGGCGCAATTGCGTGCTTTGGCAAGCCATTCGATTCGTTGTCCTGAACCTGAAAGTGTTAAAGATTGTAGTGAAAGGGCACTCGTAATACTTGGGAATGTGCTCCCTTCGACAAGCTCAGGGAGCGGTGCTTCAAACAGCGAGAGCTGTTCACGAAAGCTTGAATATTTCCTGACTACAGAAATTTTTGCGCTCCACCGAGGCCTGAGCGCGTAGCAGTCGAAGGCCGCCTACCAAACTCAAAGCCCCCGACATCCATTTCAGGTGACGAGGGCTTTTCTATTCTTATGAAACACACTTTCAGATGATATTGATCTGATGAACTTAAAGTCATCGGATCAATTGCAGAGGTATAACCTCAATTAAATTCCCAGTTTGCTCCGGCGGATTTGCTCAGCACTGGTGAAGTTCTGTTTCACCACATGGCCTTTCAACGGCAGAATTTTCTCGTGAATGATGTCGACAAAGCTTTCGGCTTGCGGGAAGAACGCATACTCCAATTCGTAAGCCGGTGTAATCCAGTCGCGCGAGCCCAATACTACTGGCGGTGCATCCAAATCGTCGAAAGCGAGTTCGGTGATGTTGCGGGCCAAATCGTTCAGGAATGAACCACGGGCTGTGGCATCACTCGAAATCACGATACGTCCGGTCTTTTTAATTGAGGCAAGTACTTTTTCGTAGTTGAACGGAACCAAACAGCGGGCGTCAATTACTTCAGCACTGATTCCATATTTTTCTTCCAAAATTTTGGCAGCATCAAGTGCCCGGTAAAGGGTTGCACCAATAGTAAGGATGGTAACATCTTTCCCTGCACGTTTAACATCAGGCTCTCCAAACGGAATTTCGTAGTATCCTTCAGGGACGCCACCTTCGTGGAACATTTCACCAATTTCGTATATACGCTGACTTTCGAAGAAAACAACCGGGTCTGTTCCCTGCAAAGCAGTGTTCATCAACCCTTTGGCATCATAAGGTGTTACAGGGAAACATACTTTCAGTCCAGGAATGTGGGCAGTTAACGAAGTCCAGTCCTGCGAGTGCTGAGCGCCGTATTTTGAGCCAACAGAAACGCGCACTACAACAGGCATTTTCAGGATATTTCCGCTCATAGCCTGCCATTTAGGCAACTGGTTGAAAATTTCGTCACCGCAACATCCGAGGAAGTCGCAATACATAATTTCAGGAATAACGCGGCCACCACACATGGCGTAACCAATAGCAGTGCCAATAATGGCAGCTTCGGCAATTGGCGAGTTGAACAAGCGATGGTATGGAAGCGCTTCGGTTAGTCCGCGATAAACGGCAAAAGCGCCGCCCCAGTCGCGGTTTTCTTCGCCATAAGCAACCAGCGACGCATCTTTGTAGAAACGGTCGATAATGGCTTCGAAAATACCGTCGCGCAACTGATATTGTTTCATTTTCGAGAATTGCTTTCCATCTTTATCGTAGGCAAATCTTTCTTTCTTTGCAATTTGCTGAACACGTGGATTTTCGCCCATCGGATGGTTCACATCGGGTGTTGCCGTTGACATGGAATCAACCGACTGGTTCGAGAACATCATGGTTCCCAGCAAATCGGGTTCTTTATGCAAATCCATGCGTGGAGAAAGCTCGTCGTCGATAGCCAATTTGAATGTATCCAACATAATTACTTTCACATCGGCCCAAATTGAATCCAAATCGGCCTGCGTAGCAACACCTGCTTCAATCAGTTGTTGTCCGTATGAAATGATACAATCCTGTTCTTCCCAAGCTTTTACTTCTTCAGGAGAACGATATGACGAGGAGTCGGATGGTGAGTGACCGCTGAAACGATAGGTTAGAACGTCAATCAATACCGGGCCTTCTTTCTTTTCGATGACGGCTTTTTTGCGACGGTAAGCTTCGATGACGGCCAACGGATTATATCCATCCACTCGTTCGGCGTGCATTTGATCGGGATTAACGCCAGCGCCAATACGGGCAGCAATGTCGAAACCCATTGTTTCACCACAAGTTTGGCCACCCATACCATATTGGTTGTCCATAATATTGATAATCACCGGAAGACCACCCTTCATATCTTCGGCCCAAAGTTGCTTAAACTGGTCCATTGCGGCGAAAGTGATTCCTTCCCAAACTGGTCCGCGAGCCATTGAAGCATCGCCAATATTGGCAACAACCACGCCCGGCTTACGGTTAACTTTTTTGTAAAGGGCTGCGCCAACAGCAATACTTCCGCTACCACCAACAATAGCGTTGTTCGGGTAAATTCCGAAAGGAGTAAAGAATGTGTGCATACTTCCGCCCAAACCTTTGTTGAATCCGGTAATGCGGGCAAAAATTTCAGCCAATGCACCATATACAAGGAAACGGATCCCTAATTCTTTGATATCGTTTCCTTTATATCCTTTCTTTGTAACATTAAGAGTTGCTCCATCCCAAAATTCAGCCATGATCTTTTCAAGTTCTTTGGCATCAAGCGTTTCGATGGCACGCAATCCTTTGGCTAGAATTTCGCCGTGACTACGGTGCGAGCCGAAAATAAAATCATCGACAGTCAAGGTGTAAGCCATACCAACAGCAGCTGCTTCCTGACCAGCAGAAAGGTGTGCAGGCCCCGGATTATTGTACTCAATGCCACTGTAGGCTCCGGTTGTTTTTACCAGTTGTAACATGGTCTCAAACTCGCGGATGATTGCCATGTCGAAATAAATCTTCTTAAGTTCTTCCTTGGTGAAGTTTTTGCTTTTCAGTTCTTCACTAACTGTTTTGTTGTACTGATTTACAGGAATTGGCTTGAATGTAATTTCGCCAGCTTTCCTCACCTCAGTTGGATTAATAAATTGACTTTTTGGCATTGTATTTTGTTTTAAAATTTGTTCTTCATTTTATATGAATTGCTTTTTTGAGCGAGTTTAAAGTTTAAGGTCTAAAGTTTAAAGTTTCAGTATGCGAGCGATATCATTTGAATTTTGATCCTTTAATTTCGGATTGATTCAGGTATTCCATAAAACCACTAATCAGTTTACTCGATTCTTCGGCCTTTTGAAAAGCTTTATTAAATTCTTCCTGAGAAATATATTCGTCATCAAGGGCACGATATAACTGCGAACGTGTTTCTCCTGACGAACCTTTTGCAATTGACAGAAATTGAATAAACTCCCTGTTCCCGTTTCGTTCAAAGCCTTCTGCAATGTTATCCATAATTGATCCAGACGAGCCTTTTATCTGCCCAACCAATCGAAAATCTCTGGAGAATTCCGGTTTGATTGTATATGAATGGATCACCTTACAAAGTTCTCGGGCCTGTTGCCAGGCCTTTATGTCCTCGAATCTGCTGATTGTTGCCATAACTTTAAACTTAAAACCTGAAACTTGGAACTAAAATAAGAAGCAAGTTTCCTTGATGATCTCACTTACTGTGGGGTGCGGGAAAACAATCTCCTGAACATCCTGAACGCGCAGTTGCGCTTCAATCAAGGCGCAGGCTCCCCAGATCATTTCGGAACAGGCTCCACCCACCATGTGAACACCCAGGATTTCGCCATATTTTTTACCGGCGATCACTTTGCAGAAACCATCTTTACCTTCGTTTTCGGCAATAAAGCGTCCGGCATAAGCCATTGGTAGTTGTTTCACCACCACTTCAATGCCTTTCTCTTTGGCCTGAGTTTCGGTTAAACCAACGCCGGCAATTTCAGGATGGGTATAAACAACGCCCGGAATGGCATCGTAACGCATCACATCTTTGCGACACAGCATGTGGTTCACCGCCACTTCTCCTTCGCGACTGGCCGTGTGCGCCAACAACGAAAACCCGGTGATGTCGCCTGCTGCATATACGTTCGGCACGTTGGTACGGCAATTCTGGTCAATTTTTACACCGCGTGGAGTAAATTCTACGCCTATATTTTCCAGACCGATTCCGGCTACATTGGCGCGGCGGCCAACCGAAAGCAGTACCTGATCGCCGGTTATTTTCATTTCCTGACCATCTTTCTCGAATACCACTTCTTTGCCATTCAGCTTCGTTACTTTGGCTTTCAGGTGGAACTCAACACCCTTTTTAGTAAACTCTTTGCGGACAAAAGCAGCAATTTCCTCGTCAACCCCGGTCAGTATTTCCGGAAGCATTTCGATCACGGTAACTTTAGTTCCCATAGCGTTGAAGAAATCGGCAAATTCGGAACCAATTACGCCACCACCAATAATGACTAAGCTTTCAGGCTTTTCTTTTAGCTGAAGAATTTCGCGATTGGTCAGAATTTGTGTCGGATCGAGTCCCGGAATTGGCGGAACAGCAGCTTCCGATCCGGTACAAATCAGCAGGCGGTTGGCCTGATATTGATTACCATCGGCTTCGATAGTGATTATCTCTCCTCGTTTTTCGGTAATAGTAGCTTTCGCCATCACCACATCGGCTTTGGCATGTTTCATTTTGGCGCCAACACCAGCCACCAGTTTGCGAACGACTTTATCTTTTCGCTGCATGATTTTCCTGAAATCGAAGGAGATGTTCTCCACAATGATTCCGTATTTATCGGCTTCGTGTGCATATTCCAGAACTTTGGCCGAGTTCAGAAGCGTTTTCGTCGGGATACAACCTTCGTTAAGACAAACCCCGCCCAAAGCACGCATATCGAAAATGACCACGCTCATTCCTTTGGCTCCGGCGCGCTCGGCGGCCACATAGCCCGCAGGGCCACCGCCCAGAATTGCTAAATCGTATATTTTGCTCATAATTTTTAGATTTTAGATGTCAGATTTTAGATTTTAGACCAACAATATCCAAACGATCTTTTGTCTCGTGTCTATTATCTAAAATCGAATGTCTCATTTTAAACTGTCAAATTTTCGATCTGTTCTTTAATCTCTTTCAGGAAGAGTGTTGCTTCGCCTCCATCGAGAGCCTGGTGGTCGTAAGTTAGCGACAAGCCCATCATTGGCACGAACCCGTAAACGCCATCGCCCAAATCTTTCGGACGCAGAATAATGGTACAAACACCCAGAATAGCAGTCTGTGGAATGTTGATTACAGGGGTAAACATTTCAACGCCGTAGTTTCCAAGGTTTGAAATAGTGAACGAAGCAGCTTCGGGTGCCAGCAATTCGGGATTTACATTTCCTTTGCGGCATTGCGCGGCTATTCCCTGCATCTGCGCTGAAAGCCCTTCAAGCGAAAGATCATCGGCATTTTTAATGGCAGGGACCATTAATCCACGGTCGGTATCTACAGCTAAACCAAGATGCACTTTCTTAAACCAACGCATCGAGTCGCCAACGAAATGGGTATTCACCTGCGGGAATTTTTTCAAAGCTTTGATTACCGCGAAGCAAACCAAATCGTTGATAGTAATATTTTGAGAGATTTCGCCTTTATCAAATGCTTTTTTGAATTTCTTGCGCAAAGCCATGATAGTACGGGCATCAGCGCTCATGTGGTGAGTAAGCTGGGCCGAATTTTGCAGCGACGTGTGCATAGCTTTGGCAATCAACTTACGCATGTTGCTTAGTTTCTTAACTTCAAAATCGTCGCCATAAACCGGATTATACGAGATTAAATCTTTTGCAACTGCTTTACCTCCAAGTCCGGTTGCAACTTCTCCTGGTTTTAAACCTTCGGTTTTAGCCACGTCCTGTGCCAGTGGAGTTAATTTTGGCATGGTTTGAGCTGCCGCTTCAATATCGCGCTCAATGATACGCCCTTCAGGTCCCGAACCAGCCAATTGCTGGTAAGCAACGCCCAGATTCTCAGCAGTATTTTTAGCCCTTGGCGAAATTTTGACTTTTCCTGAAGGTTCTGTAACTGTTTTTACGACAGGAGCAGCTGCTATTTCAACCTTTGTTTCGGCAACTACTGCAACATCTGCTACAGGCACATCTGCCTGACCGCCCGGACGGAACTCATCAACCGGTTCACCGGCAGCGCCAATAACGGCTACGTTCACCAATACCGGCACTTCGTCGCCCTCGGCAAAGAAAACATCCAATAAAATACCATCAGCTTTTGCCTCTTCTTCAAACGAGGCTTTGTCGGTTTCATACGAAAAAAGAATATCGCCAGCTTTGACAGCGTCACCCTTTTTTTTATACCATTCACCTATAATACAGGTTTCGACAGATTGCCCCTGGCGAGGCATTAAGACTGGAATTGCCATATTTGATTTGTTTTAACAACTTAATTCAACTTGTAAATACAACCAACTGCAACAACATCCATTAAATCATTAATTTAGTTTTAGTTACAGCACAGTTTAAATTCAAAGGCCAAAACTAATCTTTTATACTTGTATTTACAAGTTAATTTCAAGAATTTAAAATATTTTATTACTTTTGGTTCAAAATCACCCAATTATGTCGGAAGAAAATAAGCTACCACAGTACAAAAAAATATATGAAATCCTTAGGAAACACATTCTTACAGGAGTTTATGCAGAAGGAAGTTTACTGCCTTCAGAAAATGAATTGTGTGCTGTTCATAACATTACCCGTCCAACTGTCCGCCAGGCGTTGGAAGTTTTGGTCCAGGAAGGATTTATACAAAAAAAACAAGGAAAAGGGAGCATCGTACGTAAACCACCGCAAGATATTGGTATTTTAAGTATTTCAGGAACGGCTTCAGCCATCGGTAATCAATATCTGCAAACACAAATTTTACAGAAACCTCAAATCAAACCATGGGAAGATAATTTTCCATTTGAATTGAGCCAAATCGAACGTGAATCGGGTTGTATTTATATGGAACGATTACGACTGGTGGATGGGCAGCCTGTTTTTTACGACATTAACCACTTACCAAACATCAATTTACCAAGATTAACAGCTCGTTCGTTTGAGAACAAATCTTTGTTCGAGACACTTAGAACTCAGTACCAGATTGAAGTCAAAGGAGGAGAACAAAAGCTGAAAGCAATTAAAGCCGATCCAAAAATAGCTCAATTGCTAAATCTACCCATTGGCGATCCTGTATTAAGTATCGAGCGGAAACTGAATACCAACCGCGATGGATTTCATATTTATTCAACAATATGGTTTAATTCAGCAAAGCATTCAATCTTCGGAACATTTTAAACCCTCAACTTTCAAATCAAAAGAAATCAGAAGAAATTAAAGAACAAAAACACGAATTTTTAATAATTTGCTATTATTTGCTTGCAATTTGTAATTCCAACCTTCAAATTCAAAAAAAATTCCCATCTTTGTTCTTCAAATAAAAAAAGCATTTAACTCCTTTAAAATAAGAAGTTTTAACATGAAAGTATTAAAGTTTGGAGGAACCTCCGTTGGATCGGTTGAAAACATGCGTGCTGTAATGCAGCTTATTACCGATGGAAATCAAAAATTAGTTGTTTTGTCGGCCATGTCGGGAACGACAAACTCTCTGGTTGAAATTGCTAATTACCTTCAAAAGAAAAACAAGGATTCAGCCAGACAAGTGATAAGCCAATTAGAAAAGAAATACTATAAAATAGTAGAAGATTTATACTCAACAGAAGAAAAAAAGGCAAAAGGAAAAGCCATTGTTGCAGGAATTTTCAATACCATAAAATCGCTTACATCAGCTGAATTCAATGAAGTAGTCGAAAATACTATTGTTGCACAGGGCGAACTGCTTTCAACTGCCATGTTCACCGAACTTATGCTCGAAAATGGATACAAAACCCTGTACCTTCCAGCTCTCGACTTCATGAAAATTGACTTGGATAAAGCTGCCGACCTTTATTTCATCCGCGAAAACATTACTGAAGTACTCAAAGCTGCCGAACCTGCTGATTATTACATTACACAAGGTTTTATTTGCCGAAATGCCGACGGGAATATCGATAACCTGCAACGCGGCGGAAGCGACTATACTGCAACGTTAATAGGTGCAGCCATTGACGCTGAAGAAGTTGAAATATGGACAGATATTGACGGATTTCACAACAATGACCCGCGCTACGTTGACAATACACAAAAGATTGACCAGCTTTCGTTTGACGAAGCTGCTGAGTTGGCTTATTTCGGCGCCAAAATTCTTCATCCACAAACCGTATTACCTGCAAAATTGCAAAACATTCCGGTCCGCCTGAAAAACACAATGAACCCATCGGACCCTGGAACTTTAATTGCATCAGAATCGTTAGGGCAAGGAATCAAGGCGGTTGCAGCAAAAGACGGTATTACTGCTATAAAAATTCGTTCGTACCGTATGTTGAATGCTTATGGCTTCCTTAAAAATATATTCGAAATATTCGAGTTTTTCAAAACTCCAATTGATATGATTTCGACGTCAGAAGTTGCTGTTTCGCTTACTATTGACAACACAAAGCATTTATCGGAAATTATTGCCGAATTAAAAGAATATGGAGAAGTGGAGGTTGATACCAACCAAACTATTGTTTGTATTGTTGGCGACTTTATTGCTGAAGAGACCGGATCGGCGGCAAAAGTTTTTGGAGCGATTAAAGACATACCTGTTCGAATGATATCGTATGGAGGTAGCCGACACAATATTTCGGTGCTTGTAAAAACCGAACTAAAAAAACAAACCCTCCAAGGCCTCAGCAATAATTTATTAAACGTTTAAACGATAGGTTTTATATAAAAAACGCTGTTGATATTTAAGATATCCAACAGCGTTTTCTTATTCTAAGAATTCGATAACCAATTATTTTATTCTATATCAGGTATTTTTATTTGTAAAAACCAGTTTGAATTTTTATTTCCCTATATTTGCAAAATAATACATTTTTATTTTTTATTATGAAAACAGGTAAAATTAAGTTCTTCAACCAAGCAAAAGGATTTGGTTTCATTAAAGACAACGAATCAGATAAAGAATTCTTTGTTCATGTATCGGGTTTGGTAGACCAGGTCAAAGAAAATGACGAAGTTACATTTGAACTTCAGGAAGGAAGAAAAGGATTGAATGCAGTAAATGTTAAACTAGCATAAATAGTCTAATATTTAAAATTTTGAATAAGGCCCGGCAAAATACCGGGCCTTATTTTTATACCATTTATGAAAACAGTACAGAGGAGGAGCAACTGGCATTTGCGCTCAAGTTGTCACGAAAGATATTGAAATATGAAATACCAGCTTATTACGACACTTATGCCTGCATTCTCTATCGTCTTGGCGGGATTAAAGATGCTATCGACTGGGAAAAAAAGGCAGTAAACTATAACGATTCATTGAATGTTTGGTAACGAAACATACAAAGAAGTCCTGCAAAAAATGAAAAACAAGTCTTTATAATGCAACTTATATCTCAAATAAGCCTGCAAAATCCACTATAAGTTGTGCGGGATGTCACTCCAATCCTGAATCTGTCAGCCAGCGACCTGAACCTCGCTTCCGCGATTTCGGGAACATTGTTTTCGCCGGAAAGATGGCTCAGAAAAACATGCACCAACTCAGGCCCGGCATGATCTCGAACCAGTTCAAAAGCCTGATCATTAGATAAATGCCCAACTGATGAAGCCACTCTCCTTTTCAACAAATATGGATACGGCCCACCCCAAAGCATCTTTTCGTCGTAATTAGTCTCCAAAAAAACAGCATGGCATTTTTTCAAGTGTTGTTTTACCCGGTCGCAGGGTTCGCCAATATCAGTAAATACACCAACATGCCAGTCATCGTATTCAATTCGGAATGAACATGGTTCTGCTGCATCATGATTTTTCAGGAAAGGATGAATAGTAAACGAATTTATATTCAAACACTTGTCTGGAATAAAAACAGAACAAATACTTGGACGCCCAGTAGTAGGAATGGAATTTAACGTACCTTTACTAAACCAGGCAGGTACACCTAGCTTGTTGCTTAAAACACGCACTCCCCTCACATGATCGCTGTGTTCGTGACTAATAAATATCGCCCTTATTTTAGACGCATCAAGGCCTGCGTCTTGCATCCTCATCAATATTTGTCTTGCAGAAAGACCAGCATCAACTAACACAGCATCATACTCATTGCCAATATAATAACAATTTCCATTACTTCCAGATGCCAGTGCACAAATCTCAATCATAGCAAAAACAAACTATTTTTTAAGCAATCCAATCACATCTTCCGGATACAACTCGTTACCCCTCAAAATATATTCCGCTTTTTCATAAAACGGGCGTCGCTTCTGCATCAGCGATTCAATAAACGATTTAAGTTCTTCATTAGATTTACCCTTAATTAAAGGTCTTTCAGTTTTTGAGCACATTAACCTATTGACAAGAGTATCAATCTGAACATCCAGAAAAATGCAATAGCCTGCGGCATTCATAACTTCCACATTATTAAAAAAACATGGAGCCCCACCGCCAGTTGCAACAATTACATCATTAAACAAAGCAACCTCTTCCAATACTTTATGTTCTTTTTTACGGAATTCATCTTCACCCTCTTCAGCAAAAATCCGGGGGACAGTTTTAAAATATTTTGCTTCAAGGTAAGTATCCAAATCAATAAATGTCAAGTTCAGCAACGATGCAAGCGACCGTCCCATTGTTGATTTTCCGCATCCCATAAATCCTATCAAAAAAATCCTCATAATAAATCAATTGTGACAAGTCAAAAAATCCTGCAATTTAAAACAAAGTCATCTGATTAGCACTATCATCTGATGTGTTATCCGGTCCAAACAAATCATCCAAAAGAGAATTATCAAAATCAGTGTCACTATTTTTTTCACCTTCCGGTTCTTCTGCAGGCTCCTCATCTTCAACCGTTGGCTCCAGTTCATTTATATGGCTAATCTCGTATATCGACAGTCGTTTACCTTTTGCTTTATGAGATTTAACGCCTATAAATTCATCGACGTCAACGATCTCCGGCTCACGACTATCATTTTTCCCTCCGAAAACAAGTTCCAGCCTAGGGTGACCAACCCATGTAAAACTTACCAGCCGATTGCCTGGAAATTCGCCAATAAAGCCAACTTCACGATTAGTAATTTCTTCGACAGGGAAGCGCTTGACATAGTAATATCCTTGTTCTGCATCGAAATAAACAGCAGTAAGTACTCTCTTTGGATCAAATTTACCAATGTATAAAACGCCGTCATTAAAATGGTTCGATAAGTCGAAATTACAAATCAGATACTCACCCGATTTATAAATCACGAGGATCATATCGTCGGCACTAAACTCACCTAAATATTTTCCACGATTGTCGGAGTTAAGACGGAACACATCTTCATCGAACCAAATTTTTCGTCCGCCAAGTGTTGACAATCCTTTTTCTTTGAGCGCTATCTTGTGAATTTCAAATTTAGTCAGAATATTTCCCATAGAAGCACGGCCTTTAATGGCCAACTCGCCTAAGTCTACCTCAAAAATGAGTTTTTTGATGCGAGGTTTTGGTTTTAGAGTAACCCGCAAAACTTCGGCTTCTCCGTTTGGATTAGCACTAAAATACAATAATTTGGAACCGGCAGTACCCTGAGTCAGATCGTATTCTTTATCGCGAGTAACTCCAGTTACAGCAAACCGTTTCATGTACACAAAACCATTCTTGCCATCACGATAAACTACATTGTAAATTGTCCGGTTATCGTTTTTCTTAAAAATAGCAACATGTTGTAAGTTTTTGCCAATAAATGCCTTGTCTGAAACTTTGGTTATAAAATAAGTCCCATCTTTTCTGAAAACAATTACATCGTCAATATCAGAGCAATCACACAGATATTCAGCTTTTTTAAGGCTTGTTCCCATAAACCCTTCAACCCTGTCGATGTAAAGTTTTTCGTTAGCCACAACAACTTTTGTGGCAATGATATTCTCAAAATTTCTGATCTCAGTTTTACGTTCACGTCCTTTGCCGTATTTAATTTTCAAACGTTCAAACCACTCAATAGTATAAGGAATAATATTTGCAATTTTATTAAGCAAGTCCTCAATTTCAGCTTCTATTGCCAATAAATGATCATTTGCTTTATCTGTATTGAATTTCAGGATACGTGCCATACGTATTTCCATCAGTTTCAGAATATCTTCACGGGTAACATCACGTTTTAGTCTCGGTTTCCATGGTTCCAGACGTTTGTCAATGTGAGCAACTGCAGCATCCATGTTTTCGGCCTGTTCAAATTCTTTATCCTTATAAATGCGCTCTTCAATGAAAATCTTTTCCAGCGAAGCAAAATGCCAGGCTTCTTCCAGTTCATTTTTACGAATTTCTAACTCCAGTTTCAACAAAGCGACTGTTTGGTCTGTGTTGGTTTTCAGGATTTCGCTGACACCAATAAATTTTGGCTTTTCGTTCTGGATGATACAACTGTTGGGTGAAATCGAAACCTCGCAATCGGTAAAAGCATAGAGTGCATCAATAGTTTTATCCGACGACATTCCAGGCACTAAATGGATCATGATTTCCACTTTGTCGGCTGTATTATCGTCAATCTTTTTAATTTTAATCTTGCCTTTATCATTCGCCTTTATTACCGACTCTATTAATGAAGAAGTAGTTCTTCCAAAAGGTATTTCGGTAACCACCAATGTTTTGCTATCCCGTTTTTCAATTTTAGCCCTTACTTTTATCGACGAACCACGAATTCCATCGTTATATCGGGCAAAATCGCCAGAACCGCCTGTTGGAAAATCTGGATAAAGAATAAAATCTTCTCCGCGAAGGTAAGCGACAGAAGCATCACACAATTCGATAAAATTATGAGGCAATATTTTACAAGCCAATCCTACTGCAATCCCTTCAACTCCCTGAGCCAACAGCAACGGAAATTTCACAGGAAGTGAAATTGGCTCTTTATTACGTCCGTCGTACGAAAGCTTCCAATTGGTAGTCTTTGGATTGAAAACCACATCAAGAGCGAATTTAGACAACCGTGCTTCGATATAACGTGGAGCTGCTGCTCCATCACCTGTCAGAATATTACCCCAGTTTCCCTGGCAATCTATTAGCAAATCGCGCTGGCCCAGCTGTACCAAGGCATCACCAATAGAGGCATCGCCATGTGGATGGTATTGCATAGTTTGCCCGATGATATTTGCCACTTTGTTGTAACGACCATCGTCCATAACACCCATGGCATGTAAAATACGACGCTGGACGGGCTTCAGTCCATCTTCGACATACGGAACGGCACGCTCCAGAATAACATACGAAGCATAATCGAGAAACCATTGACGGTATAAACCCGGCAAATAAACGATTTCTTCTTTCTTCTCTTTCTGTTGCTCTTCCTTATTGATATTTTCTTCAGTCATTTGCTTTTTCTATCAGTTTATGGTGCCATTCTAAAATTCGTCTTTTTCAACATACAGGTTTTCAATGATGAAATCCTGACGTTCCTGCGTGTTTTTTCCCATGTAATATTCGAGCATTTGCGCAACCGATTCGTGCCTTTTCATCAGTACCGGGTCGAGACGAATATCGGAACCGATGAAGTTTTTAAATTCGTCAGGCGAAATTTCTCCGAGACCTTTGAATCGGGTGATCTCAGCAGCTTTTCCACATTTTTGTATTGCAGTAAACCGTTCTTCATCTGAATAACAATAAAACGTTTCCTTTTTATTTCTGACCCTGAAAAGTGGTGTCTGCAAAATAAATAAATGTCCGCGACGAATTATTTCCGGGAAAAACTGCAAAAAGAAAGTTATGAGCAACAAGCGAATGTGCATACCATCAACATCAGCATCGGTTGCTATAATTACCTTATTATAACGAAGGTCGTCCATACTTTCTTCGATATTCAACGCTGCCTGAAGCAGGTTGAATTCTTCGTTTTCGTAAACAATCTTTTTTGTCAGGCCAAATGTGTTCAATGGCTTACCACGCAAGCTAAACACCGCTTGTGTATTTACATCACGCGACTTGGTTATTGATCCGCTTGCCGAATCCCCTTCAGTAATAAAAATTGATGAATTCTCGCGCAATTCGCTGTTGCTGTTCAGGTGAACTCTACAATCGCGTAACTTTCGGTTATGGAGGTTGGCCTTTTTAGCGCGTTGCTTGGCCAGTTTTTGTATTCCTGAAATGGCTTTTCGTTCGCGTTCGGACTCCTGAATGCGGCGCAACAAAATTTCAGACACATCAGGATTTTTATGCAGATAGTTGTCAAGTTCTTTCTGAACAAAATTGGTTACAAAATTACGCACTGTTGGTCCATCGGGACCAATATCTTTGGATCCGAGCTTTGTTTTTGTCTGCGATTCGAAAACAGGTTCTTCCACCTTAATTGCAATTGCGGCAATGATTGATGCCCGAATATCTGTCGGATCAAAGTCCTTTTTATAGAAGTCGCGAATAGTTTTTACAATGGCTTCCTTGAAAGCCAGCAAATGTGTACCACCCTGAGTAGTGTGTTGCCCGTTAACAAACGAATAATAATCTTCGCCATACTGATTTCCGTGCGTTAATGCAACTTCAATATCATTTCCTTTCAAATGAATAACCGGATAGATTGATTCGGCTTCCTGATTTTCTTCAAGCAAATCTTTTAACCCATTTCTGGAATGAAACTTCTCGCCGTTGAATTCAAGCGTAAGCCCGGCATTCAGAAACGAGTAGTTTTTCATCATGTTAACAACGTAGTCGTTGAAATATCTATACCCCTTAAAAACAGTACTATCTGGAATAAATTCCACATACGTTCCATTGGGCTGATCGGATGGTACAACATCTTTTTCGTCAACTACATTGCCTTCGCTAAAAAGAATTTCTTTCACTTCTCCTTCGCGAAACGACATAATCCTAAAGCGACTCGATAACGCATTTACTGCCTTGATACCTACTCCATTAAGCCCAACTGATTTCTTAAATACTTCAGAATCATATTTAGCGCCAGTATTCATTTTCGAAGCAGCATCGCGTAGTTTTCCTAAAGGAATGCCACGGCCAAAGTCGCGAATGGTTACAAGTTCATTAGATACTTTTACCTCAATCTTTTTGCCATTACCCATCATAAACTCGTCGATGGAATTATCCACCACTTCTTTCAGCAAAACATAGATTCCATCATCACTTGCCGAACCATCGCCCAACTTGCCAATATACATGCCCGGGCGCTTTCGTATATGCTCCTGCCAATCAAGTGTTTTTATCGAATCTTCATCGTAATTCTGCATCATAGTACTATCCAATTTGCAACAAATATAAAGAAAACAAGCCTCGAATGACATCTCGTTCAATCTACATTAACTAACAATCGCCGGTTGAAAACTCAGTATCAGCGAACTTCAGTTTTGAAGAAAACAAGGATTGTTTTTTAATACATGGAGGGCTTGTTAAAAAGAGTTATTTTTTATTAAAACACGCACCAGTTTCCTACTTAACCATTAATATTACATCATCCATATAATCGTAATTTTATATACTTAGGCTAAATTGAAAAAACGAATTTCGAAAACAGTTTTGAACTTCAACCACGCTTATTGACAAGGGTATTATTTTAATTATCTTTGCGCCGAAATGTTAAAAAAATATATCTACATATTGTTTGCGATTTTACTGATTATCAATCAATCGCACGCTCAAGTCAGATCTCGTTCCGGCATGAGTGAAAAAAGTAATTCAGGGGTAGAATCTTCAGATCCGGAGGCGTCAAAAAAGAACAAAGCTCCGGTTAAGCCTAAAGTACCATCGCACATAAAAACCTGGGAAGTCAAAGAAATCGGTTCGGTTATTAAAAAGACGGAACTGGATACCACTTTGAATTTTTACCATGTTTATCATCCTTTTTACCAGAATAGCATTAGCAATACGTTTACCGGAAATAATGGAGGGGCTTATATATCCAACGATTTTTTCAAAAGAAATTACAATGCTGATTTTTATTTCACGCGTTCGTTTGATGCCTATTGGCTAACTCCTGATAAAATTAGGTACTACAATACAACCACTCCTTTTTCTCTGCTCGACTACAGCCAAAGCGAAAGTCGTGTTAAAAAAAATGAGACCCGGTTTAATGTATTTTTAACACAAAACATAAATAAAAAATTCAATTACCAATTCATTTACAACCAAACAAAATCGCAGGGACAGTACCTGAATCAGGAAAACAAATACCACAACCTGGCCTTGGCAACATCTTATATGTCAAATAGTTTTGTTTCACATACCAACATTATTTTCAACCGTTTACTTGGACAGGAAAACGGGGGTATCGATCATTCTATTGTATTTAACGACGCTACTAAAACCGAAAAGTTTACCACTCAAATTACCGACGATGCTTACAATAAAATGCAAAACAATAACATATTTACAGTAAATGAATATCGGGTTGGAAAAACCATACCAGCTGACACAACAAAACATATCAAGGAGAAATTTATTCCACGGGTTGGTTTTATTTACCAAGTTGAATTCTCGAACAACAAAAGACGATTTACAAAAGCCGACCCGACCACTTTTTTTAAAAATAGATTCGACAATGACACCTTAACTAACGATAGTACAAAATATTCGAGAGTAACCAATATTTTTCAGATCAAATTTTACGAAGCTCCCGACCGTAAATATACTTTTGGTAAAAAAGCCTATATAGGGAACGACCAAATGTGGTATAACTTTTCTAAAGCAACTGGTTACTACCCAACCAAACAATCAAACACTTTTATTGGTGGCGGAATTTTTAGAAATGATGGAAAATTTTGGCAGTGGGACGCCGAAGGACGGATTTATTTAACAGGTTACCGTGCAGGCCAAACCGAAATTAGAGGTATGCTGAATAAGCCTGTTAAAATAGGAATAGATACTACAAGTTTCCGAATAGAAGGATGGTTAAAAACGATTGTCCCAGATTATTATGAAAAGTATTTCTACTCTAACCACTTTCAATGGAAGAATAGTTTCAACAACGTCAATGAAATGACTATAAGGTCAAGTATCAATTCTCAGGAATTGAAAACAACCATAGGAATGAATTATTCGCTTATCGGGAATTTTATCTACAATGACGAAAATGCTCTTCCGGCCCAAGCCAACGAATTACTCATTCTTTCGGCCTATTTAAATAAAGATTTTGAAAGAGATCATTGGATAATACGAGCTCAAGCTTTGGTACAAAAAGCAAGCAATGAAAACTTGATCCATCTCCCAACTTTTGCCGGATTTATTAGTTTAAACTACCGGACCATTATTTCGAAAGTAATGCATTTCCAGATCGGGGCCGATACCCGTTACAATACAGCTTTTTATGCTGACGCTTATGAGCCAGCAACTGCCCGGTTCTATCTACAAAACAGCACAAAAATAGGTGATTATCCATACATCGATTTACATGTAAACCTGAAACTTAAGCGCACACGGTTCTTCTTTACCTTAATGAACGCTGCATCAGGAATAGCGGGCAATAATTATTTTATGGCACCCGACTATCCTTATATGCGCAGGACCTACAGAATAGGTCTGGCATGGTCGTTCTACGATTAATGAAAAATCAAGGGTTGAGCTGTTTCGTGTTTGAATGCTTTAAGAATTTCAATCAACTCTGACAAGATCATTGCTGTAGCTCCCCAAATCATCTTGTTATCAAACGGATAGCATTTAACCATTAAACGACCTGCAATCGTATCTACCTCAGTTTCGGCAATACGTTCGCATGAAACAAACTCTTCGACTGGGAAAAGGATAATCTCATCAACTTCATCGGGATTGATCACGAAATAAGGTAGCTGATCGGCCCAGGCCAGGTATGGATGAATAGAAAATTTACTTACCTCAACATATAAATCAGATAAACAACCCAATATTTCGACCAACTCTGAATCAATTCCCACTTCTTCGTAAGCTTCACGCAAAGCAGTCATCTCGGGTGACAAATCCTCTTCCTCTACCTTTCCTCCAGGAAAACTAATTTGTCCTGGATGGTACTTCATCGTATCGGGCCGACGGGTTAAACAAGTGTATAGTTGGTTGTTGTATGGGAATAATAAGATCAAAACTCCACTTTGCTTAACTAAAGATATTTCATTCACCAAGGTTTTTAACCGGCGTCCAGGCGGAAGCATCTTCAAATGGGCCTTAATTCCAGGCAATTCGCCCTTCAAAGCCTCCTTTAAATAGTTTTTTAACGATGAATACATAGTATAAAAATAACGAATTAAGTCGTCATCTGGTACAATCAAAAATTGATTTCAGTATAAATACATATCGGAGTTTGCTGCTGTTATTCGAACCTGATTGTTTTTTCGGGAGAAACTTTGGCGATAAAATACGATGGCAACAAAAGCATCAGCATAGTAATCAATACTGTTCCAACATTTAACAATAGCAAATGCAAAATCGAAAGATTAACGGGAACATATTCAAGATAATATGTCGCTGTATTAAGCTCGAAAAAATGTGTGTATTTCTGGAACAAACAAATCCCGATTCCGATCAGATTTCCCCAGAAAAGAGCTCGCAGCAACAGCATAGTACAAAAATACAGGAATACTTTCCTGATACTCCAGGTTCTGGCTCCCATAGCGCTTAAAATCCCAATCATTTGTGTTCGCTCCAAAACAACAACCAAAAGATTTGAAATCATATTAAATCCTGCAACAAGTATCATTAACGACAGAATAATCCAAACATTAATATCAAGCATACCTAACCAATCAAAAATCTGACGGTATTTTTCCTTAATGCTTACTACCTGTAAAACAGGTGAGTCTGGTTTTGTAAATCGTAAAATCAAATTACTTACCTTTTTCCCAACCTGATCCAAATTTCTAAAATCGTTTACAAGTAGTTCAAAACCACTCACTTCATTGTTTTTCCAATTATTAAGCTTTCGAACATGATTTATATCTGCCAAAACAAATAAACGGTCGAATTCGTCAAGACTGGTTTTATAAATACCAGTAAGTTCAAATTTTCGCTGACGCGGAACAATTTCAGGAGGGCTTACAAAAAACATTGTCAGTTTATCGCCAAGTTTGACATTCAGCAAATCGGCCATCTGTTTCGAAATCCACACCTTATTTGTTTTTACCGTATCCCTAACCGTAAAAGGCTCCCCGGCAATTTTGTTTTCAATAAAAAAAGACCAATCGAAATCGGGGCCTATACCTTTGAGTACAACTCCCTTAATCTCCGTTCCAGCCTTGATTATTCCAGGTTTTGTTGCAAACACCTGAACATGGCTGACACCCTCAATATTCTTCAACTCAGGTAAAAATTCCTGATCCTCGCTAATAGGGTTCGTTTCGAACGATTCGTTGGAGTCGAGATTCACTACCTGCATGTGCGAACCGAACCCAATTACTTTGCGGCCAACTTCTGTTTTGTAGCCTGTAACGATAGCAACTGACAAAATAAGAACAACCAAACCGAGAATGATGCCCAAAAGAGCGATATTCACAATATGGTGCGAAAGATTATTCCGGTTCTCTTTATCAGAGAAAATCCGACGAGCAATATACAGGTTAACATCCAAGGATTTAAGTCTTTTAATTAACTATTGACGATCTATTCTTTACTCAAAATCAATATCCTTATATTCAAGTCTTACTCATTTCAGGATTCAGTTTCTCTTTCATTTACAAAAGGTAAAACCAACATCCCGATAAGCCCGAGAATAATTAGCATTGCAGTTGTGCTACCGTGAGCCAAAAGCGCAAATATTTTACCATCACTCCGATCAACGCCATATAAAGCCAAAGCCTCAATAACCATAAAATGCCAGGCTCCAATTCCTCCCTGAACCGGCGCTACCATGCCAAAACTACCAAAAACAAATACAGTAAGACCAGACAATGCAGTTAAATGCGAGGTAAATCCAAATGCAAAAAACACACAATAAAGCATTACAAAATACAGAAACCAAATAAATATTGAGTGAAATATAAAAGCGCCCTTCTTATCCATTTTCTGAATGCTTTGAAAACCCTCAGCAAATTGGCCTACAAATCCTTTTACCTTCTTCATCAGCGAACTTTCTTTGATTTTGTGACGGCTGATCCAAACAATAAAAATAACCAGCACAATTACCCCAATCACCACTGGCGAAAACAATACCCGATGTAATTTCTCATTCACATCAGGATTATTATTTAAAAATTCGAGTACCTTCCCAAACTGGGTTAAAACCACTACGAGTAGTAAAATAAGCAACATCAGCACATCTATCAACCGTTCAACCACTACGGTCCCAATCAGCTTGGTAAAGGGAATTTTTTCATATCGAGCAAGCACACCACACCTCGAAATTTCGCCCATACGAGGTAATGCTAAATTCATCAAATAGCCAACCATAACGGCCAGAAAGGTATTCAGAATCTTAGGTTTTCGACCTAACGGCTCAATCATTAAATTCCACCTGATTGTTCGGCTGATATGACTAAGTAAACCCAGGAAAAGGGAGAAAATGATCCAAAAGTAATTTACATCATTAGTTAAAATATTTTTTATATGATCAATGTCTTGATCTTTATATACCATCCAAAAAATAAGTATCCCAAGCAGAAAAAAGATGGCAATTTTGAGGGTTTTAATGATACCTGATTTCAAGTTCTGATGTTTTGATTGATGTAAATTGTATTTCTCAAATTAAATTAACCTACTTTTGCACCGACCTATTAAAGCATCAGGTATTTCCGTGCTATTAATCAGGCTGACGCGCAAAAATAAATAATTGTTTCAATCGGGAAGCCAATCGCAACTTTAAATTTAAAATCGGACCAATTCCTGATCTTTGAAACCTGAAATCTGGAATTTAACATGACTACGGTAAGGGCAAAAAAGAATCTTGGGCAACATTTTCTGAATGATAAAAATATAGCTAAAAGAATCGTCGACAGCCTTCATTCGGAAGGGGTTTTCAAGGTTTTGGAAATTGGCCCAGGCATGGGAGTTCTTACTCAATTCCTAATACAAAACAACCATTACGAAACATCAGTTGTCGAAATTGACCGTGAATCGGTCGAATACCTTGAAAAATATTATCCAGAACTTAATCAAAGAATTATTTCAGCCGACTTTCTTCGGTTAAGGCTCAACGATTATTTCTCTGAACCATTTGCCATTATTGGAAATTTCCCTTACAACATTTCATCACAAATTTTCTTCAAAATACTCGAATACCGAAATCAAATTCCTGAAGTGGTAGGAATGCTCCAAAAAGAAGTAGCCGAACGTTTGGCCGAGCCTCCAGGATCAAAAACCTACGGAATTTTGAGTGTTTTGCTTCAGGCATATTATAACATTGAATACCTGTTCACGGTACACGAAAATGTTTTCATACCACCTCCAAAGGTAAAATCGGGAGTAATCAGACTAACCAGGAATAAGCGCGAGCACCTCAATTGCGACGAAAAACTATTTACTTCAATCGTAAAAATGGCTTTTAACCAACGGCGAAAAACTATGCGTAATTCACTTAAAAGCCTAATAAACAGCAATGAGTTAAAAGCTAACCCAATCTTCGACAAACGCCCTGAGCAGTTGAGTGTTGCCGAATTTGAACGTTTGGCTCAAATGATTGGCGAACAAAACAGTGGTCAGTAGCAGTAGGCAGTGTACAACTGCCGGAAGACAATTGACGAACCACTTTTGTCGATTTTAAAGTATAGGATGA
This sequence comes from uncultured Prolixibacteraceae bacterium, assembly GCA_937915865.1. Lineage (GTDB taxonomy): Bacteria > Bacteroidota > Bacteroidia > Bacteroidales > Prolixibacteraceae > Aquipluma. The sequence goes on along the minus strand of CALGIG010000008.1, from coordinate 198 downwards.
CGATTTACGAACCTCTCTCGTTGAATTACAAGTATAGAATGACGATTTACGAACCTCTTTCGCCGGATGAGAAATGCAGGTTGGCAATTAACAAACCTCTCTCGTTGAATTACAAGTATGGGATGACGATTAACGAACCACTTTCGTTGAATTACAAGTATGGGATGACGATTAACGAACCACTTTCGTTGAATTACA
>CALGIG010000007.1 GCA_937915865.1 uncultured Prolixibacteraceae bacterium | reverse complement strand
TATGACAATGATTATCTAATCAAAATTCTGGACATGAAACTGTGAGTTTGCCCTGCATCCATCACCTGAATTGTTTGATTAAGCAAAGATAGATTAATTCGATTCTCTTTTTATTATTAATCCGCCTCTTCTTCAGTTTCACTTTGGTTAGTTTTCTCCACAGTTCGTCTTGCATTGCGCAATGCTGTATCAATAATCCATTCTATTTGTCCGTTTACACTACGAAATTCCTGCGCTGCCCATTTTTCAATGGCATCGTAAACATCGGGATCAATCCGTAGTACAAACGATTTTTTCTTGGCCATAATTTTCTTTTTAATCTAAACAATCAAAACGAACTAAAATAGTGCTTTTGATTTTATTCAGTTTGCGTTTTTATCCATTTCAAAATCTCGCCTAAAGCTAACGGAGAAAAGGTTTGTTCTATGGTTGCATACTCCGAAGGCGTTCCGTTTTTACATTCCTGAAATAAATGGTTTAACCCGGGAAGTTCAACTGTTGTAACTTTTTTATTTCCGCCTTTTGCCAATGCCTCCCTAATTGCTTTTAGATTTTCTTTTGGAGGAACTTGCAAATCTTTCTCTCCGTTTAGCGCCAATATGGGGCATTTTACTTTTTCCAGGGCTGTTGCTGGATTGTATTTGATAAAATTCAGCATCCAGGGATTCAAGACCTCACTAACCTGGGCTTTCACAAAATCATCATCCGACAAATTTTGGGGCTTGTCTGGAAAATCGTTCAGTTTCTGTTTTACAAAATTTGTTAAATCAATATTTAATTGGTCAATCGAATTTGATTTTTTAACCATTTCAAAAATCGAACTGCTTATCGTTTTTATGAATTGAATTTTGCTGTCGCTCATACCTGAAGCCCTGCCAATCAGTTCCTGTTGCATTAGTAACAATTGATCGCCAGGAATACCTGTACCTGCAAGCAACACAATAAAAGCAACATTTTTCGAACTATTGGCCACCATTGGTGCAATAATTCCACCTTCGCTATGGCCAATCAAACCAATCTTCGTTTTGTTGATTTCCTTTCGGGTTAGTAAATACTCGACACCGGCATTTACATCAGTTGCAAAATCGTTGCTTGTCGCAGTTTTAAAGATTCCTTCAGATGAAGCAGTTCCCCGGTCGTCGAATCGCAAGACCGCTATACCATTTCGAGTTAAAAAATCGGAAATGATCAAAAACGGCTTATGTCCCATTATTTCTTCATCTCTGTTCTGAGCGCCGCTGCCAGTAATTAAGATTACAGCTGGAAATACTCCTTCTCGTTGCGGTAAAGTCAATGTTCCGGCTAAAGTAATTCCGGCTCCGACATTGGGAAAGGTAACGTCTTCTTCATAATACGGATAAGGCTTTTTCGGCTCTTGAGGCCTCACTAATTCATCCTTTTTAACAATCTCTCTCGATAAGTTTAAAGGAATTGACAATCCCGCCTGTTTAAACGTACCTTCAACAATGCCTTCAGGCTTTAATGTTCCTTCATATTCCATTCGCAGAGCGGTGGCGGCCAATTTCAGGGTAGAATTCTCGAATGTTACCGTACTTACAGCAATACCTTTGGCATGTTGATCTGGGCTATCCATTGTGGCCGTATATCCATTTTCGGTTTCAGCTATATTAAAAACAATACGGAGTTGCATTCCCTGTATTTTCAGAATACCATTCCATTGTCCAGATATGCCCTGTCCAAAAGCACATTTGGCAACAGCAAGACCTAATAGAAATGTTAGTAAATAAATTTTCACACGTAAATATTGTTATTAATTTGTTGAATATTAAATGCGTACGTAGGAACTCCATGCCATAAAAAATGGCATTCTCCACAAGATTTACATGGCCTTTTTGCCACCACGTTGAAAATTGTTACCATGGCATGATCGTTTCATGTGTACAGATTTCTGTTTTTCGTCTTATAATCTGCGTATTAGCATTTTCTTTTGGTCGAACAATCCAACGCATGGAATAGCCATTTATACATTTTCGTTTTGTCTCGCCTTAGGCGAGATAGCTATTTCATCTGTTAACGTTTAATTGTTCCTACTCTCTTATTTGTTCTTCTGAATTTCTGACATTGCTGCATCTATTGCATATATCATGGCCTGAGGCTTTTGAGTGCCAAACAGAACCTTTTTCCCATTTTTTAAATACAACTGTAATCCAATATTCCCCGACACATTATATGCCCTTCCCCATCGCAGACTTCTTTTAATACCCCAGCCGCCATAATTTCCAAGCGGACTATATTTTCTGATCTCATACTTTTTAATTTCCGTGAAAGAAATTATTCTCTCTTTATAAATCAGAGGGAAGAATCTATAGTGAATTCCCAGGTTATCAATCCAGACCTCCAGCTTCAGCCGTAAATAAAACCACAGGAAAAAGGGGAGAAAAACAATTAGAAGACTCAGCACAGCTATAGGAGCCGGATCGTTTCCAACCTGTTTTTCGAGTATAACCTGTTGGTAAAGTGCATATAAACTAAACCCGATACCCAATACCGTTGATGCAAGAACAACAAGTAAATTCCACCATTGCCTGAACTGTTGTTCTTCTTTAAATAATGTTTTATTCATGTTTAGCTATTGATAAAGCGTACCAGTATTTACAACAGGCGAAGCTTCTTTATCGCCGCACAATACAACCATTAAATTGCTTACCATCGTTGCTTTCTTATCTTCGTCCAACTCAACAATTTTCTTTTTATTCAATTCGTCGAGTGCCATTTCTACCATACTAACTGCACCCTCAACAATTTTAAAGCGGGCAGCAACAATAGCAGTTGCCTGTTGTCGTTTTAGCATCGATTGTGCAATCTCTTGTGCATAAGCAATGTAATTTATTCGGGCTTCAATAACATGGATGCCGGCAATATCAAGGCGTTCACGAATTTCATTTTCCAAAACAGCATTCACCTCCTCGCCTCCATCACGTAAAGTGATACTTGCATGATCATCTTCAATATTATCATAAGGATACAACCCTGCTAATTTGCGTAACGCTGCCTCACTTTGAACAACCACAAAATGCTCATATTCATCGACTCCAAATGCAGCGCGGTATGTATCTTCAACCTTCCAAACCAACACCAAGCCAATCATGATAGGATTACCTAACTTATCGTTCACTTTTATTGGTTCGCTATTGAAATTACGGGCTCGAAGCGAATATTTCTTTTTGGTAAAAAACGGATTTACCCAAAAAAAGCCATTGTCTTTAACTGTTCCTTTATACTCGCCAAAAAGAACAAGCACATAGCTCTGGTTTGGGTCAATAACAATAAATCCGGGAGCAATAATTACGAACAAAGCAATCAGTACTACTGATGGAATGATGATTTCAAGAATAAAACCAGCAATAGCCAAGCCAAGCAATACAATTTCAAGGAATAAAAACAAATAACCAGATCGGGCTGAAAATGTCTTTTCCATACTATTAAATTTAAATTGTTTTGATATTATTTTAATATCACAAATATAAATAAAAAAAGCACTCATTGTCAAGTGCTTTTTTGAAAAATTTCAGAGAGTAAGATTAATTCAAATTCAATTCGATGTTACCAACATTGCCAGACTTCAAAACCTCAAATTGCAATGCAAAATTTAAAATTGCATCAATGCAACTTTGAGATGGTTCAAAACCAAACTGATCCATATCCATATCACATTCATCAAAAGAACTTATAACCTCTTCAACTTCTTTTTTGCCGGCATTGTACGAATTGATCAAAATGTTAAAAGTAGAGATTTTACTCATAGGCAATCGTTATTTTTTTAAAATTATGAATTAATAACGCCACCCTGCAAGTAATATTGTATCAATCCCTATATTTTCGTCAAACTCAGGTTTTTTTTCTCAATCAGCTTTCTGAGGTTTATAAGGGCGTAACGCATCCGCCCCAAGGCAGTATTGATGCTCACATTTGTTATGTCCGAAATCTCTTTGAAACTTAACCCTTGGTAATGTCTCATAATGATAACTTCGCGCTGATCATCGGGTAGCTCATTTATTAACAAACGAATGTCGCAGGTAATTTGGTCATATATCAATTTATCCTCAATATTCTCTTCTGAGTATTTGGGAGAATTAAATAAATCGACGTTTACATTGTCGTTCGAGGTTGTGTTAAGCAATTTTTCTTTTCTGAAATAGTCGATGATTAAATTGTGCGAAATACGTAAAACCCAGGAAATAAATTTTCCATTCTCAGTATATCTGCCACTTTTTAACGAACGGATAACTTTAATAAAAGTGTCCTGAAAAATATCTTCGGCTAGATGATGATCCTTGACAATCAACAAAATATAAGTAAAGACTCTTTTTTTGTGGCGAGAAATTAATGTTTCAATTGCTGATTGGTTCCCATCGACAAACTGCTGTACGAGCGAATTATCGCTCAGATCTTCTGGTCTGAACATGACTCTAAATTATTATGTGACTGTTTTCAATAATTATGAGTACAAGTTCTGTCGATAGGCAAGCTTTTTAGAATGTTAGTAAAACTATTTGCTACTTTTGTGCTGGTAAAAATCGATCATTTTTTTCAATTAAACAAATTTTTGTTCAGAAATAATAACATAAGAAATGAGTTCTTTTTCAAATTTTACTCCATACATCCAGATAAAAGGTGCACGGGTCCACAACTTAAAAAACATTGACTTAAAAATTGACCGCAATAAATTTATAGTTATCAGTGGTTTATCAGGATCAGGCAAATCGTCGTTGGCATTCGACACTTTATATGCCGAAGGACAGCGCAGGTATGTTGAAAGTTTATCGGCTTATGCCCGCCAGTTCCTTGGCCGTATCGACAAACCTGAAGTTGATTTCATTAAAGGTATTCCACCTGCAATAGCAATCGAACAGAAAGTAAATACGCGTAACCCGCGTTCAACCGTAGGAACCTCAACCGAGGTTTACGACTATTTAAAGCTTCTTTTTGCCCGAATCGGAAAAACTTTTTCCCCTGTTTCAGGAAAGGAAGTGAAGCAACACCATGTGAGCGATGTGGTTAATTTTATCATATCATTTCCCGAAAACACACGTTTTCTGATAACTTCACCTTTAATAGTAAAAAATGACCGAACATTGGTTCAGGAAGCTGAGCTACTTATACAGCAAGGCTTTTCCCGATTTGAAATAAACAATGAAATTCGCCGTATAGATGAGTTGATCAAAGAAAAAAAAGAAACGTGCACCGAAGATAAGTGCAATATAGTAATTGACCGGGCAGTTGTTGTAAACAATGAAGATAACATTAGCAGAATTGCTGACTCAGTTCAAACCGCATTCTTTGAGGGACATGGTGAATGTATTGTCAAAATTTATATTGAAAACGAAATAAAAGAGGAACATTTTTCTAACCGCTTTGAAGCCGACGGAATTGAATTTGAAGAACCTACAGTACATACATTCAGCTTTAACAATCCGGTCGGAGCATGCAAAACCTGCGAAGGGTACGGAAAAGTAATCGGGATTGATGAAGACTTGGTTATTCCGAACAAATCACTATCAATCTACCAGGATGCCATTGCATGTTGGAAAGGTGAAAAAATGGGTGAATGGAAAGAAGCGCTGGTATATGCTGCTGAAAAGTTTGGCTTCCCAATACATAAACCTTATTACGAATTAACCGAAGATCAAAAACAGTTGCTTTGGTCTGGCAATAAATATTTTGAAGGACTAAACCAGTTCTTCAAAATGCTTGAAGAAAACACCTACAAAATACAATATCGTGTAATGCTTTCGAGGTATCGAGGGAAGACCAATTGTCCAGATTGCCGAGGCACAAGGCTCAAAAAAGAGGCTATGTACGTTAAGGTAGGCGAAAAATCTATTCAGGATTTGGTTTTGATGCCCATCGACGACTTACAAAAATTCTTCTTAAACCTTGAACTGACGGAACATGAAGCAAAAATTGCCGAGCGTATTTTAACTGAAATAAACAACCGGCTAGATTTCTTAACCGATGTTGGATTGGGCTATTTAACGCTAAACCGTTTATCCTCATCTCTTTCCGGCGGAGAATCTCAGCGGATAAATCTGGCAACTTCGCTGGGCAGTAGCCTTGTTGGTTCGATGTATATATTGGACGAACCGAGTATCGGGCTTCATTCACGAGATACTCAACGTTTGATCCGCGTTTTACGCAAATTGCAAAAACTGGGAAATACAGTATTGGTGGTTGAACATGACGAAGAAATTATTCGCGAAGCTGACGAAATAATCGATATTGGCCCGTATGCTGGTCGGTTAGGCGGTAAAGTAGTTTTTCAGGGAAATCATAATCAATTGGAATCGTCATCAGACAGCCTGACTGCCAAATATCTTACTGGCAGGGAAAAGATTGAGGTACCAAAAATCAGGCGTAAATGGAACAATTTCATTGAAGTTTTAGGCGCTCGCGAAAACAACTTAAAAAATGTGAGTGTCAAATTCCCGTTAAATATCATTTGTGTTGTTACCGGAGTTAGCGGATCGGGCAAGTCGTCGCTGGTAACCAAAGTTTTATATCCTGGTTTAGCCAAGATGTTTGGCGGCTTTAGCGAAAAAACCGGACAACACGACCTTATTGGTGGCGACTTAAATATGATTACCTCGATTGAATTTGTTGACCAAAACCCAATAGGTAAATCAACGCGTTCAAATCCGGTAACATACTTAAAAGTGTACGATGAAATCCGTAAATTATTTTCAGATTTACCAGCTTCAAAATACAACGGGTTTAAGCCCTCACATTTTTCGTTTAACATTGAAGGTGGTCGTTGTGAAGAATGTCAGGGAGAAGGTGAGATAACTGTTGAAATGCAGTTTATGGCCGATGTGCATTTGGTTTGCGAAAGCTGTAAAGGGAAACGGTTTAAAGACGAAATTTTGGAAGTGGCATTCGAGGGGAAAAACATATTCGATGTTCTTGATATGACTGTTGACGAAGCTATTGAGTTCTTTGGTAATCAAAAATCGCCAACATCGAAAAAAATTGCGAAACTTCTGAAACCACTGCAGGACGTTGGATTAGGATATGTAAAGCTTGGTCAATCATCGAGCACGCTTTCGGGCGGTGAAAGCCAGCGTATTAAACTGGCATCGTTCCTGGCAAAAGAAAAAGGTAGTCCGTCGTTGTTCATATTCGATGAACCTACAACCGGATTGCATTTTCACGATATCCGCAAATTACTCGACTCATTTAATGCTCTGGTATCCAGAGGACACAGCATTATTATCATTGAGCACAACCTTGATGTTATAAAATGTGCCGATTGGGTAATCGACCTTGGTCCAGAAGGGGGAGTGAATGGCGGCAAAATTATATTTGAGGGAACCCCTGAAAACCTTGTAAAAGTTAAGGAATCGCATACAGGACAAGCGTTGAAAGAAAAGCTATAAAAAAATTGCAGCGAATTTTAAAACAGAAATGGCTCAACTGTTAAATTGCTAAATGATTAATTTGGGTTAACCAAACTTAAACTATTTAGCAATTTATCCGAACAGGCTCATTTTTACATTTCCAAATTTTCAGGTTCGGCACTTTAGGAAAGTATGGTTAGGACCAGTCGTCGTCGCCCACCATAATTTCTGAATTCGCACAAGTAAATTCCTTGCCAGGTTCCAAGATTAAGTTGATGATCTGTTATTGGAATGGTTATGTTCGCTCCGATTAACGATGCTTTTAAGTGTGCTGGCATATCATCGGCCCCTTCTGTTGTATGTACAAACCCAGGATGATTTTCTGGAATGAATTTATTCATGAATGTTTCGAAATCGACACGAACAGACGGATCGGCATTTTCATTCAGGCTAATTCCGGCAGAAGTATGCTGAATGAGAATATTCAATAAGCCTTTTTCGGGAAGCTTTGGCATTTGACGTTCAATTATATCGGTAATCAGATGATAACCACGACGAAATGCAGGTAGTGTTATCTCAAGTTGTTCAACCATATATGAAAAAAATTAGAGGACTCCTTTTTCTCTCAGTAACTCTTCAATCTCAAGAATTTTATTCCGACGTTCGTATGAAAAAGATGTTGTTGTATTCTGCAAATGATTAAAAAGAAGAAAGGCTTTTTGTAAATAATTGACTTTGGTCAGCGAAAAAGTTGATACGATCTCTTTCCCCAATACCATCAAAATATCTGCAAATTTTTCGAGCTGATTTTCACTGGTAAAATGTTCGTTCGCCAGAGCTAAAAAAGCTTCTTCATCCAATACAACTATCTGTTCAATATCAATTTTAGTCTCCTGAAATATCGATTCTTTAACAGCCGCTTCCATCTGGTTTTGCTGATTCTCTTCTTTCATTTTCAGGATACGACGAAGTAATAAGGCAAGAAAAATGCCCATTTCTTCCACTTGCCGGATAAGATAATCGCGTGATGCCATAACATTTGTTGTTTTCTTTTCTTAATAATCACTAAACAAAAATAAGCCGAAGCAAACAATTAATAACATGCTGAACAGTTTATTATAGGGAAATATTATTTTTGCCAGCATGAGGCTTATAAAATCACTAATCATCATTTTTTTTCTGGTCCTGATCCATACTGGCTTACGGGCGCAAAATATTAACGCCATTATTTTAGGAAAAATTACCGACAATCAGGGTAAGCCTATTGAGTTTGCCAACATTTCTGTAAAAAATACCGGAATTGGAACTGTCTCTAATAGTAATGGTTTTTATCAGCTAAAAGTCCCATCAGGAAAAGCCATCACAATTGTGTACTCGATTGTTGGTTATCAGTCGGTTGAAAAGAACATTAAACTCAACGACAGACAGAAAACAGAACTTAATATTTTGATGAAACAGAGTGATCAGGAAATAGACGAAGTACAAGTGACTCAACTCCGGCGAAATAAAACAAACATGAACCGCATCGACACAAAATACATCGCTCAAATTGCAGATGCAGGAACAGGGGGCGTTGAAGCCCTGATAAAAACATTGCCCGGAGTTTCAACCAACAACGAACTTAGCTCCCAGTATTCGGTTCGTGGAGGAAACTTTGACGAAAATCTGGTATATATAAACGATGTGGAAGTATATCGCCCGATGCTGACCAAATCGGGACAACAGGAAGGTCTAAGCATGGTCAATTCCGACATGGTTTCGTCAATCGATTTTTCGGCAGGCGGTTTCGATGCAAAATTTGGCGATAAAATGTCGTCGGTACTCGACATTAAATACCGCAAACCAACCGAATTTGCAGGTTCTGCCTCAGCCAGCTTTTTGGGTGCAACGGTTCATCTGGAAGATATTAGCAAAAACGGTAAATTTAAACATATAAGCGGTTTACGTTATAAGACCAACCGCTACCTACTTGGTTCTCTCGATTCAAAAGGTGATTATAATCCGAATTTTATCGATTTTCAAACTTATTTGACTTATGGAATAAATAAATCTTTTGACATTTCGTTTTTAGGGAACCTGGGGAAAAACCAGTACAATTTTATACCACAGACCCGCGAAACCAGTTTTGGCACTATAAGCCAGATGTATAAATCGACCATTTATTTTGAAGGACAGGAAAAAGACAAATACACAACTTTGACTGGGGCATTAATCGCCAATTATTATCCCAATTCATCTTTGAACCTGAAATTTATTGCGTCGGCATTCCAGTCAAAAGAAGCCGAAACGTATGATATTGATGGACAATATTATTTGAAAGACCTGGAAAGCAGCAACACAGAGAGTAGTGATACTACAATACAGACGGGAGTTGGCGAGTTTTTAAATCATGCGCGAAATTACCTCGATGTTAATGTTTATGCATTAGAACACAAAGGAGCATATAACTCTGACCATCATTTATTTAACTGGGGATTAAAGGTTCAGCAGGAAAAGATTGGCGATAAAATGAATGAATGGATATTACGTGATTCTACAGGTTATTCTATTCCTTCTCATAGCGATAAATTGGAGCTTTACAGTTCGACCAACATGAAATACAACATGAATTCGACCCGTGCAACGGCATTTATCCAGGATACTTACCAAATTCCCATAAATAAAGGCGCTTTGTATCTAACAGCAGGATTGAGAAGCCAGTATTGGTCGTATTCGGGCGAATTTTTGTTAAGCCCGCGCGGCACCTTACGATATTATCCGGAGTGGAACCCAAATTTTGTATTTCATCTGTCAGGAGGAACTTATGACCAACCAGCCTTTTACAAAGAGCTGAAAGACAAAAACGGTGTGATATACCCCAACACAAAAGCACAACGGTCAGCACAGGTAGTTTTGGGTGCCGATTATATCTTCAAAGCCTGGGACCGCCCGTTTAAGTTTTCGTCGGAAGCGTACTATAAATATTTCTCGAACCTCACGCCTTATCAAATCGACAATGTCCGTATTCGCTATTTGCCCGACCAACAGGCAACAGGTTATGCAACCGGATTGGATATGAAAGTGAATGGTGAGTTTGTAAGTGGAGTCGAATCATGGGCCAGTTTATCGATAATGAAGACCGAAGAAAACGTTCTGAATGATGGACATGGGTACATTCCGCGACCCACTGACCAAAGGTTTAGTTTTTCGGTTTTTTTCCAGGATTATTTCCCCGGAAACCCAACTTTAAAAATGAACCTTACTGCTTTTTACGGATCGCGGCTTCCTACCGGGCCTCCAAATTCGAAACGCTACCAGGATGTTTTCCGTATTCCGCCTTATCGCAGGGTTGATATAGGTTTTTCGAAAATATTGGTTAGTCCTGACCACAAGCGATTTGGAAATCGAATCTTTAATGAAATTAAAGATATGTGGGTAAGTCTGGAAGTTTTCAACCTATTGGATATCAGTAATACTATTTCCTATTTATGGGTTTCGAACAATTCAGGTGATATGTTTGCAGTACCAAATTACCTTACTCGCAGAAAACTAAATCTTAAACTAACAGTAAAATTTTAGACGATGAAACTACCGTTATACCAGGCGGACGCTTTTGCATCTGGTCTTTTTAAAGGGAACCCTGCAGCAATTGTTCCTCTGCAAAAATGGCTTTCTAACGAAACGATGCAACAAATCGCGATGGAAAACAACCTTTCGGAAACTGCATTTTTTATTCCTGAAGGCAATCATTTTCATATTCGGTGGTTCACGCCCAAAGCCGAAGTAAAGCTTTGCGGACATGCAACTTTAGCTACCGCGCACATCCTTTTCAACGAATTGAATTATCCAGGAGATTTACTTGAATTTGAGAGCTTAAGCGGAATACTTACAGTTAAAAAAGCGGGGGATAAACTTCAATTGGACTTTCCGGCAGATTTTGCCCAGGAAGTAGAACCTGTTGATGTTTTTGCCGAAGCACTGGGCGCACAACCCACTAAAACACTGAAAGGCAGGACTGATTACTTATTACTATTCGATTCGGAAGAAACAATCCGCACTATGAAGCCAAACTTTCACCTGCTGTATCAAACCGACGCCCGTGGAATTATGGTTACCGCCCAGGGTAACGACGTTGATTTTGTCAGCCGTTTTTTTGCTCCAGGTGTTGGAATTGATGAAGACCCCGTAACCGGCTCTGCGCACACAACGCTAATCCCATTTTGGGCAAACCGCTTGAATAAGAATGAACTGACTGCCCTGCAACTTTCGGCTCGAGGTGGTCAGTTGTGGTGCACCCTTTCGGGCGACAGGGTTTTTATTGCCGGGAAAGCAGTAACCTATCTGAGAGGAGAAATTGAAGTCTAGCCGAAAAATCGTACATTTACAATTCGATTAAACATCTGAGTATGAAAAGATATATTGTTGATGAAAATGGTGTAAAGACATCGGTAATTGTGCCTTTTCACTTGTGGGAAAAAATCACTTCGGAAAACAAAAGACTCGAAAATAAGATTGAAGTCTTATTGGCAATCAAAGACGGCCTGAGTGAAATAAAAAGAGCTGGCAAAGAATATCAAGAATTACAAACTCTTTCCGACTTTGTAAATGAAAGTAATAGTTAGAGTTGCTCAAAGTTTCAAGCGACAAGCAAAACCACTTCTCAAAAAATACCCGTCGTTGATTAAAGAGCTTTCTTTACTCGAATCTGAATTGAAATAAAACCCAAGAATCGGCATTCCATTAGGCAACAACACATTTAAAATCAGACTGACTACAAAGAGCAAGAACAAAGGGAAAAGTGGCGGATTAAGAATCATCAGCCATCTTGAAACGGAAATTCTTGGCTACGCAGAATTTATGGGTGAAAAAATAACAGTCATACTCATTTCTATTTACGACAAAAGCGAAGTTACGTCAATTAGCGACAAAGAATTAAAAGAATTCATTCGGAAAATAGACCAAAGCTAAATTTAAAAAACTTTCTTCCCTACCCGCTTGTTTCCTGACTATCTCAGAAAAGGAAACATGAAAAATCCAAAATTTACCAATGCTCTCATTCACGAAACATCGCCGTATTTGCTGCAACATGCGCACAATCCGGTGAACTGGCAACCGTGGGGCGAAAAAGCATTGCATCAAGCAAAAGAAGAAAATAAACTTCTGCTCATTAGCGTCGGCTATTCGGCTTGTCACTGGTGCCATGTGATGGAGCACGAGTCGTTCGAAAACGAATCGGTCGCCCAAATTATGAACGATCACTTTGTTTGTATAAAAATCGACCGTGAAGAGCGGCCCGACATCGACCACATTTACATGAGCGCCGTGCAGTTATTGACTGGCAGAGGTGGCTGGCCGCTCAACTGCATTGCACTCCCCGATGGTCGTCCGGTTTGGGGCGGAACTTATTTTCAGTCAGAAAATTGGATTCAGGCGCTTTTGGCCGTTTCGAAATTTTACGCCGAAAATCCTGAAAAAACGGAAGAATATGCCGCTAAACTTCGGGAGGGAATTGAGCAAAGTGCGCTAATCCCTATTTCGCAGGAAAAAACAGCGATTGATCCACTGCTGTTGCCCAATATCCTCAAAAAATGGCAAAGCCATTTCGACACCAAAAATGGCGGAACCAAAGGCGCTCCCAAGTTTATGCTTCCCAACAACTGGCAGTTTTTGCTACGAGCCGGAGTTCAATTTCAGGATCAAACCATTTTAAACCAGGTAAAACTCACGTTGCAAAAAATGGCGATGGGCGGATTGTACGATCAAATTGGTGGTGGTTTCGCCCGCTATTCTACTGATGAAATATGGAAAGTCCCGCACTTTGAGAAAATGCTGTACGACAATGCCCAACTTTTGCGACTTTACGCCGAAGCCTGGCAGGTTGACCCTAATCCGCTCTACAAACAAGTAGTCTCAGAAACTGTAGCTTTCCTGAAACGGGAAATGCTCTCGCCCGAAGATGGCTTTTATTCGGCACTCGATGCCGACAGCGAAGGCGAAGAAGGCAAGTTTTACACCTGGACAAAAGCAGAATTACAAACGATCATCGGCCACGATTTTGAACTTTTCAGCAACTATTACAACGTAAATTCGCCAGGGTTCTGGGAACACGGACAGTACATTTTGCTCCGCACCGAAACAGACGATTTGTTTGCCGAAAGGCATCAGATTTCGACCGATGAATTGCAATCCAAGGTTCATCTTTGGAAGCAAAAGTTGCTTACCGAACGTGAAAAAAGAGTTCGTCCGGGCCTCGACGACAAAATTCTGGCTTCGTGGAATGCGATGACTATTTCCGGATTAGTCAGTTGTTACAAGGCTTTCGGAGAACCGGAATATTTAGAATTAGCATTGGCTAACGCTTCATTAATGAAAGAGAAAATGATAAGCGACTCCGGAGAAATCTTCCATTCGTACAAAAACGGTCAGTCCAAAATCTCAGGTTTTCTGGAGGATTATGCCTTTGTTGTTGAAACATTCACAGCCCTGTTTGAAGTTACGGGTGAAATTTCGTGGCTCAATCTGGCGCAACAACTCACTCAACGAAGCATCGATGAATTTTACGATCCTCAAAAATTATTCTTCTCTTTTAGTCCTAAAAACCAGTCGGAACTCATCTCCCCAACTTTTGAGGTGTACGACAATGTCATCTCTTCCTCAAATTCAGTCATGACACAAAATCTTTTCCGGTTGTCGTACCTATTGGAGCTGGCAGACTACAAAAAGATTGCACAAAATATGTTTGAACGAATGATTGGAAACCTTTCGGAATACCCATTGGGCTACAGCAACTGGGCGCAATTATTGCTCGATTTCAACGGAAGCCCCAAAGAGGTTGTAGTTATTGGCGAAAATGCGATAGAACTGTCACGAAAAATTCAACAGTGCTACTTACCCGATGTCACGTTCTGTGCATCAACGGTTCCAAGTGACCTTCCGCTACTCAGAAACAGGTATATTTCAGGAAAAACATTGATTTACTTTTGCCAGGACAATACGTGCCAATTGCCGGTTGAAACCGTGAAAGAGGCGCTGGAGTTGATTCGAAAATAAAACGGAAAAAATTTGTAGCAGACTATTGAATGACAATAAATGACCTTAACACACAAAACATGAACAGAAAACTTTGCCTTTTTATAGCCATGAGCCTTGATGGTTACATCGCCAAACCCGACGGCGACATCAGCTTTCTGGATGAAATGAACCAGAACGGTGAAGATTATGGATATACAGCCTACATTGAAACTGTTGATACGGTTATTCTTGGCCGAAAAACTTACGACAAGCTTGCTTCAATGGGCGTTGAATCGCCTTATGGCGACCGCGATGTGTATGTTATCACCCGGACTCCTCGCGAAAAATCGGGCAAAACTACTTTTTATTCGGGTGATTTAAAGCGATTGGTTACGGAGCTGAAAAGCAAAACAGGTAAAAACATCTATTGTGACGGCGGCGCCAAAATCGTCCAGCAACTTCTGAATTTGGATTTAATCGATGAAATAACCATTTCAATAATCCCCGTTTTGCTCGGAAAAGGAATTCGCCTCTTCGACAAAACTTACCCGCAACAAAAACTAAAACTTATCGAATCAAAATCGTTCTTGAAAGGACTTACTCAATTACATTACGCTACACACTAATCGTTATTCAGAAAAAATTGACAGGAAAATCAAACTTCAGGTAACAACTGACATTTTTCATAGGTCAAAACTCCCCTGTTGAGTATTTTGCCACCGCAACAATAAAATATAACTCCTGATGAAACTTTTTCTATCAATTTTCCTTTGCATATCTTTTATTTCGGTATTTGCTCAACCCGATAAACAGCGGCTTGAACGCGAATTATTCAACCTGCCCGATGTTTCGTTTACCGACGTTTCGAAACCCGGCGATCCGTACCTAACTTACGACCTCACGATTAAACAAGCGCTCGACCACCAGAATCCCGAAAAAGGCTCATTTTATCAAAGCGTACAGTTACGCCATCGTGGGTTCGATAAACCAACCGTCATCGAAACCAGCGGTTATTTTCTTTCTCGTTGGAAAAATGAGGTGGAACAAATTCTGAACGCCAACAATGTGAGCGTTGAATTCCGCTTTTTTGGCAAATCGGCACCCGATTCACTGCAATGGCAATACCTCACCAATACGCAGGCGGCAGCCGATTTACACCACATTAACGAATTACTGCGGAAAATTTACAAAGGTAAATGGGTCAGCACCGGGATCAGTAAAGGCGGGCAAACCACCATATATTACAAATACCTGTATCCTGAAGATGTTGATGTGGCCATTCCGTATGTGGCCCCAATCGACAATGCTTTTGAAGACACCAGACTTTATACTTTTTTTGATACCATTGGGCCACAGCCCTGCCGTCAGCGTATTTACGACTTTCAGAAGTTCTTGCTTGCCAACGAAGATGAAGGTATTAAAAAGCTGAAGTGGTTTGCCAAAGGCGCTAAAATGAGTTTTAATTATATTGGCGATTTTGGCAAAGTTTATGAATATGCTATTTTGGAATATCCGTTTGCTTTTTGGCAATGGGGACGCTCATGCGATAGTATTCCGACCAATCAAAATCTGGATAAATACCTGGATGAATTAATGAAAACTTCGAGCATTTCGAATTTTTCCGACAACGATATCAAAATGTTTGGACCGCATTATTACCAGGCAGCCACCGAAACCGGCTATTACGGTTACAACCTTGCACCATTCAAAAAATACATCAAACACTTCACCTCAAATCCTTCTGCGACCTTCCCGCCCAAAGAAGCCAACGCCAAACCTACCGATGGCTCATTTCACGCCGGTCTGCAAAAATGGCTGGCCGAAAAAGGCAATAACATCCTTTATATTTATGGAGGAATTGATGCCTGGTCGGCAGCCCGGGTACAAGTCTCCGACAATGTGAATTCCAAATCGTTCCTGATTCCGGGAGCCCACCACGGAACCGCCCGGATTAAAAACCTTCCGGACAAAATGAAAGCCGAATTTACGGGCAAAATAAAGGAATGGACGGGGCTGAATTGTAATCTTGAAATTCTGAACCTAAAATAGAAGAAAGATCAAAACAAAAAAATCCCGAACCCTTCTTCAGATTTCGGGATTTTTTATTTCTGCATTAAAGTTCGCTAAAACTGGTGATAAACGCTTTCTTCCAGATATGGATGGTTTTTCGGAACGAGGTTCGCCTTGGCCAAGGTGTTTGTTACAACCAGCGCAAACAAACCTAAAAATCCGAGGTAAGTTCCTATTTCAATCAATCCGAATTTGGCTTCGTGAACCACGGCTGGCCAAATGTAGTAGTACAACTCGGTGTACTGCCCAACCATCATAATCAGGATTACCGGAACCATAAAAACTTTGCTTCGTGAAGTCATTCGCGGCATCAGAAATAAGAATGGAATAAACCAGTTTATAATGATGTTGGCATAAAAAAGTATGCCAAAAACACCGTGAGAACGATTGACATAGAAAACTGTTTCTTCCGGAAGGTTTCCGTACCAAATCAGCATAAATTCAGCAAAATTGAAATAGCCCCAAACGATGGAAAGCATGAAAATGTACCTTGAATAATCGTGTAGATGGCTTCGGTTCAGCATTTTCAAATGGCCCGATTTATTCAGGAGAATAACAATCAGGGCGATCATGGCGGCTCCGTGCTGGAATGCAGCGATGAAACTTTTGGCCGCAAACAATCCGCTAAACCAGTGGGGTTCGAGCGACATAAGCATATCAATGGCAAATAAAGTAAAACTAATGGCCACAATGAAAATAAGGATTTTGGAATACTTTTCTGAATCATAGAAATGTTGCAACCCGCCTTCGGCATCTTCTTTCAGCGATATTTTCCGAAGCAGGCGAACCATCACTATCCACAAACCGAAAAACAAAATGACACGGATAAAGAAAAATGGAACATTCAGGTATGGCGCTTTGTGTGCCAGCAATTTATCGGTTTCGGTAATTCCTTCGTGCGACCAATGAAAAAGGGAGTGCATCCCGAAATACAACATCAGGAAAAATACGGCTGCAACCGGGATGTACGATGCCATGGCTTCGGGAATCCGTTTGAATGCCGACGACCAGCCTGCCTGCGCAATGTATTGAATGGCACCAAAAAATGCAGCGCCAATGGCCAGCGACACAAAGTAATAATTATTCAGGAGGTAATTGGCCCACGCCCGGTGCGGATCCATTGCAAATCCGACTCCCAGCGAGATTACCCCGATGCCAATCAGCCCGTAAAGCAGGTTTTTAAATTTATGAGGAACAATCAGTTTATCTTCCATTGTATCCATATTCGTTTGTTCTTTCGTTTTTTCTCTCTTTCAATGGTTATCTCTTTTCCGTCCGAAATATCTTTGTTGCTTTGTTAAACATTTTTCGTCAGACGGATTTTTCTTCTTATTTTCTTACCTGGGATTTCATCCCGGGCTACAATATTTACACCGCTACGCGGTTTCAAAAAGCCATTTCAGTCTCAACTTGGAACTTGGAGCCTGAAACTTGGAGCTTCTACTGCTTTTGCAGCACTTCTTTCACATACATGGCCACTTTCCAGCGGTCTATTGGCCGTATTTGTCCGCCGTGTGCAGGCATCACACCAAAACCAACCGTTTCAACATGAAAGATTTCACCAATCGGTCCTTTTTTAACTTTATCCGAAAGTAAGCTCTTTGGAGCAAACGGGTATTTGCCGCTCGTGAACAGGAATCCCTTTCCATCGCCTTTGTCACCATGACAATTGATGCAATAAACGCCATAAACCTGCTTACCGCGTTCAATGTTTTGAGCCGAAGGTTTCAATGGATTTACAAGTTCCAAACCAGCTTTTACCCGATCTTCATCTGTTTTCTGATAATAATACGGCTCATAATTTACCGGGATAGTCCCTTCAACCGGATTACGCATCGTTTTACCATCCGCAAAATTCGGATTTGGTGTATATGTCTCGTAAGCCGGCGATTTCACCATGTCATCGAAATATTGCCAACCGGTGGTATTTCGGTTTCGATCGCACGATGCAAAAGCGAGTACAATCAAGGCTGCGACTATGTTTTGTAATGAGGTTTTCTTCATAGCTCAGGCAGTTTTTTCGGTTTCTTTTTCGTAAACCTCCGAAGCGCCAAACGATTCGAAAAGTTCGGTTATTTCAGGTTTTCCAACATTCATTTTATCCTGATCAAGCAGAATGATAAACTTATCATCTGTTGCCCTAACATCAATGATTTCGGCTTTACTACCGGGATAAATTTTCGACCTTGCCGAAAATGTAAACAAAGTCAAGAGTGTTACGGTAAGAATTGTTGCAACGATCGTAATTACAATAAACGAAGGAAAAGTATTAAAGGGTTTTCCTCCAAAATGCAAGGGCCAGTCAACAACAGCAGCATAGTACATTCCTCCCAATAGAAGCGCCACTGCCATAACGCCATAAAAGAAAGCGGCATAAGTGATACGGGTTTTAGTTTTCATACCATGCAATATTTCATGTATCGGGTATGGTGTATATACTTCCTCAATATTTACTCCCTTTTCAAGAGCCTTTTCAAACGCGTCGATAAGCGTATGTTCGCTGTCGAAAACGCCTACCAGGTATTTTTTATTCATAATCATGGTGATGTCCGGGTTTTAAGTGAGTGGTTTGCTGCTTGTTAAACTTGGATACCATTTTCACTTCGCTGATCGCAATTTGTGGTATATAACGGAAGAACAACAATACTCCGGCTGAGAACATGCCAAGCGTTCCAACAAAAAATCCGATTTCGACCATCGACGGATGATATTCGGCCCAACTTGACGGAAGATAGTTTTTCGACAACGACGTAATTACGATATTGAAGCGTTCGAACCACATTCCTAAGTTGATAAACAGCGAAATGATGAACACGACCCAAAGATTGCGTCGAACTTTCCGCGACCAGAATAATTGCGGTAATAGCGCATTGCAAATAAACATGGCCCAAAACTGGAACGCATAATCGCCGGTAATTCGGTTCTTGAAGAAAGTATAGAATTCATATTCCGATCCTGAATACCAGGCAATAAATATCTCAGTAATATAAGCTGTACCCATAATAAGCGATATAAAAACCAACACTCTTGCAACAGCATCAACGTGGTTTTCAGTAATAAAATCCCCCATTTTGTACAGCTTTTTCATCAGGGTAACCAATGTTAAAACCATTGCAAATCCTGAAAAAATAGCGCCCACTACAAAGTATGGCGGGAATAAGGTAGTATGCCAGCCCGGCTCAACCGATGCGGCAAAGTCGGTTGACACAATGGAGTGAACCGATACTACAAGCACAGCGGCAATTCCTCCCAAAACAAAAGCCAGCCCTTCGTAGCGCAGCCATTGTTTGGATGAACCTGTCCAACCAAATGAGAAGAATCCATATACTGCCCTTTTAATTTTCGACTTGTTGGTATCGCGCAAGGTTGCGAAATCAGGAACCATACCGAAATACCAGAAACTTGCCGAAATAAGCAGGTAAGCCGAAATAGCGACGAAGTCCCAAAACAGTGGCGAGTTGAAATTCACCCACAACGGACCGCGCGTATTTGGATATGGGAAAACATAGAAAAACAACCACGAACGGCCCATGTGCATCAACGGGAACAATGCGGCACAGAACACCGCTACAACAGTCATGGCTTCAGCAGCACGGTTTATAGCTGTTCTCCACTTTTGCCTTAAAATAAGCAGGAAAATAGAAAATGCAGTTCCGGCATGACCAATCCCGATCCACCAAACAAAATTAATGATCGCCCATCCCCAGGCCACTGTATTATTTACGCCCCACGACCCGATTCCTACAGTCAGCGTGATATAAATACTACGCGCACCCCAGGCAAACATCAACAAACTGATGGCCATTGCCCCATACCACCATCGCGGCGTTTTGGCATCAATGGGCGCAAGAATCTCCTGCGAAATCTGACTGAGCGATTTTTCTTCTCCGTCGATTAATTTTCCTCGTATGTCCGTTTTATACATAATTCGGTTTGATTTCTTTGATTAATCAAGCTTTTTCGTTTCTAACTTTGGTCAGGTAACTAACTGATGGCAACGTGTGTAATTCTTCGAGCAAATGATAATTTCGTTCGTCTTTTAGCAGTTTCGAAATGCGGCTTTCAGGATTAAGTAAATCGCCAAAAACGATTGCATTTCCCGGACACGATTGGGCACAAGCCGTTTTAATTTCGCCCTCAACAACTGGTCTTCCTTCCAGTTTTGCTTTCAGTTTTTTCTCCTGAATGCGCTGCACACACATTGAGCATTTTTCAACCACCCCGCGCGAACGAACGGTTACATCCGGGTTTAAAACCATGCGCCCCAGATCACTGTTCGAGTTGAAGTCGAATTTATCGTTCTTCACATACTGGAACCAATTGAACCGGCGCACCCGATACGGGCAATTGTTGATGCAATATTTCGTCCCCACACAGCGATTGTATGCCATCTGGTTCAAACCTTCTTCTGAATGTGGCGTAGCTGCGACCGGGCAAACGTTTTCGCACGGCGCGTTTCCGCAATGCTGGCACATAACCGGCTGGAACGACACTTTAGGGTTCTCCGGATTTTCGGAATAATACCTGTCTATTCTGATCCAGTGCATAATACGGCGGTTGCGCACCTGTTCTTTCCCAATCACCTGAATATTATTTTCGGCCTGACAGGCGATCGCACAGTTACCGCAACCGGTGCACGAATTCAGGTCAACCGCCATTCCCCAATGATGTCCGTTGTATTCCGGCTCCTTGTATAAAGTCACTGCTTTGGCCAAATCTTCGGCTTCCTTTTCGTTTCCTGAAACCGGATTTTTAATGTAATCGGCCAGCGTGGTTTCACGTGCAATCGGTCGGCCTTCCATCGAATAGTGCGTTTGTGAAATGGCCAGTTCGAAGATTTTGCCCTGTACTTTTTCGACTTTGACGCCAGTCAAAAAATACTGGCGGCTCCCATTTTCAGTAATCACAAACGGGTACATATTTTTACCGGTCTTGTCTCCCACTTTTCCTGAAACTTCGCGGCCATAGCCCAACGCTACCGAAATCGTATCTTTGGCTTGTCCGGGCTGAATAAACACCGGCAACTCCAGTCCATTGACAGAAATTACGTCTTCGTTTTTCAGGCCGTTTTCTTCGGCATAAGCTACCGGAACAGCGGCAAAATTATCCCAACTTATTTTGGCAACCGGGTCGGGTAATTCCTGCAACCACGGGTTATTGGCATATTTTCCATTCCCGATGGCAATGCTTTCGTAAAGTACAACTTCAATTCCTGAAGCAGCACCTTTTATCTGGCTGGCAGCCTGCGAAAGGCCATCCGAAGAATAAGCTGATTTGCTTTCTAAAGCTGTTTCGTAAACGCCGCGTTGCAGCGATTTGTCCCAAAACCGGCGGAAATCAGCCACCTCTTTTTGTGCTGCAAATTGATTTTCTTTCCAGAAATTCTGTATAAAATCGCGGTGTTTCTGAGGTTCGCCAGCCCATTTCAGCAAAGTTTCCTGAACCGGACGTGCATTGAAAATTGGCGCGATGGTTGGTTGCGCCAAACTAAACACGCCAGCTTTTGGCTCCAGATCGTTCCATGTTTCCAGGTAATTGGTTTCGGGTAAAATATATTGGCAAACAGCCGATATTTCGTCTTTGCGCTCGGCAAACGAAACAGTCAAGCCAACTTTCTTGATCGATTCGGCAAATTCTTTTCCTTTGGGGTGATCGAACACCGGGTTGGCATTCCAAACCAACAAAGCCTTTACATTTCCGGCTTTCAAGTCGGCCAGCAAACGGTCGGCATCTGCGTCAACTCCCTGTTTGGTAAGCAGCGGACGGTCCAACCCGATGGTTTCGCCGTAATTGCCAAGCAATTCATTGATTCCGTTGATCAGCAACTGGATATTTTCGTCGTTACTTCCTGAAATAACCAGGCTCTGTTTGGGGTGTTCGAGCAATTCTTTGGCCAGCTCGCTGATGTCAACCGACGATTTGGCTCCCGAAAAAACAGTTGCGCCTTTCGCTTTGGCAATTTCGTTGTACAAGGCCAAAACAATTGCACCTTCTTCCGAAGGTTTGATTGGGAAGCGCACATCAGCATTCGATCCGCTCAATGTCATTCCGGCTTCAAACTGGTAATGACGAAGCATTTCTTTTCGTCCATCTTGTAAACTGCGGGCTGCCGTGTAGGCTTTGGTATATTCAACCGTCGAGAGCCAGCTTCCGAGGAAATCGGCGCCGAAACTGACAACCACTTTGGCTTTTCCGAAACGGTAATCAGGAATAAAAGCCGAGCCAAAACTCTTTTTGGTGGCCTGCAAAATTCCCGATGCCGAAACCGGATCGTATTGTATCCATTCTACGTTTCCTTGTTTTTCAGCAAATTTCTGAATAATCTTTTGGGTTGACGGAGAAATAATGGTCGAACTCAAGAGTACAACTTTGCTGCCTTTCACTTTCGAGAGTGTAGCAGCAACTTCACCATCAGCCTTTTCCCAGGTAATTTCTTCCCCATTTTTCAATGGACCTTTAAACCGTGCATCATCGTATAAATTCAACACCGAAGCCTGAATGCGAGCCGATGTTCCGCCCTGAGAAATAGAACTCAGAGTATTTCCTTCAATCTTAATTGGCCTTCCATCACGAACTTTCACAATTATGCTGGCATATTCGTTTCCGTCGAAATAAGAGGATGCATAATAATTGGCCATTCCTGGTGTAATTTCATCGGGTTTCACCAAATACGGAATTGCCTTTTCAACCGGACGCTTGCAACTGGCCACAATCGAGGCCGCAGCCAGGCTAAATCCGAATGTTTTCAGGAAATCGCGACGAGACGCCGAATTCAGCTCCTTATCACCTTTCAGCAACATGCTTTTTTGCTTGGACTCTTCCCTCACCTCCTGACGGCGCAATTCCTGCGGATTGGCTAATTCATCTATACTTCTCCAGTATGTCTTCATCGAAGATATATTATCAGTTGTTTGACTTTCAGTTTTTAATCATTCATTATTGGTTATTGAATATTGGTTATTGGAAATTGAATATTCCCAACCACTCATTGTCCAACCTTTATTTCCATTCCGTCCGAAAAAGCGACATTACTATTTTCAACTTTCGCGCGCGGACGGGATTGGAATTTATTCTTTATCCCCGGGGCGTTGCCCCGGACTATTATATATTGCCCTTACAGGGCGATAACTCTTGCAAATCGCTACCTCTAGCTTTCCCCCTTCGGGGGAACGGGAAGGGGGCTTCCTGCTAATAGTGACAACGCATACAGTCGTTCGCTCCTATATTCACGGCACGCACGGTATCCAGCTTGCCCGACTTGATTTGATCGTGCAGCTTCATATAATTGTCGTAATAAGCATTGTCCTTAAAATTAACCTTAGTCTGACGGTGACAATTGATACACCAGCCCATCGATAAATCTGCATTTTGCTTCAGAATGTCCATTTCCTGAACCGGTCCGTGGCATTGTTTGCAATCAACTTTTCCAATGCCGACATGCTGCGCGTGACTAAAGAAAACATGGTCAGGCAGATTATGAACGCGCACCCACTCAACCGGAGTTTTGTTTTCGTTGGCCTCAACCACTTTAGCAATTTCAAATTTTCCGGAGCGGGCTCCTTCGCGAACCAACACGTGGCAATTCATACACAATTCCATGGCCGGAATTCCGGCAGACTTTCCGTATTCAGCGGTAGTATGGCAATATTTACAGTCGATTCTGTTATCACCGGCGTGTACTTTGTGTGAAAATTTAATAGGTTGATCAGGTGCATAATTTTGTGAACGGCCCAGCTTAATGGCAGCTTCGGAAACCATTTTAACCTGAAACAACAAACCAAGTAACAGCACAAAAACCGAAATAAAACGATATTTAATTTTTTTGAAGAAAATCAGGTCGAGCAGAGCCAACGTAATTAACAAACCTAAAACCAGGAAAAGTACTATCTGATTAACTGTTGGTCCAATTTTAGGAGTACCATTAATAGCCAAATCGTCTAAATAAGCTTTTACTGTTTTTAAGTCAGTGTCTTCTATTGTAAAATTCTTATGCGAGGCTTCCATTTTTTTTCCATTGGGCTGCATTACCGCCGCCTGAAAATCAGAAAAATCTTTGTCAGCAAACTTTTTAGCAATATCTATTGCAGAAGGATTCCAGTTGATCTGCTCACCTGATGGTGTTAAAACATGACATGAGACACAAGATTCAAATCTCCGGTCCTTAGGCAAAAGCCCTTTAAAAAAACGTTCACCGCGCTTTACATCTTCCTGATGTGAACGGTCATCAATCATCTCATCAGAATCATCCTGAGAGAATGCAGAAACCGGCAGTGCCGAAAATGCTAATAATGATAAAATAAATACTGCAAAAACTAACTTGAATCGTTGAATAACGGTTAGATTAAGACTTGGTTTTTTCATTCCCGAAGGTTTAGTATTTTGACTATTAATGAAACCTCTTTTTTCGATGTTCATTAACAAACAAGTTTAGTATTGGTTTCGATATTTTATGAAAAAATTAAAAATCTTATTTTTCACTAAACTAAACGGAATGAATATGCAACACTAAACATTTATATGTCAACAAATTAAAACAAACATCTGATTATTTGTTTGATAAATGCCAAAAAATAATAGAACTCACTTTGCTTACGATGTTAGGAATAATAATCATACAAAAAACGAGACAAACCGGAAATATTCTTAGAGCTATCTGGATGGCAATTCGCTTTTCCGATTCCATTTCATGGATTTTCGCTTCGCGTCAATGCACAAACTCAATTTCATTGGTTGATATGCTGTTCAAAAAAACGATATTAATACCAAGATTCCAGAATGATAAACAAAAATTATTAGAGTATATGAAATTATAAAAAGAACAGTATTTTAATATTTGTTGATAAGATTAACGGTAAAACACTGAAAATAAGACTATACATTAAAATCAGGTAATTGAAATTTTTTATCATATTTTGTAGGTCGCAATTGAATCAAAATCTAAATTTGAGCAATAATTTTACTCCAGGAGGTACATATCAAACAACATATTTCAAGATTCACGACTTTTATTTTAAAAGCAGATATTTATATCTTAGTGACTGAATACATTAAACCACAAAAAAGAAATGGACCTAGAGAATCTAAGCATATTAATAATTGATAATGAGCAAGAATCATTGCAGCAGATATTAAATCTACTTCAATCTAACCCGATCATTTCAGAAGTTATTACAGCATCAAATACAAACGAAGCCATACTTAAAATTATAAATAATTCTCCCGATATTATTCTTATCGAATATCCTCCGAAAGGGAACACCGAAAAGGAATTATTTGAGTTAGTTAAATCAAAATTACCTGATTCATGCCTGGCTTTTGTTTCAAACACTAAAGACTATGCTAAAACTGCCATTCAATACGGAATATATAAATACATATTAAAACCCATAACTAAAAGTGCAGTTCAAAATCTAATAGATAGCGTATTCGAAAACAAACAGTCAAATATTCAAAATCGGCTGGATAAAATAATAAACAGTAATCCATCTGAAACAAAAATACGTTTCCTAACTAACAGCGGATATGCTTTTTTTAATCCAGATGAGCTTCTTTTTGGGAAATCAACAGGTTATTATACTGAACTTTACTTAACAAATAACAAACAAGAAATCAGTCATCTTTCGCTGGCAAAATTTGAAGAAAAGATGATTCCATTTGGTTTTGTGCGATTAAGCCGAACACATTTAATAAATCCTAAACACATCAAAAGAATCTTTAAAAAGGGAAATACTGTTACTTTGTGCTCCAATGGGGTAGAATATGAAATTAAGGCAACAAAAGGACATGTAAAAAAACTGAGTAATTTTGATATTGAATAAAATTTATGTCTGATAAACAAACAATTACAACAATAATTATTGACGACGAGTTGCAAGCAATTGATTTGCTTGAAGCATTTCTTCGAACTTTTGATGAAATACAACTGCTGGGCAAAGAATGTGATCCTACAGCAGGTTTGGAATTAGTAAAATCAAATCCACCGGATATATTATTTTTAGATATTGATATGCCTGATATGAGTGGATTGACACTTGCAGAAAAGATTCAATCCATTAATTTTCATTCGGAAATTGTTTTTACAACCGGACATCAGCACTATGCCTATGCTGCCCTTGGCATAGAGCCACTTGACTTTTTGACCAAACCATTTTCATCGGATGATGTCAAAAGTGTAATTTTCAAATACAAAGCTAAGGTTGAAAAAAAAGATTATCATAAAAAAATAGATTCCCTGATCCATACCCAAAATAATCCTGTAATCATTAAGCTTCCTTCGATAAAAGGGCTTCTTTTTGTTGACATCAAAGACATTGTACTTCTTCAGGCCAGACTGCATTACACCGATTTAATATTAGCTGATGGGAGCAAGGAAACAATTATCAGAACTATTATTAAACTTGCTGAACTTATTAATTCTCCTTCATTGTTTCAGGTTAGTCGTTCCGCTTTTATAAACCTCAATTACCTTCACCGAATTGAAAAGCAAAACATGAAATGTTTTTTGCGAATAAATAATACACTAATTGAAGAAAAAATGTCAAGAGGAGCTATTGCTCTTTTCGAAAAAACAACTACATCACAATTTATTATTGAGTAAAAAAGTCAGTAAAATTTTGTTTCTACCGACTTTTTAAATACTTATTCAATTTTTTGCGGATTATCAACCTTTGAATCCAGCAAAGCAATATTGAGTACCTGAAGAATTGTATCCACGTAATGAAACTTTAAACCATTGACATATACGCTTTTAATCTCTTCCAGGTCTTTCTTGTTGATTTCTGATAAGATAATCTCTTTTATTCCGGCACGCTTTGCTGCCAGAATCTTTTCTTTGATTCCACCTACCGGTAAAACCTTTCCCCGAAGTGTAATTTCACCCGTCATTGCCAGGTTCTTTCTCACCTTGCGCTGAGTAAATGCAGAAGCAATAGAACTAACCATTGTTATTCCGGCTGAAGGTCCATCCTTCGGTATTGCACCTTCGGGTACATGAACATGAACATTGTAACGATCAAACAATTCCGGATTAATATTCAATTGTTCAGCATGAGACCTAATGTATTCCAATGCCAGCATAGCCGACTCTTTCATTACATCCCCCAGGTTCCCTGTTAATGTAAGACCACCTTTCCCTTTACTTAAGCTTGTTTCAACATAGAGAATCTCTCCCCCAACAGCTGTCCATGCTAAACCTGTAACAACACCGGCAAATGTATTTCCCTGGTAAGTTTCTTTTGTAAATTGAATAACCCCAAGGTAATCACGAACATCCTCTTTAGTCAATACTTTATTAAATGCCTCATTAAAAGCAATCCTTTTTGCGATTCTGCGAGCAATTTTGGCAATTTTCTTATCTAACTCACGAACACCTGATTCTCTTGTATAATGTTCAATGATGTATTGTAAAATTTCATCAGGAATTACAACCGATTTTAATTCAACTCCATGATTTTCAAGTTGCTTTGGAATTAAATGACGTTTAGCTATCTCTATCTTCTCTTCAACCAAATAACCGCTTACTTCTATCAATTCAAGCCTGTCACGTAATGCCGGAGCAATAGTATTTAATGTATTGGCTGTAGCAATAAACATTACTCTCGACAAATCATACTCAAGTTCAATATAATTGTCATGAAATTCAAAATTCTGTTCAGGATCAAGAACTTCAAGCAATGCAGAGGCAGGATCACCATGAAAATCCGCAGAAACTTTATCCAATTCATCAAGAATAAAGACCGGATTTGATGTTTTTGCTTTTTTAATGTTCTGCAAAATCCGACCTGGCATGGCACCAATATAGGTTTTTCTATGACCGCGAATTTCCGCTTCATCGTGCAACCCGCCTAAACTCATTCGTATATAATTTCGGCCCAGAGCCTTAGCTATCGACCGGCCCAAAGAAGTTTTTCCAACTCCGGGAGGTCCATACAAACAGAGAATAGGAGATTTCATATCGTTTTTGAGTTTCAGAACAGCTAAATGCTCCAAAATTCGTTCTTTCACTTTCTCCAGTCCGTAATGATCTTCATCAAGAACCTGAACTGCCCGTTTCAAATCAAAATTATCTTCTGAATATTCGTTCCATGGAAGATCGAGTAGTGTTTGGCAATATGCAAACTGCACCGAATATTCGCCTGCTGCCGGATTTAACCTTGATAATTTACCAACTTCTTTTTCAAAATATTTAGCAGCGTCCTCGGTCCATTTTTTCTCTTTAGCTTTTTCTTTGAATTCCTGAATTTCTTGTTCTGCAGGACTACCACCCAATTCATCCTGAATAGTTTTTATTTGCTGGTTGAGAAGGAATTCTCGTTGTTGTTGATCGAGTTCAGCCTTTACTTTAGTCTGGATATCCCGTTTAAGCTCAGCCATTTGAACTTCACGAACAAGATAACTAATCGCCTGAATACCACGTTCTTTTATATCACCAATCCCGAGTAAGATTTGTTTTTCTTCAACCTTCAAATCAGTATTTGAGCAAATGAAATTAATCAGGAAAGTCGAGTTCTCAATATTTTTTACAGCGAACGAAGCTTCAGGTGAAATATGCATCGAAACCTGGGCTATCTTAATAGATAAATCTTTTAATGAACCTATTATGGCCGAAAATTCAGCCGAGTTATCTTCAGGCTGAGTATCTTCAAGAATTGCCACGCCGGCCTTTAAATAAGGAAACTCCTGAAAATAATCATTCACTTCAAATCTTTTTTTCCCTTGAATGATTACAGAAGTAGTTCCATCAGGCATCTCAAGTATTTTCAAAATCTGGGCAACTGTACCAATTTCGTACAAATCTTTAGGGCCAGGGTCATCAATACTACCATCCTTTTGTGCAATTGTACCAAGCAAACGGTTACCTCGATAAACTTCCTGTACCAACTGCAAGGATTTTTGCCGGCCTACAGTAATAGGCATAACAACGCCTGGAAACATTACCGTATTACGCAGTGGCAAAATTGGCAAAATGTCAGGTACATCAACATTCTTCAATTCTGTATCATCACCATCAGCAATAATCGGAACAATATCATTTTCATTGTCTATAAAGCTGGAAATAAATATATTTTGCATATCTTTCAATTTTCGGTACTTTTTATTCGCCTAATTCACACCTGACATCCTGACTGATAGACGATCAAATAAATTGGCCAGTCATATTTTGCAATAGCTATGCCAAAAAGTAAAAATTTATTTATTGTGATTAACCGGGACTTGAAAAAATAAAAAAAGCTTCGCATAGCGAAGCTTCTCTAAATATCTTAAACAAAAAGTTATTATTTCTTTCTGCTTTCAAGGTGCTTCTGATATCTTGAATTGAATTTATCAACACGCCCAGCAGTATCAACAAGTTTCATTTTACCTGTATAAAAAGGGTGAGAAGAACTTGAAATTTCAAGCTTTACCACTGGATATTCAACACCATCAACAACTTCTGTTTCTCTGGTATTTACAGTTGATTTTGTTAGAAATACGTGACCGTTAGACATATCCTTAAAAGCTACGGTACGATAATTTGCTGGATGTATCCCTTTTTTCATTTTGTCCTCTTTTCTATTATTTTTTACGGCTTGCAAAGTTACTCACAGGAATGTAATTTCCAAACATTTCCAAACTAAAAATTTACATTTTTTGAATTTATTCATCAACTCCAATTATAGGAGCCCTATTAAAAGGTTTGGTACGATCAAAAAGGTAACGCATTGTATAATGCGTTTTTACATGTACTCCTCCAACTGATTTATAAAGTGCAATAATCTTAGGATTAAAATCACCAGCCCACGACAATTCAACTTCCTTGTACTGTGGTTTATGTTTCATTAATTTATCCTGATGCCAGAATATTGCTGACTCAATGCCCGATTTCTGATATTTTGGTGTAACTCCCATTATCAGAATTCTGGTTCTGGTCATTACTTTGGTCTGTTTGTAATACAATAACTTTAGTATATTAATAAAGTTTAATTTACCATTTAGTTTCTTCAATACCTGGTTAATATCAGGTATCATTACAAACAAAGCGATTGGTTCGCCTTCGTGATAGGCAAACCATACCATTTCCGGGTCGAGTATCGCTTTTGATGATTTTATAAAATCACGAATATCGTCTTTGTCCAAAGGCTGAAAATGTTCATGAAACCGCCATGCTCCATCATAGATGTAACAAAAATCGTCCACATACTTTTCAGCTTTGTCAAACGAAAAATGTTCGAATGAGTAACCTGGTTTTTGGGCAACCCATCCTGCAATTTTCCAAAAACGTTCAGGAAAAGGTTTGGTATAGTCGAGATGATAACTGTATTGTTCAAAATAAACTTCAAATCCGTATTGTCTGAATAATTCCTGGTAATAAGGTGGGTTGTAAGGCATCCCAAACCCTTGATGCATAAACCCATCAACAAGTAATCCCCAGTTCATATAGTTTTCACCAAAATTAACCGGACCATCCATTGCTTCCATACCTCTTTCTTTGAGCCAGTTGCGGGCTGTGTCAAAAAGCAGTTTTGCAATTTCGTAATTATTCAAACACTCAAAAAAACCACATCCTCCAGTTGGTTGGTCATAAGTAAAGGCTTTTTTTCGATTGTAAAATGCACCTATGCGCCCAAGAACCTTACCTCTCTCATCAATTACAATCCACCTGTTAGCCTCACCGTTTTTGAATGATGGATTCTTCTCTGGCGAAAAGACATCGTCGATCATACCATGCAATGGGCATGACCAATTCTGATCGTTTTTATAAACAATGGTTGGTATTTCATGGAATAGTTTTCTGGTCTGTTTATCTGATACCTGTACTATTTTCATTTTATTGGATTTTGGCAGTCAAAGGTACTACAATTTACTAACTATATATGATAATTAATCTTTAATAATAGGTAATCGCTCGAATGGTCTGGTCTGATCGAATAAATAACGAAGAGTCTCATGGGTTTTAGCATATTTTCCGCCGACTGCATTAAAAAGAGAAATCATTTTCGGATTAAAATCGCCTACCCAACTCAGTTCCATTTCGTTATACCAGGGCTTACGCAGAAAAACCTGACGTAACTGCCAGAAAATACCCGATTCAATTCCGGCTCTCTGGAACCGTGGAATAACACCCATAACCAATACCCGGCAACGCGTCATTGTTTTGGTATATTTCAGGTATAACAGTTTTAGGATATTAAACAAGCTAAGTTTACCATTTCTCAAATGCTTTAAAATCTGATTCAGATCCGGAATCATCATAAAAAAAGCAATAGGCTCTTCTTTGTAGAAAACATACCAAATAAATTCTTCCTCCAAAACAATTCTGGCATCACGAATCAAAGCCTTAAGTTCCTTACGATCAATAGGTTTAAAATTAGCATGTTTATTCCATGCCTGTTCATAAACAGCAAGAAAGTCTTCAATACACTGGTCTTGGTTTTGAAATGAAAATGTACGAAAACTGAAATCAGGTTTTTGGGCAACCCACTCGGCGATCTTCCAAAAACGTTGAGGTAAATCAGGGCTGGTAATATCTAAATGATAGCTGAATTGTTGATAATAAGTTTTAAATCCGTACGATTCGAACAGCTTTTTATAATATTTGGGGTTATATTGCATTCCAAATCCCTGCTGTTGAAATCCATAGGTCAACAAACCCCAGTTAAAGAAGTTTTCGCCAAAGTTAACCGGGCCATCCATTGCCGTAAATCCTTTAGCCTGAAGCCAGCCTTTTGCAGTTTCAAAAAGTATTGCTGCAGCATTTTCATCATCAATACATTCGAAAAAGCCAATATTACCGGCTTGTTCAGCATCCTTTTCTATTTTGGAACGGTTGTAAAATGCAGCAATCCGACCAATATACCTGCCTTCTTTTTTCACCAACCAACGATTTGCATCACCATCAACAAAACCGGCATTTTTTTCAGGATTAAAAATATCTTCTGTCATTAAACGAAGTGGCGATACCCAATTGGGATCGTTACGATAGAGGTGAATAGGTAATTGGTGAAATGCTTCAATAGTTTTCCGGTCGCCAACCTGAATAACTTCCATAATAAAACAGTGTTCTTTTATTTTTTGGCATCGAAAATACTATTTATCATCGGAAAACAAAACAGGGACCAAAGTCCCTGCATCGTGTTTAATTGTTTACCAGCTCTAAGTCAAATTTATTGTTTTGCATCTTCGTTTGTTTTTGCCAACGAAATCAGGCCACCCATTGCTCCAAGGTTCATCGAATCGAGCGCCGAGCTAGGCACAATCACCATAGAGCCTTTTTCTTTCAACCCTTCAAAAAGCATATTCATACCACGCAAGTGAAGCGCTACAGGGTTGTCGATATATTGCTGGCTTGCATCGGCAAATTTCTCGGCAATCTCGGTTTCGGCGGTTCCCAAAATAACACGGGCCTGACGTTCGCGTTCAGCCTGAGCCTGTTTGCTCATGGCATCGGCCAGGTTTTCAGGAATGATAATATCCCGAATACCAACATTTTGGCATGTAATGCCCCACGGATTGGTATGTTCATCGAGAATGGCCTGTAATTCATCTGAAATTTTTTGTCTATCCGAAAGTAAATCAGATAACTCATGTTTTCCAATGGTGTCGCGTAATCCGGTTTGGGAGATATTTAGAACAGCTTTTTCGTAATCCTGAACTTCAAGTGCAGCTTTCTCTACATCCCAAACTGTCCAGTAAACAACGGCATCAACATTTACAGGCACGGTGTCTTTGGTAAGTGTTTTTTCAGCTTTAATGTCGGTTACCCGAACACGCTGATCAATGTACTTGGCAATACTGTCAACAATCGGGATAATGAAGAAATAACCTGGGCCTTTTAGTCCGGTAAATCGTCCCATCCTCAAGACAACAGCTTTTTCCCACTGATCGGCAATTTGAATGGAAGCAGAAATAAAGATTGAAAACAACAAACCACCTATCAGAACAGATAACTGGATAATTTTTAGAAAAAACAAACCACCACAAACGGCAAATAAAATACACATTACAGTGATTGAAACCGGGTTAAAGTACTTTGTTTCCATGTCATTTAGTTTTATTTAGTTCGTCAATAAGTTCGTCAACCGAAAAACCATAGCTATGCGCTATCGTTGCAAATTCGCGTGTTATCTCCTGAAGCTTTTGCTTTCGCTCCGTATCAGATATTTTATTATCAATGGCGCTGATAAAAGTGCCGGTACCCTGCTGGGTTTCAAGAATCTTTTGGATTTCAAGCTCTTTGTAGGCTTTTGCAACTGTATTCAGATTAACCTTTAGTTCAACTGCCAAAGCCCGCACGGTTGGCAACTGCTCGTTTATGGCCAAATTACCTGATGCAATGCCAAACCGAATTTGATCGATAATTTGCCGATAATACGGAGTTCCCGCTTTTGGATCAAGAACAAACTTAATCATACTGTATTAGTTTTATATTGTACTAGTATTATAGTACAAATATACAACTTGATTTTAATATTCAAACGAATGTTCTTTTTTTTATTCAAAAATAATTTTCAGGAGTGAATGCAAATAAAAAAGGGACCGAAGTCCCTTTAATTCATATCTTTAAAAACCAGTTTAGAAACACATTAGTCGCGGCTGGCAAGTTTAGATAACAAACGAAGCAATTCAAGATATAACCAAACAAGTGTTACCATCAATCCAAAAGCCCCATACCATTCCATGAATTTAGGAGCCTGTGCATACGAACCCTGAACAATCATATCAAAATCGAGAATAAGGTTCAAGGCAGCAATAGCAACAACAAAAAGGCTGATACCAATTGATAGTGGACTGCTATCGTATAAAAAACTGATGTTTACACCAAACAAACTTACAATAAAGCTTACCAAATAAACTAAAGCTATACCACCTGTTGCAGCAATAATAATGGTTCTAAACTTGTTGTTTACCTGAATGGCGCCCGAGCGATAAAGCATAAGCATCACACCAAAAACACCGAAAGTAAGCATAACAGCGCGCATCACAAGTCCAGGGAAACGGGCCTCGAACAATGCTGAGATAGCTCCCAGAAATAATCCTTCGAATACAGCATAAACCGGAGCCGTAATGGCCGAACGCCTGGGACTAAAAGTAGTGACCAAGGCTGTAATGAACCCGCCAATTGCACCTACCATTGCCCAACCCATTACACCAGAAGGAATCATTGCCGGATTGGCTGGATCGAAAGCGCCAAAAAACTTACGCCATGTAAAAGATGCCGCAAAAACTACAAGCAGCAACATTAGTGCAGTTTTGTTAATAGTTCCGTTAACGGTCATCACCCCATCTTCAGCGCTTATGGCCGATTGGTTAAATATGTTCTTTCCAAATACAGGATTTGATGATTTTTCTAAATTCATTGTTTCAAAATTTTAATTTCTATTTTCACTCATAAAAACTATACCAAAAATAGTCAGTAATAAACAAAGTGCCACAATCTTTAAATATTCTTAACAAATAATTGTTGTATATATTCGCTTTTCAATTCGTTAAGAATAGCTTCTGCAAGAGCTTTACTTTCCTCTGAACCAGATAATTGTAATTCATTAACAAACGATATTGCCCGTTTATTCAATTCTTCACTTTTAGAACCAAACACGATAAACGATCGATAAAATACCTGTTTCAGTTGCGGGTCTTTTGCCAAAGGTGACAAAACATCCAAAAAAGGTTCAAAAAATTCATCCATAGCCGATTTCTGAGTTATAGCAAGCCTTCCCATTAAATGAAGTCCTGTGAATCGTACAATGTGTTTCTTCCCACGACACCATTCCAATGCCTTTAT
This sequence comes from uncultured Prolixibacteraceae bacterium, assembly GCA_937915865.1. Taxonomy (GTDB): domain Bacteria; phylum Bacteroidota; class Bacteroidia; order Bacteroidales; family Prolixibacteraceae; genus Aquipluma. Next base: position 5,814 of record CALGIG010000007.1, on the reverse strand, counting down.
AAAAGCATATTTGGTTTTGCTCCAAAGATAAGTACTTAATATTTCTGCAATTTCGGCAGACTCCAGACTTTTTGTCCAGTAATCCATTTGTTCTTCAGTAACCGAATCGGGAACATCAAGCATGGCTGCTAAAATCATAGTCTCGCGCCATTGTTTGTTCCAAAGTTTCAGCGCCAGTAAATGATTAGGTTGGTACTGAGAAGCAATAGACCGCAATTGAATCAACGATGCGCCCCAGTTCATTTTATAAACCAAGCCGTGTTGTTTCATCAGGTCGGCGGTTTCACCATTTTTTGCCAAACGTATTTGGGTAAGTATTTGACGAAACTCCTGTTCGCATATCGGATCGTCGAGTAAAATATCCATAGTTAATAAATCAAAAACTCAATTACAATAAATTCTGCCAGCAAAAGTAGGGAATAAAGCAAATGCTGCCTCTCATTCAAGTAGTCCGAAACATGAAGTCCACATATTTTCTTAACAAAAACCATTAAAATAAGTTTCTCAAAGATATATGCACATACTGTTCCGAAAGCAACGCCATACAAACCCCAAAGCTGAACAAACCAAAGGCTTAATGTAACATTTAACAAGATTTCGAGCAACGAAGCCCAAAGAATTGCCTTGTTCTGGCCCAGTCCGGTTAAAATGGTTTGTGGAAAAACTAATCGGCTAATAATTAGCAACAGATAAATATTGAAAATAACAGCGCTTTCTTTAAATCCTGAATTGAAAACAATTGGGAACAACCAATGAGATACAAGCATTAGTAAAGCAGAAAGAGGGAACAACCAGGAAGCAAGCTTCTGGCTGTTATATTTTATTTCGGCCAGATTTTCTTTCAACAGCCCAACATCTGAAAAACCAGGCAACATGGAAGCGCTAAATGCATTTGCCAAAAGTAATGCCAAGGGAAACTCGCGTGCACCAAACCGAAAAACGGCAAAAGTGGCATCATCAAAATAGCCTGTGATGATAAACCCGTCGATATATTGGCCAGATCCGCTTAAAAACATAGATAAAATAAGCGGACTGGCAAGTTTTAAGTGACTGATGATAAAGGTGAAATCAAATTCAGGAATTGAATATTTCAACAATAAAACAAGCAGCCATACAAAACGAATGGCAGCACTCAGTACCAGGCCAATTAAGCAGTATTCCAATCCATAACCCCACCATGCAGGCAAGACAACAAGCAGAAACATCAAAAAGTACGAAATAACACCATACCTAATCAGTTTTCTGGATTTATCCATAACGAGGTATATATACTCCACCAATCCTGATGGAGCAGAAAACAGCAGATAAAATATGAGGTATTTTAGATAAGATATGCCTGAGCCCTTCAGTAAAACATGAGAAATACCATGCTCGAAAACCGCGACAAAACCAACTGCCAGAAGCGACAACAGCAAAAGCAGATAAAACATGTTAAAAAAATCGCTTGATTTTTTCGTTCCTGAACAGTTGTTTGATTTAGGGAGAAAGCCTTGAATCAATCCATTTACCCAAAAGAAACTGATGGCGCCGCTAAGAAACAGTATTGTTTCGTATTGGCCTATTTCTGATTTGGCCAAGGTCGATTTCGAAAAAACTATCCCAATAAATATCAGTGTTGAATACCGTATAAGCTGAAACAGTTGCATGGCTGACACCTTCGTCAAGCTAATATTCGTTGGAATCCTGATTTTCAATTCGCATGATTTTATTTAACCAAAACTAGTAAAAAGCTCGATATTAGGAAAACATCAGTTTTTGAGTAAAAACAATTTCCGGTTTTTTTATTCACATTTATAGGCTTGTTTGTAATTTCACCCGACAATCGACAACAAATTTCAGCATAAAACAAATAGCATAACCATGAAACAAATTTTACTATCACTGGCTGCCTGCGCAGTTCTCCTTTCGTGCCAGCCACAAAAACAGGCAAATACCGCCGATCCGCTTGTCACGCACATCGATGCTACCATTAAACCAGGCGACGACTTTTTTGATTACGCCAATGGCGCGTGGTTTAAAGCCAATCCTATCGCTGCCAGCGAGCAAAGCTCAGGCATCTTTCAGGTGATACAGGATACGATTAATGCGCAAATCCTGAAAATATGCAAATCGAGTGCAGCAACTCAATCGCCTGAAGGAAGCAACAAACAAAAAATTGGCGACTTCTATTTCTCGGGAATGGACAGCGTTAGCCTGAATAAAAATGGCATTGAGCCTATTCGAAAATACCTCGACCAGATCGACCAGGTAAAAACGCCGGAACAATTGGCCACGATAACTGCGTTTATTCATAAAAGCGCCGGAGCGCCCATGTTCGATTTTGGCGTTTGGCAAGATAGCAAAATCAGCAGCAAAAACGCTGTGAACCTCAGTCAGGGCGGATTAAGCTTACCCGATCGCCAGTTCTATTTCGAGAAAGATGCACGTTCGGTGATGATCCGCGAAAAGTTCGTGGCGCACCTCGAAAACATGTACAAAATAATGGGCTACGATGCTGCCAAAGCCAAACAGGCTGCCGAAAACCAAATGAAACTTGAAACGGCTCTGGCTTCGGCTTCGCGAAAAAAAGAAGATACCCGCGACCCGTTGAAAAACTACACGAAACTCACTGCCAGTCAGCTTTCAGCCTTAATGCCCAACTTCAACTGGCCGGTTTTCTTTAAGGAAAGCGATTTGGCCAAGGTTGATTCGGTGATTGTTGGTCAGCCCGAATACCTTACTGCTCTAAATACGAACCTGAAGAAATTTGGCATCGACGACTGGAAAAACTACCTGAAATACAAATTCGTTAGAGGAATGGCCTCGTACCTCGACGATAATACTTATAAAGAAGTTTTCAGCTTTTACGCGCAAACACTTCGCGGCGTGAAACAACCTAAACCGCGTTGGAAAAGAGTGGTAGAACAAACCGATGGTTACCTGGGCGAATTGATTGGTCAGGTTTATGTAACAGAATACTTACCTGCCGGAACCAAGGAAAAGTTGCTCGAAATTGGCAATGCTGTGAAAGACGTGTACGCCGAACGTATTAAAAACCTCGACTGGATGAGTGATGCGACCAAACAAAAAGCGCTGCAAAAACTGCAAACCATGATTATGAAAGTGGGCTATCCCGACAAATGGAAAGATTTGAGCAGCATGAAAATTTCGCGTGCTTCGTTTGCCGAAAATGTGATCAGCGCCAACCAATGGTTCTCGAACTACAACATCTCGAAATATGGTAAGCCGGTTGACCGCACCGAATGGGGCATGCAGCCGCAAAACTACAATGCGTACTACAACCCGTCGAACAACGAAATTGTGGTTCCGGCCTGCAACATTATTGTCCCCGGCTACGAGCGCACCATGGCCGACGATGCCATTTTGTACTCCATTATTGGCGGCTCAACATTTGGTCACGAAATGACACACGGTTTCGACGATATGGGCAGCAAATTCGACGACAAAGGCAACCTGAAAAACTGGTGGACCAAAGAAGACAGCACAAAATTCTACGCCAAAACTAAAATGATTGTCAAACAATTCAATCAGTACAACCCTGTTGACAGCCTGCACATCAACGGCGAATTGACACAGGGCGAAAACATTGCTGACCTGGGCGGATTGGTGATGGGCTACCAGGCTTTCCAGAAAACCAAGCAGTACAAAAACAACGAGGTGATTGCAGGTAAAACGCCCGACGAACGCTTCTTCCTCGGCTTTGGACTGGCTTGGATGATAAATATGCGCCCCGAAGCCATTGCTAACCAGGTAAAAAGCGACGAGCATTCGCCAGCCAAATACCGCGTGATTGGTACACTTTCGAACATTCCTGAATTCTACAAAACCTTTGGCGTGAAGCAAGGCGACAAAATGTGGAGGCCCGATAGTTTGATGGTGCGTATATGGTAGAAAGCCGTTGGTAAACACAAAGACACGAAGACACAAAGATTTAATACAAACCCCGATTGGAACGAAAATGTTCGAATCGGGGCTTGTTTGTTTGCGAACTGTCTGCCGGGCAGTGATCTGATGACTCGGAGTTCATCGGATCACTAATTCCGCTGCCAAAAGCCAAACTCCTTGATTTTGACAAAAATAATAACTGAACATATTGGATTTATTGATGGAGTGCCGTAAATTTGGAAATTAGTCAAAATAATCCGAGTCCGGATTTATATAAAAGAAAAATAACGAACATAGTGCTTGCACACTAGTTGGTAGTGATTTAACAAACCAAAAGACATCTACTTTATGATAACATATTTCAATAAGAATAAAGGCACATTTAGAATTTGTGAAGATAGTTTATCGTCTACTGTTTTTGATTTACTAAAGTATTTACCAAGTGATGTATTTTGGAATATTTTGAAGAAATCTTTATATCATCAAAAATTGCCTGAAACTTGCGGAGAAATTATAGAATTTTCTTTTTGGACAAAATGGAGTGTTGATGAGACTCAACAAAACGAAAGATATATTGAACCTGATATATTTATACGATTTATTGATTTTGATTTAATCATCGAAGCAAAAAGATATGATGAAAACCAGCAAAGAAGTCAACAAATGACAGATGAAATAAAATCATACTTCATTGAATTTAATAACGATGATAAGAACTTATATTTTATCCAACTAGGTGGTTTAAATTCTACATTCGATGAAGAAGATAAAATTTATAATGAAAAAAAAATTGTCATTTGTAAAACAAATTGGACCAAATTGTTAGACCAAATTGTCTCTGAAATAAAAAAGATTGAAGATATAAACTATTCACAAATAAATTCATATAAACGCATCTTTGAAGATTTAATAAAAGGATTTGAAATGCATGGCTTTTATAGAAAAGTATGGCTTGATAGTTTATTTACAATACAACTTAACACAAACAACATTGACAAATTATTTAGTTATGCAAAACAATATTAGTCAAACTCTATTAGAAGTCAGAAAAGCATATCGTTTTTTATACAGTTATCAAAAGCGAATACTTGATTTAATAAGCTTTATTGGTGGAAAATTTGGATTTAAATATAATGGTGGTTATCCAAAATTTAGCAGTCCTGCGCCTCGTAACGGGAAAGGGTATTTAAACTTATGGTCTTGGGATTGGCTTAATCTTTATTATTATGAATTTCATTTTGAGAACTTCATAATTCAAGAAGATCAAATTTATTTTTCAATTTTTTTATTAAACGACACAGGGTATTTCGAGTCAAGACAAGACAACAATATTGCAAAAACAAGTGTTGGGAAGTTTAAATTGGTTGAAGATTCCAAAAGCGAATTAATTTTTGTAATTGGAAAAAATATGTGGGATGGCTGGGGATATGATTGGGATGAACCTGAATTTATTTTACAATCATATGGAGAAAAAGTTAAAGAAACAATCAATTAATGGTTTTTAAACACTACTCATTAGAAGATTTTGAAAATGAAGAAAAAGCGATTCGCTGCTTAAACGATTTTGAGAATATTTGTAAACGCAAGGATATTAAAATCAAAATAAAAAACAACTTATTTGAGAAATAAAACCCTGACTATTAGAGATATACTCAATAAGTCTTTACACCGCCGCTCCTGCCAATTTGTAATTACCTCTCCGAAACCCTGCTCCTCTGGATATTCAGAATAAATTTTAGCAACCACTACTGCCAATTTCCAATTACCCTAGCTCCTCGGAATATTCTCAATGAACCTCTGCAACGCCGCTAGTGCCAAGTGTGTCCTGAAGTAACTGGACAAATTTAGGAATAAAGAAAGTTCATTTACATGCTTTGACCATCTCCCGTTTTTAGTTTTCAAAATTTAGTAAGAGGCTTAACTGTCGGT
>CALGIG010000006.1 GCA_937915865.1 uncultured Prolixibacteraceae bacterium | reverse complement strand
GCTTCGCTGGATCAACCTGTTATCTTAAAAAATTTTGTCGGTCACTAATGATTTCTTTTGAATAAAATTTCCTGACAATCGAGGTGTGATATTCTGAACAAAGTAAAGTTGATATTCTGAACAAAGCCTTTTGGAATGCTGCGCTCTATCTTTGCCATACACTTAAAAGAAAATAATTATGGAAAGGAACAATTATCAGGGTGTGTTGCAACAACCAATAGGTTCGGGTTTTAGCGCAACATCAACAACCGACGAGATTATCAACGGTATCGACTTAAAGGGTAAAACAGCCATCGTAACCGGCGGATATGCAGGCATCGGACTCGAAACCGTAAAAACATTTGTAAAAGCAGGGGCAACTGTTATAGTACCTGCCCGCGATTTATCAAAAGCCCGAAAAAATCTGGATGGAATTCCGCAGGTTGAAATTGAAGCACTGGATTTGATGAATCCCGATTCGATTGATTCGTTTGCCGAAAAGTTCCTCGCCTCGAAACGATCGTTGCATTTGCTCATTAACAATGCGGGCATCATGTGGGTACCGCTACGTCGTGACAGTCGGGGCAATGAATCACAGTTATCCACCAATCACCTGGGACATTTTCAGTTAACAGCCCGACTTTGGCCTGCATTGAAAAGCGCCAAAGGTGCACGTGTCGTGAATGTTTCGTCGTATGGACATCAAATTGCGCCATTTAATTTTGAAGATCCAAATTTCAAGAATCGTGAATATGAGACTTTGCTGGGATATGGCCAGTCTAAAACGGCTAACAATTTGTTTTCGGTTGAGTTGGATGTGCGGGGCAGGCAACACGGCATTCGGTCATTTTCGGTTCATCCCGGCTCGGTAGGTGAGACTGATTTAGGCAGGGAAGCGCCCATGGAACTGTTTATCCAGATGGGATCGCACGACAAGGATGGAAACATTTTTCCCGAAGTGGCCCGAAAACTGAAAAACCTTTCGCAGGGTGCCGCAACCACAGTATGGTGCGCTACAAGCCCAATATTGAACGAGCTTGGCGGCGTATATTGCAACGACGCCGAAATAGCAGAGCTTGACCTTGGCCAAATTGAACACAATTTTGCAGAGCCGGCGTCGCTTCATGGCGTGCAGCCTTATTCTCTGGATAAAGAAAGTGCTAAACGACTTTGGACATTGAGCGAGCAATTGACCGGCGTTGTTTTTAACGCTGATTAAATTACTTTTGAAGATCAATTCATTGTCGTATAATTTGACAACATCGCAAGTGGATTTTCATACAAAATACATCACTCCCAACCTAAAGCTTTCATGTCATACCGACAGGTTGTTCAAATCAGACGTTTTGTTTGAAGATCACATTCTGGTTTGGCTTATTTCAGGAGAGACTAAAATCGTATTGACCAATGAAATCAATTGGTTCAAAACGGGCGATATTTTCCTGATTCCGCGAAACCAACTTGCGACTGTTATCAGTCATCCGGTAAACGGATTACCTCACAAATCGGTGGCAATGCACTTATCGAAAGAACGGCTTAGGCATATTTATACGGAATTAAAGACAAGGCCGCAGAAACCCGCCATTTGTAAAATCAGGCTGTTCAACCACCATCCGTTGCTTGAAAGTTGCCTGGCATCGCTGGTTCCGTATTTTGATGTACAGGAGAAATTTCCGGAGGATATTGCCGACCTGAAAATCAGGGAAGCAATAGCTATCCTACGGAATATCGATCCGGAAATTGACGGTTTATTGACCGATTTTTCCGAACCGGGAAAAATAAACCTTACCGAGTTTATGGAAAAGAACTTCATGTTCAACCTGCCACTAGAGAAATTCGGGTATCTTACTGGGCGCAGTGTTGCCACGTTTAACCGAGACTTCAGGAAAATATTTAAAGCAACACCTCAGAAATGGCTGACACAAAAGCGCCTTGAACTGGCTTATTATCAACTAAAAGAAAAAGACAAGAAGCCGGTTGATGTTTACCTTGAAACCGGTTTCGAAAACCTTTCGCATTTTTCTTACGCATTCAAGAAACATTTTGGATATTCGCCAACCGACATCAAAAAAAACCGAAAGATTTTAGCTCTTTCGTCATTTTGGTGCTAAACTAATCCTGAAGGTAATTCCTCGTACATTTGAAATTACCACCATTCGGAATGAATTAGGGATGAATCGATTATTAAAATCAATATCGAAACAAAATAACCAATGCAGCTGCGCCTTTCAGCGCATGAGTATTGGTTATTCTTTTGTTTTTGTGATCCCACCGGGATTCGAACCCAGATCGAAAGAACCGGAATCTTTTATTCTATCCATTGAACTATGGGACCAATAAATTTTTGCGAGCACAAAAATAGTAAAACTTGAATGTAATCAACTACTTTCTTCCAAAAACATAAAAAACGCAAACTTTTTTATTACCAAATAAGCTCTATCAACAGCTTTGGAGATTTATCACTCATCTTGTGTTAATAATTTTAGCAAATTTCTGAATACATTTAAGGAGTAATTCTGTTACATTTGGATTAATAAATTCCAGATATGGTTACATTAGAACTACTGAAAGAAAGTCGTCTTGAGTTCGAAGGAAACTTTCAGACTTTGATGTCTCATTCTCATGAAAGCCAAGCCAGGGTCGATGATATTCGCAATCATTCGATGCGAGTTTCAAATAATATAGCATTGCTTGCCAAAACTTTGCTACAAACTGATGAAGAAAAGCATATAGCTGAAATTATCGCTCTATTTCATGACTATGGAAAAGCCGTATTAATTGTTCAAGGTACAGAGTCTCCTATTAATATCCAGCATAACCACGCGGCATTATCTGCCAAATTGGTTCAACAGATGGAATTTTATTCTAAGCTACCTTCTGATGTTCAAATAATTGTCCACAAAGCCATCGAAAACCACAATAAGCTTAAACTAGGTAAGCTCGATAACGAACAACAAAACCTTTTTGCCCGTTTGTTACGCGATGCCGATAAATTAGATATTCTTGAGGCTTCATACAGGTTTTTTAAAGAAAAAAACGGACTTCAGCCTATTATAACACTTGACTTGCTTAATCAGGTTGACGTTTCTGAAAAAATTATTAAAAGTATTTTGACCGGCAAAACAGCTGCAGTTGAAGATATGAAGTCGATGAATGATTATCGGCTACTTATACTTTCAATGGCTTTTGATCTGAATTTTAAATACACTTTCCGTATATTAAGTGAAAAACAACTCATTCAGAAAATATACGAAACACTACCGAAACGTGATCAAATTATCGACGCCTACAGGGCGATAAAATTGTTCGTTGAAAATAAATTTGTTGCGTCTAATTAACTCTTGAATGAAACAACGTTTGGTCTGCCTTTGTAACATGGTTACAGAAAAAGAAATTCATAATGCTTTAGTTAAAGGGGCATGTTCCGCTTCCGACATTCAAAAAATAACCCGCGCCGGCACCAGTTGTGGCCGTTGTTTAACTTGGATTGACTCAATAGTTGAAGATTATTTGGCTTCAAAACCTGTTGATCCCCAACAAACAATTAATTTCGATTGAATATAGATCTGTTATTTTTAACTAACCCTTTTTATTCCTGAAAAGTTCTTACGGTATTCAACAGGCGTACAACCTTTTGATTTTTTAAAAATACGGTTAAAATTTGAGATATTGTAAAATCCGCAGCGATCAGCTACTTCCGATACTGATTGGTTAGTCTCTGTTAACCAACGGGAAGCAAAACCAATGCGGTAATCATTTAAGAAATTAACAAACGATTTTCCTATACTTTTTTTTATAAGCCGCGACAATGTCGATTCCGTCATATTTAAATATCGGGCCACATCTTTAAACAATATTTTCTCGTTATATCTCAGTTCAATATAACCAAATAATTTCTTGAGTTGCTCATTGGTTACAGAATCTGAAGTATTTAAAACTTCAGCACAAAGTATTTTCTGATCTTTCGAAAGAGAAAGCTGATATAAAATCTTTAACAGATCAAGAAATGCCTCTAATCCATCTTTTTGTGATAAACCCATAATCTGCCCGGCAACTTCATTAATCGTTTGTTCTGAAAACAAAATTCCCCGAACTGAATTGGTAAGCATTTCCCGGATTGATTGCATCATGTTTCGTTCAAGAAACCTTTCCTGAAATAAGTCCCGGTGAAATTGAATTGTTACTTCATGAATTTGTTTGCTGGAACAGGCCCCATTGGTCCAACCATGCTTTACATTCGGTCCAACCAGAACAAGTTCAGCGCCACCAATCAGGCCTTGGTAATTACCAACCAGTCGTACAGCATTCGGAGCATTTAAGATAAAATTAAGTTCATATTCAGGATGAAAGTGTATTGGAAAATCAAATCTGGTTTTAATCCTGTCAAACACCAACAGACATTCGCCATGAGTAAGTGGAGTAATTTCCCGTATAATTTCTGATTGTTCGTCCATGCACCAACTGCCTAAATTTATTCAGGATGTAAAAATAGCAAACTAATATGTGCAGTAAATCGGTAATCGGTAATAATAACCAATATAACATGACAAGGTCGCTCTTGGGGGAACAACCTTGTCATAAAACTATTTGAGAAAGCTATAGCAGAATATAAACCCTCTATTCCCAACAATCAAATTGACCGGTAAAAAGCATAATCTGTTTCTTCCAGCTCAGATAAAGATGGAAATTTATAATAAATAATTTCATCTTTTGCCCCAATGAAAAACCCCTTTGCTATAGTACGATAAAGTAAAGAACCAGAAAAGAACCGTTGTACAGTTTTCATTTGTTTAACGTATTTATCATCAAGAACTTCAAGACAATCTCTAAGTTGTCTGATATTCGTAAATGGCAAATAATCCGTTGTTCCTTTATGCGGGTCGAAAGCTAAATCGCCAAGTTGTAATTCCACAAAAAATAATTTGGGAAGCACAATAGGAGTAGATCCATTCGTTAGTTTTTTCAAAAACTCAATTGGAGTTAATGTGCTTGCTATCATTGGGTTAACAGGAAGTAGCTCCTGATATAAATGAAATTTGGCACTTCCTTCCACCGATTCATCATAAGGTGATTTCTTCAGCTCAAGAGTATAACCATTATCCGAAGTAAGATATAAACTTTTAAGAGCGGATAAAGGAATTAATTCCAAAACCTTATAAACAGACAAATAAACCGAACTTTTTGGTGATCCATCTGACTTTGGGACACACCTTTTGTTTAGACTTTCAACATCAATTAAGTTTTCAATTTGAGACAAATCAACTTCAAAAAAGATTGCCTGTCCTTTATTCATCTTTTTGGTACCAGTTGACAGATATTCTCCAAAGTCTTTAGGCGGTAACATTGAGGCTATTAAAGCTTCAGGAATTGCAGTTAAATAAATAAATCGATTCATAAGTTTAGTTATTTATTGGGTAATCTAATTCTCAACTAATTGCAATCCGTGTGGTCATTTCCATAAAGTTATAGTATTTAATTTTAAAATACTATGAATTTTAATTTAAAATGGAATATTCTCAAAACTTTGATAAAAAAAGAGGTTTACTTATTTTCATAAAGTAAACCTCTAATATCATGTATTCAGTCTGCCTAAATTATAAAAATAATATTTGGGTCAGAATATATACTGGTAGTAACACAATTAACGAGAATTTATAAATGTAAGCAAAGAAGCTTGGCATTTGGATACCGTTTTCTTCTGCAATAGCTTTTACCATGAAATTTGGTCCATTCCCAATATAGCTCATCGCTCCAAACATAACAGATCCTAAACAAATAGCTGATAATAAAACTTCAGGAATACCAGCGACCAAAGTCGAGTCGCCAAACATAGAAACCATTCCTAATGCCAGGTTGTGGAACGAAACAGCTGTTGGCGCATTGTCGAGGAAAGAACTCAGCGTTCCTGACGCATAATAAAATTGCCAGGGTTGATTAACTCCAATTGATTGAGCATTTTCTCTCAGGTAGATTAAAGCCGGGATCATTGTTACAAAAATTCCAAGGAATAAACAGGCAACTTCAATAATTGGTCCCCAGGTGAATTTGTTATCGTCAAAACGTAGTTTTTTAGATGTAAATAAAATGGAAAGAATAGCAAATAAACTAATAGAAGCTTCACGGATAAACGAAAAGTACTGATTATCTTTTATTCCTGGAATGAATTGTTCATTGAGGAATGCAACAGAAAACACAACCCCTAATAGGAATAGGAAATTAAACTTACCTTTTATTTTTATAGGCTGTACGTTTGTTTTATCTCTTTCAATACTAGATTTTTCTTCCTTTTTATAATAGTAACTATCAACAAGATAATAGATTGTAAGCAAAATAGTTAATACAAAAGCCCATTCTCTAATCATTCCTAAGAACCAAGTGAATGGGGCCCCTCGTAAATAAATCAAAAACAATGGCGGATCACCCAGCGGGGTCAAAAGTCCACCACAGTTGGCAACAATTGCGATAAAAAAGAGTATGGTGTGAACTGTTAATTTTCTCTCCGAATTGGTTCTGATAATCGGGCGGATTAGAAGCATTGCCGCCCCGGTGGTTCCCATAACCGACGCAAGTACTCCCCCTATAGCTAAAAACAGTGTATTTACAGCAGGTTTAGCCTCTATGTCGCCCTCAAGCAAAATACCACCTGTAATTACAAACAGCGAACCTAACAGAATTATGAATGGCACATAATCGAAAAGTATTTGATGAAACAATTCATGTTCCATATTATTAGACAGCAGCATAAGCGCTACAGGTGCTCCAAGCACCAACGAAACAATAAGTTTATTTTTATTTTTATCCCACCAGTGACTAAAAAATAAAGGACCTAAAGCAATACTTAACAACATTACCACAAACGGTAAAGAAAGCCATAAGGGCATTTTTTCTAACATTCCATGATCCATAATAGTTGATGTTTCTTTTGATTGAAAATTAGTATTTATATATCTGAATAATTTTTATAAGAATGGCCTTTTTTTTCGGTGTGCAAAGATAAACTCCTTCAACTATAATAGTCAAAAAATACACTGCTAAACAGCACCTTTCTAAATAAATTTACCTTTAGTTCAAATTAAGTTGAAATCTGATTTTTGACGCAGAAAATGAAGAAGAAGCCTTTAATTTTGTATCAAGAACTTTATAAAATTAAAAACATATTATCACAGCAACTTTTAGCGTTTTTCTACTGATGTTATCCGAATAAAATAAAAAAACAATGGAATCAATACATAGACTATTTCTCGTTTTCATTTTTTTGTATTTGGCGCTTTTCACAGCTGCTCAGTCCAATATTCCCCGAAAAGGAATTTATGATGGGAATATTGGAAATGATCAATTGATTTTGACAGCCGACAAATCAGACTCTGCACTTGTAAAAGGCTTTTTTGTTAAGAACAGGGGTAAAGCATTAGAAGAAACACATGGTTTTTCGCTGCAATTAGCAGGGTTGAAGCCAATTTTCCAATCGGACCTGTACGTTGGCAAAATGAAAACATCGAAATTTACTGAAAGTGGATTTGAAGGGAAACTGATTTTGCTCAATGGGAAACGCCACTTTTTCTTTTGGCGGCCAAAAGTTGATCTCACTTTTACCAGGAGACAAGAAATACAGGTTTCGCCTACAAAGAGATACCAGGATGAAGTCTTTCCTGATGTTGTTATCAAAAGCGATCTGCTTTATGGAAAAGCCAGAGGATACTGGACAAACTCTCCATATTCAGACGAACCTTACATTACTACGTTAAGCAAGGGGTTAATCAAATCGTTTGATAATCCAAAATTACTCGATTTAAAACTTGATGTGTATTATCCGAAAACCGACATTTTTAAAAATCGACCCTTGGTCATGCTCATACATGGAGGCGCCTTTTATATTGGAGCCAAAGAATCGGTTTGCGAAAAAACACTAGCTACTACCCTCGCAAAACGCGGTTATCTGGTCGCTTCAATCGACTACCGCCTCGGATTTAAGCCAACACCTTCGGATATAGAGATGAGCGCTTATCGGGCCATTCAGGATGCAAATGCAGCCCTACGATTCCTGTCTCATAATGCAAAAGGACTTGGGATTGATCCCAATCAGGTTTATATAGGCGGAACAAGTGCCGGAGCTGTTGCCTCATTGAATACTGCGTTTATGAAAAATGATGAACGTCCGCCAAGAATTATTCAAGCTGCTAAAGATGGTTTGGTTGGGAAAATAGAAGAATCGGGAAATAAATATAACGAAACTTTTACTATTAAAGCAGTAATCAATATGTGGGGCGCAGTTTCTGACCTTAATATTATCGACCCTGATGAACAAATATCCGTACTGTCAATTCACGGAACAGCTGATGATATTGTCCCCTTCGAAAACGATTATCCATTTAGAAATTCACTTATGATTAATCGTTTGGTTATGGATAAAATGTTTGGTTCGAAACCAATTCACGACCGATTGCAGGCGTTAAATATCAGAAATAAGTTAGTTTCGCTATCAGGAATGGGGCACGAACCGGAATTAGCAACATACAATACATTAAATAACTGGATGGATACTATAACCAGCAATGTTTCAAGGTTCTTATATGAAGAAACTGCAGCAAAAGTTGTTTTACCACCTGCACAACTAAATGTACCAGATCAATCGAATATTAAACCGTTCTATTTTGAAGTTTACAACGGAACTTTGGTCCAAATTACCGTAATTGGTGGAGTAAAAGTCAACAACGATCCGCTTGATTCTTCAATTATATGGTTTAAAGATGCTGATAAAAAAGAAATAGTATTTCTAACACAGAACAAGTTCGAAGCTTGGAACCAGAAAACTTTTCAGGTAAAAACGGTGAAGTAAACCTCACGTCAATTTAAAAAAATAAAAAAGGTAGAACCTCTGTCCTACCTTTCCTCTCTTAAACTAACTAACCTAACTAAACCTAAACTTATGAAAAAAAATGTATTACAAATATAGGGAGTGAAATCGATTGCAATGGAAAATAATCATTAAAAGAAATTGAAGGAATTGTTTTCTCAATGTTAATTAAATCTTAAGGCACGCCAAACAAAAAAACTACAGGCGTATACAAAAAATAAATTAAAATATAAATTAAAAAGGTAGAACCTCTGTCCTACCTTTTCTCTCTTAAACTAACTAACCTAACTAAACCTAAACTTATGAAAAAAAATGTACTACAAATATAGGGTCACAAATCGGAAGTTAGGAAAATTAATTATTAAATGAAGTTAAAGGATTTGTGAGCAACCGTTAATAAATATTAAGGTTGCTCAGGGGAACAATATAAAAAAAGCGGTGAACCTTTCAAAGTAGGTTCACCGCTTTTAAATATATTACCAACCCGGTTACTTAATAAGTGGTATAAGTGTAACAAATAAACCTGTAATAATAGCTGTGGTAATTACTCCCATGATATTAGCGCCTAAAGCTTCAGGTAAAACAATAGCATTGGGATTTACTTTACTCACTTCTTTCTGAACCACTTTAGCAGTACTTGGAACACAACTTACCCCAGCAATACCGATGGCTGGATTGAAATTTCCTTTCTTGATAAAAAACATCACGTATCCGCCAATAATACCACCTACACCCGATATGAATAAAGCTATTATACCAAGAACAAGTAATACCAATATTTTTGGATTTAAAAGTAAATGGGCTTCACAAAGAATACCTAAAAGAATGCCAAGTAAAAAAGTAGAGCCATACAACAACGGACCCTCAATAAAATTCTGGATATGAGTTAACCCTGATTCACGAATTGCAATACCTATGAACAAAGAAAAGAACAATGGAGATGCAACAGGGAACAAGAAGCAAAGTATAACACAAAGAATAACAGCCAACCCTAATTTCATTCCCTGAGAAACCGGTTTCGCTGGTTTCGTGTGTTCTACTTTAATTGCTCTTAACCTTTTGGGTACTAATAACCTAATAAGGTACGGATAACCACCGTAGGTTAATCCCAGATAGAGGTATGCGACAACGGTAATTGGCACAAACAAATGTTTGGAGAGTACAAGCGAGGTATATAATACCATTGGACCATCAGCTCCACCAACCATCGAAATAGAGGCCGATTCCTTTAAGTCAAGCCCCATTGCCATGGCAATAGGCAAGGTAGCAAAAGTTCCAAGTTCTGCAAACAAAGCCAGCAACATGCTCGAAAATGGACGTTGCAAAATATAACCAATATCAATCATTGAGCCGATACCCATGAAAATGAAACATGCAATTAAACCATTGCTAAACATATAGGTGTAAATAGGTTGCAAGAAATTAATCTGCAAAATATCAAGCAATTGATTAATATCTGTTACTAAAGGATCAACGAATAAGTTTCCTTGGGCTGTTCCACCAGGTAAGAAAATAATACTTGCGTTGATCGTTGCCATTCCTAATCCCATTGGAATCATCAACAGAGGCTCCAATATTCCTTTTCGCCCTAAATAAACCAGTAATAATCCCAAAAAAATAAGACCAATACGGGTAAATGCAATAGCTGGTTCAGACAACGCTAAGGTCGAAAAACCTTGAAAGAGTTTATAAAATATTTCCATTTTAATTTTGTTTCTTCAATGTTATTTACTTCGCCGATTTAGCGTTTTTAAATTTCAGTCTCTTCATTTCGCTATATGATTCGCGAAGAGTTGTAAGTCTATTGGAGTTTTTACTTGTCATCGAGTTAAACAATATCCAAATAACTGTCGACACAAAAAATCCAATCACAAAAGTTAATCCGTAAATCAAAGCTATGTTATAAATGATCTGCATAATCTTAGGTGTTTAAATTAATTATCCAATCTCAATTAAAATATCACCTTCCATCACAGTATCACCTTCTTTGTAGTTGATTTTGACTATTTTACCACTCTTATCCGAATTGATAATGTTTTCCATTTTCATAGCTTCAAGAGTAAGTAATTTGTCGCCTGCCCGAACATTGTCGCCGACACTAATACTCAGATTAACGATTGTCCCAGGAAGTGGAGACTTAATAAATCCAGATCCTTTGGGTCCTGCCGGAGAACTTGTTTTTTGTTCAGCACGGTGAATATCGGTTGAAGGTACTGCTTCAGTACGAACTAATTTAGGAGTTTTTGTCGTTTCCAAAACTCTGTCGAATTCTACAGAATAGGAAACTCCATTAACTTCAACTTCGGCCATATTATCCTCTACGTTTTTTATTTCACAATCGTAAGAGTTGCCATTTATGGTGAATGAGAACTTTTTCATGTTTATTTTATCTGGGATTTTGTCTTAATGTGTAAATCTTTGAACTCCAGGGCGAATAAATCCTGGATACTTTTTTTAAGGTAATAGTGAAACTTTCTTTATCATGCAAGTCAGTTTTATACATGTGAATGGCTAAAGCGATTGCAGCTGCAGTTTCTTCTTCTACATCATTTTCGTTAGTAGAATTTCGCTCATCGATATTTACGCCACTCGCTTGTTGTTTTTCAGCAACAAGCTTGTTTGTGCGAATATAAAAGACGATAAAAAGAACAACTAACAAGAGAACAACACCCCAGAACCCAAAGAATTGAGCACTCGACAATGGTTCAGTTGTACTAGCTCCGAATTGTAAAAAGACAAAAAGTAGCTTCATAATTATAATGGAAGATTAGAGTGTTTTTTTGGTGGATTAAGCACTTTTTTAGTAGCTAAACCTTGTAATGCTCTGATAATGCGGAATCGGGTGTTTCGAGGTTCGATAACATCGTCGATATATCCGTAACGCGCTGCATTGTATGGATTAGCAAATTTATCTTTGTAATCAGTTTCGGCTTTATTAAGAAATTCGCTACGTTCAGCTTCATTTTCAATTGCTGCAAGCTTTTTACTTTGCAATACCTCAATTGCGCCTTTCGGTCCCATAACGGCAATTTCGCCGGTTGGCCATGAATAGTTTATGTCGCCACGCAAATGCTTCGAACTCATAACACAATATGCACCACCATAAGCTTTACGAAGGATTATTGTAACTTTTGGAACAGTGGCTTCACCATAAGCATAAAGCAATTTTGCACCATGCGAAATGATACCACCATATTCCTGCGTTGTACCAGGCAAAAATCCCGGAACATCAACCAACGTTACAAGCGGAATATTGAAAGCATCGCAAAAACGTACAAAACGGGCAGCTTTACGCGAAGCGTTGATATCAAGTACTCCAGCAAGGTAATTGGGTTGATTAGCAACTATACCAACCGATACTCCATCAAAGCGGGCAAATCCAACAACAATATTCTGAGCATAATGACGATGAACTTCAAAAAATTCGCTGTTATCAACTATCGAATTTATCACATTCTTTACATCATACGGTTTATTGGGATTGTCTGGAATAATAGAATTTAATGAATCGTCAAGCCTATTTATTGGATCAGTACAATGTACTAAAGCCGGATCTTCGAGGTTATTTTGTGGTAAATAGCTTAAAAGCTTACGTATCAACAATACACCTTCCTGTTCGTCATCGGCAATAAAATGAGAAACACCTGATTTTGAACCATGAACCGAGGCTCCACCCAATTGTTCGTCGGTAACAATTTCACCAGTTACTGTTTTCACAACCTTTGGACCTGTTACAAACATGTAACTTGTGTTTTTGCTCATCATAATAAAGTCAGTCAATGCCGGTGAATAAACAGCACCACCTGCGCATGGACCAAAAATGGCAGAAATTTGTGGCACAACTCCCGAGGCTAAGATATTACGCTGGAAAATTTCAGCATAACCTGCCAAAGCAGTAACACCTTCCTGAATACGAGCACCACCAGAGTCATTAATACCAATGATCGGGGCTCCAACTTTCATGGCCATATCCATTACTTTACAAATCTTCATTGCATAAGTTTCAGAAAGTGACCCACCAAAAACTGTGAAGTCCTGAGCGTAAATAAATACGATACGACCATCAATCGTTCCTTGTCCTGTAACAACTCCATCGCCCATAAATTTGGTCTTTTCCATACCAAAATTATCACAACGGTGGGTTACGAACATATCGTATTCTTCAAAACTTCCCTCGTCAAGTAATGCATCAATACGTTCACGGGCAGTAAGCTTATTTTTAGCATGTTGAGCATCAACTCTCTTTGCACCTCCTCCAAGCTTTGCTTCCGCCCGAAGATCTATCAATTGTTTTATTTTATCCTGATTATTCATAGGTTGTAATCTATTGATTATTCATTTATTTATCAGAACAGAGTTCTGTTAATACGCCGAGTGTTGATTTCGGATGAAGGAACCCAATATTTAGCCCTTCAGCTCCTTTACGGCTTGTTTTATCAATAAGCTGAACACCTTTTGAAGCAACATCAGTTAAAGCTTCGTTTACATTTTCAACGGCAAAAGCAAGATGATGTACTCCAGGACCCTTTTTCTCTATAAACTTGCCAATAGGCCCTTCAGGATCAGTTGATTCAAGCAATTCGATCTTTGTTTGGCCTACTTTGAAAAAAGCAGTTTTAACCTTCTG
This sequence comes from uncultured Prolixibacteraceae bacterium, assembly GCA_937915865.1. Taxonomy (GTDB): domain Bacteria; phylum Bacteroidota; class Bacteroidia; order Bacteroidales; family Prolixibacteraceae; genus Aquipluma. Next base: position 27,538 of record CALGIG010000006.1, on the reverse strand, counting down.
ATCAACAACTTCTTCAATAGAATAACATTTCAGTCCCAAAATGTTTTCCCAATATGGAATTGCTTCCTCAAGATTGGCAACAGCAATGCCAATGTGTTCAATATGTGATATTTCCATGTGTGTAAGTGTTTATTAAAAGAATTATTAAATAAGTATTTTTTCAGGCTGCAAAAGTACGTTTACATTCTATCTTTTTAAACCAATTGCTCAATTATTCGAATTTTGAACCGTGTGTTCTTCAACAGTAAATCGTACTAAATATTCAAGATTAAATTATTTTTTAAAGCGATAAAACTTTAAAACAAATTGAGAGAAAAAAGAAAAGGCAGATTTTTTGCCTGCCTTTCCTTACTATTTTGTTTAGAGTCTACTACTATCTTTAATAAAATGGAAATGTGATCCATAGCGTTCAAAAGAAGCTTTATCCAAAGCTTCTCTGTGATCGGGATGTGCAATTGAAATCAACAATTTAGCACGCTCCTGCAAGGTTTTTCCATATAAATTAACAGCGCCATATTCGGTTACTACCCAGTGCATATTCGAACGGGTACTTACAACCCCAGAACCTTCCAGTAATGTAGGACTAATTTTAGAAACTCCTTTATTAGTTACAGAAGGAATGGCAATAATTGGTTTACCACCTTTTGAGTGACCAGCACCACGAATAAAGTCAATCTGACCACCAACACCTGAATAATGTTTGGTTCCGATTGAATCAGCACATACCTGACCAGTTAAATCGATAGCCAAAGCCGAATTGATGGCAGTCACTTTGTCGAGTTTGCGAATAACTGCAACATTATTGGTATGACCAACATCCATCATGGCAACCATTGGGTTATCATCAACAAAGTCGTAAACGGCTTTTGTCCCCATCAGGAACGAAGCAACCATTTTCCCTTTTTCGATATTCTTGTATTTCCCGGTAACAATTCCTTTTTCAACCAATGGCAAGATGCCGTCGGAGAACATCTCGGTATGCACACCAAGGTCTTTGTGGTTTCCTAACTGAGCCAGAACTGCGTTTGGAATACCGCCAATACCCATCTGCAAACAAGCGCCATCTTCAATCAGTGCGGCAACATTTTTACCTAATTGTATTTCAATATCAGTAAGCGGAGCTACACCATGAGCGTACAATGGAATATCATCTTCAACAAAGATATCGATCATATCAGTGCTAATCATCGCATCGCCCCAGCAACGTGGTACATTGGGGTTAACTGCTGCAATAACCACATCCGCAGTTTCAATTGCAGCCAATGTTGCGTCAACAGATGTTCCAAGCGAAACAAAACCATGCTTGTCAGGAGGAGAAACCATAACCATAGCAACATTTACTTTCAGGTAACCATCACGAATCAGTTTTTGAGTTTCGCTCAGGAAAACGGGAATGTAATCGGCATATCCTGCCTGCGTTTGCTTACGCATATTGCCAGCAACAAAAAATTGCTCGCTTACGAAAATTCCTTCAAATTCAGGATTAGCATATTCAACAGGTCCTTCAATATGAATATGTTGAATTTTAACATCATAAAGTTCGCCGTTGCGTCCACGCTCAACCATCGGTTTGATTAAGGTATGTGGTGTAACTGCAACAGAACTAAGGTGAACCCTGTCGCCCGATTTGATAACTTTAACTGCTTCTTCTGGAGAGACGTATTTTATTTGCTTCATTATAAAGTGATTTTTAATGTGTTGCATTTTTTTTGACGGCGGCAAATATAGAGATTAAATTCTCTTTCAAACTTGACTAAAATCCTATTTAAAATGTATCTAGATAATTTTAGGTGAATGTGAAATTTTTGTTAAGAATCGTAAAAAATATTGACACACAAGCAAACATATAGATACTTGAATATGATTATTGAAAGAAATCTTCCCAATTCATTTCAACTGTTTCTACCAGAAAATTCGTTTTACCCAATTGTTAACACTGATCTGTTATTTTCTTTTTTCTCGGGTATCAAACTGAAATATTTATCTTTGTGGCATTCATAAAAACAGGCTGGTTTTGTAAAACTTATCCCAAAATATTAGGAAATGATTCTTTTCTTTAAAACTCCGCAAAACACTTTAATTGCTTTAAATTCAATTGACAAACTAAGTCAGGAGAACATCGCAAAACTGATTTGGCTGTTTGGTGAAGCTGAAAAGCTCGACGCCGAAGTTTTAAACGGATGGTTTGTTGGCCCTCGTAAAGAGATGCTTACACCCTGGAGTACCAATGCTGTAGAAATCACTCAAAACATGGGTATTTCAGGTATTCTACGAATTGAAGAATATATTGAAGTCGCTACTCCTGACGCAGGATTCGACCCGATGCTGAAAGCGCTGTACCACAATCTTGATCAGCATATTTTTACCATCGATAAAAAACCAGACCCAATTCTTGAAATTGAAGATATTGCCGCCTACAATGAACAGGAAGGGTTGGCTTTGAGTGAAGAGGAAATCAGTTACCTGAATTCGGTTTCTGAAAAACTGGGACGAAAACTAACTGATGGTGAAGTATTCGGTTTTTCACAAGTAAACTCAGAGCACTGCCGCCACAAAATTTTTAACGGAACTTTCGTGATTGATGGTGTAGAGCAAGAGTTTTCGCTTTTCCAAATGATTAAAAAAACTTCGCAAACTAATCACAATAAAATTATTTCGGCGTACAAAGACAATTGTTCGTTTGTTCAAGGTCCGGTTGTTGAACAGTTCGCACCAAAAACGCAGGACAAGCCCGACTTTTTCGAGGTGACTGATCTGGAAACTGTTCTTTCCCTGAAAGCTGAAACACACAATTTTCCAACAACTGTTGAGCCTTTTAATGGTGCTGCAACCGGTACCGGAGGTGAAATCCGCGACCGCATTGCCGGTGGAAAGGGAAGTTTGCCAATTGCCGGAACTGCCGTTTACATGACTTCATACCCAAGAAATAAAAATGCAAGCCCCCTAAATCCCCCAAAGGGGGACTTAAACAACCAGGTTGCCGAAAACCCAGTTGAAGAAGCAGGTTTTGAAGCCTCTCCTTCGGGGAGGTTTGGAGGGGCTCGGTGGGAAAATGCAATTCCTGAACGCGATTGGTTGTACCAGACTCCTGAAGAAATCCTGATCAAAGCGTCGAATGGTGCCAGCGATTTCGGAAATAAGTTTGGTCAGCCGCTGATTACAGGATCAGTATTAACCTTTGAGCATTTCGAAAATAATAAGAAATGGGGATTCGATAAAGTAATCATGTTGGCTGGCGGTATCGGTTTTGGCGCTAAAAAAGATAGCCTGAAAGACGAGCCGACTAAAGGCGACAAAGTGGTGCTTTTAGGTGGCGATAATTACCGCATCGGAATGGGCGGTGGAGCTGTTTCGTCGGTGGCTACAGGTGAATTCGAAAATGCCATCGAGTTGAACGCTGTTCAGCGCGCCAATCCCGAAATGCAGAAACGTGTTTACAATGCCATCCGCGCTTTGAGCGAATCAACCGATAACCCAATTATCACGGTGCACGACCATGGCGCAGGCGGTCACTTAAACTGCTTATCGGAATTGGTTGAAGCAACGGGTGGCAAAATTGACACTTCGAAATTGCCCGTTGGCGACCCGACACTTTCTCAGAAGGAAATCATTGGAAACGAGTCGCAGGAGCGCATGGGACTGGTGATGCACGAAAAAGATGTGCCACTGTTACAGCGTATTGCTGACCGTGAACGGGCCCCAATGTATGTTATTGGCGAGGCGACCGGCGACATGCAGTTTACTTTCGAAAACTCGAAAACCGGCGAAAAGCCAATCGACTGGCAATTATCATACATGTTTGGTAAACCGCCAAAAACGGTTTTGACCGACACCACGATTGCCGAAAAATTTGCAGAACTGGAATACGATCAGGCTAAAATAGAAACATACCTGGAAGATGTGCTTCAACTGGAAAGTGTGGCTTGTAAAGACTGGCTCACCAACAAAGTTGACCGCTCGGTAACCGGACGCATTGCCAAACAGCAGAGTGCCGGTGAATTACAGCTTCCTTTAAATAATGTGGGTGTTATTACTCTCGATTATCAAGGCGAATATGGATTTGCAACAACCATTGGTCATGCACCTGTAGCTGCCTTGGTTAATGCTGAAGCCGGTTCGGTGCTTTCGATTGCCGAATCACTCACCAACATCGTTTTTGCTCCGCTGACCGACCGAATGAAAGGTGTTTCGCTGAGCGCCAACTGGATGTGGCCCGCCAAAAATGCCGGAGAAAATGCCCGTATTTACAAAGCTGTTAAAGCCGCCAGCGATTTCGCCATCGCTTTGGGAATTAATATTCCGACAGGAAAAGACTCCATGTCGATGACCCAGAAATACAAAGACGGTGTAGTTTACGCGCCCGGAACGGTGATCATTTCGGCATCTGGAGAAGTTTCGGATGTAAAAAAAGTGGTTGAACCGGTTCTTGTTAATGCTGAAAATTCGGCCATTTACCTGGTCGATTTCTCAGGAATGGAGCGTCGTTTAGGTGGAAGCGCATTCTCACAAATCATCAATAAATTGGGGAATTTGGCTCCTACGGTTGCTGACCCAGCTTACTTTGTGAAAACCTTCAATACGCTTCAGGATTGCATTGACGCCAACCTGATTCTGGCCGGACACGATATTGCTTCCGGAGGTTTGATCACCACTTTGCTCGAAATGTGTTTTGGCGACAATCATTCAGGATTGAATCTTGATTTGACTGGCTTGGGCGAAACTGACAGCGTGAAAGCATTGTTCAGCGAAAATCCGGGCGTAGTTGTTCAGGTAGCCGATTCTGCTGCTTTCGAAGCAAAAATGAATGTTGCCGGAATTAATGTCGTTAATATTGGCACGCCGGCCGAAAAACGTGAATTCATTGTGAAAAACGGTGCCGATTCATTCGATTTCGACTTGAATTCACTGCGCGATTTATGGTTCAAAACTTCATACCTGCTCGACCGCAAACAATCGGGTGAGAAAAAGGCGCTCGAACGCTATAGCAATTATAAAAAGAACGAACTGAAATACGATTTCAAAGGGTTCACCGGCAAAGCGTCCGATTTGGGCATCGACCTGAAACGCCGCACGCCAAGCGGAGTGAAAGCTGCTATTATTCGTGAAAAAGGTGTGAATGGTGACCGCGAAATGGCTTATGCCATGTACCTGGCCGGAATGGACGTGAAAGACGTGCACATGACCGACCTGATTTCGGGCCGTGAAACGCTGGAAGATGTGAACATGATTGTGTTTGTAGGCGGTTTCTCCAATTCCGACGTTATGGGCTCGGCAAAAGGATGGGCCGGCGCTTTCAAATACAACGAGAAAGCAAAACAAGCGCTCGATAATTTCTACAAACGCGAAGACACTTTGAGTTTGGGCGTTTGCAATGGTTGCCAATTGATGGTTGAACTGGGCTTGGTTTATCCGGGAAGACCTGCACAGCCAAAAATGTTGCACAACGAATCGCACAAGTTTGAATCTATCTTCCTGAATGTCGATGTTCTTCCAAATAATTCAGTCATGCTGAAATCGCTTTCAGGAATGAAATTGGGCGTTTGGGTAGCTCACGGTGAAGGAAAATTCAGTCTTCCACAGGAAGAATCAGCTTATTGCATCCCGATGAAATATAGCAATACCGGATATCCTGGCAACCCAAATGGTTCCGACTATCACACAGCAGGGCTTTGCTCTGAAGATGGCCGTCACCTGGTGATGATGCCACATCTCGAACGTGCTTTCAAACCTTATCACTGGCCATATTATCCTCAGGAACGCAAATTCGATGAAGTGGCGCCGTGGATCGAAGCCTTTGTGAATGCAAAAAAGTGGATCGAAAAGAAAACTAAATAAGAAATTAAATCTGATTGAAAGGCTTTCTTGTAAAACTAAGAAAGCCTTTTATTTTTGTTCTACTATTTTTCAACTGTCTTTGGTTACATCATAAATTAAATCTTATGCTCGAATTTTTCCAAACATTAGCCGAATGGTATATGAGTCACATGAATTATTTCACCATTATTTTACTAATGGCTATAGAAAGTTCATTTGTTCCCCTACCTTCTGAAATTGTAATACCACCAGCGATTTGGTATGCTTTAAAAACCGGAGATTTAAATATTTACCTGGTTGTTTTGTTTGCTACACTAGGGGCAATTATCGGGGCAATGTTTAATTATATAATGGCTCGCTGGTTAGGCCGCGTGATTGTTTATAGTTTTGCTGAATCCAAAGCAGGAAAATTGTTTTTCCTGAACCAGGCAAAAATTGAACATGCAGAGGCTTACTTTAACAGACATGGTAGAAGTTCAACATTTATAGGAAGGCTGATACCCGGAATTCGACATTTGATTTCGATACCGGCAGGCCTCGCTAAGATGGATGTCAAACAGTTTATTCTTTACACAGCCCTAGGTTCAACTATCTGGCATATTATTCTGGCTTCATTGAGTTATTATCTGTATTCTCAGCAAGATTTGCTAATGAAATATATGCACGAACTTTCGTACATATTACTTGGACTCGGAGCTATTTTTGTAGCCTACCTGATATGGAAGTATAAAAAGAAGAAAGAATAACGTTCACCGATTAATTGATAAAGAAAACGGGCATCGCTTAAATTTTAGCAATGCCCGTTTTATATGGAAATGGTTTTTAGCAGTTCCAGTGGTATAAGCCTTCAACCAATCTGGCTTCTTTTTCTTCGTCAGAAAGCGATAAGTATTTTTGACGTTCTGCGTCAAAAGCGTCTATTTTTTTCTGTTCTTCAGCTTTTATTTTTTCGCCATAAATACGTTCAACCTTATCGTGAAGGAATTTGTTAGCAACATTCGGGAACAATTCCAAAAGTAATTCCTCTTTTTCGTTCATGGCCAATTTTACACCCTCGCCATATTGCGGAAATGAAGGATTGTCCTGCTTTTTGTAGTTGGCTGTATTGTAAGGAATTTCTTCTCTTGTACCAGCAATTTTTTCACGGAAATCAGGATCGACTGGCGTTGGAGTTTTTCCATAAGTGCCTCTAACCAGATTTACGAATTGAATAGAGTTGTTGCTATAGAAAGGTTTTCCGTTTTTTTCGTCGATAACGCAGTTTACAGCCTGGGCGCCAACAATCTGGCTGGTTGGTGTTACCAGTGGAGGACAACCAGCCGCCAAACGAACAGTTGGGATTACTTCTAAAACATGTGGCAACAATTCTTCCTGTTTTAACTGTTTTAACTGAGCCAACATATTGGTATACATACCTCCTGGAACTTCTGCAAATTTCACTTTTTCATCCGGATCAGGAAAATTAAAGTACTTTTCTACTTTACCACATACATCCATCAGATTCTCTTCATCATTTGTTTTTGCATATTCAATTGCATCATCAATATACTTATCAATATCTGTAGGCAAAGTATCTTTAGTAATATCAAATTCAATCGGATAAATTTTGTAACTATCAATATCAGCCATTTCCAACCGAATTTCTTTCAGAATTTTATTAATACGAACAACCGCATCAAGGTTAATCCCTGTTTCAATACCTAGTTTATTACAAACAATTTGAACAAGTTCGAAAGACGGAGCTGCCGGACCTCCTGCAAAATTCAGGATAGCAGTATCGAGAATATCAACGCCATTAATTATTGCAGTAATGGCTGAAGCTAATCCATATCCAGGAGTACAATGGGTATGAAAGTCAATTGGAATTTTAACATTTTCCTTGTAAGCTTTGATAATTCTACCAGCTTTAACAGGTGGAATTAAACCAGCCATGTCTTTCAAAGTAATCATATCAGCGCCCATTTGTTCCAGTTCTTTAGCCATATTCACAAAATAATCAATCGTAAAAATAGCTTTAGGTAAAGGTTTACCCTTCAGTCGGGCCCTGAGACGTTCTTTTTTTGTGAATTTTGGATCGACAGTGTAACAAGTAACACAATCGGCTAATCCTCCATTTTGTTTTACATACTTAATGGTCGATTTAATATTATTGGTATCATTCAAAGCGTCGAAAATACGCATAATAGAAATACCCGATTGAACAGCATTACGATTAAATCCCTCTATAACTTCCTCTGGATAAGGATTATAGCCAAATAAATTTCTACCACGGGACAAAGCTGTAAGGTGCGAAACATTACCAATTTCAGCTTTAATCTTTTCCAGGCGTTCCCACGGATCTTCATTTAAATAACGCATAATAGAATCAGGAACTGCCCCCCCCCAGACTTCCAGGGCATAAAATCCAGCTTCTTTATAAATTGGAAGCAATCTGTCAATTTGGGCTTGCTTCATTCTGGTAGCGAAAAGTGACTGTTGTCCATCTCGCATTGTCACATCTCGTATTAATAATTTTCTGGTCATTGCAATTAAGTTTGATTGTTTTTTGATGGTACAAAATTGAGTAATAAAATTGGTTGTGAAAATGATTTTTTGAAATTTTACAACATTTGTTCGAAGTTTTTATAAATTAATAACACCAGGACGGTTACTTACCTGCGAAGTAAGATTTAAGTAACTTATAACCAAAGACTAATATATATAGAACTCAATTTTATATTTAACAACAGAAATTTTTCTACTTTTTTAATACAAATTAATTGGCGATATTTGGCAGTTTTAATCTAACCCAAGGGGAAAAGCTAAAAATTGGTACTGTTTTTGTCAATAAAAATTTAAATAATAAAGGTTAAATTCTCTTGGGAATTGTGTTGAACAATGACTGAAAAACTACATGAAATAGATTCATATTTAACGAATTACTTGTCTTTTCAATTATTTGAGAATTCGTATTCTTATACTAGAACAACAAATTATTCGCCATTAGCCACCCCAATTTTTAAGTATGAGAATATTTTCCTTAACAATTCGGTTTGCAAGACCTACAATTTTGGTATCTTGTCTTCCAATCAGAAAAAGTATAAATTAATAAACAAAAACAACTTACTCTTTTATACCAAGCTTGTTTTTAATCCGTTATATACAGTAATTAATTTAATAACAACTAAATATTTCGTTCGATGATATTTTTATTAGAGACTGTGTCTGAAGTGTCGTTTATCGACCTGATTATGAAAGGAGGATGGTTGATGGTTCCTTTGTTCCTTCTTTCCATCATTGCTGTTTTCATTTTTTTCGATCGTTTTTTCTACATCAGAAAAGAAAAAAAGCTGGATGATAATTTTTACGACAGGTTAAACGAATTAATTGGTTCTGGTAAGATTGACAATGCCATATCACTTTGCGAAAAGACAAATACATCCGAAACTCGTTTGATTTCGAAAGGCTTGCAGAATCTTGGGCGTCCGATTCGTGATATTCACGATCAAATGGAGCTTGAAGGAAAACTTGAAGTTTACAAATATGAAGGAAACCTGTATTTCCTTGGAGTTATTGCTGGTGTTGCCCCTATGCTCGGATTTATTGGAACAATTTCAGGGGTTATTAAAATATTTTATAATATTTCACTTGCCGACAACATCAGCATTTCGTTGATTTCTGGCGGATTATACGAAAAACTCATTACCTCGGGAGTTGGGCTTACCATTGGAATTTTGGCTTATTTGGCTTATCATTACTTGAATAGCCGAATAACAAAGCTAACTCAAAATTGGGAATATAGATGTGTGCGTTTTATTGATTTGATAAACAAATAGATAATATGAACTTTAGGAGTTCCAAAAAAACTGAATTCGAAGTTTTCACAAACTCGTTCAGCGATATTATGTTTTTCCTGATGTTGTTTTTTCTGATTGTGTCTACCATGATTACTCCTGGAGCAATTAAGCTTATGCTTCCGCAAGCTGACAAATCACCATCGATGAATAAACAGAATGAAAAAACGTCTATTTCGATTACTAAAGACCTGAGATATTATGTCAATGATAAGCAAGTACAGTTTTCCGAGATTGAACCAGAATTGAGAAAAATCAAAAAAGGAAACGAAGAAGCATTTGCCATCGTAAGATGCGATAACAGCATAGCGGTCCAAAAAATGGTTGATGTTTTGCAATTGGGTAACAAGGTTGGTGTTAAAATGGTTCTTGCTACCACCAAAAAAGAAAACTGATTAAACCAGTTAATTGCAAAAGTTCCAGATTGAAGAACTGGCATTGTGTTCATTAAGAGTTAAATGATTGACGAATCATTAGCTTTACGGCTTATGTAACAAGGGGAATTTGAATTTTTGATTTATTTGTTTAATTTTCCGTGTTCGTACACGGAAAAAATATTTTAAAACATCTTTCCTCACTTTTTGGTTCACTTTGTTTGTTGTTTAAATATTAAGTCTATACTTTCGTGTACGAACACGGAAAAATAGCAAATATGACAAAAGTTATTTATTTTGATTGTAATTTGCTGTAATATAGACTTTTGTATTTATTGCTAACTAACAAAAGACTTTAATGAAAAAAAATGAATTGTCGCAGAATGTCAGGCAATTTACCGGAGTAGATGTTGTTGAATGTTATCAATGTGGTAAATGCACGGCTGGCTGCCCGGTTGCTGATAAAATGGACATTCGTCCAAGCGTCATTATGCGTATGTTGCAATCAGGTGATGCTGATTCTGAGGACGAATTGCTTCGATCACTAAGTATTTGGCTTTGTTTGACTTGCGAGACATGTTATTCTCGTTGCCCTATGGAAATTGATATTCCAAAGGTGATGGATTACCTGCGCCAGCGATCACTGGCCGAAGGGAAAGTACATAAAGAGGCCCGAGATATTGTTTCTTTCCATAAATCATTTCTCAATTCAATTGAAAGCAATGGCCGCTTGCATGAAGTTGGTCTTGTTATGGATTATAAGTTGCATTCAGGAAACTTACTTCAGGATATGACTACTGCGCCGGGAATGCTCAGCAGAGGTAAACTCCACATACTTCCCGAACGGATTAAAGACCGTAAGGGCTTGTCGCGTTTATTTAAGGGTCAGACAAAAAACAAAAAATCATGAAATTAGGATTTTACCCAGGATGTTCGTTGACTGGCTCATCACGCGAGTACAACGAATCGATACTTGCCATTTCCAAAGTTGCTGGTATTGAACTTGCAGAAATACCCGACTGGAATTGCTGCGGGGCTACTGCTGCCCATAACCTGAACCACGAACTTTCGGTTTCACTTCCGGCCCGGAACCTGGCTTTGGCCGAACTTGCCGAAATGGAAGAACTGGTTGTTCCTTGTGCTGCTTGTTTCAACCGATTGGTAATGACCCAACGCGAATTAAATGAGAATGAGTCATTACTGGCAATTGTATCTGAAAAGTTGCAGTTTAAACTGAAGAATAACATTAAAATCCTGAATGTTATTCAGTTTCTTGAAAAATATGTACTTCCGCAGCTCGATGAATTGGTTAAAAAGCCTTTGAATCAGGATGTAGCTTGCTATTATGGTTGTTTGCTTGTTCGTCCGCAAAAGGTAATGAAAGCTGATCGTTTTGAAGATCCGATGAGCATGGATTTGATCATGCAGAAGCTGGGAGCCAAAGCCATCGACTGGCCCTTCAAAACTGAATGTTGTGGAGCCGGATTTAGTGTGTCAAAAACAGAGATTGTCGGGGAACTTTCAGGAAAAATAGTGCGCAATGCAGTTGATCGTGGAGCCAAAGCCATTGTTGTTGCCTGCCCGATGTGCCATTCGAACCTTGATATGCGCCGGCCAGCCATCGAATCGTACCTAAAACGTAAGGTAGATGTCCCTGTTATCTATATCACGCAAGCCATTGCTTTAGCAATGGGATTAACTCCGAAGCAAGCTGGTTTGCAAAGGCATTTTGTACCTGTAAATCTTTCAGTAACACAAAATTAACGAACTATGTCAAAAATAGGAGTTTTTATTTGTCACTGCGGTGAAAATATCAGTGCAACTGTAAATTGCGGGAAAGTTGCTGAAGTTGCAGGTAAACTGGAAGGAGTTGCCTATAGTACCGATTATAAATACATGTGTTCGGATCCAGGGCAGACTATTATTAAGCAGATGATTAAAGAAAAAGGGCTGGATGGCGTAGTGGTGGCTGCCTGTTCACCTCGTATGCACGAACCAACTTTCAGAAAAGCTTGTTCCGAAGCCGGACTGAACCCATACCTTTGTGAAATGGCCAATCTGCGTGAACATTGTTCGTGGGTGCACGATAAAAGCGATGCTACAACTCAAAAAGCCATTGATATTGTCCGTACGCTGGTTGAAAAAGTAAAACATAACAAGCCACTTTCAACCATTAAAGTACCAGTAACTAAAAAGGCGCTCGTGATTGGTGGCGGAATTGCCGGTATTCAAGCGAGTCTGGACATTGCCAACGCAGGACACCAGGTAGTTTTGGTTGAAAAAGAACCGTCGATTGGCGGACACATGTCGCAGCTTTCAGAAACTTTCCCAACGCTCGACTGCTCACAATGTATTCTCACTCCACGAATGGTTGAAGTTGCCCAGCATCCTAACATTACTCTGATGACTTATGCTGAACTGGAAAAACTGGATGGTTTTATTGGGAACTTCAAGGCTACGATTCGCAAAAAAGCAAAAAGCATTGATGAAAAATTGTGTACGGGCTGCGGACTTTGCACTACGAAATGTCCGACAAAAAAAATACCAAGCGAATTCAACGAAGGTCTGGGATTCCGCACGGCTATTTATGTGCCGTTTCCGCAGGCTGTTCCAAATAAACCTGTCATCGATAAATTGAATTGCCAATATTACCTAAAAGGCAAATGCAAGGTTTGCGAAAAAGTTTGTCCAACCGGTGCCATTCGATTCGATCAGGAAGATGAACTTGTTGAACTGGAAGTAGGCGCGGTGGTTGTAGCTACCGGATTCAATATTATGACTACAAGTGAATTCCCGGAGTATGGCTACGGAAAATATCCCGATGTGATTACCGGATTGCAGTTTGAGCGTCTGGCATCGGCTTCGGGGCCAACATTGGGCGAAATTCGTCGTCCGTCGGATGGTAAAATTCCGGAGAAGATTGTGTTTATTGCCTGTGCCGGGTCACGCGATCCTGCGAAAGGAAAACCATATTGCTCTAAAATTTGCTGCATGTACACGGCCAAACACGCCATGTTGTACCAGCACAAAGTGCATCACGGCGAATCGTACGTGTTCTACATGGACATCCGCGCTGCTGGAAAGAATTACGATGAATTTACACGGCGCGCCATTGTTGAAGATAAGGTTAACTACCTGCGTGGCCGTGTATCGAAAGTATATGAAGAAAACGGCAAGCTGATCGTCAAAGGTGTTGATACCCTTTTGAATGCCAAGCCGGTAGAGATTGAAGTCGATATGGTTGTACTGGCATCGGCAGGTGTTGCCAATCCGGGCTCGGAAGAACTGGCTCAAAAAATGCACATTTCGTACGATGCCTACAATTTCTTCTCTGAAGCGCACCCGAAATTGAAACCGGTTGAAACCAATACTGCCGGAATTTATTTGGCCGGTGCTTGTCAGGCGCCTAAAGATATTCCGGAAACAGTTGCTGCTGCATCCGGCGCTGCAGCAAAAGTGGCAATTTTGTTTTCGCAAAACGAGCTTAGCCGCGAACCGGTCGTGGCCGTGGTTAACCGTTCGGCTCCGCCATTGTATTCAACCTGCGTAGGCTGTTTTATGTGCGCCACCGCTTGTCCGTACAGCGCCATTGGCGAAGAAGAAATCAAAGACCGCAAAGGCAATGTGATTAAGAAAGTAGCCAAGGTAAACCCTGGATTGTGCCAGGGTTGCGGAACCTGCGTGGCTTTCTGCCGCTCAAAATCTATCGATTTGGATGGCTATACCAACGAGCAAATGTATTCGGAAGTAATGGCTTTGCTGAATGAGTAGAAAGCCTCTCCCCAACCCTCTCCAAAGGAGAGGGAGTTGGATGGTGCTTAAAATTAGATTTATACTAAATTGACATTGATCCGTTCTTTCTCCTCCCTTCGGGGAGGTCGGGAGGGGCTTAAATATATAAAAATGACCGAATTTGAACCTAAAATAGTAGCATTTGTATGCAACTGGTGTACCTACGCAGGCGCCGACCTGACCGGAACCAGCCGAATTAAATACGCGCAAAACGTGAAAATTATTCGCTTTCCTTGTACGGGCCGCATCGATTTCATGTTGCTCCTGAAAGCGTTTGGCGAAGGTGCCGACGGTATCATTGTTTCGGGCTGTCACCCCAACGATTGCCATTATACTTCAGGAAATTTCCATGCCCGCCGCCGTTGGATCATGTTCCGCGGGTTGCTTGATTTGCTGGGAATTGACGTGCGCCGGATTCAATATTCATGGGTCTCGGCTGCTGAGGGCGCCAAGTGGGCCGATGTAGTGAACACAACTGTTACCGCCATTCGCGAACTCGGACCATACACCGACTACGCCAAAGTGGCCAATTATTTGGAAAAGGAGGCTAACGTATGAACGAATTAATACAAAAGGCAAAGAGTTTGCTCGAATCGGATACAGTGCAGGTTGTGATTGGCTACGGAAAAGGATCGGCTGATAAAACCCGTGCCATTTTCCTTACCAAGCCGGAAGATTGTGATCAACTGCTTTTTGATAGCCGATGTGTGCAAAATCTGGCGGTTTACCTGACAAAACACGAAATCAAGCATTTGGGAAAACCGGCTATTGTGGCGCCAATTCCTGTATTACGCAGCATATTACAATTAGCGGTTGAAAACCAGTTGAAAGAAAGCGACCTGGTTATTTTAGGTGTTTCTCCTGAAAGTAAATTGATAGAATTCGACTCTTTTGGTGCGATCGAACTTTTCCTCAATGCCTATAAAATTCAGATTGACGAAAAATACAAAGCAACTATCGACAAGATAAAAGCAATGCCGGTTTCAGAGCGCTTTGCTTTCTGGATAAAAGAACTGGAACCTTGCTTTAAATGCTATGCCTGTCGCGCAGCCTGTCCGCTGTGCTATTGCCCGAAATGCACTGTAGAAAACAATCAGCCTCAGTGGATTCCGGCAGCCTCCCATTTGCTGGGGAACCTCGAATGGCACGTGATGCGCGCCATGCACCTTGCCGGTCGCTGTACTGATTGCGAAGCCTGCTACAACGCTTGTCCGATGGGCATCCCCATTCATTTGCTGACTAAAAGCATGCTTCAGGATGTGGAAGAGCATTTTGGCCCGTATGGTCCGTCAGTTGGCAAACGCAACACGCTTTCGAGTTTTAATCCCGACGATAAAGAATCATTCATTCGATAAGCTATGCAGATCGACAATTATTTGATAAGACAAACCTCACTCGAAAAATTGTTCAACAATTTGATCGGAAATGGTAAAACAGTTTTTGCACCGCAAGCCAGCGAAAAGCGTATTCTTTTTGAAAAAGTGAAGGCTTTCAGCGAAATAACCGACAATTATTTGGTAACTACCAATGCTGCCAAGTCGGTGGTTTTTCCGCGTACCGAAAAGCTGTTTTCATACAAAAAAACCAAGGAAACAACCGAGATAACCGATGCCTCAACCGAAGCCGTACCAGAAGTGGTGCTTTGGGGAACCCGCCCATGCGATGCGGCAGCTTTCATACCACTGACTGATACCTTTAATGGTGATTATCCTGATATTCTGTACAATAACCGCCGTGGAAAAGTTTATTTGCTGAGCTTCAGTTGTGCTACATGCGACGAATATTGTTTTTGCACTTCGGTAAACGGAAGTCCCGGAAATACCGCCGGAAGTGACATTCTTTTCACTAAACTGTCAACTGGCGATTATCTGGCAGAGGTAATTACTGAAAAAGGCAAAAAACTGGTCGCCGAAAATCAAACGCTGTTTGAAGCTGCACCTGAAGAAGAAAAAGAACCGAATCTGGCCAAAGTGAAAACGTATTTCAATCAGGATGAAATTCAGGCAAAACTTCAGAATTTGTTTGAAAATCCGGTTTGGGACGAAAAATCGCGTGCGTGTTTGGGTTGTGGTTCCTGTGCTTTTGTTTGTCCGGTTTGCAGTTGTTTCGACATTCAGGACGAAAAGCACGGAAGCAAAGGAACACGGCTTCGTTGCTGGGATTCGTGCGGATTTAGCTTGTTTACCTTGCACACTTCGGGACACAACCCGCGCGAAACACAGGGAGCACGATGGCGTCAGCGCATTTTGCACAAATTCCTGTATATGCCCGATAAGTCGAAAGTTGCCGGCTGTGTCGGTTGTGGTCGCTGTTCGCGTGTTTGTCCAGCCGATATAAATATATTGGAAACGGTGACTTCCATATAATATAAAAAGAAGCCCCTCCCGACCTCCCCGAAGGGGAGCAGTTGGCACTTTGAGAGAAGTGTTTTTAAGCTCCGTAGGAGCGTTAGTTTGGTAGCTCGGGGTTTCAACCTCGGGGGAAAATAGAAAAGAAAGAGCCCGTCCGCGAGCAAATCTAAACCTGAGAGCAAATCTAAATCGGACGGAACAGAGAAAAAGTTAATATGGATTAGTTTAAGTCGAATTGAGTTTTTAAATGACCAATGACTTTTTCCAGCCAATCGTAAATGGTAAATAGAAAAATGGTAAATAAAAAGATATGAACAATCCAAACATATACATTCCGTATTTAATGCGGATCGAAAAGATTACCCAGGAAGCACCCGGAGTAAAAACTTTCCGCCTGAAATTTGAAAACAAACAGGAAGCTGAAGAATTTGAATTCAAAGCCGGACAATTTGGAGAATATTCCATTGTTGGCGTTGGCGAATCTACATTCTGTATCGCTTCGTCACCAACCCGAAAAGGATATATTGAATGTACTTTTCGTCAGGTCGGGCGGGTAACTTCGGCCTTGGCTTCGGCTGAGGAAGGCGATGTAATTGGATTTCGTGGCCCGTATGGAAATACTTTCCCGATTGACGAATGGAAGGGTAAAAACCTGGTATTTATTGCCGGAGGTATTGCGCTTCCGCCCATGCGATGCGTGATCTGGAATGCGCTTGATTTACGTGAAAATTTCGAAGATATCACCATTGTTTACGGTGCACGAACCGTGGCTGACCTGGTTTACAAGCACGAACTGGAAGAATGGGGCAACCGTCCGGATATTAAATTAGTGACTACCGTTGACCCTGGTGGCGAAACACCTGACTGGAAAGGCGAAATCGGTTTTGTTCCGTCGGTATTGGAAAAAGTGGCGCCGTCAGCCGAAAACACTATTGCCATTGTTTGTGGCCCGCCCATCATGATCAAATTTACTTTCCCTGTTCTTGAGAAACTGGGATTCGCCGATCACAACATATACACTACGCTCGAAAACCGAATGAAATGTGGCTTCGGCAAATGTGGCCGTTGCAATGTGGGTGAAAAGTATGTTTGTATTGATGGCCCTGTATTTTCAGGAGAAGAATTAAAACTGCTTCCTGCCGAGTATTAGAAATATAGGTTCCATACAAAGATTTTTATCCGAATTATTTCGTTCTTAACACAGACACTTTGCTAAATGTTGTCAGTGGAAAACAGTAATTTGTGTTAGTTTTCCTGTGGTATCTAATCGGGAATCGTATTCTTCAAAAAAAATCTTTCCATTAATTCATCTGTTTGCTAACTTTATTGGCAAACTAATATGCGATGAATTATGCAGAATCTGAATTATGGAGTTGTAGGGAATTGCAGGAGCGCTGCATTAATCTCAGAAACAGGTAGTATCGATTGGTTTTGTTTTCCGGATTTTGATTCACCTTCGATCTTTTCAAAAATATTGGACGTTGAAAATGGTGGCGAATTTAGCTTCGAGGTTTCCGCAAAATACTCAATCACACAAAAATATGTGGATGGAACAAACATATTAAGTACTCTTTTTACATCTGATGAAGGTAGTTTTGAACTACTCGATTTTATGCCGCGCTATAAATTGATGGAGCCCAATCATTACCTTCCGCCCGAAATTTATAGATACATAAGATTATTGTCGGGCAAGCCTAGGTTCAGGATAAACTATAATCCGAAGATGAATTATGCAGAAAAGGAGGTTGTCCACTCTATCAAAAAGAGGTTTATCAAAACGCACGCTGTTGATGATCAATTGAACTGCATTTACCTTTATTCAAATATTCACTTTCAATTGATTCTTGGTAAAAAGGAGATTGTACTCGAAAGTGACCTGTTCGTTCTCTTATCGAACAACCAAAAAGTAATAGATATAGACATTTCGCGGGTGAGCCTCGAATATAATCGCACAAAAGTGTATTGGCTGAACTGGTTAAACCGCTCAAAAAAATTCAAAACATACAATGCGATAATTGCCCGCAGTATGCTGGTTTTAAAGCTTATGTCGTATCAGCCAAGTGGTGCGGTACTCGCCGCTTTAACGACCAGTATTCCTGAGACTATTGGAGAAGTTAGAAATTGGGACTACCGTTTTTGCTGGCTTCGTGATGCATCAATGTCGATTGAGACATTGCTCGATGTAGGTCATAACGAATCGGCCAGAAGGTTCATCGTATTTATTAAGGGAATCCTGAAAACAAAGCAGGATAAGTTTCAGATCATGTATGGGATCAGGGGTGAGCGCGTTTTGCGCGAACAAGAGTTGTCGCATTTGGCTGGTTACGAAAATTCGAAACCTGTCAGGATTGGGAATGCCGCCTATTTTCAGAAACAAAATGATGTGTATGGTTACCTGATGAATGTAATATACCAGTATTACAAATTCTTTCCGGGCACCTTGGACGAAATTGAAGATATTTGGGAAGTGGTAAGAAATATCATTAGGGCAGTAATTAAAGACTGGAGAACCCCGGATAAAGGGATTTGGGAAATCAGGAATTCGGATAAACATTTTGTATTCTCGAAAGTGATGTGCTGGGTTTCGCTCGATCGTGGCGTCAAAATTGCCCATTTGCTTAACATGAAAGACTATGCAAAAAAATGGAAGCACGAGGCCGACCGGATAAAAAAAGATGTTTTGGAGAATGGATGGAATGAGCAGATGCAAAGTTTTACGCAAACCTATAATGAAACAGATTTGGATGCTTCGCTTTTGCTGATGGAAGAATATGGGTTTATTTCGGGCAACGACGAACGGTTTAAAAAAACAGTTCAGGCCATTAAGAAACAGCTTTTTTATAAAGGATTAATGTACCGTTACCTTAACGCCGACGATTTTGGCCGATTGTCGTCGTCGTTTACGATTTGCACATTCTGGCTCATCCGTGGGCTTTATGTAACTGGTGAAGTTGATGAAGCCAAAGAAATTTTCGAGAAGATTGTAGGATACTCCAATCACTTGGGGCTGTTCAGCGAAGATTTAGATTTTGAGACAAAAAGGCAACTGGGGAATTTTCCACAGGCATACTCGCACCTGGCGTTGATCAATACTGCTGCATTATTTTCGGAAAAAAGACATTTGTCGAAGTTTATTCGCCCATAATCTTCGACAACGACTTATTATTACAATTAAGCCGCACTTTTGCAAAACAATCCGGGTAATTGGCTTGAATGAAGTCGATAACTTTTTCGCGGACCTCAACGCGCAAGTCCCAGTTTTTTGAAGCGTCGCTGCTACTTACCAATATTCTCATTTCCTTATACAATTCGTTGGTATTAGTAATCTGAACATTAAATACGCGTTTGTCCCAGTTGGGATTATCTTTCAAAATAGTTGGAACAAAATCTCTGATAGCCTGAACCGGAAGGTCGTAGCCGACATAAAAAAAGACAGTACCCATAATGTCGGCACTCGATCTAGTCCAGTTCTGAAAAGGCTTTTCCAGAAAATAATTAACTGGGAGCATCAACCGACGTTCGTCCCAAATTTTTACGACAACATAAGTGAGCGTAATTTCTTCAATCCGGCCCCATTCCCCTTCAACAATTACCACATCGTCGATACTGATAGGCTGGGTAATGGCAATTTGGATACCAGCCAGAAACATTGCGATACTTTTTTGTGCAGCAAAACCGATGATTAAACCTGCAACACCAGCCGAAGCCAATAAGCTTGTACCAACTGCTTTTGCCCCATCAAAAGTCATCAGGACAAAAGCAATGGTAACAATCACAATTACAGTGTCAGCAATATTTTGAAATACGGTTAATTGGGTAAGTTTTCTACGGGCATTCAAATTGTCAGAGACTGAGATATCGAGCTTCCTGTTCAATAAATAGGCTCCCAATTGTACAAACTTCATCAAAATCCAGCCAACTGAAAGGATAAGAATAATATTATTGGCATGAATTAAGTATTCGAAAATGGTAAGATCTTTCAAAAAGAAATGAGCAAACGACTTAATCATTATCCAGATTAAAAGCCATAACAAAGGGATTTTAAATAAATCGAGCACAAAATCGTCCCATTGATTGATTGTTTTTTTGGTATAGACCTTTAGTTTTTTATAGATAAACATGTAGGCAAAAAGGAAAACCACAATTACAGCAACCATCAGTATTATTGCAGTGAAGTTTATTTCGTTATGTGGAGTGTTCATGTCTGTTTGTTTTAATAAATGTGATTCATTTTCTATTTTGCAGTAGCCAAACTATCAAGAAATTTTACTACATCCGATTGCAGTAAACTATACTTTGCATGGTCTGAAATGGAACCCACTTTAATAGTAATTGCTTCGGGGGGCATAACGCGGAACATATCTTCGTCGGTAATATCGTCGCCCAGCGCCATGATAAAGTCATAATTATCTTTGTCGATGAGGCGTTTAGCTTCAAATCCTTTGTCAACCCCAATCGTTCTTACCTCAATAATTTTATTTCCCCGCATAATCTGAAGGTTTAGTCTTGTGCATGGTGATACCAGTGTATTAATAAGTTGTTGTTGCCGGAGTTCAGCGAGCCATGTATCGCAACTACGATAATGCCAAACAATCGAGGTCTTTTTTATTTCCAGTTTCGAACCTGGGGTCTTGTCAGTTGTCTTTTGAAGTATTTCCATTAATCCATCATCTTCAGGAAACTTCACTTGTACATTCTCGTACCATTGGCCACGTTCTTTAAAAAAAACTCCATGTTCAGCAGCCAAATTCAAGTCGAGTTCACCAAACCACCTATCTAGAAAATTCGAATCGCGACCACTACTTATAACTATATTATTTCGTTTGTCTTCCGTCAAAAATTCCAATGTTTCAATTAAACGTCGATCTGGTATAGCCAATTCTGGATTTTTCACAAACGGGACAAGGGTCCCGTCGTAATCTAGAATGATCAATCTTTTTTTTGTCTCACGATATAATTTCTGAATTTCCATTAACGAATCAGTTCCAATTTTTTTGTTCTGAAGTAAGGAATTCGAATTTTTTATCGTGTTTAGTTCAGTAATGAAATCGAGAGCCCATTTATTAACTGTCTGTTTCGAAACGGTTTTGCACATCTTTCTCATTCGGATTTTCTGTTCATCGTCCGACATTTTTAGTGCAGCTACCAACGCTTCTTCAATCTCATCAATGTTGTTTGGGTTTATTATAATAGCCTCTTTTAATTCAGCGGCAACACCAGCCATTTCGCTTAATATTAGCATTCCTGGCTCACCTCGTTTTACTGCCACATATTCTTTTGCAACGAGGTTCATTCCATCACGTAGAGGTGTAACCAACGCAAAATTGGCGATGTGGTACAGTGCCATTAGTTCTTCGAACGGAAACCCACGATAAAAATAGAAAACCGGGCTCCAATCAAGGGTTGAGTATAATCCGTTGAGTGAACCAATTGTCTCGTCTATCTTGGTTTTCAGTTCAGCATAAGTGTCTACATTGTCTCTCGACGGAACGACAACCATTACTAACGAAACCTTGCCCCGATATTCCGGGTTATTTTCCAAAAACTGACCAAATCCTTTTAGCCTGTGTATAATTCCTTTGCTATAATCAAGCCGGTCAACAGAAAGCACCAATTTGTGATTCCCAAAGTTTTTGCGAAACTGTTTCGCCTTTTGCTGAACAGACTCATTC
The DNA here is from genome assembly GCA_937915865.1 of uncultured Prolixibacteraceae bacterium. Lineage (GTDB taxonomy): Bacteria > Bacteroidota > Bacteroidia > Bacteroidales > Prolixibacteraceae > Aquipluma. Next base: position 5,702 of record CALGIG010000006.1, on the reverse strand, counting down.
AATATGGCGTTATGATGCAGTTCGTAATTAATGCCCATGGGGAAAGCGTCAACATGAACGCTTCTGTTTTCAAAATGTATCTCGTCCAGGTTACAGTTAAGTCCTAAAACCCGGTATGCCGCACTAATAAAATGCCTCATATAATCATGAGTATGAAACCCTATTAAGTCGGCGCCCAATAAGCCTTTCAATATTTCGGCACGTTCTGGTAAAATTCTGAATAATTCGTACGATGGGAAAGGGATATGATGAAAATAGCCGATACTAATCCCCTCTATTTTTTCTCTGAGCAAGGCTGGTAACAGCATTAGCTGGTAATCCTGGACCCACACCATGTCTCCAGGCTTTATTAGCTTAGCTGCTTCATCGCAAAATATCTGATTTACTTCCTGATAAGAGTCCCAAAACCTTGTTTCGTATTGAATATATATGTAAAAATAATGGCAAAGTGGCCATATCATGCTATTACTATAACCTTCGTAGTATTTTAAAATCTGTTCCTCCGACAGAAATATAGGATGTAGTTTTTGATCCGCTAAATTAAATTCAATCTGTTTTTTATCATTTTCGGCATCAGTAAATATTCCAGGCCAACCAATCCAATGTTTATCCTGAAAATTATCTAACGATCCCAATCCGGTAGCAAGACCTCCTTCACTTCGTTCGTAAGTAAAATCCTTCTCAGATTTACTCACTTTTATTGGTAACCGGTTTGATATAATAAAAAGTGCCATATTGTAAATTTTAAGTAAGAACAACACGGAAAACAAACAAAAAAATGTTTTGACGTCCCCGAAAAATTGTCGAATACGCCTAAAGTTAATAAAAAAACCCGTTTTCGGAAAAAAAGTAAGAGAGAAATGATATGTCGACTTAGTATGAAAACGTCCTTGTTTCGTGAAAAAGAAGGATCGCTTTATGCCTAAAATCAAAAGAAATCTATAATAAATCTTTATAAATATTCAGCTCTTAAAGTGCTAAGAGATAGTGTCATAAAAATTTTTAAATTTTCCTTTCAAAAATTCTTATCCAGGTTAATACCCACCTTGCCTAAAAACACATTGCCAAATGTCATGAACAGGATGGTGAGGAATATGATTTGAGTTATTAGACCTTTATCCATCGCAGGAAGTAAAAGATCTCCCGGAATATTTATGAATAGCAGTATGGTTATCAAGCCTCTGGGTGCAAAAAAAAGCAAAGGATTCAACGGAATTTTAATGACAGTTTTAAGGAATATAGCTCGTAACGTAAAAATCGCAATGGTGACCAGTGAGGCAAAGATGAGACTATCGATATTTAAAACCTGGAGAATATTGGTATAAAATCCGAACATGATAAAAAAGAATGAACGAATAATAAACGTGAATTCTCCGGTTATGTGCTTAAACGAAATCAGCTCAGAATTGAAGCTTTGGAAATCAATTACTTTCGATGAAAATTTATTTCTGAAAATGTGATTGTTGTTCATTACTAATCCAAATATCAAAACAACCAGGAGTGAAGGCAAATGAACTAATTTGGCCAGTGAATAAACCAAAATTATAGCGGTGGTAATGATAATATATTTAACATGATGGCTGATTTTGTGGAGGATGTACGCCAGTGCAGAGCTAAATATTACCGAAAATATTATCGTTGCCAATATCTCGAAAACAAACCCGATTAGTCCCTTGCCAATTGATGTAGTATTGGCAATGACAAAATCGAAAACCAGAATCCCAAAAATATCAGAAATCGAACTTTCGTAAATAACAAATTCCTTGTCTGCTTTTTTCAAACCCGTTGTCGACGGAATAGCAACCGCACTGCTAATTATTCCTAACGGAATTGAATTAACCAGCGATTGTCTCAGCGGAAAATGATAAGCATAAACCAAGAATAAAGTGATGAAAACCACAAAAATCAGGAATAGTACAATCGATGAAATAATAGAATTTGCAATCAGTCTTTTTTTTGATGAATCAATGGTTAAATCCAGACTTCCTTCGAGTACAATCAAAATCAACCCGATTGTTCCCATAAGCGGTAATAAACCCGATAAGTCGGGAACCTGGATGTTAAAGTTATTTGCAACAGAATTAATAAGCATTCCTGTGATAATCAGCAAAATCACTCCAGGAATCTTGGTGTATTTAGCCGTCAATTCGAATACATAAGAGAAAATTACAATAACGCAGAGGGCAATAAGTATATAATAGGTCATAGAATATGTGTTAAATTATGAGCCGAACCCCACCTAACTCGCTGATTTGGTAATGAAAATCTTTACCAAACGAACTAATAAACATATAATTTTTAGGTATCTTCCATTTCTGGCTTAACCCTTCAATTAGTTCAGGACCAAAGTTTCCCTGAATTGTAATGTACTCGATACTAATATCACTATATATCCGGTCGAGTACCTTAATATCATTTAAAAATGCTTCACTTATTGTTTCGCCAACCTTTAATACCGTGACGATTTTCAATTTATTTGTTGTTTCATTTTCCGAAACATATATCAGAACTCTATTTAAACCCGAAATATCATCAGCTTTCGAGAAAAATACAAATTCTTGCGATTCGAGATTCCTGATTGTTTTAGAAATCTTTTTCTTGCTTAGCCGGGTGTAATGCAACGCTTCGTCAAAAACGCTGGTTACAATAGTTAAAATGAGCCGTAGTATCTGGGTTCTGTTTTTAGCAGCAAATATGAACAGGATAGCAGGCACAAAATATTGGAGAAACACTACAAGGAACTCCGGGTGTAGCCTAATATTCCCATAAATAGCCAATACAATGGCAAATGTGGCGAGGGCAACGATAAAAGGGGCAGCAGTTTCGGGCCGGGGCAACCGGCTCCGTTTAATTTTCAGTAACATATTGCCAAAAGCAAAATAGCCCATAACTAATAGAAACGAAATTGTATAAACTCCTGCCAATGGTTCAATTTTTCCTTTGGTGACAAATAAAACCGAGACGCAAAGCATAAAGAATGAAATTAAAATACGATAGCTGGCGCCCTTCTTATTTTCTTTCAGGAAAAACTGGGGCAATATTCGGTCAAGGGCTACCCGCTTTATTAGGCCACTTACACCAATAAACGAGGTTAGTACGGCACCCGATAAAACCAAAACTGCATCGACTGAAATTATCCATGAAAGCCAATTCCCTGTGGTTGAGGTTGCCAAAAATGACAGCAACGATTCTTTATGCTCACCGATTTGGGCAACCGGGATAACTGCAATGGCAAGAAAAGCAATCGTCGGATTGATTATGGTAACAGCAATCCACATATTACGAAGGGTTTTCGGAAAAATTCCAGGGTTCTGTTCTTCAACAAAATTAGCTGAACTCTCAAATCCGCTTATTCCCAGCATCGCAGTTGAAAAACCTAAAAATAAAGCGACCATGATCCCGCCTTCCATAGGTAATCTGAAATTCTCAAAAAGTACAGTCGTATCATTCAAAAGGATGTAAATAATGGATGAGGCAATCAATACGGTCAAAGAAATTATATGAAAAGCAAAAATTACAACAGCCACTTTCGACGATTCGGTAAGGCCGAGCAAGGTGAGTCCTAAAAAGAATGCCAATAAACAAAGAGTTGCGACAATTACCGGGAGTTGATGATAAAGGGTTTGCAAATAATGCATAGCTTCGTTGGCCGAGAGAACTGCTGTTGCCATATACGAAAGTATGGTCAGGCAGGCAGCAACGGCTGCATTACTTTTACTGGTAGTGTTCAACAAAATATTATAAGCTCCTCCATTTAGAGGCAATGCTCCAACCGCTTCGCCATAAATTTTTCGAAAAAAATACAGAACTACAGCAACAATTAATAATGAAATCCAGGCATATTGTCCGGCATAACCTATTGACAACGCAGAAACATATAAACAAGAAGATGTAATATCATTACCACAAATAGCTGTCGCTTCAAGTTCGTTCAGCTTAGATTTACTATTCATGCGTTATAAAGTATTAGAACAAGGATTTCAGTAAATTTAGTAAAAATTGTCGAGCCTACTGGCCAACAGGAATAAGGAACATCTGGTGTTCAGGTCAAGTCTGGTCCGTTTTTAACATTAAATATATAGTTGTTTGGTTAAGATTTATCTATCTTTCTGAAACGTTTGCCTGGTTTAACCTCTACAAGGTAAGTTCGTTGATGGCTTACTTTTACTACAATACTAAATCTCCTATGGAGAATTTTCCGCGTAGCGGATAAAGTATTGTAAGTCAACACAACCAGAATTCACATTTCCACATAGCGAATAAACTTTATTTTTACCGGATAATAAATGCATTAAATACTGAAAAATGATTATTCGAAATATACGTCAACTGGCTTTGAACTTAACCGGTTTTTCATCCATTCTCTAATTTTTACTTTTTCGGAATTTTTGAGTTTTTGACCCTTCACTTTCACCAATACCATCGCAATCGGACTCGATTCTTTAACCCCATCCTGAAAAAGCAACGATTCAGAATACGCACAGGAATTGATGTTGGGATACAAGGCGTTTAGTTCTGCAAGAAGTTGGTTCCCAATATTTTTCTGGTTTTGTACGGCAGTCAGGAGTTCATCTTTGGTTTTTATATCTTGACTGAGACGGCTGATCTCCATCTTAAGATTTTGTATCTCATTATTTTTATTGTTTTTTTCGGTAGTAGAAAAGCCTTCTTTTATTTTAAGTTTCGATCTGTCGATCGAAAAAATATCAGCCTTTTCATTAATTGTTTCGATTTGCTTTTCAGTCAATTCATTCCCCACATACACCAGATCTATCGATTTTGTTGATGGAGAAATTCTGTGGTCAAGCAAATAGTTTCCGTCAATAACAGTAACGTTGCTTACAAATTTCGAGGCCCGCTCGTTAAACTTTTCTTTTTGAACCAGCCCATATCCGAAGTAAATACTAGGAATTACGGTTATCAGGATGATGGCAGTAATCCATCGGTTAACTTTCTTCTTCTGTTCGGGAATAACAAGGGCCGAGATCGGAAATTTTAGGATCTGGGCAATGGCAACCGACGAAAGAGCAATAAATACCGTGTTAATTGTGAATAAATAGAATGCACCAAAGAAGTAGCTGAACTGCGCAGTTGCCAAACCAAATCCTGCAGTGCAAAGTGGTGGCATCAAAGCTGTAGCAATGGCAACGCCGGGAATAACATTTCCTTTTTGTTTGCTGCTAATGGCAATGATTCCAGCCATTCCGCCAAAAAATGCAATTAAAACATCGTAAATCGTTGGGCTTGTTCGGGCCAGCAATTCGGAGTGCGCCACCGAAACCGGACTGATGGCAAAGTAGGTTGTTGACGCTATCAGACTGGCTACCACTGCAAACGTAAAATTTTTTATTGCTTTTTGGAATAGCGGAAAGTTAAACGTGGCAATACTGTATCCCATTCCGTTTATCGGTCCCATCAACGGTGAAATAAGCATGGCACCAATAATTACTGCAGTTGAGTTCATGTTAAGTCCAACTGAAGCAATGATGATTGCAAATACCAGAATCCAAAGGTTGGTTCCCTTAAAAATTACATCTTTCTCAATATTGGCATGAATTGTATCAAATTCATCAAGTTCATGTTCCAGATTTAGATAATGAAATAAGGCAATTCTCGGCTTCATAGCGATAGTTTGAGCTATAGTAAGTTATTTAATTTTCGCAAGCTCTGTTTACCTTGCTTGCAGTAGGGTTCTATAATTG
>CALGIG010000005.1 GCA_937915865.1 uncultured Prolixibacteraceae bacterium | reverse complement strand
AACATTCCTCGTTTTTTATCGCATATTAATTTATTTACAATTGAACAGCCGTGTTCACTATAGGTTCTGTCAAAACGATAAGGAAGATTAAACCTTGACCGGGCTTCCTGCCAACTCATCCGCCCTGACTCAATCTCGCATACCAGCCAGCGGCGAAAACTGCTCTCATACTTACTTAAATCTACTTGCTCCTGAATAAACCCTTCCATATTGTCGGTCAGGTTCGACTTTAAATTTTCCATTATAACTCGATTTATCGTCAAGCTATTTCAGAAGAGGACAGGTAGTACCTCATCAATCAATATTTCGTGCGTTCCTTCAAAAATTGTTACTGAGACATTTTGATATGCTTTGTAATAAAGTATGTCCCTGTCGCCTAATTTCCCTGTTACTTCATTCAGCGAATTCTGTGTTGTCAGCATCCAACATAAATCGTCGAGCGGTACCTTTTCTGATTCTTCTCCTCCAAGAGCCCCAATTATCTTGTTATAGAACAAGACTGAATGCACTATCGGGACAGCTCCGGTGTAGCCATCATGTATTCCGGCATAAATCTTTAGTTTACAATCTTTCAGTTTTCCCAGGGGTGTCTTTTGATACATTGGAGAACGTTTTTTTGACTCATCAAAATTTGGTGCAACGCAAGTATTGCAAGTACAGGATATGACGTCATTGGCATATTTTGATCCGCGAACTTTTGACTCGAAATACCATCGTCCCAGATCGGTAATTGGAACCCAAACCGAATATTCCTTTACTTTCCGTGACGATTTCATAAAATGGCACAAAGCAGCATATCCTCCACCACTTGCCCCAACAATGTAAATACACTTCGGATCGGCTTCCAGGTTTTTAATTGCCCAGTCAATTGCTTCATCAATATCAGAAATAACATAGTTACTACCACATGCTTTGGGATTGTTATTAGGTCCCCTAAAATCAGGATGAATAAAGTTCCAGTCTTTTACCTTAGCTTGTGGTGCAAGCGAGTTCTTATAAGTTGAATAATCGGCGCTCCATTGGTGAAGCGAAACGACCAAAGGCATATTTTTTTTACTTGACTTGTAAAAATAGAATCTCTGTATTTTTCCATCGAGGGTAGAACGAATGCTATCCAGATTAAACCCGTTCCATTCTGCAGCATTTAAGCCTGCGTCCATTCTGCTTTGAGACTTCGTCGGAAATGAAAAAAAGAGAAAATAAAAAAAAAACAGGCAAAATATTTTCATGTATTTATTTTTCAAAGCTGATTGTACAGTCTTCGTATTAACTATTGATTTTCAATTAAATAACCAACGTATGAAATAGCCATAAATAATCATTTTTGTCAGGTACAAACTTTTGCGTACATGGCTATTTCATGCTATTTTTATTAAGTACTAAATTTCCAAAAGCATAGGGCGACCGCAAAGGCCAGGCGCCAGTCCAATCGAAAAGTTGCCTGCCTTTGCCATCGTTATCACCATTAGCAAAATTGATCCCTAGTATCAATCCTGATTTTGGAGATTTACCAATCTCGTTCCAGGGAATTCCTATCTCAACCGTATAACCGCGATCAACATCCAACGTATCATTCACAGTACCATCCGTTTTAACCTTAAAAATAGCTTCACCATTCCATGAAGGATCAGTTTTACAATCAACCAGGCCCCGGTCATCTTTTTTTGCCCCGGCCAGGTTAATATGGTAAACCAGATCATCGGGTCCCCAGCAGCTATCCTTGTCATTGTTGGTATCTATCAGAAATTCGACCATATCGTCCAAAAACAATTTCGGATGGTCTGTACTATCCTGGTAAGCCCTTAAATCATGGTCTTTCACATCGAACGAAAGGTACAGCATTTCCATATCCCAACACGACCTGATCTTCACGCGATTTTCGCTCCCGGCTCTTGCCCCATCGAGTATAATCGAATCCATTTCATCCCATTCATTCAGCATACCATCAACTTTAACTCCGGTTGCTTTGTACACAGAAATTAATTGTTGGGGGTTTTTGTCCGTCATCGAAACGAATAGGAATGTCAGGCAAATCAGGGTAAATAAGAATCCTTTCATGCGCCTTTCTGGTTTTCTTATCTTGGGTTGGTCGGATTCAACACTCCTTTAACAATATTTCCTCCCGGGACATAGAAAAACAATTTTGCCCTGCGATCACTTTCACCAATAAAAATAGTCCCATCTTCGGCAGTACACATCGCATCGAACTGGTAACCTATTTTTGCATAATACGGACTACGATCGACACCAAGGACTCCGAAATCCAAAAATCCTTTGTTCTGGCCCGATAAATCGTAAGAAAACAAACGACAAACATTATCTTTCTCACCACAAATCATATACAATTGCCTGTCGTTACCTAATGCCATTGCCCTAACGCGGCGTTCAACCCTTGGTTTTCCCAGAACTACCAGCATTTCAGTTTTCGTATTCATCTTAAAAATAAACCCATCACTGGTACTGCCGCAAATTATATCATTGTCAAACTTCACCAGTTGCTCAACTACCGGAAAGGCATTGTAATTTTGTGTTTCCCAATATTCCCCAGGAATACGCATGGATGTTTGTTCCATCTTTCCGGTAGAAGGGTCAAAACATTGAATAAGTCCATTATCAGCAGACGAATATATTTTCCCATCGAAACAGATTAATGAACGAGGGATAGCCCTCCAGGTACGTTCCGGACCAGGATAAGATTTCATATCCATCCATTGTCCATAGTTTTTAACCACTTTGGTTTTCAGATCAAGTTCAAAAAAAATAGCGTCTGGATAAGTAATTCCATAAATTCTATCTTTAGTCGAATTGATGGCTATTGTATAAATCGAATTTCCGGCAACAGCTACTCCCAAATCCTCTAATTTAGCCGTATGTTCTGGCAAATAAACATCTGCATCAGCTTTTTGCGGATCATAAACATAGATGTGCCCGCCTTCAAAATTTTTATATTTGTTCTTTATATCAATCCAAAGCTGGTTTTCTATAGCACGGCGCCCATAAGGAATGTCTCTGCTTAAAATAAGATTTTCAAGTTCATTAAGCCCGGTTCCAATGTATATTAGTCCATTGGTACCTTCAGCCAAACAATGATGTACTCCTTTAGCTTCGGCTATTTTTCCCAAAGGATATACTTTATTTGTCAAATAATCGTAATTGAACAGATAAGATTGTTTCCCCGATGTTGCTCCATATATTTTCCCGTTGGAATGAGAAAGTAAAGCTGAAATAGGTGAATTATCAGCAGGAATTTCGGTAGCAGCCGGATAACCAATATCCCGAAAATCAAGGCGGTGAGCTTCGACATGCGGATTAACACATTTTTGTGCTCGAATTGCCTGGCCTCCAAGCAAAAAAAAGATCAATAAACTTATATATTTCGAATTCATGTGCTTAATTTTTTTTGATTTAAGGAATTGTTATTTCTGATGAGGATCAAAGGCAATAAGGCCCATGCTGAAAGGCCAACGCCGACCAACCTGACCAACTACATCCTTTTCGTTTTTTTCTTCAATGGCCCCCACAAAATAAATACGTCCATCTTTAGCTCCGGTACATGCTCCACCTAATCCAAAAACGAGATTTCCTTCTTTCGTAAATATCAATCCGTGTGACTTTCGTTCTTTGGTTTGAAGGTTATAGCTTATCAGGTACGATACAGGAGGAAAGTATCCTCCGGCCATTTTTGCCTGAAAATTTTCTTCATCTTTTACATCCCACGAATTTCCAATATAGTCGAACGATCCGGAAGCCGTAGGGGCGTAATAAATGATATGGTCATTGGAAATGGTAAGAGCCAGCGTCGCAAATGGTATCTGCCTCGGATTTTGCTCATTCCAATATTGAGGTGCAGTTAGCGGGGTAATGTATTCAATTTCACCTTCAGTACCTTTATGCGTATCATACTTAAACAGCATTGAGTTACCACCAACTATTCCATAGGCAACTTTATCAACCGGATCCCATTCAATAACACGCCATATTACTTTACGATCAATCATTGGTTTCGACATCGTACGCGGTAGAACGCTCATATCGTATTTCAAGCGTATATTCGGAAAATCGATGGTTTCGTCTTTTACCGGATCGTATTTCCATATTTGAGCTACCGGAAATGAACCGTAAATATTCCCCTGATCGTCAGCAAAAATGGTACGACAAATGTCCCAATCGTCCACTTTCCCAAGATCACGGGTAAATTTTCCGGCAATATCGTGCATATACAGGTGTCCATCCTCCGCCAATCCATAAAGTCGCATATATTTAGGATCCATAACCATCCCAAGCAATCCAAAATGTCGGCTAATCTTACCTAACACCTCAACTTTATCTTGTTTCGGATTATAGCGGTACCAAAAAGCACCTAAATAACTTGCGGGGTCTATACACTCAGGGCCAGTATCCTCATTGAGCCCCGCGAAATAAATGTTCCCATCATTATCTTCGCCCATGCGAACGTGTATTTTCCCATTGGTATTAATGCCTTCGCCACGTTCGTTATGTAGCTCTGTTAAATCGACAATGTGACGCATGGTTTTTGTTGTCGGGTCGAATTCATAAAAATGCGCTGCCTCGGCGTGTGTACACAACCCAATGTATATTTTACCACTTTTAGCCCCGTACAAAGCGCTCCACATGCTCTCTTCACGATGGTTTCCCACAAATTTATAATGGTCAACCAAAGCTTTTGGTTCAGTTTTCAAATCAATTTTTTGTGCCCGTACCGAACCTGACCACAAAAAGATTAGGAGTCCGGCCAGGTAAAAGAGATTTTTTAATTTGGTATTCATATTTGATATCATATTGTGATCAATTAATTATTTTATGAAATTTCTTCTTCTCAACCATAATTCCAGTTGACCAATCCAGGAATCCTGAACATCAGGAGCAAGACCAAAGCCATGCCCTCCCCGCTCATAAATATGCAATTCAGCCGGAACCTCAGCTTTTTTTAAAGCCTCATAAAAACGGATGCTATTGGCTGCTTGTACCGTAGGATCGTCGCTGGCATGTACCAGAAATGTGGGTGGTGTTTTAATATTTACCCACTCGTCGGACGAATAACCGGTCCGCTGTTCTTCGGTTATATTATTACCAAGCAGGTTTTTTACCGATCCATTATGGGCAATATCCTGCCTGAAACTGATCACTGGCCAGGCCAAAATCAGAAAATCAGGACGAAGACCGGCAGTATCGGCCCCTAAGACATAGGACGTTGAATAGTGAGTAGCAGCCATTGCGGCCAAATGTCCTCCTGCCGACGAACCCCATAGCCCAAGCTTTCCGTCTGAAAGCCGCCATTCTTTGGCTCTCCGGCGTACTATCCGAAAGGCCGCCTGCACATCCTGTAGTGCTGCAACCGATTTTCTGGCCGACGAATCGTTAACCGGAAGCCGGTAAATCAAAACAAAGACCGTGATCCCCATTTTGGTAAGCCTGTCAGCTATAAACCGGGTGTTTTCAACATTCAGTCTGGCATAGCCTCCCCCGGGGCAAATAATGATCCCGGTTCCGCAGGGATTCTGTGGTTTATAAACCAATAATCGGGGTGTAACATAGCCCGAGAGGTGAGTCAGGTTTCCTTTTCCGTCGAATGTTTTTTCTTCGTTCCCGTTGTTTTTGTATTCCAGTCCATATAACAAAATCTCGTCAGAATATTGGCCAAACAGCCGAAGTGACAAACAGCAAAATATTAGGACACCCAGCGCGGGTTTGATTGGAAATGTTGATTTTGTATTTATTAATAACATATATACTATGTTTTTAACCTCTTCTATTCAGAGATTTGTATACTCTAAATTATTTCTTTCAACAATCAGCATGGGGTAATCGGCCAGCGGTAACTGTTGAAATGCCAGTATTTCTTTTGATTTCTGTCCTTTCACGGCATTTGAACCCAATTCGAAAACATCGCCGCTAAGCAGGTCAACAAGAACCGGATTGCGAAACCCGTTGAAAGACGTACCTGACAAAACCAAATCAATATTCCTTGGGGTATATTCATCGGCAGCTCTGGAAGTATCCCAATACGCCAGTACTGTTCCCCTGCCTATCGACAATAAAGTAGAATAAATTCCGGGTGACTGTTCCCCGTTTTCCGAATTATCCGACTGACTTGTCAAAACCGATAAATTTTTGCCATTTTCGGAAAATCCTACAACAACAGGCTCGGATTTTACCTTACCGTTTATGATACTTCCGATATTTTGCATCGCTTTAAAAGCTACTTTAGGCTGCACAACAGGTTTTACCCGAAGTATACCCTTATAGTTTACTTTTCCCGAACCTTTAGGATAATCGTGAATGTCGACAATCAGAAACCAAAGGGTCATATCAATGCCCAGCGAACAATCGAGAAGTTGCCTTCGCAGCATAAATTTAGCCTGAACATTCTCGGTCCACGGCGCTTCTCCTACAAAACCGGACGAATTGGGTTGAGAAGGATACCCGTTTTCTCCCTGCCATATTCTGATTGCAGGATTATACTCGTCGATAAGCATCCTCAATTTTCTGATTGGCCCGATGTAGTCTTCAGGCCTGGTACCATAAGGATGGAACGAAAAAATATCGATTTCTTTTCCCAAACCATTATCGAAGAGCGATCGAATAAAATCGAACGGCAACCGGGAAACAACTCCCCCAATGATCTTAGCCTCAGGATAGTTTTCACGGATAACCGGAGCTGTTAGCTTAACCAGCTCAACATATTTGGCAGGGTCAGGTTTGGTAGGTTTCCAGAAACCAGAGAGATTGGGTTCATTCCACAATTCGAAATACTCTATCCTCCCTTTGTACCTGAGAACAAGTTCGGTGATGAACTTCTTCCATGCGGCAATAGCTTCATCACTAACCATCGGATAATATCCTGTGTCGCCTTCGGTATAATTAGGGTTCCCGTATCCTACATTGAAAAAAGGTTTAAATCCTCTTTTAACCAATCCGTTAACGCTTTCGTCGAGCCAACTCCAATCATATTGTCCTCTAACTTTTTCAACTCTTGCCCATCCGGTTTGTAACCTGGCCCATTTTACCGGCAAATGATCCATCCAGGGAAAAATTTCCTTAGGTTTCCACAAATCGCGGTCAAGGGTCTCACATCCAATACCCAGAGGCGACTCGCCAATATCTTTAGGTGTTATTATTTTGACCAATCCTATTTTCCGAAGTGGCCTCCTGGCTTTAATTTCACTCATTCCGCTGCCGGTTATACCAAAAGAACTGGTGAAACCTACTGTTGTTACCAACGATAAGGCGGATATACTTTTTAAAAATTCTCTTCTGTTATTCTTCATGTTGATATGGAATTATTTCAACAAGCCTCTCTCCTGAAGGAATTTACGACTACAAACTAAAAGCGGGGAATCGTAAACCGGAAGTTGATATTGAATTCGTCCGGTCTGCCTGGTTATTGCCGATTTTGGAACTTCATATACTATTCCTGTACGTAAATCGACCAGTACAGGCCATTTAAAAGCATTCCCGGGTATCTGAAGAACAGCCTTTTCTACCGACAAGCTTTCGTTTGGTATTTTCCCTGAGTTCCAGTAAGAGACAATGGCTAACTCTCCTTTTTTATTTTCAAAAGCATAAACCGAAGCCACCGAGTCGCTTTCAATCTTACAGTTGTTGGGATACTGTGCTACTACTGTACTATCGAAAACTGAAGTCAGGTTTTGATATCCGTAGTAAGATGGCTTGACACGGATAATTGCCAGATTCCCGTCGATTTTCAGTTTACCCTTCGTGTTTAATTTATTTCCCGGATAATTAAACTCCGAAAGCGTAAACAAGCTAAACTTGATTCCCCGTCCGATATGAGCCAACGTCCTGCGTAAATCCCATTTAGCCTGAGATAATTCGGTATAAGGATATCCCGACAAAGCGCCTGAGCTTCCCAATGAAGAAGGGCATCCGGTCTCTCCCTGGTATACCAGTATCTTATTATTGTAGGAATGTATAAGGTCGGTCAATTCGTCTGACTTTTCAAACCCGGTATCTGGATTAGTCGGATAACCATGATAAGATACCTGGTCAATCAACTGAATTTTGCCTTTTCCTTTTAAATAATCGAAAAAAGATTTGGTAAATTTCAGGTCAGATCCAGCCAGGGCCAGGGCGATAATCTTTCCTTCAGGTTGTAATTTTCTGATAATCTCGGCAGTCCGGATATAAAATTCAGCATATTCTTCGGGCGACGAAGACCTAAAACCACTGTGATTGATTTCGTTCCAGATTTCCCATTCGAAAACCCGGTCGCGAAAATGTGTAATCAGGTTGCGAATATAGTCATCCCATGCTTTCTTAGCTTCTTCTGTCTGAGGAAGTTTACTTGAAGACTGTATGTCTCCGCCGCCTTTATAGATCGGATTCCCATAAACCGTATTAACCCAAGGCTGGATTCCACGCGAACGACAATCATCTATTATCTTATCCAGCCAGGCGAAATCATACACTCCTTTCTGCTTTTCCGTTTTAGCCCATCCACTCTGGAACCGGGCATGTTTTACCGCAAGATTGCCGAGGTATTCTTTGTAGTTGTCGTAATTGGCAAAATCACGGTCGAGCACTTCACAACCTATACTTAAATATGATGCTTTGACGTCTGCCGCTTTTCGTGGCTTAATTTTCCCTATTTCTTTAAATGTAATCCTGGTTTTTTGTTCCAGATTCTGCGCGCCTGCCACAAAAATGACCAGCGCTATTAAAGCAATGGTTAATATTGATTTTTTCATTATTTCTAATTTTTTGATATTTAGTTGGTTCAATCCAAGGGAAACCCTTTCTTTAAAGAAAAAAGATACCGGAAACACAAAGCCACAAGAAAATAAAAAACTGATATTCAATAAATTAAATAATGTGTCTTTGTGTTTCGCTTCAAGCATTAAACTTGATATCTACTTAAGGCTTAGCATATCCGGGATTTTGTTCCAGTTGCGGGTTCAACACCAAATCCTGCATCGGGATAGGTAAAAGATAATAGTAATCCAACCATCCTTTGGGCGCATCCAGGTAAACCACGTAGCCTTCTTTATTCTTACTGTCGGCAACAGTAGCGTATCCTTCAATTTTAAGTGTGTTGTTATAGTCGGCATTCTTCACCCACGAACCTTTTTGCTGAGTGTTGTAATATTCACCTTTTTTCCAGCGGCGTATGTCATTAAAAGCAAAGTCTTCTCCCATAAGTTCTACTGTTCGTTCACGGCGAATTTCCCAAAGAACAGGAGGAACCGATTGATCCCGTTTCAGGTCGAAGCCATCGTTAATGTTTGCAACTACCATATTGGCAACACCAACCCGGGCCCGTATTTTATTAATGGAACGATCTGCCACATCCTGGGTAAATTGACCAAGTTCGTATTTAGCTTCGGCATAGTTCAACATGGTTTCTTCGATTCGGAAAAGAGGAAAGTCTTGCGTATTGGTTGACTGCATTGGAGGATTTGTATCATAATATTTGTAGAACCAATAACCATGTTGTCCGCTGAATGGCGCTATACCTTCAGGATAGTTACGGAATCGTGGGGTATAGTTAGTCGCCAAGGTATTATTCCAGGCAATAACCGGTAAAGCTTTTTGCGATGACTTGGAGATTTTACCCAGCAAATCGATGTATTCGCGATAAGTAATACTATCTGATTTAGTTACAACACGCTCAGCATTAGCACCAATTTTAACTTTATCTTTTGTAGTGAGAAATCTCCAATCGAGACTGGTAGCTGCTCCAGCCTTATAAACTCTTGAGGGTGGAACGACTGTAAACAACAGGCGCCGGTCCCTGTTTCTAAATTCATCGAATGGTGTTTTGTCTCCGTTGTATAACGAACTTGTTGAAATTGGCTTTCCATCTGAGCAAAGGTATTTTTCCACCATTTCCTTACTTAATTCATAGGTTGAACCTGAAGCCCTGGAAATATTTCGCGAAAGAGTATGAGTAAGAACGTTATCGACATAGGCATAAAACAATATAATCCCCTTAACTCCGGTGAGGTCCTGCGTATTAAATAGTTCATCGTAATTGTCATGTAGCGTAGGGAAACTGGTCATTAATTTTTCGGAAGCAGCCACGCAAGCATTCAGGTAAACCTCTGCATTACCTAATCCATGATACTTTCTCCAGGTGCCTTCAAACAGACCAAATCTCGAAATAAGCGCTCTGACAACATTTACATTGATTGCATTTGTCCCATCACCGGCAGCCTTAATATGTTCTTCTGCATATTGCAGGTCTCTCAGAATATTTGCGGCAACTATATCGCGCGAGTCTCTTTTCCCGTAGATAATATCCTGGTCGGCTTCAGTCACAACATGCTCAATCCACGGTACATCACCATAAAACGACATTAACCGGAAATATTTGAATGAGCGAAAAAACAGGCCAACGCTTCTCCAGTGCGCCTTGTCTGTATCCGTCATTTGTGAATTATCGATATTATCGAGCATAATATTTACCTGACGCACAAATGAAAAGTCCCATTCTGTATTGTAAGAAGTTTCTGTCACCTTCTGGTACGACCATATATTTCCATTTGTCTGAACATTATTGTTTAACCAAGGCGACTTGCCATCGCCTGTCCCTAAATCGTTGGCTCCGGGAAATACATTATACAAACCCCAGCTGTACGTTTGGAAATTATTATAAGTTTTAAATGCAGATTCTACAGTCTGCATGTTTTTTGACTGAACATCCAGAAAACTGTTGATACAGGAACTCAAAGTAAAGAGTACACTGATAAATAATATCTTGAAAGAAAATTTTTTCATAATCATTGGTTTATTTATTTAATAGTTAGAAGGTAACATTTATCCCCCCGGTAAACATTCGCATCACAGGATATGTAGCCCCGTCTCCACGAACTTTATTATCAGGATGCATTCCTTTAGGAAAATGGTTGAATGACCACAAATTCTCTCCATTAACAAAGAAAGTGACCTTATCTAAACGAATTTTTGAAACCAGAGATTTGGGTAAATCATAAGAAAAAACAATGCTTTTCACATCCAGATAAGCTGCATTCAACAAATACCTCGTGCTCACCTGGGTATTTGCAGCGGTATTATATCCGGCACTTTGGTATATCCTCGGATAAAAAGCATTTGTCCGCGATGGTGTCCAGTAATCTAGCTGATAATCGTAAAGACCAATGTAGTAATTTGTTGTATATGGTATAACTGTTTCATTTTTCAACCAAACGTCACGTTTCCCAACTCCTTGAAGTAATACATGTACATTAAATCCCTTCCATGATACATCGGCATTAACACCGAAAATATACCGGTAACTACTGTTTCCAATAACTCTTTTCGATCCAGGATCATCAAGTGTATTTTTTGAGCTCCATATATCGCCATTTGCATCAGGATACTTGAACAAAACATCCCCTGGATTGGGGTTATAGCCTTTCACCTTGGCTATGTCCGACTTAAGGGTACCACCGGTAAGTTCTCCGGCAGCCGTGGTTTTAAGAGTACCATCCACAAAATCGTCGGCAGTATAAAACCGGTCGAAAGTATATCCCCAGATTTCTCCGATATTTTCGCCTTCATAGTGTGCGCTGAGGATTTTAGTGTCGTTGTTGAATTTCGTGATTTTCGACTTGTTGTCGCTCAGATTAAATCCCAAGCTATATACTATTTCTCCTACTTTATCGTGCCAGCTTGCCTGAAATTCCCAACCAGTAGTTTTCATATCAGCCGCATTCTGTAACGGGGCGCTTGCACCTATAACCGAAGGATAGTCGGCTCCAGGACCCAACATGTTTAAAGTTGTGCGATTAAACACATCCAAAGAAGCTGTAATTTTATTGTTCAGGATACCGATATCAATTCCTCCGTTCGCAGTTCTTACTTCTTCCCAGGTAAAATTAGAACGTACCAGTGCCGGTGGTTTTAATGAAGTAGCCTTTTGCCCGCTCTGAATCCAGTTTGACAAGAACGATTCCATCCCCGGTGTATATTGATATGGATCGATATTCTGGTTACCGATACTTCCCCATGATGCCCTCAGTTTCATGTTCGAAACCACTGATTTAAGACCAGCCATGAAATTTTCTTCACTAATTCTCCATCCTGCTGAAAAAGAAGGGAAAAAGCCAAACCTATTGTTTTCAGGAAATTTTGATGATCCGTCGTACCTACCTGAAGCTTCAAAAAGGTACCTGTCTTTAAATGAATAATTTAGTCGGTAAAATGCTCCAAATATGGTATATTCCGAAAAATCGTCTCCAGCGGTTGTCAGGCCTACTCCTTGCCCTATAGATGGCAAATCGTCGTTAATCATCTGTAACCGGCTGGCCCACAAATTTTCGAAATTACTATGCTCTGAATTGATGCCGGTCGTCAATGTTATTTCGTGACCAGATATGCGTTTGTTGTAGGTCGCAAATAAATTGAATGCATTGTATTTGGTCTGCGATTTTGTTTCTTTATATGTCGATTGTGTTACATTTGAAGTTACAGTATTAAAAGCCATTCCATCAGCAAAATTTGTAATAGGCTTTTTATATTCGGTGAGAGATTCATAATCTTGATTGAAAGAGTATTCTCCTGTGATATTGAGCCCTTTTACGGGCTTCAATATTAACCGTCCGGTGAGGTTCCATTTATTGGTCCTTGTAAGGTTAGGTATAATCACTTCCATTATGTGGCGTGGTGTTGCAAAGGGCATAGTAACCCCGTTTATATCCATCCCATCGGTAGGATAAAATGAGGGAGCATAAACTGTCTGTGACCATACATCACGGGTAAACGTTGAAATAAACGGATCTTTTTTCTTCCCGTTTGAGTACAGTAAAGAAAGTTCAGAGGTCATCCATGAAGCAACATCGGTGCTAAGAAATGAAGCAACGTTAAACCTCTTGTAACTATCTTTATTGGTAACCACAACCCCATCTTCATCTAAAATCCCTAACGACACCCTATAGGTCGATTTGGAAGAACCCCCACTGACCGAAAAATCGTGCATTTGTTTTACACCAAACTTATCAATCAAGTCTTTTGTTACATCAGTCTCTTTTAAGCTATATCGAGTACCTCCTGCAATGGCATATCCATCAGGATAGAGTGAATGGTCAGTATTATAGTCATTCAGCAAGTTCAACCAAGTTGCAACATCCTGGCCGGTCCACATAGTCACATATCCTGCATCTTTCATTCCGGTAACCGTTTGAAGCGGGGTTGCCCTCGTCGCAATTTCCTGAGGCTGACTGAACGATATTTTTGATGAATAATTAAATTTATTAGGCTTGTCTTTCCCCGATTTTTTTGTAGTTATCAAAATAACGCCAAATGCAGCCCTTGCACCATATACGGCTGCAGCCGAGGCATCTTTCAAAACAGAAATTGATTCAATGTCTTCTGGATTTAAATCATCGATATCCATTGGGATGTTGTCAACCAAAACAAGTGGGTCGCCTCCGTTAATACTCGATGTTCCTCTGATTTTGATGTTATAACCCGAGCCTGGTTCTCCAGAATTTCCACTTAAAACCAAACCAGGCAAATTACCCATCATAGCATTGGAAATGGATGATACCGGCCTGTTAACCAATACCTCATCCATTTTTACAGACGAAACAGCTCCCGTAAGATTTACTTTTTTCTGGGTTCCATAACCCACCGCAACAACCTCCTCCAGGCCAACTGTTTCTTCAGCCAGTGTTACGTTTATTACTGGTTTATCTTCAATCTTTACTTCCTGCGATTTCATTCCAACAAACGAAAATTGGAGCACAGCATTGGGCAAAATATTCGAAATTAAATATTTCCCTTCTGAGTCTGTTATTGTTCCAATGGTCGAACCTTTAACCACAACGGTCACACCAGGCAAAGGAGCTCCCGAGAAATCGGATACTTTTCCTGAAACAGATCTTTTTTGCTGGCTTTCACTACTGATGTTTGTTTCAGGCATACTTTCGTTACTGGAATTATACAAAACAATTTGACGACCTTTTATCGTAAATTTGGTGTCGGTACCATCGAAAATAGCCTTCAATACTGCTTCAATATTCGCTTGTTTTAAATCAACATCAATCTTCCTGTCAACATCGATTTTTCGATCATTGTACATAAAGAAAAAAGTACTCTGGTTTTCAACCTGATTAAGTACATCTTTAATTGTAGTATTCTGAACTTTGATGTCCAGTTTGGTTACCTGCGAATAGACACCCGCATGAACACTCAAAAATGTAATCAGTAGGAGAAAGGTTGTTAGTTTCATAGTTCGAATTAAACACGACAGGACGTAAGGACGCCTGTCCTTGTTAAACATCCATTTTTTTTTCATAGTTTTGTAATGCTAAGTTAAACATGCCCTTTATTGGGTATTATTTGATTTATAAGGAGTCAGGTGTTGCAAGCGCCTTTCTCCTTTTTTATTTTATTATTGCATAGATTTTAATTTTAAGGGGTAAATCATAACAGTATCTTTATCGATTTTATAACTCATAGGAGTTGTGATAGAAAGTAGTGCCAACAATTCCTTCAAACTCTCTGTTTTAACCGTGAATGTATAGTTTTCAGTATATTTCAACTGTTTATCCAGTACAATCTTAACACCATACCATCTTTCCATTTTTTTTACCACTTCGCTAAACGGAGAGTTGTTAAACTTGAGCATATCATCTTTCCAGGAGGTGAATAAATCGGTATTAACCTGGGTAATTTGCATTTTGCCATTTTCTTTGTTAATCACATTTTGCTCGCCAGGGACCAACACAGAATAATTTTCTCCCGATTTATTAAAAACTTTAACACTTCCTTCTTCGAGTGTAGTAAGAACTTCGTTATCGTTTTCGTAAGCGCAAACATCAAATTTAGTTCCAAAAACCTGAACATCAGCAAACTTTGTTTGAACCTTAAATGGATGACGAGTATCCTTTACTACCTCAAAATAACCTTCTCCTATTAGGCTAACCGTTCTGTTCTTCAAAAAATTGACAGAATATTTGAGTCTTGAGCCTCCATTTAAAAAACCTACTGAACCATCAGGTAAGGTAAATTGGACCCTGGAACCTTCCGACGCATGAATTTCGGCATAAGTGCCACTTACATCCGATCTTTGTAATAATATATAGATACTAACCAACAAAATTGGGATCAACAAAATGGCGGCCACTTTGGAATAAACAGATAAAATTCCAGACAAGACCGACTGCCTTGCCCCGTTGCTATTGATGTAAAAGTGGAGACTGTTAAGGATATGCTGTAATTCAACTTTCGACGATGACGATTCGTCCCAATGTTCCCTAGCAATTTCATTCAACCGTTCTTCGTTATCCGTATCCAGGTATTTTGATGCAATGAAATTCTCGTCGCTTGTCGACGAATTTCTAAAATACTCACGAATTCGGTTTTGATCTGAGATTTCCATGCAAGTTGAAATACCGTTTGTGAATGTATATCCACAAAAAAGACTTTACACCTAGTCGCGATCTATTTTTTCTTGTTTATTGTATAAAAAGCCAGAAAAAAAGTAGACCGGCTAGTTTTTCATCCTTTAAATGTTCTCGTAAAAATTTCAGGGCCTGATTCAAATGATTTTCAACTGTACTTTGGCTGATATTCATTTCTTCTGATATTTCTTTTGAGTTTTTTCCTTCGAATCGGCTTTTAACGAACACAGTTTTTCGTTTTTCTGGCATTTTGTCAACCAAACTATCTACTCTAAACTTTAGCGAGTTATAATTAACATCATCCTCGATTTTTTCAGTTGTATCGCGATGGAGCGTAGCGAATTCAATGTATTTGTTTACAAGGGCTTTTGCCCTGAAATATTTCTTGATATAATTGAATGCAATAGAAAATAGATATGACCGAAATTGATATTCCTCTTTTATATCAGAACGCTTATCCCATATTTTCGAGAATATCTCCTGCACCATTTCTTCTGCGTCTTCTTTTGACTTTAAGTATCCATAAGCAAAATGGTACAGTTTTGAGCTATAAGCATAGAAAAGTTGGTTAAAAGCATCAATATTGTCTTTCTTTAACCTTCTGATAAGTTCTTGATCATTATATATCGGTTTATCAGCCAAAATATAGAATTTAATCAATGCAAAAATAGAAACTTATTACAGAATACCTGTTGGCGATTGAAAACAGGGATAAAATATTGGCAGAAAAGCTATGTATAATACTGTTATTCAAATTTTTAGTACTAAATAAATATCAATTCATTATTCTATATACTCATAACCTGAAAACAAATATTCGATAAGTTTAAAGGCATTACCAGGTCCTTCTTTTCGGGTCAAATCAACCAAATGGATAGTTCCCGGCATTATCACAGTATCCCAATATGTCTTATTGTCAAAGAATTACCTCCTCTGTTAAATTCATTGAGATTGACTCTGACAATAATTTCTTTGGTAAGCAAAATAGGATCATCCAGCTGATTTCACCAACCCGGTTGACCGTTCGAATTTCAACCGGAGATAAAAAAGCCTTCCCCCCAAAAAAACAGAATTAAATCAGGGATTGGTTGATCTGGTAAATAAAGGATAAAAGAAGACTTTATAGCAACTTCAACCAGAGGATTTTACGGATACACTAAAAATTAAGCCATCCTGAAATTCCAGGATGGCTTAATTTTTAGTGCATTATATCTCCAAATTACAATTCAATAGCGCGCCCGTTGTAGAAATCCAAAATTTTAGTTCGGAAAATATATTCGTATTTGGCTTGCAACAAATCGCTTTTAGCTGTCAATAAGTTGTTTTTACTTTGATTATATTCTACCGAATTAATCATACCAACATTAAATTTTTCTTCGGTGTAACGGAAAGCTTCTTGAGATGAAACAACTGTCTTTTGGTTCGCGACATAACGTTTAAAAGCTGCGAGAGCATTCGTATAGGCTTGTTCAATATCTTTACGCAACAAGTTTTTGGTATTCTGCAAGGCAAGTTCTGTATTTTCAAGCTGAATCTGCGAGTTGGAAACACCGTTGCGAGCCTGGTAACGATTAAATATCGGCACACTTAGTGTAACTCCAAAACCGTAACGTTCATTGCTTTTTAACTGATCGCTAAACGCAATTTTATTCCCCTGATAATCCATATACTTATTGTTGTAATAGTTATAATAGTTACCATTCAGTGACAATGATGGTAACCTGTTTCCTTTAGCTATTGACAACTGATTACGAGCACCTTCAAGTTTATATTTGGCACTTTTAACAGCCGGGCGTATTTCAACAGCATTTTTGAAAATGTCCATTGTATTAATCAAACTCATATTTGCAGTTATCTCAGGAAGAACAGGCTTTTCAACCAAAAAACTTTCAGTAGAAGGTAATTCAAGTTGCTGGTAAAGCGTTAAATAGGCTAATTGCAAACGATTCTTTGCATTTACCACATTTAATTCTTCACGAGCACTTTGAGCTTCTATTTCCAGTAAACTACCTTTTGCCAAACTACCTGCTTCAACCAATTTTGTGGTTCGGTCAATCTGTAATTGCGTCATTTTAACCTGATCTTCGGCCACTGTTACTAATTCGTCGGCGAACAGAATTTCGAGATATGAAGCGGCAATGTTAAGCATTAAGTCGTCTTTGGCTTTCTGTAAATCTTCGAGCGTTGACTTAAGATCCATGTCGGCAACTTTTACAGCGTTTTTCAGTGTAAAGCCACTCCACAACGTCATGTTGGTAGTTATACTTCCTGAAGTCGAATTTGAATTCACATTCAGATAAGTATTATCGGCTCCTAAGCTTCGGCCAAAACTCATGCTGTTTTGTACGCTGGCATTCAGGTTTGGCAATAAGTTTGACTTTGCCTGATTAAGCAGGTTATTGTAATACTGTGTGTTAAGGGTTTGCTGCTTAATCTGAATATTGTTCTTCAGCGCATAATCGATACACTTCTGGAGAGACCATTTGTCTTGTGCTCCCGCGCTTGTTACCGAAACAAGCATTATTAGGGCTGCAAGTAGACTGTATATTCGTTTCATTTGTTTGTTTTATTGTTGTTTATGTTGCAAGACAAAATAACTCATAATTCGAAACTTATCACTCATTTAAGCTTTTTTCTTTTCAGGTTCTTTTGCTTTCTTCGGATCAACTTTTTCACCTTTTACCTTATCAGCTTTTGTTAAGCCTTCTGTAATTTCAATGTTGATACCGTCTGAAATACCTGTTTTAACAACACGCTTTTGGAAAACTTGTGGTGTTGCTGTTTCAACTTCTACAAAAGCTGTGTCTTTATTGAACTTCAAATATCCTTCAGGAATAACCAGAACGCTGTCTTTCTTCTCAAGGACAATATTGGCATTTGCACTGTATCCGGCACGAATGAACTGATTTTCTTTCAAAACAACATTGGCTTTTATCTCAAACTGAATGGCTCCGTTTTCTTCTTTTCCTTTCGGGGCAATATATTCAAGAATTGCATTGAACTTGTCTTTTTCAATAGCGCCAATCTCAAGTTCAATATTCATTCCTTCTTTAATTTTGCCAACTTCAGTTTCATCAACTTTCCCTTTGAAAATCATATCCTGCATATCGGCAACAGTACAAATTGTAGTACCATTATTGAACGTATTTGATTGAATTACCGAGTTTCCTTCTTTAATCGGAACGTCGAGAATCATACCGTTTACAGTTGAACGAACAAGCGTATTAGTAGCTGTTTGTGCCTTTTTTGTTACACCATTTTTAATTAAATCGAGATTATTTTCGGCAGCCGACATTTCTTCTTTGGCCGACTCGTAACTAACTTTGGCCTTTTTATAGTCCTCGAACGAGATAACCTTCTGGTCGAAGAGCTTTTGCTGACGGTCGAAATCAACTTTTGCATCATCGAAACTAAGTTTTGCACGGTTAAGGCGGTTTTCGGCATTGTTCAAAGTCACCATATCAGGAATAATCTTAATTTTAGCTATTACCTGATCTTTTTTTACAAAGTCGCCGGCAACAATATATAACTCATCAATAATTCCAGATACCTGTGGTACTATGTCGATTTCTTTTCGCGGAACAACCGATCCGGTGGCAACAGTTTTACGAACTATATTACTTTTAAACGGATTTTTGGTTTCGTACACTTCAGGTACTTTTTTCGATTTGGTATAGAGGAAATAAATTGTTCCTCCAAAAATTCCTACAAGGATAACAATTCCCAGAATTCTGAAAAATTTTCTCATAATTGGTCTTTTTATAGTTTCTGTTTCTGAATACTTTAATCGCTATATATCAATAATCATTAAAAAAGACTATTCGTCTCTAATGGCATCAATTGGCTTAATACTAATAGCTCGTTTTGCAGGTATTAACCCAGCAAAAATTCCTGCAATAACTAAAACTCCCAGCGCCGAAAGGGCCATCGATAGGTTGACCTCAGGGCGACGGAAAAACATTTCATCACCACCCTTCTGTAAAATACGGTTTAACAATTCCAACAACGCAACGCCAAGCGAAAGCCCAATATAACCAGCCATTACTGTTAAAAATACACTTTCAGCAACAATGTGTTTAATTACAGTAGCCGGAGTAGCGCCAATTGCACGCTGTATCCCAATTTCCGGAGTTCGTTCTTTAATAATCACAAGCATAATATTACTAACACCAATTACACCCGCCAGCAATGTTCCAAGTCCAACAATCCAGGTCAATAACTGAATACCAATAAACAAAGCATTAAATTTAAGGAACTCTTTTTCAAGATTAAAGGAGCCAACAGCCTGTAAATCTTCAGGCGCAATTTTGTGCCGGTCTTTCAATATCTTTTTCAGTTTATCTTCCATATCGCTTACACTGGTTCCTGGTTTTGAGGTCACCGAGAAGAAATATACCCTGTTTCCATAGTTGTAAGCTTTACGCATAGTTGAAAAAGGAATTATAATAGTCTCCTCTTTTTTACCTCCGCCAATATTCATTCGTGTTTCGGCATGGATGACGCCAACTACCTGATAATAAACACCACTAATCTTCAGGTATTGTCCAATTGGGTTTTCGTCTTGTGCAAACATGGTTTCGGCAACACGTTCGCCAATGTTACACACCTTGCGTTCCTGAATGATGTCAATATCGTTGATCAGCCTTCCTTTGACGGGAGTCCACTGGTCAATTTTGAAATAATCAGGATAATCGCCAAAAACATTGAATGCTCCAGTTCTTTCGCCACGGATTGTATTATTACCCGATTGCTGGTTTCCGAACAGACGTGGTGATAAATATTGAATTTCTTTTACATTATCACGTATATAATCCATATCTCCGGTTTCATAATTCCATCGGCGCCCGCGCTGAAACCCGCCATAAGGAACACTTGTTCTTTCTGTCCAGAAAAATGCTGAATTTGTTGCAAAGGCTTTTACGCCATCCATTACTCCGTTTTCGAGAGCACGGCCAGCGCCCGACATAATAATCAGCATAAAAATTCCCCAGAAAACACCGAATGCAGTCATGAAACTTCTCAACCGGTTCTTTTTAAGAGCGCTTATTATTTCTCTCCACAAGTCAATATCAAACATAGCTAAGCCTCCTCTTTTATTCGTCGCGCAGGGCAACTATTGGTTTAATACTGGCGGCTCTTTTGGCCGGAATGTAACCTGCAAACGCTCCTGCAACAATTAATAAGAGAGTAGCATAAATTGCAATATTCAGATCGACAGTCGGATTCATGAAAATAGTTTCACTTTGATCGGTTGCTGTTGCTGCCCCAGCCGATTGAACCATAAAATAATTTATCATTTCCATAAGCCCGGTCCCTAAAACAAGCCCAATGTAACCAGCAAGTGTTGTTATCATGATTGATTCAAGTAAAATCAACCCGATAACCGAAGCTGGGCTTGCGCCTAACGCCTTCCTAATTCCAATTTCTTTGGTTCTTTCTTTTACAACAATGAGCATGATGTTACTAACACCAACAATCCCTGCAATTAAAGTACCTATACCAATTATCCAGATAAAAATCTTAATTGCCTGAAAAATCCTCATGGTTTGAATATAGTTCTCCAATTTGTTGTAAAGTCCAATAGCGCTTTCGTCTTTAGGATCGAATTTATGCTGACGGCCAAGTGCATTCCTGATTTGTTCTTCGATAGCTTTGGTTTCTTCAAGTGTGTTGGCATTTATAGTTAGTGCCAAATTATGTAGCCGGTTATTACCGTTAAAAATCATTTGGGCTGTTGACAAAGGCATGTAGGCATTTCTATTCCTCGTTGACCCAGGTTCGGTACAAATACCAACCACCTTAAACGGAACCATATTAATATTTACATATTCTCCAACAGCTTCATTATCTTTAAAAAGCGCTGCCTTTATATCGGCGCCAATTACAACAACTTTGCGGTTTTGCTGAATATCAATTTCATTAATGAAACGACCTTTTTCTATTTGAAGGTTTTCCACATCGCGAAGATGTGGCTGACATGTAATTGTAGTGTATTCACCTGATTCTTTCCCGAAAGAATAACGAGTATTTCCCATGAAATACCTTCCAGAGGATACCCCAACTCCATGAACTTTCTGTACAATTTCCTGATCCTGATTGTAGAACATGATATTTCTACCTGTTTTCATCCCTTGGTAAGGAAGGGTAGTTTTTCCCTGCCATATCCACATGGCGTTAACAGCATCGTTCATAAAATTATTTGCAACGCCATTACTTAAGCCATTACCAGCACCGAGCAATATCATCAGCATGAAAATCCCCCAGGCAACTGAAAAACCCGTAAGGAAAGTCCGCATTTTGTTTTTTTTGATGGTGGCAAAAATTTCCTGCCATTTATCAATATCGAACATGTTTTTTTAGTTTAGGCAGTTACCAGTTCTTTCATGTAGCTTTTCTTAAACTCTTTTAATTCACCGTTACGGATAACTTCGTGAATGCGTCCGTCTTTCAGGCGAATAATCTGACGGGTCATGGCAGCAATATCATGTTCGTGGGTAACGATAATTACTGTAATTCCCGAATCGTTGATTTCTTTCAAAATTTCCATCACCTCGTATGAAGTTGCTGTATCAAGCGCACCAGTAGGTTCGTCGGCCAGAATAATTTTTGGTTTTGAGATAAGCGCCCGTGCAATGGCTACACGTTGTTTCTGTCCTCCCGACATTTCATTTGGCATGTGATTGGCCCAATCTTTCAACCCAAGTTTTTCGAGGTATTCCATTGCAATCTGGTTACGTTTTTTACGCGGAACGCCTTTGTAATAAAGCGGAAGCGCTACATTTTCCATTGCATTTTTAAACGAAATAAGGTTGAAAGACTGAAAGACAAAACCGACCAAATCATTACGATACTGTGCAGCCTTCTTTTCGCTCATGTTTTGAATCAGGGTGCCAGCCAGGTAATACGAACCTTCATCGTAATTATCGAGCATACCAAGAATGTTTAAAAGAGTTGATTTACCCGATCCTGATGAGCCCATGATAGAAACAAAATCTCCCTGTTCTATCTGAAGGTCGATACCTTTAAGAACATGGAGACTGTTATTGCCCATTACATAGGACTTGTGAATGTTGTTTAATTTAATCATGGCATTGTTTTCTGTTGGTTTTCACTTCAAAAATCCAAAATCCAAATAGCTTAATTGCATTTTTTTCGATGAATGGCAGAATTTAACCCGCTAACGGAGAAATAACTCCTCTATTATAACATTCAACTCAAAAATACTAGTACTTGCTGTTCCGAACTTTGTTTATAAAAGCATAAGACGATTACATGCCTTATTCGTTACAAATATTCACGCTTTTTGTCTAAAAAAAAACGATCCAGCCAAATTACCAACAGATAACCAACGATTTAATAATATTCTTCACATTAAAAGTTAAAGTTTAATCCCGCAAATACAGTAGTTCCAGGCATAGTATAATATCTGTTTTGCTCATATCTCTGATTCAGCAAATTCTCACCATTTATAAATACCTCAGCAAACCGGGAAAAATAATAACCAATTCGTGCATTTACCAATGCGAAATCCTCGAAATGAGTTTGGGTTGAAGCGTCGGTATCAAGGTTTGCTACGCAATGAAAGCTTAGCATAAATGAGGCTTTATTCATCCGGTAACGCGAATTGACGTATAACTGGTGCTCGGGAGTTGCATAAACTGGGTGCTTCATGTTGATATAACTATAAGCCGCGTGAAAACTGAGTTTTGTCGAAGGATTAGCATCTGCCGAAAATTCGATACCTTTATTTTTAACTTCACCGGCGTTTTGCAAACCCTTTAAAGGAACAGTTATAATCAGGTTATCTCCTTTCACAAAAAAACCGGTTAATTCAAAATTCAACTTTCGGGCACAAAACGACTTTAATATCCCAACCTCATAGTTAAAAACCGTTTCAGGCTGAAGTTTCGGATTTGGCCCCCAGAGAAATAATTCCCGAATAGTTGGGCTCCTAAAACCTTTAGAAAATGAAG
Organism: uncultured Prolixibacteraceae bacterium; assembly: GCA_937915865.1. Taxonomy (GTDB): domain Bacteria; phylum Bacteroidota; class Bacteroidia; order Bacteroidales; family Prolixibacteraceae; genus Aquipluma. The sequence continues at coordinate 88,002 of CALGIG010000005.1, read as the reverse complement.
CTTTCCATGTTGTATTGTCATTAGCTCGCCAAGCCAACCCGGCAGACGGAACCCATTCATTTCCATAAACCTGATTGTGCTGTAGACGAAGCCCGCCATTTACCGTGAGTTTTTTTGCAAATGTCTGCTGCACAAATACATAATACCCTAGTTCGTAAACAGTTGTGTCGGCAAAAACCATTCCTTTACCTCCCATTGCTTTCAGGTTTTCAGCCAAACCACCAAAGTTCATATAATCAAATCCAACAGTAATTGTGTTTCCCTCATGCAATTTAAGTGATTCAAACAAATTGATTCCATAATTGTGGTCAGTCGAATGAAACCCATCGGTGATATTGTGTTCTCCAAAATTGTAAAAGATTTTAGCAGAACCCGCCGCTTTCCTGAAGTCGTTTTCAGCCGTAAAAGAGCCATAGCCACGGGTAATATCAATTGTTTCGCCTTTTACTGCATATAATGTATCTGGTCCCGGATCCTGGGATTTAAATTTTGCCAGACTAAAATCGGTATTCAATTTAAAATGTTCGCTCAATTCGTATCCGATCTTACTGTATCCGTTTGTAATTTTGAAATCTGAATTTGGGCGGTGACCATCAGTTTGATCATGGTTACCAGAAACATAAATATTAAGCCTATCTTTTTTATAGCCTCCTGAAAACATATATTTTTGGGTATTGTACGACCCATACATTAACCGTGAGTTCGCGTGAAAGCCATCTTTCGATTGTTTTTTAGTAATCAGGTTTATCACACCACCCATCGCATTTGAGCCATAAAGAACTGAACCTGAACCTCGAATAATTTCAACCCGTTCAATGTCGGAAGTAACATACGAATCGGGCAACGGATGCCCCATTATTCCCATAAATTGAGGATGACCATCAATGAGCATCAAAACACCAGTAGTGGGATTTCCTCCAATTCCGCGTATCGTAATTTGACCAGCGGAACCTGTAGAAACTCCAAATCCGGTAATACCTTTTTCGGTTACAAACAAACCAGGCACTGTACCACTTAAAACAGGTAAAACAGCTGATTCACTGCTTTCGTTGAGTTGAGCCTGAGAAACAACTGATACCGACATTGGAACATTGTTCCGGTTAATTTTCACCGGGGTTCCGGTTACAACAACTTCTTCAATGCTAACTGTATCTTTACTTATATCCTGACCATTTGTTAAGCTTGCCAAGCCTGTAAATATTGAAAACAAAACAAAATAGAGAAATCTTAAATTCATTATTATAAATTTTATTTGGTGTTACTATTTTTAAAATTCGTGTTACTTTAGGTGCAAAAAAATTATTGCGTACGGCTCATAACAAGTTTCCCATGTTTGATTCCTTTGATACTAAGAAATTTATCCGATAATTCCGTTAATCGCGACGATGTCCCTTTTATTGAAATAATTTCCATACAATTTTCTTCGTTTAAATTAAACAGCTGAACGCCAAGAACTGCATCTCGATATTGGTATTGGATTTCGGACGAGCGGTTCCGTATTTCCGGTTTATGGCAACTGTAAACCAAAGCAACCACTCCGGCAACAATATTGTCACATTTCCACTTCTGTTCAACCAGGTTTTTTTCGACCAAAAACCTTAAGGCCTGCGATCGATTGGCAAAATTATTCTCTGCTACATATTTATCGAGTGCCACCAAAAGCTCTTCTTCGAGCGAAACTCCAAAACGGGAAACTGCCATGGTGTTACTTATTTTTTGATTCGTGTTATTCGGACAACGAAGATAGGCGATTGGAATAAAATACAAAATAATCCCATCAAATTATCAGAAAATTTATTTGTGAGTATCTTTTGTTAAATTATTAAATAAAGATTAAGACAATATATGCAGTACCATTGCAACTACTAAGGTTATCGAAAAAGTAAAATTACTTTTTATTCCTTGTCCGAAATTATTGTGCAACATGAATCCAAACGCCCGAGGCCGGATTTTTGGCAAGCATTGAATTGAGTTCTTTTTGCGCTTCTTCCTGTGTCGCAAAACCCATCATTGCAACACGGTTTAACCCATTAAATACGCCCAGATTATGTCCGGCATATCCCTGTGCCTTTAACTGTTCAATGTATTTATTGGCGTTTTCTTCACTCTTAAAACTTCCTCCAATGATAAAATATTTGAATTCCTGAGCTTGTGATGAAAAAAAACCAGCCTGAGATTCTTTGTCTATTTGTTCTTGCTCCTGAACCGATGTTGTTGATTTTGCCTGATTTTGAGTAATAGTTTCCAAAAATCCCATATCTGATTTGGCAAAATATTCATTATTGTGTTTCATAGGGATTAAAGCCATCGCAATCAACAACGGAATTGCGATAACCAGCTTTTTGGCTTTTCTTTTCTGAAATATAACCGGAACTGGCTCGTGATAATCTATTTTTGCGGCTGGTTTAGGCATCTGTCGTTGATAGACCTTTTCAAAAGTAAAATTTTGCATACCATAAGAATCAACCAGCAAGTTTTCTTTTAGCTGTGGCTCAAATTGCAAATTTTCTTTCGAGTTGTAATACAAATACCCAATACCTTCGAAATAAACATTACGGTTTCGTTCAAGGGTCAGAAGTAATTCCTCAATGAAGTTTTCAAGTTTTTGCTTAGCCTCAAAGTAATTAATTCCTTCTGCCTCCGAGATGTAATTGATAAGTAAACCATCGTTGGAAATAAGTTTATTATTAAAAGCTATTTCTTTTGATGGCGGGCTAAATTGGTTATTATCAGCTTTTGCCGGGTTATAATTTGCAACAAACCCACCAAATTCAGGAATGATAACACAATCATTCAAAAGCAAAATCTCTTTTAAATATTGACTAATCTCCACAACTTACATGTTAATTTGTGTCAAAAATAAGAAAATTCAGTGTTTAAACGATTCAAAGTTTTCAACAAACGACAATACATTATGAAAACAACATTTTGTTTAGAGACCAAGATCAAGAAAACCAGTTCATTCATTGCAGAAAAGAGTATATTTGTTTACTTGAAAATTTAACCGAAAAATTTCTTTTCAACCAGCCAGTACAAAGGAATTTCCGACTTTAATAAGCCAATAAAAAGGATATTATTTATTTTCAAATCGTGTGTATATTGATTCTCATGGCTATTTCATAAATTTGCAATTCATCAAAAAATAAGCTCCTATCATGAAACAAATTTTGGTTACCGGAGGCACCGGGTACATTGGTTCACACACCACCGTTGAACTTCAAAATGCAGGTTTTGAAGTAATTATTGTTGATAACCTTTCAAATTCCAGCATCGATGTGTTGGATGGTATTGAGAAAATCAGTGGAATCCGTCCGAAATTCGAGCAATTTGATTTAACCGATTTTGGAAAAGTAGACGACCTTTTCAGGAAGTATCCCAATATTGAAGCAATTATTCATTTTGCAGCATCAAAAGCTGTAGGTGAATCGGTTGAAAAACCGTTGATGTATTACCGGAATAATCTGGTTTCGCTTTTAAACCTTCTGGAATGCCAAATAAAATACAATGTTTCAAATATTGTTTTTTCTTCGTCGTGCACTGTCTATGGCCAACCTGACAAGCTACCAGTAACCGAGCAAACTCCGAGAAAAGACGCCGAATCGCCTTACGGAAATACCAAACGTGTTAACGAAGATATTTTAAACGATACCATACGGGCATACCCACAGATAAAAGGAATTGCCTTGCGCTACTTTAACCCGGTTGGAGCCCATCCTTCCGCATTAATAGGCGAACTGCCACTTGGAGTTCCGTTGAACCTGGTCCCTTTTATTACCCAAACTGCAGCTGGCATACGAAGCGAACTTAAAGTTTTTGGTGATGACTATAATACCTCCGACGGCTCAGCTGTTCGCGATTACATTAATGTAGTTGACCTTGCAAAAGCTCATGTAATTGCAGTGAAACGTCTTATTGAAAATAAAAATAAAAAGAGATACGAAATCTTTAATCTGGGAACGGGCAATGGTGTTTCGGTTTTGGAAGCGATTCAAGCTTTTGAAAAAGCAACTGGAGTAAAACTAAATTATAAAATTGTGGGACGCAGGTCGGGCGACATTGAAAAAATTTGGGCAGATACATCGCTTGCAAACGAAGAATTAGGATGGAAAGCAGAAACAGGTATTGAAGAAACAATGCTTTCGGCCTGGCTTTGGGAAAAAAGAGTACGAGGATTACAGTAAGCAAATACATAAGGAAAGCTGCAACTCATACTTAGTAAAGAGATACTAGTGAAGCATTCTGTTAGTCAGATGATTACTTCACTAGTTGATCTATACTGTTTTTCGGCATTATGTAAGCTTAATAAGTATATATACCTGCCGATAATCAGTGTATTTTATCCCGGCAAAATTAAGTCGAGTTGAGCTTTTAACCTCTGTTGAAAAACGACATAGGTCGTTGGAGTTATACGGTTCAAATAAAATAATAAAAGGCCTGTGACTACGTACCTAACCTGACTCTTAATAAGTTCTACGTTGTCAAATTTTAATAGATTATGATCGAGGCAATAAGACCATTCATCATCGCAAACACGATCAAGCGACAAACTAATTGAATCAACTGTCGATTGTTTTTGCTGAAGATCTCCCATTCGTTCGAGAAAAAAGAGATCGAAAATACCGGGATATTCGATAAAATAATTGGCATAAGCCAAAACTTTCAATTTCAATTTCTCTATTCCATTTGGCGTGTTAGTTATCTTTTCTTCTGAAAATACTTTGCACTCATTAAAAAAATCTTCCACGCAATAAAAAACCAAATCGTTCAAATCTTTAAAGTAATTGTACATGGTTGTATACGAATAACCAGCCCTATCGGCAACAGAACGTACACTTACGTGTTTAATACCTTCAGATTTAAGGATTTCCTTTGTAGCCTGAATGAAATAATTTTTCATTCGCATTTCCTGAACATCTTTGTTTTTCATGACATTGTTTTAAATATTAAACAATGCAAATATAATTAACATTGTTAATATTTCAAAACAACGACAATTAAATTCAATCTACATGAAATCAAGTCGATACAAAATAGTAGTACTTAGTATATTATTGAACTGATTACTCTTCCAGTACCAAATTTCTTTCCCAGGTTGATTGCGTATTGGCAACAAAGAATATGCTCCACGAACATCAACAGCAATACGGTGAGTAAGCTGCAAACGAAAACCAATCATTGCCTGCAAATCAAGCGAGTTGAACGGATGTCGATCTTCAATCGGGAATTTGCCATAATCATTGTATTCGTTTCCACTTAATAAATATCCGGGCGAAATACCTATTAACATTGAAATTCGTTCGCTTGTCCGAAAACCAAGATAAACAGGCAAATCGATGTAGTTCGACCGCATAATATATTTAATCTGCTGCTGATCAACTGCCAGCGAGTCGATATTCCGAACCCCTTTTTGCATTAGCTTCAACTCCATTGCTACAAAAACGGTCCTCGATAAATCAGTTTTTACATATCCACCCAGAGCAATCCCGGGTTTGTGATAGCCTTTGTATTGGTCTCCATCAACCTGCGCTGCGTTGAAACCACCAATCAGACCTCCTTCAAACCGTTGAGCGAAGGAAGCGTAACAAGCAAACACAATAAACAATGTCAGTATAAAATGCTTCATATCGGCTTTGCTAATTCTTCTTTTAACAATTCCACTCCCCTGCCCGCTTTTTCCTGAATGTAAGTCACATTCCGAATATAAACAGAAGGACGCTCAGGATCGATCACGAAAATTGGAGTACCTTTTCGTACATAATTGACCAGGCCAGCCGCCGGGTAAACATTAAGTGAGGTGCCAATAACAACCATAATATCAGCCGATTCAGCCAACGGTATTGCCTCTTCCATCGCTGGTACAGCTTCTCCAAACCAAACAATATGTGGCCGCAACTGACTACCTTTGGCACATTTCTGCCCAAATTTCAATTCCCAGCCATCAATGTCGTAAATTAACGACTCGTCAACCGAGCTACGTGCCTTTTTTAATTCGCCATGCAAATGCAAAACGTTTGTGCTGCCGGCACGTTCGTGCAAGTCATCAACATTTTGGGTAATGATGGAAACATCAAAATCCTGCTCCAGATCAACAAGTCCCAAATGACCAGCATTAGGTTTACTTTCAAGCAATTGTTTGCGACGGTCGTTATAAAAGCGCATAACCAACTCTGGATTTCGGCGCCATGCTGCAGGAGTAGCAACTTCTTCAATATCGTATTCTTCCCACAAACCATCCATGTCGCGAAAAGTACGAATGCCACTTTCCTGGCTCATTCCAGCACCTGTTAGAATTACCAATTTCTTTTTCATTTCATCATCAAATAGGTCAAACCAAAGATAAGCATTATAGATTTTTCTTTAAGTCAAACTGGTTCAATATATATGATCAAATAAAAAATCAAAAAATATTTACTTTCTAACGCCCATTGTTATATCTTTATTTACTAAAAATTACCATAAAAAATTTGATTTAATGAGCAATCCAACGTTAAGAACTCTTTCTTTTATCTTTGATAATGAGAATGATATGATTCTTTTACATACGATGATTGAAGATGGTCCGCTCAAACGAAAGCATTCAGGAATAAAGGGAAGCATTAAACTGACTGAAGATATAAATGCTGCAGCAATTCGAATTGTCTGTGAATCTTCGGGTCTCGAAATCCAGGAAATGGTATTGCGTGGAATGGTGAAAGTTATTCAGCAATCGCAACGGAATTCGACCATTTATTTTATCTACGAATCAGCTCTTTTTTCAGGCGAGCTTATCAAAAATATTCCCGGGCAATTAAAATGGATCGACATTCTGAACATTTTCAACCTGCAAATGGAAAGTGTAACTCAGGAAATTATGCCTAAATTACTTGATGGAGAAAGCTTTTTTGAGGGAACAATACAAATAAACGAATTCGACGAAGTGATTGAATCAGATATCAGAATCTGCAATGCGATTTAATCTGACAAGAATCAACCAACAAAATTACAACCTTTAAATTTTTACATTTGCATCAATGATTGACCAGGCTACCATCGAGCGAATTATTGATGCAGCGCACATTTCGGATGTGGTGTCGGAGTTTGTAACACTCAAAAAAAGGGGTGTCAACCAGTTAGGTTTGTGCCCGTTCCACAACGAAAAAACACCATCGTTCACCGTTTCTCCGGCCAAAGGAATTTTCAAATGTTTTGGTTGCGGAAAAGGAGGAAATGCAGTGAACTTCATTATGGAAATTGAACAACTTAGTTATCCCGATGCCTTACGGTGGTTGGCCAAAAAGTTCCATATCGAAATTGAAGAAAAGGAAGAATCGCAGCAAGAAAAGGCGCTGAAAGACGAACGCGAAAGTATGATGATAGTGTCGGCTTTTGCCCAAAAATACTTCAGTCGGTTTCTCCTGAAAGAAAACGAAGGGCGCACAATCGGCCTGAGCTATTTGCGCGAACGTGGCATCCGTGACGATATAATTACCAAGTTTGAACTGGGCTATTGCCCTGATGGGAAAGATACTTTTACCCAGGCAGCAGCACTGGAAGGGTACAAAATGGAATTCCTTGAGAAAACCGGATTGACCATTAAACGTGAAGATTGGATTCGCGACCGGTTTGGAGGACGAGTGATTTTTCCGGTGCACAACGTAGCGGGGCGTGTGATTGCCTTTGGCGGACGAACATTGACCAATGATAAAAAAGTTGCCAAATACCTCAACTCACCCGAATCTGAAATCTATCACAAGGGCCGCACATTGTACGGCATTTACCAGGCCAAACGCCAAATGACCGTTCAGGACAAATGTTATCTGGTTGAAGGTTACACCGATGTGCTTTCGTTTCATCAGGCCGGAATCGAAAATGTGGTGGCCAGTTCAGGAACATCGCTCACCATCGACCAAATTAGGCTCATCAGGCGATTTACTCCTAACATTACCATTGTTTATGACGGCGATGATGCCGGAATTAAAGCCTCATTGCGCGGAATTGACATGGTTTTGGAAGAAGGCATAAATGTAAAAGTGTTGCCTCTGCCCCGCGGCGAAGACCCTGATACCTTTGCCCGTTCAATGAGCGCTACGCAACTGGCAGAATACATTAAAAGTAACGAAACCGACTTCATCAAGTTTAAAACGCAACTTTTAATGGGAACCGTTGAAAACGATCCGGTTTCAAAAGCCCGGTTAATCAACGACATAGTTCGTTCAATTTCTGTAATCCCCGATAACATTACCCGAACGGTTTACATCAAAGAATGTAGCCGATTGATGGATGTTCAGGAAGAAGTTTTATACACCGAAATCAGGAAAATCCAGAACAAACTGTCAGAAGATCAAACACGGAAAGAAATCCAGGAATTGCAGGTGCAGGCGGCTAAACCCAAAGTTCAGACGGTTGAAAAGAAGGTAGCAAATCCTTTTGAGACCGAAGAGCGTGAAATCCTGCGCATTTTGATGAAGTATTTTCACCAGGAGGTATTTGAAATCGAGGATGAAGAAACACACCAGATACATACCTATACCGTTGGCGTTTATGTCCTTTCGGAGTTGCAAAACGATGGATTGGTTTCGGTAAACCCAACGGTTAGGGCCATGCTGCAAATAATGGAGGAAAACCTTGAAAACAAGGATTTCGACCCAATCAAACATTTCACCCAATATCCCGATAACGAAATAAGCCAATATGCCAGTAACTTATTGGCCGAAAAATATATAGAAAGCAAACGCTGGAGCAAAAGCGGCGCTTTTATTGAAAGCGAGAGTGAACTTTTGTATGTTCTGGTCCCAAAACTTATTCAGGAATATAAATTAAAAAATGTGAAAGTTTTGCTCAAAAAACTTGAGCACCTGATCAACGAGGCAAGCAAAAACAACGAAGCTGAGAAACTGATGGAATATATGACTCAATACCAGAACCTGAAAAAAGTGATGAAAGCGCTGGCCGAACAACTTGGTTTCAGAACAATTAGCTGATCAAAGAATTATGAGTAATAAGTTATGAATGATGAATAAAGCGAGAATATGAGGACACATTTTATTCACGACAGAAAAGAAATTGACGCTATCTGGAAACAATGTAAAACCTGTTTTCTGGCCATGTCGGTTGACGATATGCCTTATGTTTTGCCACTTAATTTTGCCATTGAAGAAGACACGGTCATTCTTCACTCGGCCCAACACGGACGGATGTGGGAAATCCTAAAAAAGAACCCGAGAGTGTGCATTAACTGGACTTTGGGCGAAGAACTGGCCTGGCAGGATGAGTTGGTCGGGTGCAGCTACCGGGTAAAATCAAAGTCGGTGATTGTGGAAGGAAAGGCTGAGTTTGTTGACGATTATAATGAAAAAGAGCGGCTGGTGAAGCATTTTATGACTCAATACAGCGATCTTCCATTCAAATTTAATGCACCAGCTATAAAAAATGTTGGAATTATTGTTGTTAAAATTGAAAAATTAACGGCCAAGAAATTTGGTGCAAAAGCGGTAACTCCTTGGAATAAAAGTTCGGAGTGAGCTAAAGTTCGGAGTGCCTAAAATTAAAAAGGTACTCGACAAACGTTAGGCACTCTAGCTCACGTTAGACACTTATAACTTTTTCGAAATGATATTGGTAACAGGTGGAACAGGATTGGTTGGGGCTCACCTCTTGTACGAGCTGACAAACTCCGGGAAACAGGTAAAGGCCTTACGCAGAGCGCAAAGCAACACGAACTGGGTGAAAAAGATTTTTTCGTATTACTCATCAGAAGCCGAAAAACTGTTTTCCCAAATTGAATGGATTGAAGGCGATATCCTGGACTATATGAGCCTGGAGGAAGCCCTGAAAGGAATTTCGTGCATTTACCACTGCGCTGCCATCGTTTCGTTTCATGGCGACGACCACGACATCATGCTAAACAACAACGTGAAAGGAACCGGCAACCTGATCGACGCGGCCATTCACAACGGGGTTAAACAATTCTGCCATATAAGCTCCATTGCAGCGCTCGGAAAAACGCAGGACGGAAGCCAGATCACTGAAGAAACCTACTGGACACCGTCGAAACGAAAATCGGGCTACTCATTAAGCAAGTTTTTCTCAGAGATGGAAGTTTGGCGAGGAATAGAGGAAGGTCTCGATGCAGTGATCGTCAATCCATCTATCATAATCGGACCAGGGAACTGGGATATTGGCAGCCCAAAATTATTCCAGTCTATGTGGAAAGGGCTGAACTATTATACAAAAGGCATTTCAGGTTTTGTTGATGTGCGAGATGTAGTAAAAGCAATGATCTTGCTGATGGACGAAAAGCAATTTGAATCGGTTAAAAATCAGCGTTTTATTCTGAATGCCGGTAACTTAAGCTACCAAGAATTGTTTAATAAAATTGCCGATGCACTGCACAAACCACGCCCTAAAAGTTTTGCATCGGATATTAAATTACAGATTGCCTGGCGAATGGCTAAAACGGCAAGTTTTTTCACTGGTAAACGCCCCGAAATTACACGAGAAGCTGTTTCTGGAACTAACCAAAACAATCATTATTCAGGCAATAAAATTACCCAAACAATTGGTTTTACTTACCAAAGTCTTGACAATTCGATTGTCGATATCGCGGAGATTTTTCTGAAAGACATGGTTTTGCCGTCCAGGCAATAAAATTCCGAACATCAAAAAAATTAATCCGTATGAAACTATTGCGTTTCCAGAGTGATATCTCACTTTTGCAAAATACCCACTCAAAAACGTAACTGTTTTTTTAAGTGAGAAGATGGCACAAGCAAATATTTTATACTATATTCGCACTCTTTTTTGAGAATAATTATCAGTCTATTTAGCTTATATTTAAATAAATACAGTTTGGTGGAAGATTAAAAAAGTGAAAAAAGAATGAAAAAATCAGATTTATTACAAGAAACCATTGAACACATCGACATTAAATCGTTTAATTCAGCGCCAATTATCGATTCGATGCGCAAAATGTCGTTTACCTCTCGCGATACAGCCAACGCAACCGACATTTTAATGAAAATGGTGAATGATGACAAATGTACTAACATTTTAACTCTTGCCGGAAGTACAAGTGCAGCAGGATGTATGCAGGTTTATGTGGAGATGGTTAAAAACAATATGATCGATGTAGTTGTTGCCACCGGCGCATCAATTATTGACATGGATTTTTTCGAAGCCCTTGGCCACAAACATTACCGTGGTTCAACTGAAATTAACGATGGTATTTTACGCGATCTTTATATCGACCGTATTTATGATACATTTATTGATGAAGAAGAATTGCAAAATTGCGATGGAACAATTAAAGAAGTAGCTGATTCATTGGAAAGAAGACCATATTCATCGCGCGAATTCATCAGAGAATTAGGTAAATGGCTTGTCGAAAATTCAGTGAAAAAAGATAGTCTGATACAAACCTGTTACGAAAATAATGTTCCGATTTTCTGCCCGGCTTTCTCCGATTCGAGCGCTGGTTTCGGGCTGGCAAAACACCAATGGGAAAATCCTGAAAAACATGTTTCAATCGATTCAGTTGCCGATTTTTTGGAATTGACCAAAATTAAAATGGCCGCTGAAATAACCGGTTTATTTATGATTGGTGGTGGCGTCCCGAAAAATTTTGCTCAGGATACCGTTGTTTGTGCTGAAATTCTTGGTACAGAAGTTCCAATGCACCAATATGCCGTTCAGATTACTGTTGCCGACGTACGCGACGGAGCTTGCTCTTCTTCAACACTGAAAGAAGCCAGTTCGTGGGGTAAAGTTCAGGTTACTGATGAGCAAATGGTTTACGCCGAAGCAACTTCAGTCCTTCCTTTAATTGTTAGCTACGTTTACCACAAAGGAACCTGGAAAACCCGTACTCCTAAAAAATGGAGTAACTTATTTGACAGATAAGTGTAACCAACTACTATACAAAATCCCTGTTTCGACCAACGATGACAGGGATTTTTTTTATCTCTTTATAAACCAGTATACAACTCCGAAAATAGTTTAAGGTTTGGGAATCGAAAAATTAAACCTACTGCCCTTCCCTTCTTCGCTTTCAGCCCAAATGTGACCACCATGTTTTTCAACAAACTCTTTGCAAAGAATTAATCCTAATCCTGTTCCGTATTCGTTTTGCGTACCTACTGTCGAATATGCTTCATCAATCCTGAACAATTTACCAAGTGTTAGTGCACTCATCCCAATTCCATTATCGGTAACCGAAAAAATGAATTCATCTTTCTCTTCGGTTGAAGTTATTACAATTTTACCTCCTGTGTTTGTAAATTTAACTGCATTTGAAATAAGGTTTCTGAATATAACGCCCATCATCAATTTGTCGGCAAAAACTATGAGTCCTGGAGGAATACCTGGTTCAATTGTAATTGATTTTTGAAGTGCCGAATTAGCTAATAGATCAACAATCTCATGAACGGAATCACCAATATTTATCGATTCAGGAGTAAAATCAATTCTTCCGGTTTGTGAACGCGACCATTCGAGTAAATTAAGAAGAAGATTTAACGCTTGTTCCGACGAATCACGAATCATACCTGAATATTCTTCAATACCCTCAAAATTATTTTGCTGAACCTTTTCAACCAACATGTTACTCAGCCCTAAAATACCATTGAATGGGCTCTTTAGGTCGTGAGAGATTATAGCAAAAAAACGGTCTTTGGTATTATTCGCTTCTTTTAGCGCTTCAATATGAAGTTGTATCTGGTGTTGTTGTTCTTCCAGAATTTGGTTTGTTTTCTGTAGATTTATCATTACTCCATTGAGCTCAACTTTCTGTTTTTCAATAACTTTATTTTTTGCTTCAAGCAATTTATTCGCTTTCTTTTTCAATTGCAGTTGCCAGAAAATAATTACTGCCGACAATAATGTGACCAGGAGGATTAAAATTAAAAAATCTCTTACGGAATTTTGTTTTTCGATCTTCATACGCTTCAATTCAACATCCTTGCGCAATAATTCTATTTCTTTTTGCTTAGCCTCAGTTTCGTACCGAACCTGCAAATTCAAAATATGTCTCGATTTGTTCTCATCACAAATACTATCGTTTATTTCCTTAAATCGTCGAAAATAATCTAAGGCCCTTACGTAATTTCCTTTACAGGCGAATAAATCAGATAAATTCTTTATGACCTTTTTTTGTAGTTCACGAGCATTCGATTCACGTGCAAAATTCATTGATGTATAAAAACTATTTTCTGCATCAACAAAATTTTTACGAGAAAGATAAATAAGTCCGAAATTATTAAATACCAACGCTTTACCAGCTTTATCATCGATGGCATTTGCAACACGGAGTCCTTGTTCGAAGTAATCGATGGCCTTTGGGTTATCTTTCATTTGGACATATACTTCACCAATATCGTTCAGTATCCATAAGTATAATTTCCGCTCGTTAGTGTCTTTTATCAAGTTGATGGCTAATTCGAAATTTCTTAATGCCACACTAAATTTCAGACTTCCTGCATTTAGTTTCCCAATATTATCGATGATTTTAGCTGATTCAACTTTATCTCCAAAACTATTAACAATTACCAACGCTCTTTTGAAGTTGGTCATTGCTTTTGCTGAATCTCCTGTTTCCTGAAAGATCATGCCTATATTGTTGATAGCAAATGCAGCAAGTTTCTGATCATTAATTGTTTCTGCTATCCGATAGCAACTATCATAATAGTTTATGGCTTTATCATACTCACCCATTGCCCAAAAATTAACACCACCATAAAGTAATGCTTTGGCTTTTTTAGCATTACTTCCTGATTGTTGAGCTAATTCTATAGCAAGTTGTGCCATATTTAATCCTTTGGCCGGAGATACACTCCAATATGCCTTACTCAGCGAAAGAGTCAGATCAAGTTTTTCTGACTGATTAGCCTTCGAAAGTAAGTTCTCCAGGCTATCAATCTCGTTATTGGGGTTAGCTGTAAGAAATTCGGACCACAGTACAATTAAAAAAAACGTAAAAAAGATTTTTGACATGGCAAGATTAATTCAGATTTATACCACGCAGAATAATAAATTAACATCTTTCCAAATATAACCATAATTCATTGTCAAATTTCGATTACTCACTCTTAATAATCTATTTTATAACTTCTTTTTGACCTACACAAAATTAAATTTTTATACATAATGTTTAAAATAACAGCATCTTGTATATACCTTGTGTAGCTTAAAAAACAAAAAAAAGCTTGTCTGAATACAGACAAGCCTCACCTAATTAACTATAAACTAAATTCCCAAATTTAATTTCTAACAAAAATTTTAAATCCCCATTTATCTAAATTCAGACTTGACTCTTTTCCTAATGTTACTTTCACTCCTGAAAAGTATTCTTTGAACTCGCCTTCCTGTGGCATTTGTAAAGTAAATTCAACTGGCTCAGCCGAAAAATTGAACACCGAAACAACTTGATTTTTACCTTTTTCGCGAACAAAAGCCAATACTTTTGCGGGAATATTTGTCGCCAGAAATTTGGAAGCTCCTCCTGAAGTTCCGTTCCACAAAGCCTGGTTGTTGTGTTTTAGTTTAATAAGCGACTGGTAAAAACTCTGCATTTCAAGATTTTTCCAATTGATAGTATCTTTCTCAAAAAATAAAAGGCGTTTTTTTAAGCCTGCTTCCTGGCCACTATAAATCAACGGAATTCCTTCGAGTGTAAATGTTAAAGTTGCAAAGGTTTTAACGGCATTGCCCATGCGTTCGTACTCGCTTCCGGCCCAGCTGTTTTCGTCGTGATTGGTAATAAACTGCATCGGGAACGATCCATCGGCATATTTATTTACTGAATCAGTGTAATATTTCTGAATATCGGCAGCTGACTTTTTACCTTGAGCCACATCATTCATGATATGGTGCAATTTCCAGGCATAATTGGAAACAAACGATTTTTTCAGAAAATCAGGATGGTCTTCATCTTCTGCCAACATATAAACTGGTTTAATTGAATCGAGTGAAGCAGTAGCAGTTTCCCAAAAATCCTGCGGAACGCCCCAGGCAACATCGCAACGGAACCCATCAATATTTGTTTCTTTTACCCAATATTTCATGGCATCTATCATAGCGCTGCGCATGGGCTTAGAGTCAAAATTCAGATCAGCAATGTCACTCCAATCAGGATTTGGAGGAATAACGTTACCCAGCGAGTCCTGCGAGTACCAGTCTTTATGCTCGGTAATCCAATTGTTGTCCCATCCGGTATGGTTAGCCACCCAATCAATAATTACCTTAAAGCCCAACTCATGTGCTTTCTTCACCAGATTTTTAAAGTCATTGAGGTTCCCAAATTCAGGATTAATTCCTTTATAATCTTTTACAGCATAGTAAGAACCTAAACTTCCTTTTCGGTTTTTAACCGAAATAGGATGAACTGGCATAATCCAAAGAATATCAACTCCCAACTCTTTCAGGCGTGGCAAGTGAGCTTCGAATGCTTTGAATGTTCCTTCAGGCGTATACTGACGTATATTGACTTCGTAGAGCACAGCATTTTTACTCCACTCAGGAATATGACCTTGGGGGTTTTCCGTTTTTTTTGATGCTGGCTGACAAGCAAAAAAGATAAAAGCAAGTATGAAAATAAATAGTTTATTCATTTTTAAGGATTTAGATTTATATACTAATTATAGCTTTTTCAACTCAAGGACTACCGCGGTTTTTCCATCTACTTCAAATGGACGATCCAATTCATATACCTTTCCGCTAATTACATCACTCCCTTTGATAAAGCCTGTTGTTCCTTCACCAAAGAATTTAGGGTCAACACTCATCGGTTTGGTATTGTTGTTCAAAACCACCATTACCGTTTTTTCAGTATTAATTCTGAAATAGGCATATACATTGTCGCGAGGAATATAGTGCAACAGCCTGCCCGAATGAATTACGGGATTTTCGGTACGCCAGTGAATCAGTTTCTTCATGTAATCGAATACATAGTTTTCGGTTTCTGTACGACCACTACTCGTGAACACCGAGCGGGTGTCGCCCGCCCAACCGCCAGGCATATCACGACGGATATCGCCATCGCCTTTTCCTTTATCGCCTCCCATCATGATTTCGCTGCCGTAATAAATCTGCGGGATTCCACGGGTGGTAAGCAGGTAAGTAAAACCAAGCAGGTATTTTTTCACATCGTTACCCACGACTGTGCTAAAGCGTTGAGTGTCGTGATTTTCAGTGAAAATGACCAAGTTAAATGGATTGGCATACAAATAATCCTGGGTAAGTTTTTGCCATAATCGAGCAACTCCCGAATCCCAGCCTTGTTCGTTTTCGTTGAATGCTGCAGAAATAGCATCGTGCATATTAAAATCCATCACTGAAGGCAGACCGGAGTCGTAACCATTGTAGTTTAATGTTCCGCTTTGCCAGTAGGCCACATCCGAAACAGAGTGTTGCCAACACTCGCCTACAATATTAATATTTGGAAATTCTTCGCGAATGGCTTTGGTCCACTCGGCTACTTTTACCGGATCGTTGTATGGATAGGTGTCGACCCGTATACCATCCAATCCCGAAAACTCTACCCACCATATAGCGAATTGCTTTAAATAAGTTAACATGTACGGGTTGCGTTGATTCAAATCGGGCATTTCGCTTACAAACCAACCGTCGGAATTCAGATTTTTATCGAATTGCGAGGTGTAAGGATCGGTTATTGTTGAAATCCGGTAATTTGTTTGGGTATAAACCGTATCTCCATTTATCCAATCGTGGAACGGTAAATCTTTCATCCAAGGATGTGCGCTTCCGCAATGATTAGGAATCATGTCCATGATCACTTTTATTCCGTTCTGATGGCATTTGGCAACCATATTTTTATAATCGTCGTTGGTCCCGAACCGTTGATCAATTTTATAGTAATTTGTGGTTGCATATTGGTGATAAGAGCCAGTGGGCTGATTATCTTCAAGTAAAGGAGTTGTCCATAAGGCTGTAACACCAAGTTCTTTCAAATAATTTAAATGGTCAATTATCCCTTTAATGTCACCGCCATGTCGTCCAAATGAATTTTCACGGTTCATTTTATCAGGCATTCCTTCAATCGAATTATTTGTCGGATCACCATCGGCAAACCTGTCAGGGAATAAAAGATACATCACATCAGCATTCGTATAACTTTTTCTGGAAGCAGAATTTGATTCCCGGTTTTTTAATTCATACTGATAACTTATTACTTCCTTTTTATTTAGCCTGAAATGAATAGGAAATTTTCCGGCCTTGGTTTCCGATGAAATTTTTAAATCGATAAATAAGTAATTCGGGTTTTCAGAACGTGTAACGGTTTCAATCGAAATACCCGGATAATCCAGGTTAACCTGGCTGAATGCAATGTTTGTGCCATGCACCATCAGCTGAACTGTAGGATTTTTCATTCCAATCCACCAGAATAATGGCTCAAGACGGTCAACATTTAGTGCAAAAGCGCTGATGCTAAAAGCTAAACTAACAATGAATAAAACTATTTTTTTCATAAGAGCTGTGTTTTTCTGGAACTAGTTTTTAATATTAACTTCCTTTTTTGCAGGTATTTGATACTGTTTGCCATGCACAAAAATCTCTATACTTGCTTTTGAGTGGTTAAATACCTTTATTAGCGTTCTGTCTATTGAAAATTCCAAATGTGCTTCTCTGAAATTCAGCCGGAATGAATATGATTTCCATCCATCAGGAATAAACGGATTAATATGTAGTTGCCCGTTCAGAACACGCATTCTGCCAAATCCCTGAACAAAAGCCATCCAGGTTCCACCCATACTGGTAATATGTAAGCCGTCGCTAGTGTCGTTGTTGTAATTGTCCAGATCGAGACGTGCCGTTCGCAAATACATTTCGTAAGCTTTATCCTGCCGACCAAGAGCCGAAGCCAAAATAGAATGAATACAGCTCGAAAGCGATGATTCGTGAACAGTCAGCGGTTCATAAAAATCAAAATGTCGTTCAATGGATGCTTTATCGAATTCACTCTCGAACCAATAAATGCTTTGCAATGTGTCGGCCTGTTTGATGTATGGCGATCGCAAAATACGGTCCCACGACCATTTTTGGTTGATTGGTCGCTCTTCGGGTAATAATTGGTTGGCCGGAATTAGTTCTTTATCCAGGAAGCCGTCCTGCTGAAGGTAAATCTTCCGGGTAAAATCATAAGGAAAGTACATTTCATTGATTATTCTTTTCCAGCGAGCAGTTTCTTTTAATTCCTGAAATTTTAGTTTCTTCACCAAAACCTCATGCAACATAGGATGTTCTTTTTTCAGGTAATCAATTGCTTCGAGGGTATATTTCAAAGTCCACACTGCCATGTAGTTAGTGTGAAAATTATTGTTTACATTATTCTCATACTCATTGGGGCCAGTTACTCCAAGTAAAACAAACTTCTTCTTTTCTTCGGACCAATTAATTCGCTGGCTCCAGAAACGTGAGATAGACAGCAATACTTCGAAGCCATAAGGAGCTAGGTATTCCTTATCGCCGGTGTAGTTGATATAATTGTAAATTGCATAAGCAATTGCTCCATTCCGGTGAATTTCCTCAAATGTGATTTCCCACTCGTTATGGCATTCTTCGCCATTAATTGTCACCATTGGGAAAAGCGCTGCACCTCCTTTAAAGCCTAGTTTTTCAGCATTTTCGATAGCTTTTGGCAAATGTTTGTAACGATACAATAATAGGTTTTTCGAAACCATTTGCGGTGCTGTACCAAGTGTAAATGGGAGACAATAAGCTTCAGTATCCCAATACGTTACCCCACCATATTTTTCTCCGGTAAAACCTTTTGGTCCAATATTCAGGCGTTCGTCGTCGCCCAGGTAAGTTTGGTTTAACTGGAAAATATTGAACCGAATACCTTGTTGAGCGGCAATATCACCTTCAATACGAATGTCGCTTGTTTCCCAACGTTTGGCCCAAGCCTTTTGCTGTTCGCTCAATAATTTATCAAAACCTTTTTCTATGGCTCTTTTCAGTGCTTTTTCGGTAGCATCTTTTAATTTATTTTGAGCATGGTAAAGAGTTGAAATATGTGCCGCATATTTTTCCAGTGTAATTTCGTCGCCCGGTTTTACAATTACCAGAAATCTGGAACCAACATATTTTTCCTTCTCTATTGAATTTGTCTCGGGTATAATTAAATCATTATTAACCAAAACCTTATAACTCATTCCTGTACAAAGCTGAAAAGCTGTTTTTTTTGTTTCGATACAAACCAATCCAGATTGACCAGAAATTTTCCGGGTGATTTCATTCCAGAAGTTTTCGTCGTAGTTTGAGTCTTCGTTTATCACATCGCCATTAATATATGGCTCAAACGAAATTATTCCTGAAAAATTCAGGGCTTTAACTGAATAACTAATTGCTCCGATCTCTTGGTCAGCAATACTTAAAAAACGTTTGGAAAAAACCTCAATTTGTTTTCCTTCAGCAACTTGAGCTACAAACCTACGGGTTAGTAACCCTGTTTTCATATCCAAATCACGATAAAAAGATAAAACTTCAGCATTGTTGAGATCAAGTTCCTCACCATCGATCCAAACATTTATCCCAATCCAATTGGTAGCATTCAGTATTTTTGCGAAATATTCAGGATAACCATTTTTCCACCAGCCTACCCGTGTTTTATCGGGGTAATAAATACCTGCCACATAACTTCCACGAAGGCTATCCCCCGAGTACTTTTCCTCAAAGTTTGCGCGCTGACCACATCTTCCGTTACCAATGCTCAGCAAACTCTCGGTAACCCGGTTTTCTTCTTTATGAAACCCATCCTCAATGATTTTCCACTCGTCGTGTATGATATAATTCTTCATACCTAATTTTTTTTCTGAAAATGAATCCAGTTATTTTCTACTCTCTTCTCTCAATAATTTTACTTTCCCTTCTGAAAGAAAATATTCTATTTGTCCAACCCTATCATTGCAGATAATGTGATTTAACATTTTATTTTCCAAAGCGTTAATTTGTACTCATTTATATTTCCTTTACAAGCAAATAACATCACTGAATATCATCCAAATCTTTCCCCGGGGGGAAAAGGAAGGAGGCTTTCAGTTTTTCAACAGTAAAACCTTCAAAGCCTGCAATAACCAAATCGGCAATGCCAAGTGTTTCAGGTTGCCCAATACCAATACAATACATATTGGCATTGTGTGCAGCCTCAATTCCGGCAATAGCATCTTCAAAAACCACACAATTTTCGGGTTTAACACACAGTCTTTCCGCTCCTTTCAGGAAAACTTCAGGATTTGGTTTGGCTTCAGTTATCAAATTTCCATCAATAACTGAATCAAAAAAAGTTGTCAAGCCTATGCGCTCCAGAATCATAGGTGCGTTTTTACTAGCCGAGCCCAATGCTATTTTTATATTGTTCTCTTTTAAATTATAGAGAAATTGTTCGACTCCAGGGAGAATTTCTTCAGGGGTCATTTTTTCGATATAGCCAACATAAAGATTATTTTTCCTATTAGCCATATTTTGTTTTTCCTGATCACTAAACTGCAAACCACCTATCTCAAGCAATATTTCGAGCGACTGCATCCGGCTAACGCCTTTCAGCCTTTCATTGTCTTCAAGGGTAAATTCAAAACCCAATTCTTCAGCCAAAGTACGCCATGCTATAAAATGGTATTTGGCTGTATCAACCACTACCCCATCAAGGTCAAATAAACATGCTTCTATCTTAGTCACGTAGTAATTTTGTTTTAGTTCATTTTAAGTCAATCTCGCACAATCCGAAAAAAAATCATCTTTTTACCTCGCTGACGGGATTTATCCTTTGTCAATTGTACCAAGGCTAAAAACTATACTTTTCAATTCTTCCGGTTTTCTCTCTATTTCTGGTCAACATCGTCTACAAACATTACGGTGGCCGCAGCAATCAGCAACGAAACGCCGCCAAGTATAATGGCATAAATGGCATGGCCGCCAAACAAGTTTCGGGTGAAAAAACCCAGGATACTTGCTGCTAAAATTTGAGGGATTACAATAAAGAAATTAAAGATTCCCATGTAGGTTCCCATTTTCCCTACAGGAAGCGAGCCAGTGAGAATAGCATAAGGCATTGATAAAATACTTGCCCATGCAATACCAACACCCAACATGGATATGATCAGTATATCAGGATCTTTTACCACATAAAATGATACCAATCCCAAACCGCCGCAAACCAGAGCAATAGCATGAGCCATTTTCCGACTCGTCAATTTTGCCAAAACAGGCAGACCAAAAGCTACCATTGCAGCAAAACCATTGTAAATCGAAAAGAGGACACCAACCCAATCGGCGCCATCGTTGTATAGCTTCGATGTTGTATCGGTGGCTCCGTATATATGACTTGTAACTGCTGAGGTAGAATAAATCCACATGGCAAACAATGCAAACCACGAAAAGAATTGGACTATTGCCAATTGTTTCATGGTTTTTGGCATATTCATCAAATCGGTGATAACTTCAACAAAGCCATTCCCGGTTTTCCCTTGGCGAGTGTAAAAAGCTGATACCAAAAGAATAAGACCAAAAGCTCCCAATCCGACCGACAAAATATAAAGTTCCTTTTCCCAATTCATCTGCTGAACCAATATGCTTCCGATCAACCCAACAACCAGCCATACAAATCCATTTCTGGTAAATTTCGGAAGAAGACTTTGTGCCGATTGTTTTACTGAATCTTTAATTTGAGCCGATTGTTTATGTTCGGCTTCATATTCAGCAAGTTCTTCAGGAGAATATTCTTTTGTAGTAAAAATGGTCCACAAAACCGCCAGGAGAAAAACAGCTCCTCCCATATAAAAAGAGAACTTCACCGAATCAGGAATTTTCTCACCGGTGTCAGCCACATTCGAAATACCGAGCCAGTTCGTAAATATGTATGGCAACGCCGAGGCGACAACAGCACCAGTACCGATGAAAAAGCTCTGCATGGCAAATCCTGTTGTTCGTTGCTCGCTCGGAAGCATATCACCAACAAACGCGCGAAAAGGTTCCATTGAAATATTGATGGATGCATCCATGATCCAAAGCAAACCGGCAGCCATCCACAAGGCAGGCGAATTTGGCATTAGCAGTAAAGCAAGTGATGCCAATATAGCGCCCACCATAAAATATGGACGACGACGCCCCAGCCGGTTCCAGGTTTTATCGCTCATGTGCCCAATAATGGGTTGCATGATCAGCCCGGTTACCGGTGCAGCAATCCATAAAATTGGTATGTCGTCGACTTTAGCGCCTAGCGTTTCAAAAATTCGGCTGACATTGGCATTTTGGAGTGCAAAACCAAACTGGATACCCAGAAAGCCAAAGCTCATGTTCCAGATTTGCCAAAAACTTAATGCAGGTTTCTTCTTCATTGGTTTAATTTTTAGATTCAAAATGTAAGATACAAGACATAAGACTTAAAAAACCCTCACTTATTGAAGATTCATAAGAAATATAAATGTACCTAACAATTTAGGTTGTAATTATAAACCTAACCTCAAAACATCATCAAATGTCTGGAATTAACTATAACCCGCCTGAAACCCTTTTCAGGCACCCCAATGAAGTATGTACAGAATTAACAAAAAACGGAATTAACTGATGCAAAGATATAAAAGTTGTTTCGAAAAATCCAAATGCTAAAACGCTCAAAAGCCTTGAACAGCAAGCAAAAATGCCTCCTAAAAGTAAAAAAAGCCCATTTCAAACGTTTGCAGAGAAGGTGAAAATTTTTTGAAAAAATGACTATTTATTAGGCAAAAGAGATTATTAATCTGAACACATCTTTATATCATGTACACTACTATGTAACAAAAGCAGATAATAAGCCATACTATCGGCTCGTGGCGCCTTACAACAGTAATGCTTGTTCTAAAGTCTAACTATGTGCTATTCTTTTTGATGTTCTGCTGGAAATGATGGAAGACTTGGTAATTCATTCCAACCACATCAGTTGATTACACCCTGGGTTCATATACACAGCATTTAGTTACTGAATATTTTGGGGTCGTTGTATGTTTATTGGGCATAATTTTAACAAATTTTAACAAAACAAGAGGGTTACCTTTTCATAAATAACAGGATTAATAGCAGTACTAATTTTTTTTTCCAGACCAAATGACACAACAAATTTTTCCAAAAGAAATTATTCAATCCACCGTTGAAAAACATTATTCGAGGTTTTCGAAATATAAACCAGTAATTTATTTGCTACTTGTTTGTTTCGTTCTAATTGCCTTAGTTCTCCTGCCAATAATAAAGGTTGATATAACCGTACAGTCGCGCGGAATTATCCGTTCGCTGGCTGAACCAACCACTGTTATGACCCCGGTAACACTGCTCTTGCGGATATGTCCCAAGATTTGCAGTAGCTGGCAAAGCGTAGGCGTTGCTTTACTTTGTACAAAGGGCTTCGACTCCCTCAGATACAAGTAATAGCAATGATCCACGCTATTTCCCCAAAAAAAATTTACTAACCCGCAAAAGATAACAACGATGGAGAAAGATTTTATTTTAGTTCGCAGTCTTGGCGTAATCAAACAGATTGAAAAAACACAGATTTTATTTATCGAGGCCGAATGCGGTTGTTCGTTTTTCTACCTACAAACTGGCGAGAAGTTCTCGTGTTCAAAGTCGCTGCGCGAAATAGGCGATTCGTTACCGCCATTTTTTGTGCGAATACGCCGGAATTGCTTGGTGAATGCCCATAAAATTAGTGAGTTCAAGGTGAAACAACGAAAGATTGCGCTGCTCAATGGAACAAAACAGGTGGTTTCACACCGAAATATCAAGGCACTAACCAACACGCTCATGGGATAATTCAATACGTTCACAGCCAATTTTAATACGCTTATTAGATAGATTCCACACAGCAATTTTAAGAAGTATTTATGTACTAACTTGGTGGTAATAATTTTAAACCACTAGAAATATGAAAAATGTGAAACAACTAGTTGAACTCTTCCAAATTGAAGAATTGGAGCAACGGTATGAAATGGGTTGGGGGGCAAAATTTGAAGGGGGACGTACGTATTATTATCTCGAAATGCCTGGACTTGAAATAGATGTAGAAATTGAACCATATTGACAAAAATCAATTGATCCGTAACTTAAAAACATCATTAGTGGCTAGCCAATAGTATTATATTAATTAACTTAAAATCAAAAAAATGAAAAACGAAAATGAATTAGTACAGCTTTTCCAAATTGAAGAATTGGAACAACGTTATGAAATGGGTTGGATAAAGAGTGGCTCTGTGGAAGCATCAGCAAACTCAAATGGAACTGTCTCAGTTACAGCAAAACTACAATTTTAATGACGAATTCTCTAAAGTGAATAGCCACAACTATTGTGGCTATTCACTTTTTAGCAGAATTGTTGTTTTTAATTTACTCGAATATCTTTATTTTGCATAGTAATGCAGAAATAGATAAAATTGGAGATTATCAAATGAGGCAATGTACTGAAAATAATAAATATATGAAGGTTCAATTAAGTATTTCGTTGTTTCTCCTGCTTCCAAATTTTGTTCTTGGGCAAAAAATTACCTTGCTTGTAACCGATAAAACCACCATGTTGCCAGTACCTGAAGCTATGGTGTTTTACCCTAAAAGCGGTAACAGCAATTTTACAAACGATGACGGATTAACCTATCTTTATTACGAATCCGATAGTATAACAATTAATAATCTTGACTACGTATTACAAAAGATAAAACCTGTTTTACTCAAAGATACGCTTAAAATACAACTAATTCCAAAAACAAATATGCTCGATGAGGTAACAGTAACCGCTTTTGATTTGGTTAAATCGTCACAATATGTTTTAGAAAATTACAAGAATATATACGTTGACCATCCTGTAAACAGAGAGTGTACCTTTAAAGAGGTTGTAAAATTTGACAACCAGTATAAACGGCTAATACAAACCCAGTTGAACTGGTGGAGCAAATATTCGTATAATTTGCAAAAAAAAGAAATAGGAACGTTTTGTACTTTAATTTTAGGCAATATTGAGTTTTTTAAAAACGACACATTAAAAGCAACTAGTATTAAAGAGGGTGGCGATGCGTATATAACCAAAGGTGGATTGATGCATGAACTCTATCTTAATATTCATATTTCTCAGTTGCTTGAATTTAAAGATTACATAAAGCAAACATCAATAGAGACTACCAACAATACTATATATGTTACTTATGAGACAAGCTGGAAAAAATTCACAAATGGACAGGTTCGGTTAACTGGGCACATTGTTTTTGATAAAAAGAAGAAAGGCATACTTGAATTGGAAGTTTGTAAGTATTTTAAAGAAGTAAAAGAGGTGAAAATTTCGAAAAGAGATAGTGAAAAATATGAAACAGAGACTCAGAAAGAAATACAGACTCTTCGATTTGTTGAAAACGGGAAAGGCTTTCTATCGTTTAAATATTCAGGGTTCAACGGACATTATACAGTCAAATTCTTATCATCAAACGAAACCCATTCCGTTGACATGAATAATACTTTTTTTGTATTGAGCGAGATCGCACAAAAGAAACCCAATAAGGAAAATCTGGTCGATCTGGACAAGCCCATATATAAAAGTATTTCAACTAACATACCGAACAGAACATCCGTTTTAATGTCAAAAGAAGAACAAGAATTTCTCAATGGGAAATAATCAAAAAGACAATTATAAAAGTTACATTTCTGGGCTTTCATTGCCTTTAAAAATAAAAGAAAGTCTGCTTAATAAGGTTACTTTGGATAACAACCCTCAGTACTATTTTGAATATCCCCAATTGTTTTCAAATTACTATACCGATGTAGATCAGAAAATTATTAATCAACTTTCGATTGCTGGTTTTTTGTATTATGAGTCGACCTTGTATATGGATGCATTGATTGATGAAAAGGATGCATCTGTTTTTCCTCTAATAACTATAAGTCAAGAGGAATCGATTAAAATATTGACTTCTGTTTTTGGTTTACAGTCTGATTTTTGGAAGTTATGGAATCTTCGTAGATGTGAATATTTTCAAGCTGTAGCTATTGAAAAACAGCTTTTCCAAAAAGAAATAGTGTCATTTTCAGAATATGAGGTACTTGCCGACTATAAGTCTGCCTTTGGTAAGGTAGCAATTGATTGTCTCAATGTTTATTCAAACAACTGTAATAAAGATAGATACGAATTATTGTTGCTTTCTCACCGCTACTTTTCAATTGGATTTCAACTGTACGATGATGTCAAGGATTTTAAGGAAGATGTGACTAATCGGCAATTCAATTGGGTCCTATATCTTTTTAAAAATCAATTCAGAAACGAATTTGAAACCTTGGATACCAATACTTGTAATAAGCTCTTATTTATTCGTGGTTTGGCACAGAATATCATAAAAGAAGCAATATCTTACTTTGAAAAAGCAGCTATAACAATTGAAACGATTGGAATTTCAAGCAAATGGCAAGAGACGATTGATTCGGTAAAAAAGGAAATCACTTCTTATTTGGACATAACGGAAGGTTATTTACTAACTCTTAATAAGCGGATTGAACTTGACCAGGAGCGAAATACTTCGGAATTTATTGATCTTAGTGAATTAAAAAGCTCTTCAGTCGTTAAGGGACTCACATATATCCAAAATGATTTTAACAAAAATTTTTCGGAATTAAAGCATGTTATGTACTTAAGTAAACAAGACGGTTTTGAAAATGAAGAAAAGGTACATGTTGGTGATATTTTTCAAAGAGCAATGGTTGCAGATTGTATTGTTAGCATATCAAAAAAACACAATTTACTGATAGATAAATATTTAAATAATGAAATCGAATATATTATCGAAAAAAGAAATAAAGATATTGTCGGGGCATGGAGTTATTTTCCCACAGTAAAAGAAATCGCTGCTGATATTGATGATTTGGGACAAGTTATTCAATTGTTTATCATGTCGGGGAGAAAAGACCTTATTGAGAAATACTGCCACACCGCAATAATAATCGCCATAAAAGAAAGAAGTTGTTCTAATGGGGGGATTGAGACTTGGATAATACCCAATGCCAATCTTTCTCAACTTCAGAAAAAACAGAAATATTTAAATAAAACAAAATGGGGTGTAGGCCCTGATGTTGAAGTTGTTGCAAACTTTATTTATGCCCTTTACATTTACAATGCGACTTCGTATACTAAAATAATTGAAACGGGTATCAACTTTATAATAAATGAACAAAGAGCCTCAGGTTATTGGGAAAGTCGCTGGTACTTAGGGAATCTATATGGTACTTATGTGTGCATTAGATTATTGTATCTATTTGGTAACAAGTATATTGAGCAAATATCGAAAGCTACTAATTATGTGCAATCAATACAAAATAAAGATGGTGGATGGGGCTTGTATCATGACTCTGATGCCCTAAGTACATCACTGGCACTTTTGATTTTAAATAAGTTTCCGGTTTTCGATCAGGAAATAATTAATGGGAAAAACTATTTATTAATGAGTCAGTTGGAGGATGGGAGTTGGAATAGTATTGAATTTATAAAACCACGAAATAATGAATCCTATAAAAGCAAAACCCTAACAACTGCCTTCGCTTTAATGGCTATTTCAATATGAACAATGACCTTGGAAATTTAGTACCTGCATTATCAAGTTCAGTATATCTTTCGAACTTTTCCAAACATGAATACTTGATACATTTCAAACATTCTGCGCGATATGTCAAAATCTCGAAAGAAACGTATAATTTGATT
Organism: uncultured Prolixibacteraceae bacterium; assembly: GCA_937915865.1. Lineage (GTDB taxonomy): Bacteria > Bacteroidota > Bacteroidia > Bacteroidales > Prolixibacteraceae > Aquipluma. The sequence goes on along the minus strand of CALGIG010000005.1, from coordinate 60,317 downwards.
TGTTTGATTGACGGGAATAGGAACATAAAGATGATTGCGGAAAAGTTTAAAATCTTATATGGTTTAGCTATTGAAGAAGATTTAATTTATACTCTTTTATACAAAAAACTTTCATCATATGGACTTCTAAGTTGCCATACAGATCTATTTGTAAAGGCTGCAAAACCAAGCTATCTTAAATTGAGTTTTGTTATTTTTAATGCCGACATTGTATCAAGATTTTCAACAATTTTTCGTTTTTTATTTAAAGCAAGATTCTCAATATTAATAATATGCACTTCTATTTTTATACTGTGCTATAGTGTTGTTTTGAATTTTAGTCTGATTAAGGAGTTTAATTTACATACTAGTTTAGTTTATTTTTTTCTCCTGATGTTTCTTAGTGTTACGTTTCATGAGCTTGGGCATGCAACTGCTGCTCGTTATTATGGTGCTAAGCATGGAGGAATTGGTGGAGGTTTTTATTTATTAACTCCTGTTTATTATGCAGATGTTACAGATATCTGGAGATTAAGCAAGAAGCAGCGAATGATTGTTAATATTTCGGGAATATACTTTGAACTAATCTTCTGTTCTTTAACCACTTTAATCGGTTTAGTGTTAGGTAATTTTTTACTTATCGTTTTTTCTGTAATAGTTTTTATTAAAAGCCTTAACAATCTTAATCCGTTGATCAGAAGTGATGGTTATTGGATTTTATCTGATGCTACAAATACTCCAAACCTTCAGGGAAAGGCATTAAAGAGAATTACTTTAGTTTTCCAGTGGCTAATTTTTAGAAAAAAAATAAGTTGGCAATTATCTGATTTTTTATTATTTATATATGGATCAGTTAGTTATATATTTATTGGAATGTTTCTTTACTATATCTTGATAAAGAATCCAAACTCAATTTTAAGATTTCCAGAAAATTTATTTACCTTTTTTAGTGCTCTTTTTTCATCTGAACCAAAGTTTTCAATGCTTAAATATGCTGAACTAATAGTTCCAATTCTGTTTTTCTACCTGCTTTTCAATTGGTTGAGGGCAACTGCAAGATATTTCCTAAACAATAATGTATCTAAGATTGATCCAAGCAAATAATATGATTTATTAATATGAGTACTAAATAACAATATTAGATAATATTAATGTATTAATAGACATGCATATAACACTATGAATGAATCACAGATTATATTAGTAAATGAGTTTGATGAAGTTTTGGGAACAATGGAGAAAATGGAGACACATTACAAAGCTTTATTGCATAGGGCTATTTCTGTATTTGTTTTTAACTCAAAGGGTGAATGGCTACTCCAACGCAGAAACATTGATAAATATCATTCAAGAGGTTTATGGTCAAATACTTGTTGCGGCCATACATTCCCAAACGAACCTAATATTAATGCTGCACACAGTCGCTTAAAGGAAGAAATGGGAATGCAATGTGACTTAAAAGAGATTTTTAGTTTTCAATATAAAGAGCAATTAGATAATAAACTTACTGAAAATGAACTGGATCATGCTTTTTGTGAGATTACGGATCAGTTACCGTTGGTAGACCCAAACGAAGTAATGGAATGGAGGTATATCAGTTTCAAAGTGTTATTCTTTTTGATGTTCTGCTGGAAATGATGGAAGACTTGGTAATTCATTCCAACCACATCAGTTGATTACACCCTGGGTTCATATACACAGCATTTAGTTACTGAATATTTTGGGGTCGTTGTATGTTTATTGGGCATAATTTTAACAAATTTTAACAAAACAAGAGGGTTACCTTTTCATAAATAACAGGATTAATAGCAGTACTAATTTTTTTTTCCAGACCAAATGACACAACAAATTTTTCCAAAAGAAATTATTCAATCCACCGTTGAAAAACATTATTCGAGGTTTTCGAAATATAAACCAGTAATTTATTTGCTACTTGTTTGTTTCGTTCTAATTGCCTTAGTTCTCCTGCCAATAATAAAGGTTGATATAACCGTACAGTCGCGCGGAATTATCCGTTCGCTGGCTGAACCAACCACTGTTATGACCCCGGTAACAGGTATGGTCCGCGAAATTCGCATCAGCGAAAACATGAGAGTTTCAAAAGGTGACACACTGCTTATTCTATCTCCGGAAAAGATAGATGATCAGTCGCGTATAGTTGACGAGAAGATAACAACTTACAAACAATATCTGCGTGATCTGGAGAAACTTACATCAGGAAGTTTGCTGAAACCTGAAAGCGAATTGCTTGCAAGCAGCCTAAACGAATACAACCAAAAACTGAAAGAGTATCAGCTTCGGATTGAAATGTGCAGTAAGGATTTTGAACGGACTAAAACCCTTTTTGAAAAATCAGTAATTCCAGCGGCCGAATACGAGAAAAAAGAACTGGAATTGAACCAGCTTATTCGAGAGCGCGATTTTTACATCAACCAGAAAAAAGCAGCGTGGCACCAACAGATTTTCCAGTACAAAACCGAACTCCAGTCACTCATAGACAGCCGCGAACAGCTAAGTTTCGAGAAACGGTTTTACGTGGTAATTGCCCCGGCTAATGGCTATATAACCAACTTTAACGGAACACAGACAGGAAGTTTTATTTTTCCAAACCAAAGTATTGCAACAATTACCCCATCCGAAAACCTGGTCGTTGAATGTTATGTCGATCCGACTGATATTGGTTACCTCCGGCTGGGCAATCCGGCTACATTCCAGGTTGATGCCTACAATTACAACCAATGGGGACTTGCATCAGGTGAAATAATCGACATATCGAACCAGCTTTACCAGGAAAGCGGCAAGGCATATTTTAAAATAAAATGTAAACTCCACGAAGGATATCTTACATTACAATCGGGGTACAAAGGCGAACTTAAGAATGGGCTTACTCTCACGTCAAGGTTTGTGATTACCCGCCGCAGCCTGTACGACCTTTTGTTCGACAAAGCCGACAACTGGCTAAACCCCAGGATTGTTGCCAAATAAAAGTGCGGAGTGCATAAAATTCTGAGTGCATAAAGTTACAACTCCGAACTTGCAATCCATCAATTTAACAATTTAACCATTTAACTATTTTCCATGACAATTAAAATTAAACAACACGATATTACCGATTGCGGGGCGGCTTGCCTGGCTTCCATTTCGGCACATTACAAACTTAACATTCCTATTGCCCGCATTCGTCAATGGGCTGGTACCGACAAAAAAGGGACCAATGCCTGGGGATTAATTAAGGCTGCCGAAAAGTTGGGCTTTTCAGCTAAAGGCGTGAAAGGTGAGCTGGAGGCAATGAACGAAGTACCGCTACCGGTAATAGCCCACGTAATTGTAAAACAACAACTACAGCATTATGTAGTTGTTTACAAATTCACCAAAGAATACATCGAAATTATGGACCCCGGCGACGGACAAATACACCGGAAATCGCATGAAAAATTTACGCAAGAGTGGACCGGCGTACTTATTCTCCTTTCGCCCAGCCAGGAATTCATGGCCCGAAACGAAAAAGTTTCTGTTCTTTCCCGATTTTGGTTCCTGCTGCACCCACACCGTAAAATATTGGCGCAGGCACTGGTTGGCGCAGTTGTTTACACCGTATTGGGCCTGTCAACTTCTATTTATATCCAGAAAATAACCGACTTTGTGTTACCCGATGGCAACCGCAACCTGTTGAACCTGTTGAGCGTGGGCATGATTGTCATCCTTCTCTTTCAACTGCTGATCGGTATTTTTCAAACCATCTATGTGCTGCGGACCGGCCAGTTGATCGATGCCCGGCTTATACTGGGTTACTACAAGCATTTACTGAAACTGCCCCAGCGCTTCTTCGACACCATGCGTACCGGCGAAATCATTTCGCGAATAAACGACGCCGTGAAAATACGTGCTTTCATCAACGATACCATGATCAGCGTTCTGGTAAACCTTTTTATTCTCGTATTTTCGTTTGTACTCATGTTTATTTACAGCGTGAAGCTGGCCTTAATCATGCTCATCGTGATTCCACTGTATGCCCTGCTTTACTGGGTTACCAACCTGCTGAACCGCAAACGCGAGCGCAAGATAATGGAAAGCGCAGCCGAGCTCGAAACGCAATTGGTTGAGTCGGTTAACGCGGCCAAAACCATCAAGCAGCTGAACCTGGAAGAGTTTAACAACCTGAAAACCGAAACCCGGTTTATGCGCCTGCTCGACAATATTTACCAATCGGGCCTGAACGGGATTTATTCCAGCAACGCTTCGCAACTGGTTACCCGCCTGTTTACTATTGTCTTGCTCTGGAGTGGTAGTTTGCTGGTTATCGACCATACCACTACTCCCGGCGAACTGATGTCGTTTTATGCCCTCATCGGATACTTCACCGGGCCGGTAAGTTCACTGATAAGCATGAACAAAACCTGGCAGAACGCCCGTATTGCTGCCGACCGACTGTTCGAAATTATGGATATGGAGCGCGACGACGAGCCGGAACAAACCGTTGAACTTACGCCCCGGTTGCTCGGCAACATCGTATTTAACGATGTTTCGTTTAGCTACGGCACGAGGGTTGATGTGTTCGAGAATTTCAACCTCGAACTGAAACAAGGGAACCTCACGGCCATTATTGGCGAGAGCGGATCGGGCAAAACCACCATAGCCGCTTTGTTGCAACGGCTCTACCCGGTAAATAAAGGGCAAATTACCATTGGCGAAATTAATATACGCTATGCCAGCGCCGAAAGCTTGCGACAGGTAGTTGGTATTGTGCCCCAAAACCTCGAATTGTTTGCCGGAAGTGTAATAGAAAACATTGCAGTGGCCGAATTTTCCCCCGACATGGAACGCCTGCTTAAAATTTGCCGCCAACTGGATATGCTCACCTTCATCGACAAACTACCCAACGGACTGGCCACTTACGTGGGCGAGCACGGGGCCACGCTCTCGGGTGGGCAACGACAACGCCTCGCCATTGCCCGTGCCCTGTACCGCCAGCCCGAGATACTGGTAATGGACGAAGCTACTTCGAACCTCGACTCCGACTCGGAACAGGTGGTGCAACAAACCATCAGTCAACTAATTGCCGAAGGTAAAACGGTGATTATTATAGCCCACCGCCTAAGCACCGTAGTTGGTGCGCACCACATTGTAGTAATGGGTAGCGGCCAAATCATTGAACAGGGAACACACGCCGAGCTATATGCAGCCCGTGGTAGCTATTACCAAATGTGGCAAAAACAGTTGCCGGTAGGTATAGACCCTCAAGGTTTTAAAAACCTTGAGGGTCTGTCGAAAATTGATGACAATAAAATGATTAGACAATAAAAATTTTGAATATGAAAGCATTTGAACAATTGGAACGATTAAAACGAATGAATAGGCTGATAGAAGAAGAATGTACCGGAACGCCACAAGAATTTGCCGATTACCTGGGTATAAGCGAGCGGTTACTCTACAAACTAATAGAAGAAGTTAACGATTTGGGTATGAGCGTTAAGTACTCGCGCATACGAAATACTTTTTATTACGATACCGAGTACGAGTTAGAAATTAGCTATTCGTTCCGGGTTATTTCACCCCAAAAACTCAAGTTGATAACTGGAGGAAATGTTAAAAAAAATTCCCTGCTTTTTTTGTGCAGTGAAGCCGTGTAATTTAGCATTGTAACGTTACAGGCGCTAAAACTTTCGGCGCTTAAAACAATGAAAGCAATAACAATGAATTATTTTAAATTTACAGCAATGAACGGATTAAGTAAAAATGAATTGATGGAAGTTGAAGGAGGATTATCTTTTTGGGGTACCGTTGGAGCCGGAATCCTTGTTGGAGGAGCAATCTATTTAATGTATAATTGGGATGATTTTAAAGCTGGACTTTTGGGTGAAATTTAAAAAGTGCGAAATTTTAATTAAATTAAAAATTTTAAAAAAGCTATTATGGAACTGACAAAAAATGATTTGAAAGAAATAAATGGAGGGTCACTTGCCTATGACCTTGGATCATTTATCAGATTAAGCGTAGAAGCAGCAGGCCAAGATTGGGTTGGATTTTATACTACCATTGGGACTTATTGTCTTCACTACAATTAATAAAATCTTAGGAGTGATTAAAAAATCACTCCTAAATTAAAATTCTATATGAAGAAAAAAGAAATAATAAAAATCATTATTATTCTTGTCGTTATATATGTATCTTACCATTTCTTTTTGAATTGGGATGATTTTAAACAAGGGATTCTGGGAATTCCATAAATATTGTACTTCTATAAATGCCTTACAAGTTGGCTCCACCTGAACCAATTTGCAATCAGAACCATCAACCCCTGCTTATGGAATTATGCTCAAAAATCCTATATGAAATAGCGAATTAGAATATTAGCATAAAAAATTTAAAATCAGCACTTTGACTTTGAATTTTGTTATACTGTAACTAAAATGAGGTAAAACACCGCTTGCAAAGTTGAAGCCAGGTTTATGACAATTACAAACTCTACATCCAAAACTTTTAGAAAAATAAATGAAACAAGTACAATTAGATCAACCAAATGAAACTCAAATTAGACCATGGATAAGAGCACTATTAATTATCCCGGCATATCTTTTTTTCGTTGGTTTCTTTCAATTCATTGGTTACCTAATCTTAGGACTAAGTGTTACGGAATTACATCCAGTCAAGACCACAGCACAAGAAACGATAATTTCTTTATTCACGTTAACCGGAACCTATTTACTAATTCAGATATTTATAAAAAACATTGATAATCAAAACTTCTACAGTGTCGGATTTTATACGAGAAAGTTTTTGAAAGATATAATAACCGGAACAATTCTGGGTGCGATTCTCTTATTTATTGGTTTTACAGGTTTAATTCTGATAAATAAAATACAGTGGGTTGAAACAAAATTCGAGCCTTCAAATTTCTTTTTTAGCCTCTTCCTGTTCACTTCAGTTGCGATAAGTGAAGAACTCTTAATGCGTGGGTATATCCTTAATAATTTATCAAAATCGATGCCCAAAGTAATTGCATTAATAGTTTCATCGGTTACGTTTTCATTAATGCACGTTTTAAATGCAAACTTCTCTTGGATAAGCTTTTGGAATATTTTATTAGCTGGTGTCTTGTTAGGTGAGGCATATATTTACACACAGAATCTTTGGTTTCCAATTGCTCTTCATTTTAGCTGGAATTTTTTTCAGGGTACAATCTTTGGATTTAATGTAAGTGGTCATGAAATCTACTCCCTAGTAAAACAATCCAGAATTGATAATAACATTTGGAACGGAGGGGAATTTGGCTTTGAAGGATCAATCCTCTGCGTTATACTTCAACTAATTACCATTTCAGGATTTTGGTTGTTTTTTCATCAAAAGAGAACGACTACAACAAAGTAAGCAGCTACTCCCTAGCTAAACCTCCCCACCTCTGCTTTAGAGATAAGTAAAGGGCTGGCAGCCTATAAACACCCTTAACACTCATAAAACAATTAAAAAAAACAAAATGAAAAACAACGATTTAATCCAGGTGGTTTTTACCCCACAAGAAAAAGTGACGGCCCAACAAACTCTGCGGACTTTGCAGGAGATTATTGCATCGAAAGCCCCGGTATTGTCGAACAACGACCGCCAAACTTACGGCTCGGTGGCAGAACAAAACAAGTTGAAAATAAACAAAGCCCGCACTTACATGCAGCAATTTCCCGAACTGGTTCCCCCGTTTATCGATCGCGACGAGTTTGAGCGCGATTTCCAGGCCCGTACCGATACCGAAGAACTAATCGTATTGGCCGAAGATGTCCTCCACAAGCTATACGACATGAAAATTTTGCTCGACTACGACAACTACCAGGATATGCTGGCATTTTACCGCTCGGTACGTTACAGCGCCAGCGAGCAAATTAGCAATGCCGTAACGGTTTATAACGATATGAAACAGTTTTTTCCACGCACAGCGCCAACAAAAACCGAAACAAAATAGTCGAAAAGCAGTAATTTCAAAGGATTCAGTCCTTTGATGAAAAGCCGGAATCCTTTGTTTAATTCATTTGCCCTGTCGATTACCTGAAAGACACCTTGTTTTAGCTTATCTTGATCTTCGACGACCAAAATAAGCCCATCGATTAACCGGGGAACCCAAAAATCGGGCTTATTCGATCAATCAATGCATTAAAAAAGTACATCGACCTGTAAAAAGACCTAAACAACGGGGTGTTTTAACTGATGAATTTGATAAAAGACCTAAAATAGCTATTAAAATACGTTAGAATTCAGTATTATAGTTCTCCAATAACTGTACTTTAAATCCAAAAACTCATATAAAAACTTTGATTTATGAACCCCAAATATCGCACCGGAGGTGCCCGATTCTGGGCCGCTATTATCGATGGACTGGTTTTCCTGCCCATGATTCTCTTTGAAAGGCTCGTAATATTGCCAACCTCCAATAAAGCTGGCTTTATTCTCTGGCAAATGTTTTGCATCACATTTGCCTGTGGTTACTCAGTAATTTTGCATACCCGGTATGGCCAAACATTGGGAAAATACCTTATGCGCATCAAACTGGTCGATATATCGGAGATTAATGCGATAACACTCAGGCAAGCCATCATGCGCGACATTGTTGGAATTGCAATTAATTGTGCTGCGCTAATATATCTTATGGTCAAGTTACAAAATACAGACCTAATAACCGACCGATATGACGATTTCATGCAACCCTGGGCTTCGATATGGTTATGGATTGAGTTAATAACGATGCTTAGTAATCGCAAACGAAGGGCAGTACACGATTTTATTGCCCGAACAGTTGTTGTCAGACTAAACGTTATAGAAGAAAAAACAGACTAAAACGTGCCAGTTTAGCTTCCCCAATGTATTAATTGAGCGACTGGAACTAATCCGGTTAAAAGCAACCGGAAATCCTAAAAATTTGGCTGCGAAACTTGAAGTCTCAGAAGCAACGCTTTACCGCGCCATTGAAGCGATAAAAACCATGGGCGCTCCCGTGGAGTTTAGCATTCGATATCAGAGCTACATTTATTCGCAGGAAGTCAATTTTATGTGTGGCTTTTTTATGAAAGAACTAACCACTGCCGAAATAAAAAAGGTAAACGGGGGTTTTAGCCAATTAACCTATTTTTTCAATTTTTAACTAAATAATTTTCTACTCTCAGAATTTGAGAGTACGTGGTTTTACCTTAGCCCACAAGTTTAGTGCACAAAAACTTGGGCGGATTCCGAAAAGCCTGAAACAGAGTAGGAGAATTAATTTAAATTAAAGCAATGAATAATTTAAACGCTAAAGGATTTAAAGAACTTTCTTGCGACGAACTCAAGGAAATTCAAGGGGGAGGAACATGGTTTGGAAATTTCTTCCGATGGGTTAAGAAACAAACTTCTAATGATGATGTAGAATTAGGTCTAACAACAATTACGCTTAGTTTACTCTACCTGCTTTAAAAAATATCTGGCTTGAACAAATTGCTATCAAGCCAGATTTTTTTTTTAATAATAGTGGTCACTTAACTGTAAATGTAAATTATTATAAATGACAGCATTTAAGTTTTATATATTGTTCCTCACCTGTTTTTTTATCACGTTCAATCTCCAATCACAAGACATACCTAAACAAAATAATAATAAAGCAACCATTTATTTTATTCGTCCCAAAATCGATAAAGTATTACTGAACGTCAATCTTTATCATCAAAGCGATTATATTGGTCAATTAAAAGCAATGAGTTGCTTAAAATATGAATGTAGCCCTGGTCATCAACTGTTCTGGGGAACTACCGAAAATCATTATTTTATTGAATTAAATGTTGAGAATGGAGGAACATACATTATAAAAGCAGAATTAGTTGCTGGGATGTTAAAGAAAAATATCAGATTAACATTAATAAACAAGATGGACGAACAATATGAAAAATTGTTATCCATTATTATAAAGAAAAAACCACACTTTGAATCAGTAAACCAAATAGCAAAAACAAATGCCCATCAAAGAATTATTATTGACAAATCACTTTCAGATTACAGAAATCAAAGTATAGGTGCAAATTCAGGGTCACAGCAACCAATTATTAATCAAGATTTAATTTGCACAAAATCAATTATCGAGATACGAAAAGCTCCTATAACCCTAGATTACAATTTTCTTGATTTCCCTTTTTCGAAAAAAAGTGTTGAGTCCGGCGGTGTTGGTGGTTTATTTTCAGACCCATCTATGTCACAATCATTAAACATAACATCCTCTTTTTATTCGACCACCAGAGAAGGCTTATCCCGGCTTTTAAGCCTGTCAGAAAAAACACGAAAGAGGTACAAATTAGCTTTCGTTACAACAGATTTTATGACCTATGCCTTTATGCCCTTGACTGCTGGTTGGTTGCATGAAGAATTTCATCGGGCAGTTTTTACCAAATATGGAGGTAGCAGTTATAATGATATGAATAATTTCCCATTCTTTAAGTCGTTGGTTAATGTTTCACATGTTAAAGATGATGACTTAATCTCCTTGAAAAAAAATCATCCGGTAGATATGATCCGAATGTCAGAGGTTGGCATTGAAGGTGAATATCGGTTGTCCAATTATATAAATAAAACTGCATTTTTTAATAATTCAAAATCTCAAACATTAATTCCACTCCTCATAACACTTAATAGTTCACAATATGTTCAAGCATGTACTACCAAAGATGCAGACAACATGACCAATACTTCAAACAAAGATGAAGGAGCAAATGTCAATGTTCGAGATTTGGTCGGGCTCGATTTTTTGGCTTGGGTTTACGATTTGCACCGTCCCAACGAGCCTTATGAAAGCCGTGGCATCCATCCTTCGGGTGTGGGGATCAATCGTTATATCAAACGTTCGCAATTAACCCACAACGAATTATCGTACCTTAAACAGCAAGGGTATCTGCAACTGATCAACTTCCTCAACCCCATGCTGTTTTTCAAAAACTCGTTCACCATTCAGGAAAAAGAGAATGGCGACGATACCCGCGCCAACCTGTATTTCAACCATTGGTTATCGCCTTTTGGTTACGACATTTCCACAGTAGGGCTACTGCATTATAACCGGCATAATTATGCGTTTACGCTACACAATTATAACAACTATAACAAATGGTTTCCAGGTATCGAACTCGAAACATATAATTACCTACTCGGCGAAGGCAAACTGAAGCACCCAATCCGAGTTTCGGCACGTGTCATGTTATGGTTACAACCTAAAGATCAACTTTTCGTTGCCAAACATGGGAGTTTCGGTGGTTTTGTCGAAACAAAAATATATTACCCCATTAATAAATATTTACAACCTTATCTTTTGATTTCAGCCAAAACAGACGGTTGGGTACAAGGGAATGTTTATTTAGAAAAAAACATTAGCGGGGAATTTGGCTTTAGGGCATATTTTTAGAAAATTAATGGAAAAACAAATGTTGTTTTGGTATTTTAATATGATAATCAAGAACGAATTTGTAGAAATATATGCCGGGAAAGTATGGCAGCCAACCATGATTAGCGACAACAGACCCTCAAGGTTTTAAAAACCTTGAGGGTCTGTCGAAAGAAACTCATAAACAGAGGATACAATTAACTTTCTCTAAAATAGCTCAAACTTATCCCTTGTCCGAACTTCCACGCACAATTAAATCGGCACTTAATACTTTTACTTCAGGTTCGTACGCTCCTTCTGTGGAAAAAATACGTCGGAAAAGAATTTCTGCAGAAATAGTACCCATTTCGTAACCATGCTGATCAACTGAAGAAAGGTGCGGATCGGTAATTCCAGATAAATAACCATCACTAAAGCCAACAATTGCCACATCTTCAGGTACTTTTATCCCCTTTTTCTGGATAGTTTGCATGGCGCCAATGGCCGTCATATCATTTACCGCAAATATGCCATCGAAAATTACACCGGTATCAACCATCCGAACAACAGCATTTCGCGCTTTTTCGAATGTATCTACTTCTATTATTAAATTTTGATCGACAGGTAATCCTGCCTCGTTATGTGCATCGAGGTACCCTTGCAAGCGATGTTGCCCAATCAGCAAATTTTGAGGGGCAGCAAAATGGGCAATTCGTTTGCATCCCGATTCAATAAGGTGACGCGTTGCACGATACGACGCCTCTGTATCGTCGTTAATTACCAAATCAGCATCAATTCCGGGAGCAATCCGGTCGAAAAAAACAAGTGGAATGCCACCTTCCTGCAAATTGTTAAAGTGATCATATAACCTTGTCTCTTTTGAAATGGAAACAAGAATGCCATCAACCCGATGTGACAATAACGCTTTTGCATTGGCTACTTCGCGCTCGTAACTTTCGTTCGACTGGCATATTATCACTGTGTATCCTTTTTGCGAAGCAACATCTTCAATTCCGCTAATTACTGATGAAAAGAAATAATGAACAATTTCAGGAATAATAATTCCAATGGTATTACTTCTACTATTCTTTAAACTTAAAGCTACTGCATTAGGCTGATATTTCAACTTTCCGGCCAGTTCATTAACAGCTTTTTTTGTTTCAGAATTTATATCAGGATGGTCCTTCAATGCCCGTGAAACAGTAGATGGAGAAATTCCTAGTATTCTGGCAATATCTTTTATTGTTATCTGGTTGCTTCGCATTGCTGTCAGTTCGTTTAGCCTTTTATCCAACATTAAAGATAATATTTTATTTCCAAGGACCGACTCGCTTTAACAGGAGTTTTGGCAAGGATTTAATACCTACCAGTAACTACCTGTTATAAAACACATTGTATGCAAACGACACCGCAAACGATTGCGGAAAAAGGTTTATAACATTTTTTAACAATCAATTAACAGAAGCTTTACTTTGGTCGCAGAATTAACTAACAAGCGAAGTATTTAACGGAAAAACACAAACTGAATTTAACCAAAGAGATTTAGTAATGATCTAAAAAAGAAGTATTTGAACTAATAATTATTAAAACATGAGGATTATTCGCAAAAACCTAAATGTATTAATATTGATGTTTGCGCTCTTGTTGGGAAACTATGCAATGGCACAACAGATAATATTAACAGGTAAGGTTACCGATAGCTCATCGGGTGAACCTTTGCCAGGTGTTTCAATTGTTGTGAAAGGAACCACTAACGGAACCATTACAAATATGGATGGGGTATACAGCCTTGGAGTAAAGAAAGGTGATATTATCCAATTTTCATTTGTAGGTTACACACTTCAAGAGGTTGTTGCAGGCGACCAAAAAACAACAGATGTTAAACTAGTTGAAGAACATGCCGAATTACAGGAAGTAATTGTAATTGGGTACGGACAAGTTAAGAAAGGTGATGCAACAGGTTCGGTAGTTGCAGTTAGCTCTAAAGATTTCAACAAAGGCGCCATCACATCACCACAAGACCTTATGGTGGGTAAAAGCGCTGGTGTAATGATTACTACTTCAGGAGGAGCGCCAGGCAGTGGAGCAACAATCCGCGTAAGGGGTGGTTCTTCGTTGAATGCATCAAACGACCCGTTGATTATTATCGATGGCGTTCCGCTCGATAACAATAATGTTGCAGGTAGCAGTAACTTCCTGTCGTTTGTAAACCCTAACGATATCGAATCGTTTACTGTATTAAAAGACGCTTCGGCAACTGCTATTTATGGGTCAAGGGCCTCAAATGGAGTAATTCTTATTACAACCAAAAAAGGTAAAGAAGGGAGCCCTGTACGGATAACTTATGACGCAAACATTTCTGTGGCAAGCCCAATTAAATTTCTGGATGTTTATTCGGGTGATGAATTAAGGGAAATTGCACTGAATCACAAAGATTTATATGGTGCCGATAGTTTTAATGCTTTGGGTAGTTACAACACGAATTGGCAAAAAGAAATTTTCCGTACTTCGTTTTCTCACGACCACAACCTTAGTATGTCAGGGTCGATCCCACACATGCCATACCGAGTTTCGATTGGTTATACCGACCAAAATGGTATTCTGAAAAACACGTACATGAACCGCGTAACCGGTTCGTTAGGTTTGGACCCCTCTTTCTTTAACGATGCGTTAAAAGTAAACTTAAACCTGAAAGGAATGGCTACCAATTACAATTTTGGAGCCGACGGAGCCATAGGAGGTGCAATTAATATGGACCCAACTCATCCGGTAAAAGATGGGAACACCGCTTCCGATGGGTATTTCCAATGGAAAAACTATGGTGGTTCACTTGGTACATCCAACCCGGTTGAACAAGCTTTGGCCGCCGACAACAAATCGAACGTACAGCGCGTAATTGCCAGTGCAAAATTCGATTATAAACTACCTTTTTTACCACAATTACATGCTATTTTAAATCTAGCCACCGATTATACAAAAAGCGACGGGCATAATAACCGCCCCACTACTTCACCAACAACATTGTACGAAGTAGGCGAACGTATAAAAGAATTTGATTCAAAATACAAAAATAACCTGCTTGATTTTTATTTCAATTATGTCCAGGAAATTAAATCAATCAAGAGTAAAGTTGATGCTACAGCAGGTTATTCGTGGCAGCATTTTGAACGAAGAGACAATAATCAATATCCGGAACAAATAACAAAGAATACTTCAAAGTTTACTGAGAACTACCTGGTTTCTTTCTTTGGTAGGTTAAATTATACATTTAACGAAAAATATCTACTTACATTAACTCTTCGCGACGATGGTTCTTCCCGTTTTATAGGTAAAAATAAATGGGGATTGTTCCCATCGACTGCATTCGCTTGGAAAATAAAGGATGAATCGTTCCTGAAAAATGTTAAAGCTTTATCGGATATGAAACTTCGCTTAGGCTGGGGAAAAACCGGGCAACAAGATATTGGCGAAGATTATCCTGCACAATCAAAATTTGTAATTTCTACCATAGGCAATTATTACCCAATTGGTGGCGAATTTCTACCCACATTACGTCCAAGTGCTTACGATCCAAATATTAAATGGGAAGAAACAACGACTCAAAACGTTGGGTTAGACTTTGGATTCCTGAATAACAGAATTTCAGGTTCAATTGATGTGTACAAACGGACCACTGATGACCTGTTAAATACAGTAACCATTGCTACCATGAGTAACTTTAAAAACACCTTGCTTACCAATGTGGGTAGCCTCGAAAATAAAGGTGCTGAATTTACTTTGAACCTGATACCAATATCGACCAAAGATATGTCGTTAAATCTGAGTTTTAACCTTACTTACAATAAAAACAAGATTACCAAACTTTTAATGTCAGATGACCCAACTTACATTGGTATTTTATACGGCGATGGGATGACTGGAAAAAAACAGGTAACGAAAGTTGGATATGCAGGTTATTCATTCTTCGTAAACAAACAAGTATATGATACAAATGGTAACCCAATCGAAGGTTTATATGTCGACCTTTCGGGTAAAGGTGGAACAGTAAACGGGAATGATAACGACAAATACATTTACCACAATCCGGCCCCCGATTATTTAATGGGATTTTCGTTTCGTTTCAATTATAAAAAGTTCGATTTATCAGCCTCTTCACGTGCAAGTATAGGCAATTACGTTTATAACCAAGTTGCTGCTGGGGCCTCATACGATCAGATGTATCAAATTGGATACTGGAAGAATTTCACCAAGTACCTGAGCGACACTAAATTCGTAAAACGTCAGTTTACGAGCGATTACTTTGTTCAGAATGCATCATTTTTGAAGCTCGACAACCTGAGTGCAGGATACCAGATCGATAAATTGATTAAATCGGTCAATGCCCGTGTTAGTTTGACGGTACAAAACGTGTTTACCATAACCAAATACAAAGGAATTGACCCTGAAGTTGGCTATTCTGAAGTTGGAGGGGTTAAAAACATACCAGGTATCGACAATAATTCTTACCCACGTCCTCGCACATTCCTGTTCGGTATTAACCTCACTTTCTAATCTTTAAAAATTACAGACATGAAGATCAAAACTATATTAATAGGCCTAACTGTTTCGACAACGGTTTTTACTACCTCGTGTGTAAACGATTTGAACGTTACGCCTAATGATCCGAATACCATCATGGCCGGGAACGTAAGCAACGACCCTGTTTATTTGAAGGAATTTCTTGGTAAAATTTATGCAAGTTTTATCATTGCAGGACAAGGTTCGGTAGGCGGAGCCGACATTAGCGCTTCCGACGACAACTTTTTTACTACTACACGCGCTTTGTGGAACCTACAGGAAATCACTACTGATGAAGCAATATGCGGCTGGGGCGACACAGGTATTGCCGACCTGAATACCCAAACCTGGAGTAAAAGCAACCCATTCCTTACTGCGCTTTATCAACGTCTGGGATTAAGTATTACTTATGCCAACGAATTCATCAGGCTGACTAAAGGGAACACCGATGCCACCATTGCCCGTTACAATGCCGAAGCACGCTTTCTCAGGGCATTGGCCTACTATTATTTCATGGATTTGTTTGGTAATCCCCCTTTCACTACCGAAGACGACGGGGTTGGTAAATTCTATCCTACTCAAATTCAACGTTCCCAATTGTTCGATTACATTGTTTCAGAGCTGAAAGATATCGAAGATAAATTAGGTGAACCAAAATTTTCTTATCCTGAAGCCGATAAAGCTACAGCCTGGATGTTACTTGCTCGAATTTACCTCAATGCAAAAGTATATACCGGCACAGCTCAGTGGCAAAATTGCAAAACATATTGCGACAAAGTAATCAGTAGTGGGAAGTACTCGTTGGCAAGTAATTACCGTCAAAATTTCTGTGCTGATAACGATGGAAAACATAACCCCGAAATGATATTTGCATGGGAAGAAGATGGAATTTATACTCAGGGATATATCGGGACAACATTTATTATTGAGTCGAGCAGTGATGCAACTTACATTCCTGCCGAAACCTATCACGGGCTTACCACCAATACCAACTGGAACGGTAACCGTTCGCGCAAGCAATTTATGAATGTGCTGGTTGACACGCTGACTACCTATGGTAATGTACAAGTACCTGCAACCGATGTTACCTTCTCAAAATGCAATGACAAACGGGTTTTTCTTAAAATGAAGAAAAGTATGAATATACCAAGCGCGTCATCGAGCGGCGATTATGGCGTTGGTGTATACAAATTTACAGCCAGAAATTTAGATGGTTCGTTGCCAGCAGACTATAATACAGCCTATGCCTGTACCGATTATCCAATTTTCCGCTACGCCGACGCTTTACTAATGCGTGCTGAGGCTTCGTTTAACCTGAATGATCTCGCCAGCGCTGTAACCGACATCAACGTAGTAAGGACCCGTGCTTATGGCAACACTTCGGGAAACATCACCACAGCTCAGTTAACCTCGCAGTTTATACTCAACGAGCGTGGCCGTGAATTCTATTACGAAGGGCAGCGCCGTACCGACCTGATCCGATTTGGGCAATTCTCGAACGGAACATACAAATGGCAGTGGAAAGGCGGTACGTATGCCGGTGGGGCTACCGATAGCCATCTGGACCTTTTCCCAATTCCTGGTGATGAAGTTTCGGCCAATCCGAATATTACTCAAAATACTGGTTACTAACCTTAATACGATCAAACAATGACAAAGAAATATTTATATTTGGCATTTATTGGATTGCTGAGCTTTCTCTATTCCTGTGAAAAAGACGGAGATACAATTACGATGCTTTCCAGTCCAGCCGTTCCTACTTTAACGACTGTCCCCGATTTGACACTTCAGAGAAATAATGGGACCAACATGCTCGAATTCGTTGGAACTGCCGTTGATCCAGGGTTCACAGCTTCAGCTAATTATTTTCTCGAAGCATGTGTGTCAGGCAATAAATTTGTAAACACCATTTCATTGGTTTCGGCCACCAGCCCTGTTTCAATGAAAATTTCAGTAAGCGACATAAATGGCTTACTCATCAAAAAGATAGCTACCGACAAAACTACAGCAATCGATATCAGACTTCGGGCAGTGCTTGTGGTTGATGCCGGTACAGGAGCTCCGGGAACCAGTTCGGCTCCTTTCGAATATGTTTCGGCAACAAAAACAGTTAACGCTACCACCTATGGTTTACCACGTCTCGATTTGGTAAATTCAGGAGTTACTCAAAAAATTGAATCAGCTTTGGGCAACGGTAATTATTCTGGTTTTGTAAAACTCGATAAAACCAAAGCATTTACGTTGAAAGACCCTGATACCAATACGGTTTATGGAGCCAACGGATCGGCGCTGGCTGTTAACGGAGCTGGAATTACTGCTTCGGCTAACGGCTGGTATAAACTAACTGTTGATACAAAAGCCCTGACATATACCATGGAACCATACATGATTGGCCTTGTTGGTTCAGCAACTCCTAGCGGATGGGATACACCTGACCAAAAAATGGATTACGATTCAGCTACCGGAACATGGAAAATAACCATCACTTTGGTAACTGGTGAAATCAAATTCAGGTTAAACGACGGTTGGGCCTGGAACCTGGGTGGTACAACAGACAAACTGGAACACAACGGAGCAAACATTGCCGTAACTGCCGGTAACTATACTATTGAACTTACTATTACTAATGCTACAGCTGGTTCTGAAGCAGGTACATGTACTATAGTTAAAAACTAAATTGAATAACTGAAGATTCAGGAATTGTTCCCGGATCTTCAGATCAATCAACTCTTTAAAGAATTAAAATATGAAAAATAATATCGTACAAAAGTTTCTGGCTATCGTACTTCCAGCTCTTTTTCTGTTTGCCAGCTGTACCAAGGAAATGTCTGAAGTTCGACTGGAGTCCAGGGTCTCAACAACTCAAACACAAAGTATAACTTCGAGCTCGGCTACTGTAACAGGGTTCATTGTATCAGAAGGAGCAGGGTTCAGTGAAAAAGGGGTATGCTATGGAACAGCATCGGGCCCAACTATCTCGAACAGCAAGGTAGCATATTCCGGCACATTAACTACGGCTACTTTTACTATAAATTTAACGGGATTATCGTATGCAACCAAGTATTATGCCCGTGCTTATGCCACTATAATTGGTTCGGGTACTATTTATGGCGAAGAATACAGTTTTACAACCCTGCCAGTTCTTCCAACAGTAACAACAACTTCTATTACAGCAATTAAAGGTACCTCGGCTACAGGTGGAGGTAATGTTACCAATACAGGAGGCGCCACTGTTACTGCCCGTGGTATATGCTACAGTACCAAAACTGGTCCAACAATTGCCGATAGCCAAACTACTGATGGGACAGGAAGCGGCGCTTTTGTAAGTTCCTTGACAGGATTAAAAGGACTTACCAAATACTATGTTCGCGCTTATGCCACCAATAGCGTTGGTACTGCCTATGGACCTGAAGTTTCATTTACAACATTGGTTTCACTTCGCACATGGTATATTCCTGGCGACTATGTTGCAGCCAGTTATCCGGGAACAACGTATGCAGACTGGTCTCCGGCAAATTCGCCACAGGTTAAGAGTGTTGAAGCAACTCCTGATAACCTGGAAGGATATGTTTACATGGCGAATTCGGCAAATTCCTGGAAATTTGCAACGCAACCAAACTGGGATGGGCCGAACTATGGCGGAAACAATGGCATCCTGGATCCAAGCGGCGACAACAATAATTCTCCGGCAGGCTATTACAAAATCAACGCCGATGCCAACAAAATGACTTATACTGCTGTTGCTACAACCTGGGGAGTTATAGGTTCGGCAAGTCCTAACGATTGGAACGATGAAACACCTTTAACCTACAACCCGGGAACTCAGACATGGCAGGGAGTAATTCATTTAAAAGCCGCCGAAATTAAATTCCGTGCGAACCATAGCTGGGATTATAATTATGGTAGTTCAGCTAAAAATGCAACACTGAATGCCGGAGGTGATAACATCCCGGTAGCAGTTGAATCAGATTATGCTATTGTCCTGGATTTGAGTCACCCGAATGCATACACTTATGCAGCCAATTGCTGGGGTATTATTGGCGATGCAACTCCAGGCGGATGGAGCGATGATACCAATATGGTTTGGGATACAACCAAGAAAGTATTCACCGTAACACTCAATCTGAAAGCTTCTGGCTCATTCAAGTTCAGGGCTAATGACGGCTGGGATGTTAACTATGGTGGTAATATGGACGCATTAAGTGCCGGAGGCGACAATATTCCAGTTCCAGCTGATGGAAACTATACGGTTACGTTCGATCCATGGAACCTTAAAGCTACACTTATTAAAAATTAATAATTAACAACATACAGCCTATCTGCTTAAACAATGCAGGTAGGCTGTTTTATTATTATATAAACACAAATCAAATGATTCGTAAATTTCACATTCTATTTTGGTTATTGGCTATGTGTAAACTGGGAATAGCTCAAATAACCACCACTCCTGAAATACCTGTTGATTCTAAAGCTGTTACAATTACTTTTGATTCGTCGAAAGATTCACGGCTTGGGTATTACACCGGCGATTTATATGCCCATACCGGCGTATACACTTCAGGTACAAGCGGTTGGCAACATGTTATTGGATCATGGGGAGATAATACCAAACAACCCAAGTTAACCAATAAGGGAAATGGAATTTATGAACTTACAATAACACCCAGCATCAATACATTTTATTCTGTTACTTCATCAGAGCTGGTAACCAAAATGAATTTTGTATTCCGTTCGGCTGACGGATCAAAGCAAACCAACGACCTTTTTGTAACTGTTGTTACTGAAGATTTGCATGTTACGATAACCAGTCCTTCACGAATAAATGTTCTGGAAAAAAGCCAGGCTTTTCAACTTACAGCCTCTTCAACTGCCACTGCCGACATTAAACTTTATCAAAACAATGTTGAAATTGGGGCACAAACCTCAACGAGTTCCATCAATAAAAGCATAACTATTCCTGAAGCAGGAAATTACTGGCTTAAAGCCACAGCAACTCAAAATAATATTGTTAAAAAAGATTCTGTCTATGTTTGTATCAGAGAAACAATAAGTACTGAAACAAAACCCAATACGATTCAGGCTGGTATTAATTATACCGACGATCAATCGGCAACTTTGGCAATATATGCCCCAAATAAAAGTAATGTGTTTGTTATTGGCGATTTTAACAATTGGCTACCCGACAATAAATTTCAAATGAAAAAAGACGGAGATTATTTCTGGCTGACAATCTCTGATTTAACCCCAAAAAAAGAATACATTTTCCAATATTTAATTGATGGCAATATTATAATTGCAGATACTTATACTGACAAAGTATCAGATCCCGATGATAATAATATCTCTTCAACCATATATCCCGGGTTAATAACTTATCCTGAAGGTAAAGCTACCGACCGAGCTTCTGTGCTTCAAACCGCACAGACTCCTTATACCTGGACAACTTCAACTTACAGCATACCACAAACAAGTAAACTTTCAATTTATGAATTGCTGATACGTGATTTTACCAGCGATAAAACCTACAAAGCAGTTCAGACTAAGCTCGATTACCTGAAACGTTTGGGTATTAACACGATTGAACTTATGCCTTTTAGTGAGTTTGAAGGAAATAGCAGCTGGGGATACAACCCAAACTTTTATTTTGCACCGGATAAGGCTTACGGAACTAAAAACGATTTAAAAGCCTTAATTGACGAATGCCACAAACAAGGTTTTATAGTTGTCCAGGACATTGTATTAAATCATGCTTACGGTTCGTGCCCCCTGGTCAAAATGTATTGGAATAATTCGCTAAGCCGCCCATCTGCTGATAATCCCTGGTTTAACGAAACCTCGCCAAATACCAGTTATAGTTGGGGCTACGATTTCAACCACGAAAGCCAGGCAACAAAAGACTTTGTTGACCGGGTTACCAAATATTGGATGACCGAATATAAAATTGATGGTTTCCGCTTCGATTTCACCAAAGGCTTTACAAATACTCCTGGCGACGGAAGTGGTTACGATGCTTCCCGAATAGCCATTTTGAAACGAATTGCTTCAAAAATATGGGAAGTAAACTCCAAAGCTATTGTTATACTTGAACATTTTGCCGCCAATGCCGAAGAACAGGAACTTGCAGCTTACCAAAATGGTATGCTTATTTGGGGTAATGCCAACTCAACATTCAATGAAGCTGCAATGGGCTATAACGAATCTGGCAAATCAAATTTCAATTGGGCATCATATCAATCAAGAGGTTACTCCAAACCCGGATTAGTTGCTTACATGGAAAGCCATGATGAAGAACGGCAGATGTATAAAACAGAAACCTACGGAAACTCATCGGGAAGTTATAATACCAAAGAATTAAGTACTGCTATCGATCGAAGTAAACTGACAACAACGTTTTTTATGTCGTTGACAGGTCCTAAAATGATCTGGCAATTTGGTGAACTTGGGTATGATGTTTCAATTGATGATGGAGGACGTGTGAGCGAGAAACCTGTTCGCTGGTATTACTACGACGACGCTAAACGAAAAGAACTATTCAACGTTTATTCTGCAATGCTTAAATTACGGAAACAATTCGATGTATTTACCTCAGGAACAGAAACTTTAGCAGTAAATGGCGATCTTAAAAAAATACAATTAACACTGAACGATCACAACATTACTGTTCTCGGAAATTTTGGAGTAACTGAACAATCAATAATTCCGGCATTTCAGCATACAGGTACATGGTATGAGTTTTACACAGGTACCCAGGTACAAATTACCGACATAAATACAGCTATCAGCCTAAACCCGGGAGAATACCGATTATATAGCGATAAACAGTTACCTACTTTCGCCGAATTAATTACTTCAGTTTCTCCGGTAAAAGCTGTTCAGTCAATTTCTGGCTATCCAAACCCAGTGAAAGATAAATTTCAAATAGAAGGCAACGAAACAATTGATGAAATCGATGTTTTAAACATTAATGGTCAGTTAATCAACAAATTTACACCTAACACAAACAACTACCTTGTCGATTTTAATTCTTTTAAAAGCGGCCTATATATTGTCAACGTAAAAACACAACAACAAACCGTTGTATTTAAAATAATAAAATCAGAATAGAACAATATTTGAAATACTTCAATAATTTCTTACTTTCCAACGTATTAGGCTAAAATAAATCGGGAAAAAACAGAGTAAAACTCTGTTTTTTTTGTTTAATTTTACCAATAGTAAGTAATAAGAATAATTCATTGTCGTATTAAAAAGTACTCACCCCGGCAGCCACAACGCGGCTGTTCCGCCCCACTCTCGCGAGAAAAGGGCAAAACATCGCAGACTTCGACGTGAGTTCAGTCGAACGATACACGGTCGGGCTAAAAATAATAACCCAAATACGACATTATTTCATTCCTGTTACTTAAACCTTAATACCTGGAAATATGAAAACATTTTTCTTAATCCTGGTTGTGGTTTTTATGGAGGGTACACTTTTCGCTGTACAACCAGTGAGAAAACCTTTTGTTGTGATTAAAATTGATGGTGCCTCTGTAAAAACCGGAGATGTTCTGACAATAACCAACGGTCAGAAACTAAAAATGGATGTTGACCTGGAGGGTGGGCGCAAAGACTTCTGTAAATTCCCTGAAACTTATTCTGATCTCGCCGGAACAGCCAAGATTCTGTCAAAAGGAGACAATGGTATAACATACGAACTCAATGGCAAGAAAGCAGAATGGAAATTATTGAATAATAATATTTCGTTTTCAGGTGATGAAAATATTCAGATTCAATCAACGACAAATCGATCAGCGGCCGAACTTACTATCTCAAATTCTAAATTTATCCAAACTTATTTAAAAATAGTAATTAGGGCAAATTGGATATTCAGCCAGGAAGGCATAAATATGCACGAAGAAAATGTTGCGGAAGGAGTTGTTTATTTTACTACAACTAAGTCGGACAATGTTTGGTTTCTTAAATCAAACGTTAAAGCTGTTGGCTCAAAAGATAAAGTATTGGAAGAAAAACTTTATTTGGTTCAGGACGCTTGCGACAGTATCGAGCACAACATGTATCATCTTAATTTTCAGATGGTCCAACAAAACATCCGAAAACTTCAGACTTCAATTGGTGAATTAAAAACAACAATTGATTCAATAAGATCAAACAACCCATCTTCTAAAATTGACATTACTTTCGTTGGTTTACCCAGTGATCATCCATTTAATGATATCAAACATTTTGCCTTAATAAAAAACAGCTGGTCAACTTTAGAGCCATTATTAAAGGAACAGAAACAAACTATTGGACTTTTGAGTAACGAACCTAATAACGAAAACAAAAAAGAACTTATCAAAAATATTACAGTTTATTCTGATTGGTTTTCAAAACTGCCGGTACAAACCAGCGAGTTGTTAAACAAATATGCTCCCGACATTCATGTGGATAGTATAACCGTTCCACAACAAATAACACGGTTTCAAAAGGATCAATCAAACCAGGAATACCAAAACGTATTAAACGGATATAAAATATTTCTCGATAACCGGATTAGCAAAACGACAGATGAAAGCCAGAAAATTAACAACATCAATAATCGAATGCAGGCCATTCGCTTGTTTGATGGAATGTTAAGAAGCTATTTCAATTCTATTTCGTGGGCCGAATGGATAAACACCCGTGAATAGGATTCTATTTCCACGAATCAAATACGATCGCTCCGTTTAATACAGTTTTCAAAACCTGGGCTTTTAAAATATCCAAGTCAGTGCATGTCATTAAATCTGTATCAAGTATAACAAAATCAGCATTTTTGCCAACCTCGATACTTCCTGTTTTTGATTCCTGGAAGCCAGCTTTAGCTGCCCATAAAGTAATCGATTTTAAAGCTTCTTCTTTCGATAGCGCATTTTCCAACTCGAATCCACCCGTTGGTTGTCCTTCCAGGTTTTTACGTACAACTGCAGCATAAAAGGTCTTTATCGGATTGATATCTTCTATCGGGAAATCGGTTCCATTTGGGATCCAGCCATTTTGGGCCAGTAGTTGTTTATAGGCATAAGCTCCTTTAATCCGATCGGGGCCCAAACGCTCGTCGGCCCAAAACATGTCAGATGTAGCATGAGTTGCCTGAACTGAAGGAATTATTGAATATTTTCCGAACAAATTGAAATCGGCTGGATTAACAACCTGGGCGTGTTCTATTCGCCAACGTTTATCGTTTTTGCCCTTCAAATATTTCCCATAGATATTCAGTATAAAACGATTTGCACCATCGCCAATACAATGTGTTGCAACCTGGTACCCTGCCTCATAAGCTTTTTGGCAAATATCATCGAAATACGATTCTGGATTTATCATTATCCCCCTGTTTCCCGGCTGATCCGAATAGTCGCTCAATAAGTATGCGCCACGAGAACCTAAAGCGCCATCGGCATACAACTTGATCGACCGAACCTGTAAACGATCAGTTAAATAGGGTCCATTTTTCAAGAAATAATCAAAGTTTTCTTTACTCGGGTCCATCATTACATTCATCTGCATGAGCAAATTACCGTTCTTTTGTAACGAATCGATGAGTAAAATAATCTCCTTCGGAAGGCCACAATCAGTAACAGAAGTCAATCCAACAGCGAAACAATTTTTCTGCGCCTCAATCAAAGCCTTTGTCTTTAATCCATTTGCAGGAGCAGGAATTCGATTGAAAACCAACTGCATTGCATTATCTATTAATACTCCTGTTGGTTTTCCATCCTTTATAATTATTTTTCCCCCATCAACTTTTGTATCGGCTGTAATTCCAGCCAAATCCAATGCTTTCTTATTACACCAGGCTGCATGGCCATCAATTCTGACTAAATAAACTGGTGTATCAGGAAAGGTTTCATTCAACAATTTATTATCCGGGAAAGATTTATCAGGCCACAAATTCTGATCCCAGCCCCTACCCAAAATCCAGTTTCCCTCAAGTTTTTGATGGTACTCTTTAAGCTTATTATAAATACTCTCCTGATTTGGCGATCCGTCTAACGTAACATACTGCATCAAATCCATACCATAACCATAGAAATGGCAATGAGCATCTATAAAGCCAGGATAGATGGGTTTTCCACTACAATCCAGTATTTGGTTGGAAGAATATTTGCTCAAAATTTCTTCCTGCGCACCAATTGCTATAAACTTTCCATCTTTTACGGCAAAACTTCCGGCCTTTGAAAACGAACTGTCAACAGTATAAACCGAAGCATTTGTAACAATTAAATCAACTTTCATTTTTGAAGGACTGCACGAATTTAGGGTAGCAAGAATCGAGGCTAAAAACAATAGTTTCCGACACATGGTGATACAATATAAATACTTGAAGTGAAACGAAAATAAGACATAAATTGGATACCAGCAAAAACGGCTGCCCGAAAAAGGACAGCCGTAGATTTAATATTAAAGTCAGTCTATTAATTATATCCAGGGTTTTGCTGCAATTGTGGCGCTTTATTCATTTCATCACGCGATATCGGTACCCAGTAGAATTTTTTGTCGGTGAAAGTTCTGGCGTCTTCCAAATCAGCTTTGTTCCATCGCCATATCGTAGTACCATTGTCGTAGTGTTCGATATGCGTTCCGTAAATATTTTGTATAACGTCTTCACAAATCATCCAGCGTCGCATATCATAGAAACGATGACCCTCCAGGAAGAATTCTATTTCCCGTTCATGCCGAACGTATTCACGAGCCTTGGCCTGATCGGCAGTTACACGATCGGGAAGTCCAGCTCGATTTCTTACCAGATTCATCGCGTCAATACCTTTCTGCAAATCGGTTCCTCCAAGTTCTATACAAGCTTCTGCATAGTTCATCAGGATTTCGGCATATCTGAATTCAACCCAGGTATTGGTGTTTTTGTAGTATTGTCCGGCCGTTGCTTGATCTAGCAGTTTTCGGATATAATAGCCCACTTTTGTACCATTCCACGATTCAATTGGTCCTTGCCGCGTATCAGTTCCTTTTTTGTAAGGATCAGTTGTTGGAAGGCTAAAATCTGCTGATGGAGAAATATTGTAATAATATCCGGTTTGAACTTTATTTTCGGATTCATACTTGGCAGCATCATCCGGACGGGTTTGCCATGGAGCTCCGTCATAAAGAACACTGGCATAAAAACGAGCTTCACGTCCATTGTAAGGATTACGGTTTGGATCGGCAGCTAATTCAGCAGCTGTTGCTGTTCTTACTTCCATATTTCCAGGGTTATATTTATCCCATTGAAATGGAGTTCCATCAGCCATTTCAAAGCGACGTACTGATTGTTCAACTGGATTGTTGTTGCCCCAGTTATGGTATCCATTAGGTCCATACCAAAGGTTTGCATAGTTTTCGTTGCCACCACTTAGCGGATACTGAATGCCCCATATCGTTTCCGAGTTCCATGAGCCTTTTTGGTTGAAAATAGCGGCATAATTATCAGCGTAAGCCTGAATCTGAGCGGCTGTAAGTGATGCCGGCGGATCGGCAAGCGTACCAACCAAAGAGAATGTACCATATTTACCGTCTATAACATCTTTAGCAGCATCACGAGCCTGCTGCAATAGTGCCGTTTGACTTCCAGACGGGAAACTAATCAGCGTATTCGAAGCTTGTTCAGTCCAACCACCGTTGGTTAGCTTACTGGCACAGAAAAGAAGTACTCTTGATTTTAGTGCAGCAGCAGCAGCTTGGGTAGCGCGTCCCTGATCCATGGACGATGGAAGGTTATCAATAGCACCCTGAATATCTTTCAGAATAAAATCAAGTGTTTGTTGAATTGTTGACCTTGTTTGTCCAGAAAAATCGCCGTCTAGTTTATAGGGTTGGTCGCTAAGCACTGCTCCTCCATATACCATTAACAATGATGCATAATCGAAAGCACGGATGAAATAAGCTTCACCCTTTATTCGTGTTTTTAAGGCCGCTTCAGTTGTAGTTGTTGTAGGAACAGCATCTATTCTTGACAGAATTCTGTTAATATCCTGAATATTACTATACAGGTTATTCCAACGCAGATAACCTCCATAGCTATCGTTAACAAAAAATCCTAACTGATCAGGGCTCATTGTTCCTTTTAACATCACATAATTAGATGGTCGATGAATACAAAGAGTGTGATCAGTACCCGAGCTGAGAAGATCTTCGCGAGAACCTAATATCCCGGAATTGTCGCCTCCCATTCGGTCGTAGCATTTCCCAAGATATGCCTTCACAACATTGATATCAGAAAAAACAATTTCTTCATTAAATGAATCAACAGCTTTCTGATCGAGAACATCTTTCGTGCAAGAACCGGCAATAAGCAGTAGAACTATTGCTGATATATTAAGTATTTTTTTCATTTCCATTCTATTTTTAGGTTAATTGCTGATTAGAAAGTAATATTGGCACCAATGGTAAATGTTTTCATCGTCGGATATACACCTGGGTTGTTAGTTTCTGGATCCCATTTTCGGGTAGCAGAATACAATAACGCTAAGTTATTTCCGGATACGTAAATACTTGCTCTTGACAAGCCAACTTTATTGTAATATCTAGATGGAATTGTATAGTTTAATACCACATTTTTTAATCGACAGAAAGCAGTGTTTTCCAACCAGTAAGAGTTCATGCGAACGTCTTTTGACCAGTAGAGATCATCACGGTTGTATGCCCGGGCCACATTAGTTTCTGTATTAGTAGGAGTCCAACGGTTATTAAATTGCCATTTGAAATAGTTACCAGCTTCACCACGACGGTTATCGTATTGGCTATCTTTGAGGAATTTACCTTGACCTTGAATTTGTATTGATAAAGTAAAAGCTTTATAATTCAAGTTAATTGTACCACCGTAAAATATTTCAGGAGCATCTACCCGATCAACCAAGATTTGATCATCACCATCAATTTTACCATCACCTGATACATCCCTAAAAATAACATCGCCTGGTTTGGCATCGCTTAAGTGAGCCGTTTTATCAATCTGAGCCTGATCCTTATAGATTCCGATTGCATCGTACATTAACCAAGCTCCAAACGAATGACCGGTAAGCTGTTGCCAAGGTTTAGCCTTAGCAGGTTCGTCCATGTTTACAATTTTGTTGTGGTTATAGCTAAGGTTACCAACAACATCAACACGAAAATCTTTGTTTACCGATTTGTGATAACCAGCTTCAATTTCAAAACCGCGGTTATCAACAATACCTATGTTCTCTTGAGGAAGTGATAATCCGGTGTAGTTAGGTATAGAAGCATTTCTTTTTACAAGAATATTTTCACGCCTTTGGTAAAAGAATTCTGCATTCAAATGGAATAAGTCGTTTGCAAATTTCGAATCAAAGCCCAAATTGTATGTAGTTTGTGTTTCCCAGGTTTTGCGTGGGTTAGCAACCGATGGAGGACCAACAACCGTCTCTACATCACTACCTGTACCAAATGTCATACCTGTACCAATGCTGTATTTATCCATGTATTCGAACGAGTTCCCTGGATCCTGTCCCATTTGACCAATTGATCCCCTGAGTTTGAAGTAATTGATAAAACTTAAATTAGCTTTCCAGAAATTCTCTTCAGAAGCACGCCATCCCAACAAAAGTGCAGGGAAATATCCCCAACGGTCATTTGCAGGGAACTTAAGCGAACCGTCAGCGCGAAAAACAATTTCGGCTAAATATTTTCCTTTAAAATCATAGGAAGCACGTCCAATATATGATTTACGGGCATAAATAGTAGCTGATCCTTCAATTGTCTGATCTTTGGAGTTACCAGCATTCATGGTTTGAATAGCATCCGAAATATAATATTTACGATACGCCTGGTAGTAATTCCAATCGCTGGAATATTGTTCGAACCCAGCAAATAATGCTATACTATGGTCCCCGATTTTTCGATTGTAGTTTCCACTAATCATAGTAGTTTGATTAATCGTACGTTCGTACCGTTCGGTGTTTTCGGGCGACGAAAGACCTCTTAATGCTGGGGTTAATGGTGCTGAAGTAATATACCCCTCTGAATTACGAGTAGCATTGGTAAAATCAGCAGTATATAATACCCATGGTTTATAAAATTTCTTATTATAATAGTTTGTCAAATCGTAATTAAAACTTCCGGTAAACGACAATCCTTTCACAAACGGTACAGAAATGGTTGCATTGAATGTACTTAATATACGGTAAGTTTTTTGATCATTCTTTCCGGCACTTAAAGTTGATGTTTCCACAGGATTGTCTCCATATTCGATATCAGGACCAGGATAACGGCCTTCTGAAGTTGGCCAATAGGACCACCGCGTTGGAAGCAGACGTGTTGATTGTCCTACAATTGCATCTGCGCTTTTGTAAGGATATATTCTATCCGTTAAGAACCCTGCAAGTTCAATTCCTGTTTTTAACCAATCGGTTACCGGCATTTCAAGCTTTGTTCTAACATTGTATTGTTTGTATTTGGTCGACGAAGCTTTGTACATCGCGTCATCTGATTTGTAACCAAATGATACATAGTAGTTCATTCCCTTGGCACCACCATCAAGAGTAACACTATGCCTGCTTGTCGAAGTCCAATTTTTGATTAAGTCGCCATACCAGTCGGTATTGGGGTGTTCCCAAGGGTCTTTCCCATTTCTGAAGAGTTCAATATCCGCATCCGAATAGGTTCTGGTTTTCCCTTGATACGTTTGGTATTCTGAAAGCATAGTCGCATATTCGGCGGCGTCAGTTACTTCAGGAGTAAGTGTTGGGGTCATAATTCCCTGATAGAATTGATAGTTCAATCGAGGCTTACCTTCTTTCCCTGATTTGGTTTTAATCAGAATTACACCATTCGCAGCAGAAGAACCATAAATTGCAGCAGAAGCGTCTTTCAATACCGAAAGACTTTCGATGTCGTTTGGATCAATTTCATCCATGGACCGCCCAGGTACTCCATCAATTACAACCAATACCTTTGGTGCTTTAGCATCATCGTTCGATAGACGATCTGTTCCACCATCAATATTAAGCGTTGTCCTACCACGCACCTGAATCCTTGGAGCCCCTTGCCCTGGTTCACCAGTTGTTTGCATAACTGTAGTTCCGGGAATTAAACCGGAAATGGCGTTCGATACATTCATCGCCGGTATATTCTGGAGTTTTTCTCCACTAACCGATGCAACCGCTCCAACTACATTAGTACGCTTTTGGGTACCATAACCTACAACAACCAATTCGTCCAATTCAGTAGTCGTAGACTTAAGACCTACATTTAATATAGTCTTGTCGCCAACAACAATTTCCTGAGAAACGTATCCAACAAATGAAAATATCAAAGTGGTACTTTTATTCGGTACAACAATGGAGAAAACTCCATCCATATCGGTAAGAGTACCACTTGTTGTACCCTTCACGACAATGTTTACTCCGGGAAGAGTTTCGCCATTCGAAGAATCAGTAACTTTCCCTGAAATTTTGATTTGTTGTTGTTGGCTTAAGTTTTCAGCAAATACTTCTTTAGGCTGAATAATAATTTGCCGATCCATAATGGTATAAGTCACATTCGAATCAGCAAAAAGACTGTCGAGGATTTTTTCAACCTGTTGATCAGATACATTAATATCAACTTTCCGGTCAACATCCACTAGTTTACTGTTGAATAAAAAGTAGAATTCACTTTTTTGTTCAATCACATTTAACACGTCTTTTACTTTAACATTGTTAAGTTTAAAGCTAAGTTTTGTGTTTTGAGAATAGGAATTTCCAGCGATAACCTGGACAACAGCAAGTAATAAGAGGTAAAGTGTTAGTCTCATAACCTGAAATACTTTTGAGCGAAAGGGCAAATAACCCCCTACTCTGTTTAAAAACAGATTTTTTTTCATACTTTTGGTTTGATTTACAGTTAATAAATTTGGCAATATTTATTAATCATTGTGGAGAAGATATGGTTGCAACATATCTTCTCCTTTTTTCATTTCATAGGTTAAGTTTTTAAATTTTTTTATACAATTTAATTACAGCTCTTTCAAATGTATTATCGCGTTGTTTCTTTCGGTCGGATATCGTATAACGTATTGGAGCCGAAATAGATAACATTTTCAGGACTTGATCTAGCGATTCATCGACAAAGGTTGCTGTATATACGTAACTTGCAATTTCCTTATCGGCAATCACAAAATCAACATTGTACCAGCGTTCAAGCTTTTCTACAACCTTATCCATTTTATCGTCGCGAAACATTAATTTCCCATTTTTCCAGGCTATATATTTCTGCAGATCAGTTTTCTTTTTTATGAATTGCCCGTTGCTCTTATTATAAACGGCCAATTCACCCGCATTCATTTGCTTTAGCACGGTCCGGCTCGAATTAGATAAATAAACTTCGCCTTCGACCAAAACAGTTTGAACCTGATCATTTTCAGGATAGGCATTGCAGTTAAATGTTGTTCCGGTAACAACAACATTTACATTTTTGGTAAAAACAACAAATGGCCATTTCTTATTTTTCTTTACCTCGAAATAAGCTTCGCCGCTTAAAGAAACTTCACGACTTTGATTCGAAAAGACAACCGGAAAACTTATTTTACTTCCTGCATTTAACCAAACTTTAGTACTATCCGGGAGAATAAGACTCGAACGCATACCAAGCGGTGTTTCAACAGTATTAGTTACCTGGGCAATTTGGACATGATCGATTGTTCGTTTACTGTAATAAAATGCTGCTATAGCAATTAACGGAAACAAAAGTATAGCCGCAACACGCTGAAAATAAACAGATAGTCCAATATTGGGAGATTTGTTAATTTTTCTGGAGATTTTTTGAAAGGCTTTTTGTTCATCAATTGTTTGCATCTTTTTATGCATTTCAAAAAGCTCCCACAAATTTTTTTGTTCTGAAAAGTATCGTTGATTCTCAATTGAAGAATTCAACCAATTGTTTAGCTCCGAATTTTCTTCTGTAGAAATATTTCCTAGCAAGTAATTGGTAATCAAATCATCAATGTCGAATTTCTCTTGTTCCATAAACAGGTTCAGTGTAACTTGTACTTAATAGACGAGAACACTCTAAAAAACACGTATTCCTTTCAGTGAAAAAAATAAAGAAAAATTAAAGAAATATAATCAACGAGTTTAACGCGCAGAATTCGAAGCGCTTTACTTATTTGGGTTTCAACTGTTCGCTTCGAGATATTTAATTTATTGGCAATATCTGTGATCTTCTGATTTTCGTACCTGCTCATCCAAAATACCTCGCGGCAACGAGGTGGTAAATCGGCAATAGCAACTTCAAGTAAATGGGCAAGTTCATTTTTTGTCCACAAATCTTCCTCGGCGAGCACAATTTCGGTAACCGCGTAGTGAGTATCAAACTTATTTCTAACTTGCTGATTACGAATATGATCGATACACCTATTTTTAACACACTGTATAAAATATGATCTCAATGATCGTATTTCAACAGTCTCGCGCGTTTCCCAAAGTTTTAAAAAAACCGATTGTACAATATCTTCTGAAACAGATGTATTTTTAATAATTCTATCAGCAAGAACAACCAAGCCCGAATAGTAAAAGTTAAATACCAATTCGAAAACTCCCTGGTTGGAGTTCCTTAAATTCTCCAACATGTATTGTTCAGTAATTACATATTTTTCATCAACCAGCATCTGTTTGACTAGATCTTATTTTCTTGAAACTTACTTCAGATTAGAGCGCGCGAATATATTAATTTTTTAGAGATGCCTTAATTAACAAATGTTATAATGACACTCAATTAACCTGCATTGTAAAATTAATAATTTCAACTCATTAAATATTAACGACTTGATATAAAATTGACCTTTATTGATTTCTCCTTCATCTTGTCGGCTATAATTCTGGGGTTAAGCTTTACTTCAGACTTAACCAATTCCGGAATATTATACGATTTCAAAAAACGCTCATAAAAACCAGGATTTTCCTGTGGAAGAACAAACGGTTTAGTAAAACTTCCACCTGCCTGAAAATGTGAAAAATATGGCCTTGTGTAAAGTTCATCCATCCTTCTGCTACTAAAAACCAACCACTTACCAGTTGACGACCATGTGTGATAGCTTTCGGTTTGCTGACTGTTGATTTCAAGTTGCTTAATTTCACGAGTTGCAATATCAAGCAGAAACAAATCGCTTTCGGGGTGCCAAATACTAAAATTGCCATAATCTGACATACAAAACATAACATATTTCCCGTCAGGAGAAACTCTTGGAAACGAAATACTTTTCCCTTTTTCTGCAGCTTTGTAAATAGTATCAACTGCACCAAACTGGTTGGTCTGAGTATCGAACGAAATTCTAAATAAATCATACCTGATATTTTTGTAGTTGCGTGGAGAAACAGCCCTGGCACTGCAAAAATAAAGCGATTTTCCATCAGGAGACCAGGAAGGAAACGTTTCGAACCTTGCTTTTGACGCTATAGACTTTGAAGTAAAAATGTTGTGCGAACGAACATCATAAACAATAATATCAGACAGGGTATCAAGAACTTCTATTTTCTTATCCGGAATGGCATGAAAAGTTTGTACAATACGATTTGTGGAAAAAGCCACGTGGTTCCCGTCGGGGTTCCACGAAGGATATACACCAGGGCCTAACGTGCTATCGGTCTTAGTATCCAACTTTTCAAGTTCCCCATTTTTATAAAGATAAGTACCTCCATTATCAGCTCTCATGTGGAAAAGCATGGTGTTGCTACTGTTCATACAAAACGAATGACAATTCATGCAATTACCGTTACTCATAGTATTTTCCATAATAGGCAATTCGCTAAACGAACTTAAGTCCCTCTGATAAATTCCCATTTTACCCCAAGTCTCAAATCCTGGTTCAATCAAACGGTAAACCAGATAATTATCAAGCGAATCGGTTGATATTTTATTTGTTATAGTGT
The DNA here is from genome assembly GCA_937915865.1 of uncultured Prolixibacteraceae bacterium. Lineage (GTDB taxonomy): Bacteria > Bacteroidota > Bacteroidia > Bacteroidales > Prolixibacteraceae > Aquipluma. Next base: position 25,547 of record CALGIG010000005.1, on the reverse strand, counting down.
TGTACTTAACCCAGCCTTCAGGTTTTTTCAGGCAAATATCAACGGTGTATTCTTTACTGTTGGCTATTTTCAGTAATTTTTTCCATTTCTTCTCAGGTACCTGAATAGTTCCGCTTACTGAACTTATTCTGAATATTTCTTTGCCATCACATTTATAAATGGCCAAATAATCTGATGCTTTTTCATTAACCAAGTAATTAAGAGGAGCGATATTACAAGGAATTGTAATTCCGGAATAATCTGGCGAAATTACTACATCCTGCCCCAAGTTCCTTGATTTCGAAACATCATCGGAACATGAGAATGTACAACTTACAGCAAAAAGAATCAGAAAGCATCTTGCAATTTTATGATATATAAGAATCAAATTCATAGCAGTTTATTATTTTTGGTCGACAAAATGAAGGTAAAACCATGCGGTATTTCCAAATTGCGGATAAACCTTATGTGCAGCCAAATTGCGGTCGCCACCACATTGAGAAATCTGAGCAATGTATTCGTTCTTTCGTTGTACAGTTGAATTCCTTATCTGAAATCCTTCGGGAACCAAATCCTTTTTAAAGTAGGCCATACAAAATAGTAAAGCTTCCTCATAATTTACTGGTATTTCCTTGTATCCCAATTCTTTCAATCGATAAATGTTGGCGGCAAAATTCTTAATATCTTTATTCAGAAGAAAAGTTGCCATCATGTATTCGAAAGCCATTCGGTTGTCGGGATGTTCTTTTAACAATTCATTCAAACCCAAATTTAAGCTGATAAAATCGTTTTTAACAAGAAAATGACGTTTCTGAACCAACTCGGTGTCATGGTCTATTTCAGTTGGATTTTCAACATAACCTCTGTATTTCTTCGACCAGTCTTTGTAATATAAAGTCTCGTCCAACAAATCGAGGTATTTTACAGCAACATTATACTGACCGTTTATAAGGTTAGTTAAAACTAATCGCTTAAGCGAACGAGGGTTAAGTCCTTTAGCAACCATTGATTCGAAAGCCCATCGGTTAGCTTCGTTAATGTAATTCAGATGATAAAAAATCTCGCCACCAAAAAAAGGCGATATCTCATCTCGGGCCCACTCCAATTGCAACCCTTTAGTTCCACGCTGGGGATAATCAAAGATATGATCGCCCATTTGTCCGGTTTTGTACAAAGCGAGATTGGTATAATACAATACTAACTGATTAATTCCCTGGTACTTTTGAGAAAGTTTAAGCACTTTATTCCACTCACCGGTTTGCACATAATGATCCATCCCAAAGAAAATCTCAGTTTTCGGATCATAAGCTTTAAACCTGATGAAAACGGCAGCCATAGCAATCAAAACACATGCTAAAATAGCTGATATAAAATTAACCGGCACTTCAAAAATTTCTTTCTTCAAAAATTTACGAAAAACAAGAATAGCAAAATATACAACTAACAGCTTTATAATCAATGCTATAAACATCGGAGTGCGGTTTACTCCCCAAAATGGTAACGGATATATCCAGGCATCTTTAAATGGCTCAAAAAACAAATACTTCACACCAATAAATGGAACCGCAACACTAAAAATAAAGAAAACAATGGCGGCAATCCAACCCGTCTTTTCTGAAAAAAAAAGTATTTCTCCAAGAATAATAAAAATTGACCCATACAACGCCAAAGCGCCACTGATATAGTACAAAACCAGCCAGCACGTAAGTCCATAGATATAACGAAAAATTCTTCCCCGAATCTGTAAGAAACCATACACAAAGGAAAGAACTAAAATAATACCAACGGTTAAGCCAATTTTATACAAATGGCTACTATGAAGGGTTATTAGTGAAATAGCAGGTAAAAGACTTACCAATGTTGACTTTAAACCTGCTTTCAAATAAAGCATGTACGACAAAAAGCAAACAAAAGAAATTAATAAAGTTAAAATGAAAGCACCCAAAAACTGAGTAATGAAAAATTGAGTAAAAAACTCACCAATATAAAAAATCAGATCGCCAGGTTTCATTGTGAAGGAATGAAAATAATCAGTTGAGAACCTAAACAACTGTGTTTGTTCGAGATAATACAAATGAAACTTATTAAACAACAAGAAATAAAGAAAAACTAAGATAAAAGAAACGCCAACTAATAAATATCTCAATAAAGAAGACTTACTTCCTGAAAGAAAAGGTAGCATTAGATAAAAATAAGTTAGTTAAGCTTAATAAATCGGTTCTAAAACATTCTTTGTAAAAATAAAAAGAATCTTTTAAACAATGTCTAATTTAGTAATTGTTTATTTTACACTTTTAAAACAGCCTGTAAATTAATGAGTTTAAGTCTTAGGTAATCGGTTTATTCTGAAAAAACAGTCATCTGGGATTTTAAATTACTGCAAACGCCACAACCAAAAACATTGAGAATATCAACCTTTCAGCTTCAAAATAACAAATTGGAACGGCTGGTGCGATAGCCAGACACAACCACGTTGACCGGTGGATTTTATAGATATAAATAAACACAACATCCGAAAAGCAATCTGGGTTTCTTGAATAAAATGAAATTAGAGGAAGATATTTGCTCGATTTTTCCAACCTATTATCTGGTGAGTTCAGGTCCAGCTTTTTCAGCCTTAGCTAATTTTATAAATAATAATCAAGCTCAACTTTTAGCTTTGTATAAAACAATTAACAGGAAACAGAAATAATTTAAAAAATCAAAAAATGAAAAATCCAATTAACTCAACAGCAGCAAAATACATTGTAAATGTATTGATGGTAGGTATATTTGTAACATTGGCCTACACTGGTTTATTTGGTGGAGAAGGAGGCAGGCATGAAGGACGCCCGGGAAAACGCCATGAAGGGAGGCACGAACGCTTGGCACAGAACCGTGAACAGTTTCAACAAGGTGAAAAAGAAAACGCTGCTGGTTTCACTCCCGGCTACAACTTTAGAGGAGGAAGTGGTGGTGAAGGTGGTGGAAACCATGATATTTATGGAATAATATGGCTGGCTTTAATGACCTTACACACTTACCAAAACTGGGGATGGTACAAAAAATTGTTTTCGCTCAAACACATTCTTAAAACCAAGTTACTCACCGCAACTGTCATTGTGTTTTTAATCCTGGCTTTATCGGGTATTTCTTTATTATTTCACGCTATTCCGCAGGGAGTAATTAATATCAAAGAAATTCATGAAATTTCAGGATACCTGATGGTAGGTCTGGTTTTGATTCACATCATTCAGCGCATTAAATGGTATGTAAAAAGTACCCGGAAGCTATTTGGTACAAAACCTGAACCCGTAACAGTAGTTTAGTTTTAAAAATTGATGTATTCCTGCATGTATTTGTCGATGTCCTGATTATTGGTATCGCCAAAACATTTTCGAAGATGCTCACGAGCCTGAGCCCGTATTTCAGGAGTAACATAAACGGCCATTTGCCTGATTATTAAGGCTAGAACACCCAGGTCATCGGAAAAGCCAAGTAGTGGGGCAAAATCAGGAATAAAATCGATGGGCAAAATAAAATAACCCAAAGCTGCCGATAAAATCAATTTAGCTTTGGACGGAATATCATCCGACTTCAACATATAATGCAAAAGTAGCGCTGGATATACCACTTTCTTCCCCGCTACTTTTGCAACATGTTTTAGCTTTTCGCCAAAAGAAGCATCAGAATAATGCTTCCGAAACCTGGCCGATTTTACCTCATCGGCGAACAGATTGTACAAATTGGCTACTATCTTTATGGTTTTGAGTTTTTTCATGTTGCGGATTTCGAGTTACAGGATAAACTGCCGGAATCAGTTTCTATTTTCGCCTCTTTCTTTTTCTGTCTCCTTCTTAATTCAATCCAACATTGGCATAATCAACGCGAAGATCGCCGTATTGTTTTTCAATTGCGGTAAGCACTTCCTGAACAGCTTCGAGTGTTTCGGCCTGAAGTAAGCGAATCCGGTTTTCCCTGAAATTAGGCAAGGCCGGAAAGTATCGGGCAAAATGGCGGCGCATCATTAAAATTCCCGAACGGATATTGTCCTTCCATTCAATCGTTATTTCGAGCTGATCGCGTACATTCTGAACAATCTCGGCAACTGTCGGTGGCGGTAAAACTTCGCCGGTCGTCAAATAGTGTTTCACTTCTTTGAAAATCCACGGACGGCCAATCGATCCGCGGCCAATCATCAGGGCATCCACTCCACTCTGGTCGAGAAATGCTTTGGCTTTTTCAGGGCCGTTGATGTCGCCATTTCCGATGATCGGGATGCGCATTCTCGAATTATTTTTCACATCGGCAATCAGCGACCAATCAGCCTCGCCTGTATATAACATGCTGCGTGTTCGGCCATGTATAGCGAGTGCAGCAACTCCCGCATCCTGAAGGCGTTCGGCCACATCGACAATAATCTTACTGTCGTGGTCCCAGCCCAAACGGGTTTTTGCCGTTACCGGAATATTTACAGCTTTCACAATAGCTTCGGTCATTCGTTGCATTTTTTTAGGATCGAGTAACATGGCCGCTCCCGCCCCATGCCGAATGATTTTTTTCATAGGGCAACCGTAGTTGATATCGATAAAATCGGGTTGACATTCTTCGGCTACTTTAGCAGCTTCAACCATCGAATTGATGTCGTGTCCATAAATCTGAATAGCTACCGGACGATCAAAATCGAACAAAGTCATTTTCTGTTTGGTTTTTTGTATATCTCTGATCAGAGCTTCCGACGAAACAAATTCGGTGTACATCACATCGGCGCCATACTTTTTGCACATGTACCGAAACGATTTGTATGTCACATCTTCCATTGGCGCCAGAAACAGCGGCATCTCCCCTAAATCAATTGATCCAATCTTCACAGCTTTACTCTTATTTAGTGTTGCAAAGTTAGCTAAAGTGTTTTTATAAAGCTATTTTGAAAGAATTTCAGCGACAACGCAACCCAAAAGCGAATTCGTTCGTCTTAGAAAAAAAATTAATGCTATGAAGGCTTATTCACTTTTAATCTGTTTGTTGGCTCTATTCCTTTTTGCAGGAACCAGTTGTGAAGATAAAGTTATTGATCAGGAATTTAGTCTGGAAATTAGTAAGTTATATACATCAAACGATGGTAATTATTCTGTGATAATTAATAATGTGAGCGATTCACGTTGCCCTGAAGGAGTTCAGTGTATCTGGCAGGGCGAAGTTACAGTAAGCGGTGAGATGAATGTCGATGGCAGCAAATTACCATTCGAGGTGCATTCGGTAGAATCCCAGTCGAATAAACAACCTGAAGGTTATACAATAAAAATCGTAGATGCTAAACCTTACCCTAAATACGGTACGGAATCGAAACCTGAAGATTTGATCGTTATCTTGTTGGTAAAGAAAAACTAGCTTTTATATAAACTGAAGAAATATTACTCCTGCGATAAGGATGAAAAGGAATATTTCGCCAAAAATTGGCCGTTTAACAAAAATAAGGTAATTGGAAATCAAATAAGTCAGTGGTACTGCCATCAGCATTATTATTTCCTGAGAGGCCGCCGGCACTGCAAACATCAGAACTACCGCAAACAGGAATATCCAAAAAAAAGTTTTGAAATATTTGCGTGTACTAATTTTTTTTCCATCGTATTGCGAAAGGATTAACCCACTGGCCATTAAAATAAGTAAAGCCAGATAGCCCATATAAACCTGCATCGAAAGATTATCTTTCAGAAAAAAGCCATGCGACTGAAAACTAGCCTGAATTGTACTTTGCAACTCACTGATCTGGTTTGTTACCCCATAATAAGCAGCTGCTCCCAACCACGGAAATATAAAACCCAATGTAGTAAGAATAAATTCACGCCAGTTTACTTTAGGTTTCAGGATAATGAAACCAATCCATAAAAACGGGAAAAAGAATACCAGATTAAAATAAAACAATGATCCAATAGACAGGAGGATACCGGATTCAAACGCATTTGCATGGATAATTTCCTTTTCGTATGAATTAAAAATTCGGTCGATAGTCAAAATAAAAAATAAGGCAGCAAAATAAACGGGATGAATACCGTGGAGTTCATGCATTCCACTAGTGATTATTATAAACAGGAATGCCGGAAGTACCGTTCTTTCACGAAAAAAAGTATACTGTAACTTCAACCGCAGGACCAAAAAGGAAAGAACAATAATGAAGATTAAAGACACAATATGGCCAGCAACAGGATTTTTACCAAGTAAAGCGTTAACAGGCTGATAAAGAAGCATCATATCTTCACCGGGATAAAATGGATACGATAATGGCTGCATAAATGACTTTATCCACAGTATTACCGCAAAAAGTGGTACCAGTAAAAAACTGTATGTCGAATTTGATTTTAAAATTTTCAGTAACATCTTTTCCCTTTTTTCACCGCAAAACAGGTAAATCAGATATTTCTATTTTTACAAATCGAAACCCAGATCTCTCCTGTAATACATTCCGTCGAACGTTATTTTTCCAGCATTTTTATACGAACAGGCCAATGCCTCACTCATATTCTGTCCGTATGAGCTTATAGCTACTACACGGCCTCCATCAGTAAAAACATTGCCTTCTTTTAACGTTGTTCCGGCATGAAATGCAATACTATCTTCAAGTTTATCCAAACCGCTGATAATCTTGCCCTTTTCATAAGATCCCGGATAACCACCCGATACAAGCATTACTGTTACTGCCGAGCGCATATCTATTTCAATAGTTTTTGACCCCAGGGTACCTTCGGCAGCACCAATCAGCAGATCAACAAAATCAGATTTAATGCGTAACATCACAGCTTCCGTTTCAGGATCGCCCATCCGGGCATTGTACTCAATAACCATTGGCTCTCCGCCAACATTTATTAATCCAAAAAAGATAAAACCATTGTATGGAATATTGTCCGTTTTCAATCCTTCAACTGTTGGACGAACAATGCGGTCTTCAACCTTTTTCATGAAAGATACATCGGCAAATGAAACAGGAGAAATTGCTCCCATTCCGCCAGTATTTAAACCTGTGTCGCCTTCACCAATACGCTTATAGTCTTTGGCTACAGGGAGTATCCGATAATCTTTGCCGTCGGTAATAGCGAAAACCGAACATTCTACACCGCTCAAAAATTCTTCGATAACCACTTTACTGCTAGCCGAACCAAATTGCCCGCCAAGCATTTCCTTTAACGAGTTTTCAGCTTCCTGAATTTCGTTAATGATCAAAACCCCTTTGCCAGCAGCTAATCCATCGGCTTTTAATACATAAGGCGAGTGCAATGATTTAAGAAAAGAAATTCCTTCTTCAAGGTTTTCAGAAGTTACTGCTAAGTACTTTGCAGTTGGAATGTTGTGACGCATCATGAATTCCTTGGCAAAATCTTTACTTCCTTCCAACTGGGCGCCATATTTATACGGGCCTACAAAAAGAACATTTTTTAAACTGTCGTCAGCGCTGAAAAAGTCGTGCAACCCCTCACATAAAGGAACTTCCGGACCAACTAAAACTAAATCTACAGAATTATCGATCACTGCTTTTTTCAGTCCTTCAAAATCGAGAACTCCAACAGGAATATTGGTTCCCAGAGTCGAAGTTCCTGCATTTCCGGGCGCCAGCAATAAATTTCCAAGCTTCGGCGATTGCTTTATTTTCCATGCCATTGCATGTTCTCTTCCGCCTGAGCCAACAATCAAAATATTCATCATCTATTATAATTTTCCACCAGATTTTTAATACGAAAGCGCAAAATGCTCCTCCGTCTTTTCTGCCAATATTTCGGGCAGGATTTGTTTGTACGGTAATGGCTCAAAACGATAGCCCTCGTCTTTTAACCATTTTACGGTACGTGGCAAGACCTCAGCCAAATTGAGATGTGCCTTCAACGAATCGTGAAACGTAATGATTGAACCAGGTCGGACAAAATCTGTCACATTTCTGAAAATTTGGTCAGCCGATAATTGGCTGTCGTAATCACACGTAACTAAATCCCACATAATAAGACGGTACTTATCTTTCAGGTAACGGTACTGCGAGGTTTTTAAAAAGCCATGCGGAGGCCTGAAAAGGTCTGAATGGATATATTTTGCTGCCTTTTCAATATTTCTGAAAAATTCTTCATCTGAATGTTTTAATCCTTGCCAATGATTATACGTGTGGTTTCCAACGGAATGTCCTCCTCCAAGAACCTGCTGGTAAACATCAGGATATTTCATTACATTCTCGCCTACACAAAAAAAAGTCGCACGGATTTTTTCCTGCTTCAGAATATCAAGAACCCAAGGCGTAACTTCTGGAATTGGTCCATCATCAAAAGTCAGATAGACAACTTTCTCAGTGTCAGGCATACGCCACACAGCTTTCTTATACAAACCAGTAATAAATCCGGGTATTCGTACCCGAAAATCAAAACGCTCCATTATTTCAACGAACTGTATCTGTTAAGGTAACCCTCAAATGCTGTTGTTACCTCTTTACCTAAATCAGCCTGCTTCTGACGGGCGCACAAAGCTCCCATTTCTCTCATGAAGTACAATATCCGCTGAATTTCGTCGTCGACCGAAGCTCGCATCGGACGGTTCAGTTTAAAGAAATAATCCAGCTGTTCTTTATAGTCAGTCATAATTGTGTTGATGATTGCTTTTCCTTTTTCAGGGCTTCCAGCCTTAAAATAAGTTTCGGCCATCAACATCGAAAAGTAGTTGTAAGGAACAACTTTATGAGGAATTAAATCAACACCTTCATCGAGTACCTGAATAGCCTTTTCTGTTTGACCTTCAGTATTCAACTGCTCGGCCAAACGGTTGAACGTATTGCGAATGTTCATCATCATCCGCGAGTTATTCTCGTCGATGTAAACCTTCGGGCTGTTCATGTTGCCCCATTTAAATTTGTTCATCACATTATCGTACATTGCTTTCGAATCGACACAGCCAACGTTTAAACCGCCATCCGAAGCAGCAGTCTTAATTGGGACTAAACGATAAGCAAAACCTTCCAACTGAAAATAATCCTGAAGGTTGATATATTTATCGCGACCAACTGTAATAGCAAAATACAACGGACGTTCCCAGTTGTTGTGAGCTATCATATCCAAAACCATCAATTCATCTTTGGTTATGTAATGGCGATTTCCAAAATCGATGGTAAGTGTATCAGCAATTTTATCGTAATCTTTTTCAGGAACAGCTTTGTAGCGTTTTACTGCTTCCTTGTCAATAACCATAAATAGTTTTTTCGATGGAATGTAAGCTGCACCCTCAGCTTGTTCAAGTTTAGTTCGGGGATTATCATCTTTTACGAATTCCAAAGCCTGTTTTAATTCAACAGCACCTTTCAGCCTTGGATCTTCCATCAGGTAAACAATATCGCGTTTGCCCTGAACGTAAGAGTCGTGTTCGAAAGAAATTGGCAGAGGAGCCGATTCGTAAGCTTTACTCTTCATCTGGTCGATGTACCAATCGGTTTGGAAATAACTCAGGTTGCAAACGCGAACATCGCGGCGAACGCCTTCTACTTCCTGATTGTACCATAACGGGAAAGTATCGTTGTCGCCATTGGTAAAAATAACTGCATTTGGCGCACAGGTATTCAAGTAATTGGCACCAAAATCGCGACAGGTATAGCGGCCCGAACGATCATGATCGTCCCAGTTTTGAGCAGCCATAATCATCGGCACAAGTACAAGCGTTAATACACTGGCAACTCCGGCAGCATTCCGGTCTGAAAGGAATTTCTTAAGAGCTTCGTAAACACCCAGCACACCAATTCCAATCCAAATGGCGTAAGCATAAAACGAACCTGCATAGGCATAGTCACGCTCACGAGGCTGGAGTGGTGTTTGGTTCAGATAAATAACAATTGCCAAACCAGTCATGAAGAAAAGAAGAAACACTGTCCATAAATCCTTTTTACCCTGAATACCACGGTTGTACATGAACACAATACCGATGATTCCCAAAATGAAAGGCAGCATATAATAAGCATTATGCCCTTTATTATTTCTAAATTCCTGTGGAAGATTTTTTTGATCGCCTAAACGCATCGAATCAATAAAGTTAATGCCGGTAATCCAGTTTCCATTGCTGATTTCGCCATTACCCTGAATGTCGCTCTGACGACCAGAAAAGTTCCACATGAAATAACGGAAATACATGTGGCCAACCTGATAACGGAAAAAGAAGGTAAGGTTTTCTCCAAAAGTAGGAACATCAATCGTCTTGGATTGGCCATCTTCATCAGTAATCGAAACTTTACGGCCTTTAATATCAGCCCATTGCTTGTAAGCCTCAATATGTTCGTTTTCGCGACTGTACATGCGTGGGAAGATTGTACTTATATTCGAGTCGAAAACTGGTTTTTGACGCATATCGGCAACTACATACTTTCCGTTTTTCTGGATATAATAAGGTTTGTCGTCGACGTATTTTTCGAGTGGGGTATTGTAGTACTGGCCAAATACCAAAGGGCGGTCTCCATATTGCTCACGGTTCAGGTAACCCAACAAAGAGAATACGTTGTCAGGGTTATTCTGATCCATTGGCGGGTTAGCTGACGAACGGATTACAATCATTGCAAACGATGAATAGCCAATCAGGATAACAATTACGCCCAGCAAAACTGTATTCCATAAAATCAGTTTCTTCCTTACAGTAAAAAGTACTCCGTAAACAAGAGCTCCAATCAAAAGGAACGCATAAATAACTGCGCCGGAATTAAATGGAAGACCCATCCCGTTAACGAACATCAGTTCGAACCAGGTTGCTGCAGTCACAACTCCCGGGATAATTCCATACATTACTACTCCCAGAATTAAAATAGAAGCAGCCAGGCTAATTAAAATCCCATTACGTGTGGTCGGATATTTTCTGAAATAATAAACAAAAACAATGGCCGGAATTGCAAGCAGGTTCAATAAGTGAACACCAATTGAAAGGCCCATCAGGTAAGCAATTAAAATAATCCAACGATTGGAATGAGGTTCGTCGGCTTCGTTTTCCCATTTCAGGATAGCCCAAAAAACCATTGCTGTAAATAAAGACGAAGAAGCGTAAACTTCGCCCTCAACAGCCGAAAACCAGAACGTATCGGAGAATGTATAAGCTAAAGCGCCAACCACGCCACTGCCCAAAATTGCAATCAACTGGCCAGTTGTGTATTCGCCTTCAGCTTTAATAAGTTTACGCGCAATATGGGTAATTGTCCAGAAAAGGAATAGAATGGTAAAGGCACTGGCCAGAGCGGACATGGAGTTAATCATAACTGCCACATTAGATGGACTTCCTCCAAACAACGTAAAAAATCTTCCCAAAATCATGAAAAAAGGTGCACCCGGAGGGTGACCAACCTCGAGTTTGTACGAAGTAGTTATAAACTCGGGGCAATCCCAAAAACTTGCAGTTGGTTCAATTGTCAGCAGATAAGTAATTGCAGCTACCAAAAAAGTAAGCCAGCCAACAATATTGTTCAGTTGTTTGAAATTTTTCATTCTATAATTTTTCGTCAATTGTCTAAAAGGTTACATGAAAATAATTCACATAATCAAACCTTCACCCCTGGATAAATTTGAATTATCATTGTTCACAAACTGAGACAAAACGTTTATCCAGAGTATTTCGCCAATGTTGTGTTAAAAAATTAACTATCAGGAGTGAAGCTTCATTTAAGAACACATTCTAACGGTTGCGAAGATAGTACATTCTTTCTGATTGAGGATAAACCATATCCGAAAATTGCGGTAGGGCTCAAGTTGTTAAATTAAATTAACAGAAAACACTACGGCTCAACCATTTCCGAATAGGAGGAAACTCAGTTAGCAAAGATTCTTATGTTTTTCTTTGATATCTTCAAATTTTCGAATCTTCCTTGTCGGTTTCGGCTAACTGAGTCAGCCAGCTGCAACTTTAAAATACCGCTTCAACAATTTTGCGTGTATTATCCGAAACACCGTAAGTGTATATATGAATACTTGGAACATTACTGGCAACCAGTTCTTTAGCCTGCTGAATAGTCCATTCGGTACCAACGTTCTTGGCATCTTCATCGGTTTTACATTTGGCCAATTCAGTAGCTAATTCAACTGGAATATCAATGCTGAAAATTTTAGGCAAAACAGTAAGCTGGTTCCTTAAATTGATAGGTTTTATTCCTGGAATAATTGGTATCTGAATTCCAGAAGCTCTGCAATGTTCCACAAAATCAAAATACTTTTTATTGTCAAAAAACATTTGTGTTACAATATAATCAGCTCCTGCCTCTACTTTTTGTTTCAAATACTGAAGATCGATTTCAGGATTTGGTGATTCAAAATGCTTTTCGGGATAACCTGCAACACCAATGCAAAAATCCATTGATGCCGAGTTTTTCAGATCAGCATCGAGGTATTTCCCATTTTTTAGATTGACAATCTGTTCAACTAATTGATTAGCATTAGTATGTCCATCTCTTTCAGGCTTGAAAACATGATCGCCTTTGTTTCCGTCGCCCCGTAAAGCCAGTACATTCTTGATTCCCATGAAATTGAGGTCGATCAAAACATGCTCGGTTTCGCTCTTTGTAAAGCCTCCGCACAAAATATGAGGAACTACAGGAATTCCATATTTATATTGAATATTGGCGGCAATAGCTACAGTTCCCGGGCGTTTGCGAACAATTCGTTTTTCAATTCGGCCATCAGGCAATTCAACGTAAATCATTTCGTCGCGATGAGTAGTGATGTTGATATACTTTGGATTGAAATCCAGTAGATTTTCAATTGTATTGTATATTTTACTTGCGTCGTTCCCTTTTAACGGAGGAAGCAATTCGAACGAAAAAACTGTTTTGTCACTTTGGCTAATGATGTCAATCACTTTCATTTCAGTGTAATATTTGGGTTTCAATTGCAAATTTTGAACGAATTTTTGGTAAAAATGTTTTATTTCATCACAAACTTAATACCCAAAGTGAAATAGCGAAAGAACAACTCAATTTTTATGCTTTCAGTCTTCAGTTTTTAATTTTTTGGTCATATTTTACTTTTATTCTTTCGAAAACACATTGATGGGTCTGTTACAAACAAAGAATTTGTAATTTTAACTTTCGGTTTGGGAAAAGACAATAACAGAAAATATATAATTTGAAATTGAATAATTTAAATTCATAAGAATATGATTAAGAGAAGATTAGACGAAGATGATGAACCTGAAGTATCAGTAAAACAGCCTTCGATACAGAAAATAGTTGAATTAAAATTCCTGGAACAGCGGAAAATTTTCCTTTGGGGCCAGGTTGACGACAATTCGGCCCAGGAAATTGTAAGCAAGTTACTTTACCTCGAATCGGTTAAACCGGGCGAAAAAATCACTTTTTTTATTAACAGTCCAGGTGGAATTGTTACCTCAGGCTTATCGATACTCGATACAATGAACCTGATTTCATCGCCCGTATCAACAGTTTGTATGGGGTTGGCCGCCTCAATGGGGTCGTTACTTCTGTCGGCTGGAGAAAAAGGAATGCGCTATATTTACCCACTTGGTGAAGTTATGATACATCAACCCAGCATTGGTTATTTGCAGGGACGCGCCAGCGATTTAGAAATACATGCTAAACAAATCCTGAAAACCAAAACATTGTCGGCTGACATCTTAGCTAAAAACTGCAACCAGACGCTAGAGCAAATTTTGAAAGATTTTGAACGAGATTATTGGATGAATGCTCAGGAGTCGGTCGAATATGGAATCGTTGACGGAATTTATAAGATGTAGGTCTATTCATGCCTTTACAATACTAAAAAATGCGGTACCTATAACTTGGGCACCGCATTTTTTATCAGAATAGTATTATTTTAGTTTATTATTTCACCAGCATTCTCGCAGTCCTACGGCTTTTTTGTTCTATATAAATTCTTCGGCCTTCCGAAATCTGTGTAATAGTTTCAGGATTGTAATAACGAATAGTAACCAAATCGAGACCAGTATTGTATTTTACTTCGAATTTTTGTTGTAAATGATTGATTAATCCTTCAATACCCTGTTCAGGCTCGTCGAAAGCCAATGAAAGATCGATGGCCGATTGCTGTATTAACCCAACCCGTAACCGATGTTTGGTGAATAGTGCAAACACATCTGATACACTGTTAATGCCGATAAACGAATAATCGTTGGGTGTTAAGGTAATTAACGCCATGTTTTTTTTCATAATAATTACCGGGACTAAATCCAGCGGATGTTCGACGGCATGAATAATTGTGCCAGGTTTTTCAGGTTCGAGAAACGACTTTACAAACAAAGGAATATTCTTATTTTGAAGGGGTTTTATTGTTTTTGGGTGAATAACTTTTGCACCTGAATACGATAGTTCAATTGCCTCTTTATACGATAATTCATCCAGTTTTTGAGTGTTTGCGAAAAAGTCAGGGTCAGCATTCAGTATTCCAGGTACATTTTTCCAGATACTCACATCCTCAGCATCGAGCAAGTTGGCCAGGATGGCTGCCGTGTAGTCCGATCCTTCACGTCCAAGTGTTGTTGTCTGGTTGGTTAAAGTGCCACCAATAAAACCCTGGGTTATATACAAATCTCCCGATTCGAAGGTAAATATGCGTCTGGCCAACCTTACGGAAAGTTCCCAGTTGATGTTTCCTTCCCTGAATTGATCGTCGGTCTTCAGGCAATTACGCACATCAACCCAACGATTTTTTAATCCAATTTTATTGAAATATGAACTAATAATCTGCGTTGAAATTAATTCACCATAAGCAACAATCTGATCATATTCATAATCGAAGTTGAGAGAACGTTCACCTTTAATCCGGTCGCTTAATTGAATAAAAAGTTTCTCAACTTCAGGTATTTCAACAGGTTGACCCCAAAGTTCGGTAATAATCCCCAAATGGTAATCTTTCACTTCTTTGTAAATTGTCCAAACTTCCGGGTCGTTATTAAAATACTTTCGGGCAACAATTTCGAGAGCATTGGTTGTTTTACCCATAGCTGAAATAACTAAAACCTTATTACCAGGATACATTTCCAGTATATTAACCGAATTTCGGACAGCATGAGCAGAACTAACAGAAGCGCCCCCAAATTTGAAAACTTTCATATTTGTGATGGATTAGTTTAGACCAACAAAAATAGAAAAATGTAACATTTCGTGAAACCAGAGATTCTATCTCTTCAGAAAGATGGAGTCTCTATTTTAGCATAGTTTGTAACTTTTGTTACAATAAAGACTGATGTTCATCTCTAAATTTGTACAAACAATTCAGGAGATGACAAAAAACCAGATACTTAAAAAACTTCGAAAATTTCATAAATGGCCAGGAATTGTAATCACTTCTATAGTCATTCTGTTCAGCCTTTCCGGAATTTTAATGAATCACCGTGAGTTGATTTCTTCATTTGACATTAATCGATCTATATTACCCAAAGAATACCAATATCAAAATTGGAACAACGGCGCTGTTAAATCGGTATGTCAACTAAATAACGATTCTGCTTTGGTTTACGGAAATATTGGAGTATGGCTTACAACAGATCATTTTAAGAACTTCGAGGACTGGAATACCGGTTTCCCCAAAGGAACTGACAACCGAAAAATCAGTAAAATATTAAAAGCAACCGATGGAAAACTCTACGCCGGAACTTATTTCGGACTTTACCGGTATTTATTCCAGAAGAAATGCTGGGAAAAAATACAACTACCTATTTCTGAAGAACGCATAACCGATGTTATCCTGAGACAAAACGATTTGTTGGTGCAAACCCGATCTTTTCTCCTGAAAAGTACGGATGGCAACAATTTCTATCGGCTTATGCTACCAGCTCCTGAAGGCTACGATGGAAAGTCAAGCTTATTTAAAACCCTGTGGCTTTTGCACAACGGCGAAATTTGGGGGCGTGTCGGTAAACTTATCGTCGATTTGTTCGGAATGGTTATCCTCATTATTTCAGTCACAGGCCTAATTCACTTTATTTTCCCCAAATGGATGAAATACCGCCGCGAACGAAAAAAAGACAATACCAAGCACGTTTTGATCCGGAACCTAAACTTGAAATGGCACAACCGACTGGGCTGGCTTTTTACACCATTCCTGATTTTTATTACTGGTACTGGTATGTTTTTGCGTCCACCTCTGCTCATAGCAATCGGAAATTCAACTGTTTTACCTATTCATGGAACAGTTTTGAGCTCGCCAAATCCGTGGTACGATAAACTCCGTCGCGTGTTGTACGACGAACAGCAACACATTCTGTTGTTCTCGACATACAACGGTATTTTCGTTACTGACGAAAACCTGAAAGAACCAATGCGCCGTCTGCCCTGTGAGCCACCGGTAAGTGTGATGGGTTGCAATGTGCTTGAAAAGAAAAGCGAAAACACCTACCTGGTTGGATCGTTTAATGGACTGTTTTTGTGGAAGCCTCTGAACGGACAGGTTCTCGATTATTTATCAGGAAAACCTTACATAACACCAGAAACAGCCAGTCCTCCGGTTTCGAAGGATATGATTGACGGCTGGTTTTCCGATTTATTGGGACACGAGTTTTATTTTAATTACAATCGCGGAGTCATGCCTATTCGCAACAGCGATTCATTTGGAAAAATGAGCCCGGAAATCATTCAAAAAAGTCCTGTTTCGTTATGGAATCTATCGCTCGAAATCCATACCGGGCGTATTTTCGAGCCTGTTTTAGGCTTAGCCTACATTCTGTACGTACCTATAGCCGGATTGTGCATTCTTATGGTGCTCATCAGCGGGTTCTTTATTTGGTGGATAGGGTACAAAAAGCGAAACAGCCACAAAACCATAGATATACAACATAAAACAAATTGAGACTTACATAGCAAACAGGTCTTTCAAATCAGCTCAAACACAGAAAAAAAGCTGTCCGTTATAATCATCGGACAGCTTTTATATCTTTTATAAAAACTTGTTATAATGAGTTACCTTTTAGGATATTGAAATTAATTGGCAGACTCAAATTGTCTAAGAAACCGCACATCATTTTCAAAGAAATGGCGAATATCTTTAATTCCGTATTTCAGCATTGTAATACGTTCAATGCCCATTCCAAAAGCAAAACCTGTATACTTCTTGCTATCAATGTTGCAGGCCTCCAAAACATTTGGGTCGACCATTCCACAACCAAGAATTTCGAGCCAACCGGTGTATTTACAAACGTTGCAACCTTCACCACCGCAAATTGAACAACTCACGTCCATTTCTGCTGATGGTTCAGTAAACGGGAAGTACGACGGACGAAGACGAATCTGTGATTTCTCGCCAAATAACTCACGCGAAAAATACAACAACGTCTGTTTCAGATCGGCAAACGACACATTTTCGTCAACATACAATCCTTCAATTTGGTGAAAAATACAATGCGAACGCGCAGAAATAGCTTCATTCCGGAAAACACGTCCTGGGAATATAGCACGAATTGGCGGCTGAGTTTTTTCCATTACCCGAATCTGTACACTTGAGGTATGCGTGCGAAGCAAAACATCGGGATTCTTTTCAATAAAGAATGTATCCTGCATATCACGTGCCGGGTGTTCCGGCGGAAAGTTCAATGCAGAAAATACATGCCAGTCGTCTTCAATTTCAGGGCCTTCAGCAACTGTAAATCCTAAGCGGGCAAAAATATCGATGATTTCGTTTTTAACAACCGAAAGAGGATGACGGCTTCCCAATTTCAACGGTTCACCTGGCATAGTAAGGTCTAGTCCTGTTTGTCCCTGATCAGCCGAATCAAATGTGTCTTTCAGTTCATTTATTTTGTTGGTTGCAAATTCTTTCAATTCATTAATTGCCTGGCCAACTTCTTTTTTTAGTTCCGCCGGAACATCTTTGAATTCGGTAAAAAGTTGCCCAACCAATCCTTTCTTACTAATATATTTAATACGCAATTCTTCAACGTCTTCCTGGGCCGAAACCGAAATTTGCTCCAGCTCGGCCTTCAATGCTTTTATTTTCTCTAACATTTGGTTCATGTTACTATTGTTGAGCGGCAAAGATAATCATTCAAATTTTAATGTATTCCAATTCTTTAAGGAATACTCGCCACACAAAACTTTTCTTTAAGATTACAGAATTGAAATAGTAAACCTAATGTCTTTCATCGGTCGGTCATTTCGGTCGGTTTCTTGTTTTGCAATTTCATCAACAACTTCAATTCCTTCGTACACTTCTCCAAAAACGGTGTACAGATTATCAAGCGATGGAAATCCCCCAATGGTGGTATAAGTTTTACGCTGTTCTTCGCTGAAAGTAATTGGCGCAAGTTTAGCAACCTCAGCCGATACTTCTTCTTTCAATTCATTATATCGGGCCATTAATTCGTCTTGCCTGCCAGCTGATCCAAGTTTATTTAGTTCTGGTTCAGCCTGTTTAAGTTTAACCTGAAACATACTCATCTTTCGAGCTTCATTCATTCTTATTTGCATTGTATCCAACTCTCCTATCCTGAATTTTCGTCCTTGGATAATGTAAAACTGTGATGCCGACGATTTTCTTTCAGGATTAATATCATCATTTTGTCGTGCAGCGGCCAAAGCTCCCCGATGATGAAAAAACTTCGGATTAATCTCAGCAGGAATAGTATAACCTAAATCGCCAGTTCCCAGCAACTTACCAGGTTCGGCATTTTTCGATTGCGGATCACCACCCTGAATCATGAAACCTCGAATAACCCGATGAAAAAGTAAATCTTTATAAACTCCATTTTTAATCAGTTTAATAAAATTATCCCGATGTAAAGGGGTTTCATTGTACAGTCTGATCTTTATAGTTCCATATTCAGTTTCTATTTTAACCTTTATTTCATCGTTGTTTCCTGCTGAACCACACGACATATTGATCAATAAACTTGCAAATAACAAAAATAAGCCGAACTTCTTCATCTACAATTTCTGAGTAAAAATTTGAGAAACAAATATAATCAAACATAAATTACAGCTTTCACATTTTAATTAAATCATCTTGAATGTATTATCTTAGGCGATAAATTGATAAACATTACTCAGCATGGAAAAGTTAACTATCGACGATAACACTTTCCTTGAAAAATTAAATCTGGTTCATGTTGAACCCATATTTCATGCAATTGACCAAAACCGGATTTTCCTTAGGAGATGGCTTCCATTTGTTGATTTTACCCATAAGATAAGTGATACTGAAAAGTTTGTCAAGTCGGTAATTGCAAAGGTCTCAACAAATCGTGATGAGGTATATGTAATATGGCATAAGTATGAATTTGCCGGATTGATTGGTTTTAAAGACATTGACAGGATAAACGACAAATTAGAAATTGGATACTGGCTTATCCAAAAAATGACAGGAAAAGGAATTGCAAGCGAAGCTACCCGAAAAATGGTTAACCTGGCATTTAGAAACATGGACATAAACCGTATAGTAATCAGGTGCGGAGTTGGAAACGAAAAAAGTTCAGCCATTCCCAAAAGGCTTGGCTTCGCTTTTGAAGGTATCGAGCGGAACGGAGAACGGTACAATCAATCTTATATAGATTTAGAAGTGTTTAGTTTATTACGAAACGAATGGGCAGCTACACTATTCTGAAGCTAAATAACCAACGTTAAATTTCTGCAATCAGCTATTAATTTATAGTGTGTAAAAAGCTAAACAGTTATTTTCAAGTAATATGCAAATCATATTTATAGATTTTCAATAGGAAAATCGCTGTTTTGTTGTTTTTGACCTATACGATCAGTTGTTCGAATGTTTTATTTTCTATTTTTGCACCGTTAAAACCAAATCAATTCAAAATAAGCGATTTGGATAAAGCGGAAACTATGGAAAACAAAACGATTCAACGGACCTTATACAAGGTTCTTAGGAAAACGGGTGTTCAGCGCGACCGAATAAAACTCGAAGCCTCTTTCAATGATGACCTGAACTTTGATCAAGTTGATTGGGCTCTCTTTGTATTTTATCTGGAAGGCTTATTCAACATTCAGCTCGACGATCAGGAAATAACCAATTTATCGCGAGTGAATGATTCGTTAGAAATTGTTAACAAAAGAACTAAAACTAATGTTGCCAATGCTTAATTAGGAAAATGTTCTATTAAATCTATTCAACAGGAGGCTACTTTTCGGATAGCCTCTTTGTTTTTTATGATATTTTATACGAAAAAACCGACCGTTCATGCAAAAAAACGGTCAATTCAACAAACAAATAGCCTATACTATTTTTTAATATTTTCTCTCCATATACATTTGCTATATCAATCAACAAATAATTCGCATTATCCTGGTGCTGTAATCGTTTCAGCACTGAAAAGAAAAAAGTCAGCTGTATTTGGCTGACTTTTTTCTTTTCAAATTATTACTCCTCCTGCACTTTTAAAACTTTTCATATACTTTTGCCTAAAACTACGAACATGGTAAAATTCAAAAGAATTCTCCTGAAACTAAGCGGCGAATCGCTTATGGGAGAGCAACAATATGGTATAGATCAACAACGCTTAAGCGATTATGCTGAACAAATTAAAGAGATTGCCGACATGGGCGTCCAAATTGGAATTGTTATTGGAGGAGGAAATATCTTCCGTGGATTAAGCGGTGCAACAAAAGGGTTTGACAGGGTAAAAGGCGACCAAATGGGTATGCTTGCAACTGTTATTAATAGCCTGGCTTTAAACTCTGCCCTACAAAGTATTGGTTGTAAATCGAGAGTATTAACAGCCATAAGAATGGAACCAATTGGCGAATTTTTCTCAAAGAACAGGGCGATTGAAACAATGGAAAATGGCGAAGTTGCAATTTTTTCGGCAGGAACCGGAAATCCCTATTTTACAACAGATACCGGATCCTCGCTTCGTGGAATTGAAATTGAAGCCGATGTAATGTTGAAAGGAACAAGAGTAGATGGCATCTATACTGCCGATCCTGAAAAGGACACTACAGCCACCAAATTCGAGAAAATTTCGTTCGACGAGGTCTATCAACGCAATTTAAAAGTAATGGACCTCACGGCTACAGCTATGTGTAAAGAAAATAATCTTCCAATTATTGTTTTTAACATGGATATAAAAGGAAATCTCAAAAAAGTAATCGAGGGTCAAAATATTGGTACTTACGTGTTTAGATAATTTTTAGATAATTTTTTTTTTTTAATACAAAATATAGATTTTAAAGTAATTTTATTTTTTCTATATTTGTTGCCAGCACTTTTAATAATTGAAGAGAGTTAGTTCATATGCAGGAAGAGGTTCAAATGATTTTAGATATTTGCAGGGAAAGAATGGAACATGCGATTGCCCATCTTGACAAAGAATTGGTTCATATTCGCGCAGGAAAAGCTTCCCCCCGAATGCTAGACTCAATTACGGTTGAATATTACGGAAGTATGGTTCCGCTTGCACAAGTTTCTAACATCAATACACCCGATGCCAGGACAATTGCTATTCAACCTTGGGAAAAATCGATGATTAAACCCATTGAAAAAGTAATCATCAATTCAAATCTTGGATTTAATCCTGATAATAATGGTGAAATAATTCGCATCAATGTTCCGGCACCAACCGAGCAACGCCGAAAAGAAATGGTTAAAACTGTTAATAAAGAAGGCGAAGTTGCTAAAGTTAGCCTACGAAGTGCACGGAAAGATGCCAATGATAATTTAAAGAGACTTATAAAAGAAGGGCTTTCTGAAGATGTTGAAAAAGATGCTGAAGATGAAGTTCAGGATATGATCAACGACTTCACTAAAAAAGTTGACAAGATGCTCGAGGATAAAAACCACGAGATTTTAACGATATAATTGTTTCTAGTTTTCTGTTTTCTGAACATTGTTTAATTGTTTTCATGGCTTTGAGGCGGCTTGTTGAAGCTGCCTCAATTTTTTTATCTACCTAAATTCTTCATTTTATTGAGAAATTCTCATTAATTATATTTCTCTTTTATATCTTTCAAAATCCTAACCTTTTTGAAAACAACGATGAAATTTCAACTGTTAAATGATCTCATTGAGCTACTTTACCCGCGGTTATGCGTTGTTTGTGGCGACAAGCTTATTGAACAGGAGAAATGGATATGCCTGCACTGCCTTCACCATATTCCACGTACAAATTTTCATCTAATAGTAGACAATCCTGTTGCACAAATATTTTATGGTCGTGTTAATATCGAAAATGCAACATCATTTTTCTATTTCAGCAAGGGAAGTAAATATCAGGCACTTTTACACAACCTGAAATACAAAGGAATGAAAGAGCTTGGCGAAGAAATGGGAAAATACTTTGCTATCGATCTACGGCAGTCTTCCTGGTTTGACTCAGTTGATATTATTTGTCCGGTTCCTTTGCACCCATCCAAAGAAAAGAAACGTGGCTATAACCAAAGTTGGTGGATTGCTTCAGGTATTGCCCAACAACTCAACAAAGAGCTGTCTATTAACAACCTAAAGCGATTAACAGCAACTGAAACTCAAACCCGAAAATCAAGATTCGAAAGGTATTTAAACGTCGACGGCATTTTTGAATTGAAAAATCCTGAAGCATTTTCAGGAAAACACATTTTGTTAGTTGACGATGTTGTAACCACCGGAGCAACCCTCGAAGCCTGTGCCACTACAATTCTATCGACGACAAATGCCCAAATCAGTATTGCTACTTTGGCTACCGCTTGAGTTTAAAACTCGAAAACACTGATATTTGCAATAAATTTCAATTTACAGATTCTTTATTTTTGCATTCAACAAACTTATTGATGTTTGCTATATGCCAAAAAGTGAACTCGTTACTGCATTGTCGAACCGACTGTTTATGAACCTGAAAAACAGGGATAAATTTGTTACTACCACAAAATAAAACTGTTTATCGGCACAAGATTCACAGTATATAGTTTATTCAAACAACATTTTTCACAAACTTATTATATTAACTGAATAGTGTAAAACAAAGCGCTATTTCTTTAATCATTAAATGTTATTAATCAATCAGTTTAAAAATACAAGAAATGAATTTACCATTTGCCGAAAACTATAAAATAAAAATGGTTGAACCCATATACCGTTCGACACGCGAACAACGGGTAAAATGGATTGCCGAAGCTAATTATAACCTTTTCAACTTAAGTAGCGATAAAGTATACATCGACCTGCTTACCGACAGCGGAACAGGAGCAATGAGCGACCGACAATGGGGCGCTATAATGACCGGCGACGAAAGTTATGCTGGTTCATCATCATTCTATCACCTTAAAGAAAAGATTGCAGAGATATTCGGATTCGAGCACGTTTTGCCAACCCATCAAGGCCGGGCTGCGGAGAATGTTTTATTCTCAGTTTTATTAAAAGAAGGAGATTTAGTCCCAGGAAATTCGCATTTCGACACAACCAAAGGACATATCGAATACAGAAAGGCAAAGGCCATTGATTGTACGATTGACGAAGCATTTGATACCGATAGTCAATTCCCTTTCAAAGGAAATGTTGACCTAAAAAAGCTTGAAAAAGTATTCAAGCAAATACCATACAACCGAGTTCCGGTAATGATTATGACGATAACGTGTAACTCCTCCGGAGGACAACCTGTTTCAATGGAAAACCTGAGAGCTGTTAAACAAATGGCAAATCAATACAACGTTCCGGTAATTTTCGATTCAGCCAGATTTGCTGAAAATGCCTGGTTCATTCAGCAACGTGAAGAAGGTTTCTCTCAAAAATCAATTAAGGAAATTGTGAATGAAATGTTTTCGTATGCTGATGCGATGACGATGAGCAGTAAAAAAGATGGAATCGTAAATATTGGTGGCTTTATTGCAATGAAAGATCAGGAGTTGTATGATAAAGCCTCGATGTTTAACATTATGTATGAAGGGTTTGTAACTTATGGAGGAATGGCCGGACGAGATATGAATGCTTTGGCTGTTGGTCTGGATGAGGTTACAACCAATGATTTTTTGGATACTCGAATCAATCAGGTCCAATATCTTGGCAATAAATTAATCGAATATGGAATCCCAATTCAACACCCGGTTGGCGGGCACGCAGTTTTTGTCGACGCCAAGAAATTCCTTCCTTATGTCCCCAAGGAAGAATTCATTGCCCAAACTTTAGCTATTATTTTGTACCTGGAAGCAGGTGTGCGAGGTGTTGAAGTTGGAACCTTGCTTGCCGACCGTGATCCGGAAACAAGAGATAATCGCTATCCCAAACTCGAATTTTTACGGTTGGCAATTCCTCGCAGAAGTTATACCAATAATCACATGGATGTTGTAGCCGCCGGCCTGAAAAATATTTATGATATTCGGGATGAAATTCGTTCAGGATTAGTTATTAAAAAAGAAGCCTCTATAATGCGCCATTTTACTGTTTCGCTCGATAAAGCTTAATTGATCAGTCATTTATATGTAAGCATATTCTGATATTCACTTGTATATATTTAATTTACATATAAAATTCAGATGAATCATTCATCAGACGCATTGTATAACATCATTTAGTCATGAGTTTTCTAAAAACGAACTTATAAAACTCATAAAAATTAACCAACAAAAAGCCGTCTCAATTACTTGAGACGGCTTAATAACCCGGAATTTATTCTGGTTAATTCAGGATGCTGTTGTATTGTTCATTGATTAAATCGGGAAGATAGCTGGCAATCATATCCAAAATATGATCATCGGCAACAGCATTGGGGCTAATACATTTCTGCATTTCAATATTTTTTGCATTTAAAACAGCTGCATTCAACGATTCGCTTACTGTGCTTTCTGAAGAATTTACCATTTTAACGCCAAAACCATTTGAACCATTCACATATTTTACCTCGAAATACTTGGTCCGAACAACATACTCCTGTCCCTTTTTACCTTCTTTCAGGTAAACATGAACCGGAGTTTTAGCTTCGCCATAAGTAATTTCCCAACTTTTTTGGAAACTGGTTGTAGGAGTAAAATTAAGATCGGGGGAAATCTTGTAATTTAAATTTGATGTATCCTCATTACCAGCCCAAACGTTAACAGAAATCATCGCAAAAACTATTAACATCAACTGAACAAACAAATTTTTTGTTTTCATTTTTCTAGGTTTTAATTGTTATTGTTTCTGTCTTTCTTCGATTGACGGCACAAATCTAATATCGATGTTGTCTCAGAAAATAGCTCAAAAATCATGTTTTTATTATGCAAAACAAGGTTCAAAAAAATTCAGAAGTAAAAAGCCATAAATTCAACAAAATTGAAAGCTTAGTTTACGATTACTTTTGTTTACGATAATCCCGCAACAAATTACTTACGATTTGAAAGTGGTATGTTTTAGAACACACATTAAAATTAGTTGCCTCTTTTTCTGTTTGTTAAAAAATTGCGAATTTCGATGTAAAGACTAAAAATCAATTATTCACTACATTCCATGTCTATAATCGAAAAAAATACTTACAATATGTAAGTTGGAAATACTAAAGAATTTCTGAATTTTTTCAACGGTTATCCCACCAATCTATGAACTGGCCCATTCCGGTTCTCAAATTTTTGCTTAGACACAAAAAAATCCGACACTTTTAAAAGCGCCGGATTTAGTAAGTATTTCTAAATCAGAATTCAATGTCGTTTAGTTAAGAAAAGCCTCTGAGTGGCCTGATTTTACTGGTAT
>CALGIG010000004.1 GCA_937915865.1 uncultured Prolixibacteraceae bacterium | reverse complement strand
GAATAAAACTTAAAAGACTTTATCCGTCAATTTTAAATTAACACAACACTAGCTTTTCTTCCTGCTAAGTTTTTATATCTCAACAATGCTTCGATGTAATAATAATCTGCATAAGTTAACTGAGCATCAACTTCCTTTTTAGCCGGAATATTACCCACTGAATGATCAAGTATAAAACCACCGTTTTGACCTTTGATAGATCGATAAGGAGCTTTAGATAAAGAAACAAGCATTTTTTTGGCAGCTCTATAATACGATTTTGATTCTGTTCGGGCTACATATCCGGAAAGCTCTAATAATGCCGAACTCATGATGGCAGCCGACGAGGCGTCGCGCAAAGCATTTGGTATATTGGGCGCATTATAATCCCAGTACGGAACAAGGTCGTTGGGCATATTGGGGTGGTTCAGTAAAAAACGAGCGATGCTTCTGGCTTGATTCAGGTATTTTTGATCATGAGTTTCGCGATACATCAGGGTATATCCATACAAAGCCCAGGCCTGCCCCCTTGCCCAGGTCGATTGTTCGGAATATCCCTGTCCAGCCTGATAATTCCGAACACTTCCCGTTTCAGGATTGTAATTAAGCGCATGGTATGAACTGAAATCGGGACGAAAATGATTTTTCAGGGTTGTATTGGCATGAGCAACCGCCATGCGGTAATAGGAACTGTCGCCTGTAAGGTGTGTGGCATTGAAAAGCAATTCCAGGTTCATCATGTTGTCGATAATCACCACAAAATCGTTGAGACCTCGGTTATGCGATTTAATGCAGCCAACCGTAGGATTGAACCTTGTAGCAAGCGATTTCGCACTGTTAATCAATATCTGGCGATAATGATCATTGGGTGCTAAACGATTGGCGTTCCCGAAGCTGCAATACATCATAAACCCAATATCGTGTGTTTCGGTGTTGTATTGCTCCTCTTCGAGCAAAGTCAGCATTCGGTTCGCTTCGTTAAGTAAAGCTTTTTCTCCGGTGGCTTCATAAAGATACAATAAAGTACCGGGGTAAAAACCGCTGCACCACCATTTCGAATTGCTGGTTTCGAGTTGTTGTTTAGTTTTGTCGAATGTTTTCGGAAAACAAGCGCTATCCTTTAATTGTTCTTTCAGGAAAAGGTATTGTTCCCCGGCATCTTTAAGCAACTGGTTAACATCCAACTGCCGTGTATATCGTGTGTATCTCGTAGCACACGAAAGGTTAATCACAACAATTGTCAGGATTGCTGCTTTTGTTATCCAAGCTTTTTTATTATTACCCATCGCTAAATCCATTAAAACCTGATAGTTTGACTTCCACTTTTTAACATGCTCGTTTTACCGTTCCACACCAAATGCCCGGTCAGATTTTGTGGCAACTCTATAGTTAACAGGTAATGTCCGTCGGTTTGTTTTTGGCAACGAACTTTAATTATTCCAAGCGGATGAGGTACCGAACCTTCGAAATTGGTGAGTTTACCGGGGTTAGGCTCAATATGCACCGAACGAAAGCCAAAATCTTCGGGCTCAATTCCACAAACAGTTGCCAGAAAATCGTAACAAGGACTGGAACTCCACGCATGGCAATCCGACCGCGTTGTTGGCGATGTTGTTTCAGGAAAGGTACTCAACCCCAAATCAATCATTTCCTTCCACGGACTAAGTTCCGAAAGGTAACGGTTGCCTAATCCTGATTTTTTCAACGCTTTGGTATAGTAAAACCGGTAATAAATTGAAGCCTGTGTTAACCCTGGATCGCCTATAATTTTTTCCATCGTTGCCTGGTATTCCTTTTCAGGAATGCAACCGGTTAAAATTGACCAGATATTGGCGTGTTGGCTGAAATTTTTCTTTTCAGGTGTATCGGCAAGCAACATCCGTTTGGTATCAAAGCACGAAGAAACCACCGCCTTTTTTATCTTTTCGGCTACCTGCTTATAATAAGTCGCCTTTTCAGGCTGGTTAAACAGCTCAAAAATTTGTATGGCCTGCTCCAATGTGTAAACGTACTGCAACGACAAAACCGACGATTGGCCCTCCGGCCCACCCGGAGGAACGCCAACTTTTGGAAACGACCAATCGACAAAGTTCCAGTATCCAAGTTTCCCGAGAAGCCCGGTTTTCGGGTCAAGCCGAAACTCAAACCATTTGAGGACAGCTTCCATTGGAATCAGGTATTTTTCGATGAAAGCTTTATCATTACGGTACCAACAGAAATCGTGGATCATTGAGACCCAAAACAGTGAGAAGGGGGTGATTATTTTGGAACTTCCGCAAGGATATGCATCTTTGGTGAGCCCATCCGGAATTTGTGACTGGTGAAATTGTTCGATCGCATTTCGCATCAGACGGTCGTCGCCCGAAACATACAGGGAAATCAACGCCTGAATTCGGGTATCGCCAATGTACTGAAGCTGCTCATAATACGGGCAATCCATGTAAGTCTCTCCGGCGCACAAGCGGGCCGTTCTCCAACCAACCTCCCAAATTTTATCCAAGCTTCTGTCGTCGGAAGTAAAGTGCCCCACTTCTCTTAACGGATAAGCAGTAAAAACCGACTGCATATTACTGATCAGCAAAGGTTCGTTGCTAGTCGTGATGTTTAGCTGAAGGTATCTGAACGTACGAATCCACAGTGGTTTAAACACATGCTCAGCGGCGCTTCCGTCAGGTAAAAAAACATCATTGTAGCCTTTGATTTTTTTGTCTTCCGTTTGGTTTCGGTTCCCCTTCATGTTTTTATCGTCGAAAAGCGATTCAGCATAAGTAATCCGAACACGCGAATTTGATCCACCACTGAACGTTATTTCAGGATAAGCAGTGGTCAGCGTTTCCCGGTCAAACAGGATTTCTGCTGTAGTATTAGCCGGAATATACAAAGCGCTGTCGCCTTTCGATTTCAATTCACTGAGACCAACACCAGAAACACGAACTATGCCGGCTATTGGTTCGGTTTTTTCTTCCAAAAAAGGAATATCCCTGGGAATAAGTATCCGCTTCTCGTTGAAATACTTGCCTTTGCTTTCTCTTACTGGCTTTTTCCAAAGACTATCGTCGAAACCGGGTTGCTCCCAGCCCCAGGGATATTTACTGAAAACCACGCTATCGCAGCTACCAACAATGTATGATGCCACTTGCGTGGGTGGAATCACCTCGGGGAAGTAGCCTTCGTTTCGAATTATCCGCCAACTTTCATTGGTATTTACCAGCTTCTCTGCATCACCAGTTCCCTGAAGGATAAAACCGGTTTGATACGAAATTTGGGCCGCCGGGGCGCCGCTTCCCATATTCCACAACTGGGCTGCAAGCACATTACTCCTGGCATTCAGGAAAGGGGCAATATCCAAAGTTTCGTATTTCCAGTTTCGCAAATCGCCCCGTGCCGGGCCCTGACAAACCTGCTTGCCATTTACAAATAAACGGTAACGATGGTCGCCAGAAACATGAATAATAAAGCGTGAAGGTTTTTCGGTCAGCTCAAAAACTTTCCGCAAATGATATACCCCATATTCATGTGGATTCTCATCAGGGCAACTAATCCAGTCGGCATTAAATATTACCGGGTGATTATTTCCCCCATTCAAATCAGTTTGTGCCATAAGCTGATTGGCAAGACCCAACAAGGCTGACAAAACAATAGAGATAAAAAGAATATATTTCATATTAATTTTCAATTAGGTATAAATTGGTTACTGTGCTTCCGGTCATTCGGCCCAAGGGGAAAGTAATTTCCAAATCCGATTTATTGCTCGAATAACTTACCCCCGGCCCAGCTATTTTTCGGTTCAGGCTGAGCGTGAGTCTGGCTTGGCTGTAAGTTGGATCGGCAACCGAAATCGAATATTTGTCGGTCTGCTTTTCGATAAGTACCAGGGCGGGTTGGCCTGCCCGAATCTGAAAGCCGTCAGTCATACGGATTACCCCGGGCTTATAAAATACTACCGCGTAAAAATGCGTTTGCTTATTGCTTATTGCCTGAATTTCTTTGTCATTCCGTTCAATGATAAAACCTAAATTTTGCACTTCGAGCTTAAACTGCTCAAGTGTTCTTCCCGGCGCGACAGCATAACAATAAGATTCGTCTTTGGGTGCATTTCCGTGATTAATCCAAAGGCTAAATACTTTTTTACTCACCAAACTGTCATCGGCCTCGCCATCAACCGATTTCCAGGTGCCTGATTGCGTAAGTTGCTGTAAACTTATTTCTCCACCTTGCGGAAAGTAGTAGCCCACGTTGTCGTGATAAACCCATTGAAGGTTAGTAAATACACGGCTACTATCGCTAAATAATTGGGATTGATTCTCAAAACCAACATAAACTGCGCCATTTAGCAAGCATTGGTTGACTGATGTGACGACAGCTTGTGTAGGAAAAGCATTGATACCGCTCCCCATGCAAAACAAAACATCACCTATAAAAAAGTAAGCTTTTCTAGCTTGAATACCATTGTAGGAATGTTCGTAAGCAATAAGTCCGTTTTTTGAATTGCTGACTCCGCCGGCAAATGTATTGGAACCAAACAAATACCACGACAAAATGCTTGATGACGGGTTTCTGACCGAAGTTGTTCCTGGGATACGTGTCCAGTCCCAAACCGGAGCGATGTTGCGATATTCATTTCCGCTGGTTAAAATATTGGTGGCTCCCAACGGAAGATTGTAACCCTTCAGGTTTTGTTGGTTGAGCATTTCGGTTCCGGTAGTTCGGTTTGAAATTACTTTGGCCGAAAGGTAGAAATTCGAACCATGTTGGGTCATGATGTCCGATTTCCAGAAATACTTGTTCCCCTGATACTTTGGGGGAAAATCAGCGCCTTGAAGATGTTGTTTCCAGTTTTTATAATCTTCCTGATGTACAGTATCCAGCTGCATCATCAAGTCCAGGGTCTCCGATTTTATATTTTTAATGGAGTTTTGCCCTGAAATTCCGCGCCCAATCGTTCCAAAATCGATGGCATTGCGATACCCGAACAGTTGATGGCCATTCAGTAATAATCTAGCAAAAAGCTGTCTTTTTTCTGATGAAAACGCATCGGCAAACGGGGTATTTGCAGCCAGTTGCATAAACTGAGCCATGCCGTCAACAAATGCCATACCGTATCCGCCATTGTATAATTGAGCACGGTGCTGATGAAAACTGTTATCAATCTTAATGCCTTCGATTCCCTGCTCAGATTCAACAACAAGTGTTGATGCAATGGATAAAAAGCCCTTGTTTATGAGTGTAAAATCATTTTCGATACAACCTTTATAAATTAAAATTTCTGAAACCCAGGTTCGATTTGCTCCCCGGTGAGCCTGGTTGCCGGTATCATCAGTCACAAGCAATGAGTATTTCAACAGAGCGGAAGTTTCGGTTGTATCTTTCAGGAGGATAAGAATTGATGCAAAATTTTGCGGCACACCAATAACATTGAACCACCAGTTGGCCGAAGCAGGTTTCAACTTGTAGAAGTATTCGAGTCCTGAAAGAATTGTGACTCTCAGCTCCTTGTTTTGGTAATATTTGCTGGCTTTATTTCTATAAGCAAGAGCCATTGTCAAAAGTCGGCTGGTATGGTTGTGTGGTCCCCAGGTTTTTACTGATTGGTCGTTATACTGAATATCAGCCCAACTACCTTCATCCGACATTTGATTGAAATATTTTTCCACCAGACCATCGTTAACAGGTTTATTTAAAAGCCGTTTTATCAATCTGGTTTCAATGGTATCGATTGCTGTTTTTCGTTGCTGACTGTTGTAATCGAGGTGCTTTTGAAGGGTTCCAAGTTTTCTCCGTCCACCAAAGGCAGGTGATTGGGATAGCATTAAAACGAAAATAAGCAGCCCAATAACTTGTAAATATTTTATTCTGATCATTCAATAGTATTTGCTGCTTAATAACTACAACAAAATTGTACCTATCAAGCGAAAGAAAAATATATTTATATAAATGGGAGACCTGAGCAAGGTAAACAATCGCCCTGTGAGAAAAGATATCCGGCCAGCGATTCGTAGTTGCAATATGTTAAGCAAAACTTCGCTGGCCAGATTAGTTTAATTTGCTTAATCTTATTGATTAAGCATACTCCCACTTTATAAACTTTTGAAATGAGTTTTCATCTGTATTAATAACCTGGATTCTGTGGAAACGCTTTTGCGCCTCCATCAGTACGGTCAATCTGCGTTTGTGGAATTGGCCGCAACAGATGAAATTCCTGAATATTTGGCGCTGCATCCGAATTGTACTTCTTCACTCTTTCCAGCAATTTGCCGGTACGTTTCAAATCGAACCAACGCATGTACTCGCCAGATAGCTCTCGAGCCCGTTCGTCCAATATAAAATCGATATTTAAATCGGCAGCTGTTACTTCCATCGCTTTTTTATTGGCTTCAGTTATAGCTGGTGTTGCCCCGGTCTTGGCAGCACGGCGGCGCACTGCATTTACGTATGTCAGCGCTTCATCCGCTTTATTACTCATAATCAGAGCCTCGGCAGCAATAAGGTAAGTTTCAGCCAGACGATAGACCACGAAATCGCGAACACCATCGGCCGCATTAATCGAGCTACGACCCGGATCGCGATATTTGCTTAAGCTTGGAAACAGTGTTTTTGTATATTCGCTTGGACCATAGATGCGGTATTTTACCTTATTTCGCTGTGCCGTTGTGGGTTCGAAAGGTGCAAGGTAGAAAGCAGTATCTCCCAAAGCCATTGTAACCGATTTACCATTAATTGTGTAATTGCCAGGCTTGTTGCACAACCATACTCTTTTGAATGATTTTTCATTTCGCGAATCAAGCGGCGAATATAAATTCAGCATATAATTGGTTGGTCGGTAATGTGCCCACGGACGTCCGTTTTCCAGGTCTCGGTACATGCCAGCCTGTCCCTCGTAGCTACACCAGAAAAACATGTGCGCCGAATTTCCGCTTCCATTGTACAGGGTGTTATTACAGTATTGTACCGAAAATAAAATCTCAGCATTCACTTCATTCCCAACCTTATAAATTAAATCGAAATCGTCGAGCATTTTTAAGTTGCTGTTAGCGGCAATTGCTTCTTTGGCAAATTTAGCGGCATTGGTGTAGTCGTCGGCTTGTTTTGCGGTCGTTCCGGCGCGGGTTAAATATACTTTGGCTAGCATGTGTTTAGCTGCCGGAAGTGTTGCCCGACCAAAATCGGTAGCTACAACAGGCAGGTTCGCTACTGCAAAATTAAGATCATCGATAATTACTTTATACACCTCTTCGATTGGCGAACGCGATGCAACAGTTGAAGCGCCTTGTGTTTCGTGCAATGCCAGATGCAATGCACCATAAGTTTGTACCAGCAGAAAATAGTAATGTGCGCGCAAAAACCGGGCCTCAGCAACACGGGTATTTTTAAGTGCATCGGTCATGCCTTTTACGCTGGGCGCCCTGTCGATTACTGCATTGCAAGCATTAATTGCCTGGTAGAATGAATTCCACGGACCGGAAACAACACCGCTTGCCGAATTTATATTCGCTGTGTAATTATTGAACGCCGGATCGGCATTCCCGTTTGTAAACTCATCAGTGCCATACACAGTCAACCAACCGGCAGACTGCTGTCCATACCAGCTTCGAAGAAAGCTATAACCTGATTTCACACCTTCCTCCAATCCGTTGGGTGTATTCAGGTAATTGTCAGCTATCTGGTTTCGCACATCCTCGTCGAGCATACTGGTACACGAAGTACTGCCCAATGTAAAAATCAATATTGCAATAAATAATATATTTTTCATACGTGAATTATTTGTTTTTAGTTGTCGTATGGAACTCGCATGACAAACATTCTCATCAGCTTGGATGTAAGTAAATTACATGCTCGTTTCATAATCTGATATTCATTAAAATTTGACATTCAATCCGAGCTGACAATTAATGGTAGCAGGGTTATCGTTAACTTCCGGATCGATTCCACGATACTTGTGTACATAGGAAGAGAAGATATATGGATCAGTAATATTTACATATACGCGAAGTGATTTTGCCTTGATTTTTTGCGCAATAGACGCAGGTACATTGTACCCAAGGTTTATATTTCTTACTCGTAGAAATGATCCGTCAAACCACTGTAAAGTACTGCCAAATACGGGGCCAGGGCTACCTGATTGTCCGTAAATTGGACGAGGATAGTTGTTGGTTGGATTTTTAGGCGTCCAGTAATCAACATTCAATCCGTTGTAACGGCCACCAAGCGCGATAGAGTTGTTCGGAACTTTGTGGAAAGTACTGCTGATCAGGTTTCCGGTGCGGGCAACCAGGAATATGGAAAGATCAAATCCTTTGTACGAAAAATAGTTATTAAAACTGTATGTCCATTTTGGAGTGGTAGATCCCAAAATCATACGGTCATCGGGATCGATTTTACCGTTATTATTTCTGTCAGCAATTTTTATTTGGCCTACAGACGAACTGAATTGTTTAGCCAATGCCTCTTCACCGGTTTGCCAGATACCAATTTTCTGGTAATCGTAAACGACCGAAATGGGTTGACCAATGAAGCGCGCATTACCCACGTCGTCAACTTTTCCCTGCGATAATTCCAGAATTTCTTCGTGATTATTAGCCATGATCAAATCAGAAGTCCATTCAAAGCCATTCGTGTTTGATACAATATTCCGGGTTGAAAGTGTCAACTCAAAACCGGTATTACGGGTTGATCCAACGTTTGTCAAAACGCTAGAAAAACCGGTACTGTTTGGTAGTACACGAGGAAGAAGAAGATCGGTTGTTGTTGAGCGGTATGCTTCAAACGAGCCTGAAATGCGGTTGTTCAGGAACCCAAAATCAATACCTCCGTTCAACGAAGCGGTCGATTCCCATTTCAGATTCTCGTTGCGAATAGTATTGGGGTAGCGACCAGAAGCTGCCACACCGTTAAAATCGTAAGCTGTACTTCCCAATAACCCCTGAGTTTGGTAAGGATCAATACCAGTATTTCCAGTCGTACCATAACTTGTTCTAACTTTTAAACTACTTAACCACGGGATCGTTTTCATGAAGTTTTCGTTGCCGATGTTGTAAGCCAAAGCAGCCGATGGGAAAAAGCCCCATTTATGCCCTGGTGCGAAGCGCGACGAACCATCAGCACGTCCGGTCAGGGTCAATAAAAAGCGGTTATCAAACGAGTAATTCAATCTGCCCATGTACGATAAAATTGTCCATTTTTCGTAGTTACTGCCAACACCGGTTATAGTTTTCGCAGCGCCCATATTGAAGTATTCTATCGATTCAACCGGGAGGTCTTTTACACCCATATTGCTGCTTTCCAAGGTGCGGTCTTGAACGCTGTATAAACCGGTAAAGTTTACTTTATGCTTGTTGCCGAACAGTTTATCGTAGGTCAAGATATTTTCAAGCGTATAAGAAAACACAAAGCTTTCTGAACTGTTTGCAGAAGGAAGTCCACCCTGGTTAGTTGTAGTTTTTGATGCTGCAAAGTTGCCAACGCGGCTATTGATTAGATCAGGGCCGAAATTTACCCTGAATTTCAAACCTTTATAAAGTTCGGCTTCGCCATACATACTGGTTAACAACCTAAAACGTTTCTCAAGATTAATGATGGCTCCTTTTTCGAAGTTTGCCAGTGGGTTATACATCAATGCGTCGCCGGTTGGAAATTCTTTAATGTTCCCGCTTTCGTCGTAAGCCGATCCGAGCGGTGTTTGTACTACAGCTGCCATATACGGGTTAATTCCGCCTCCATTGCGCTCACTATACGAGCCTAACATCGAAAGCCCGATTTTAACGCGCGAACTAATATCCTGATCAAGGTTTACGCGGGTATTGTAGCGGGTAAAATCCTGACACTTAAAATATCCCTTATCGTCGAAATAGTTGAAAGAAATGTTGTAGCGTGTTGCTTTTGTTCCACCCTGAATGCTCAATTCGTGATTCTGGCTAAAACCATCTTGCGTGATTAACTTGTGCCACGGGGTGTAGCGTTTATTGGCAATGGCATCGAGTTCACCAACTTCAAAAATCTTTGAATCAGAAAGCGTTGGGTTAGTATCGTCATAAGTTCCGGCAGCTCGGGCAGCTTCGCGTTTAAACTCAACAAACTCATCGCCATTCATTACATCCACGTGGCGCGTAACTTTGGTAACCCCAAAATAGCCATTGTAAGTTAATGTTGCCGGGCTACCCGACGTACCTCTTTTGGTTGTGATGATGATGACGCCGTTGGCACCTCGCGAACCATAAATTGCCGTAGCAGAAGCATCTTTCAAAACCTGCATCGATTCAATATCGTTCGGACTAATATCATTGAACCCGCCAGTAATTGGAATACCATCGATTACGTACAGCGGATCGTTACCGGCGCTAAACGAACGGCGACCACGAATAAGTACGCTCGGCTCCGACCCCGGTTTATTGGAACTTTGAGTTACATACACTCCGGCAGCGCGTCCCTGGAGAATTTGCTGTGCATTGGTAACCGGAACAATTTTTAACGATTTCGTACTTACCGACGACATTGCCCCGGTAATGTCACTACGTTTGGATGTTCCGTAACCAACAGCCACGACCTCCTCTATGCCAATTGTTTCTTCTTCAAGACTTACATTTATAACACTTTGCGTACCTACCTTTACTTCCTGAGTTCTCATACCGACAAACGAAAACTGAAGTATGGCGTTTGCAGGTATATTCGATATTGTGTAAGTTCCATTGGTATCGGTAATACTTCCGGTAGTTGTTCCCTTTATGGCAACCGAAACTCCGGGCAAAGGCACCCCCGTTAAATCGGAAACCTTACCCGTTACATTCTTTTGATTTTGCTGCAAACTATTGACTTCCAATAGTGAATTTTTGTCTGATATAACTACATAACGGTCGATAATGTTATAGGTTAACTGATCCTTATCCAGAATGGCCTTGAGAATTTGATCCAGCTTCCCGTCTTTCACTTCAATAGATACAATTTCTTCAGGGTTAAGCTTTGATTTGGAATAGGCGAACCGATATTGCGTTTGTTTTTCAATTAGTTGCAATAACTGTCCGATCTGAATATTTCTATAGTTCAGGCTTAGCTTAGTATTCTGCGAATAGCTCCCTGCTGAAACCAGCATCGCCGAAACTAAAATTAGAAAAAATGTTAACTTCATAATTTTTAAAGGCTTTCGCAACCAGACATAACTTCCCCTGGTTGGGTTTTGATACTTTTTTTTCATAAATTTGAACGATTTTAAAAGTTAAAAAAAATCACTTGGGAAAGGGTAAGCATGATCGTGCCAACAATTGCTGCTTACTCTTTTCTTTTTTATCTATTTCGTTTTGCTTCGCGTTATTACATATTCATTTCCGTTTTGTTTGACATTTATTCCTATTGCCTCGTTAATGATCTCCATTAACCGATGTATCGACTCGTTGTTCTTTAAATTTACTGTAAGCGTTTCGTCCGAAAAATCGGTCATCTGGTAACTGATTTTTACATCATACCATCGTTCAACTTTTCTAAAAACCTGATCCATAGGCTCGTTATCGAAATTCAATTCGCCATTTGTCCATCGGGTATCGTTTGCTGATACCACATCTTGAATATTAATTGATTTCTCGTTTCTGAAAATTGTAGCTTTTTCGCCGGGAGCCATCCGGTAGGTTTGTTCCCTTTTGTTTTCCGGAGAATAAGTTAGCTCAACGACCCCTTCTTTCAGGTAAGCAGTTGCTCTTGGTTCGGTTTTATATGCCGATATATTAAACTCGGTTCCTACAACTTTTACTTTCAAATCATTGGCTGAAACAACAAATGGATGTTTTTTATCTTTTGCAACCTTGAAAAAAGCCTCGCCTTCCAATTTCAAATTTCGATCGTAAGCATTGAAAGTAGTCGAATATTCAAGCTTCGAATCAACATTCAGCCAAACCTCTGTTCCATCTGGCAGATAAACATGTGTGTGTTCCCCCTTGGCTGTTGCCAAAATCATAGGAGAAGCATTGGGTTTTCGGTCGATCAAAAGCCAAATGCTAAGCACCAACAACGGCAAAAGAAGTATTGCAGCAGCTTTCTGAAGCATACCAACCCATTTTTTAAACCGAACCGACTTTCTCTCGTGGCCATACTGAGCAATCCTTCGGCGAATATCTTCAAACGAAATATCGTAGTCGATGTTTTCAGACACTTCCCAATTTGCTTTTAGCCAATCGTCAATCTGAGAATCAGAATAAAACCGACTAAGCCATTGCTCTAAATTCCTGATTTCGAGGTCGCCCAAGTATTTATTGCTATACAATCGGGCCAATATCTCCTGAATACTTTTTTGTTCTTCCATCATTGGTTTATTTCCATTGGTTAATATGCACAAGTGACTAACTTCCGTGACTGCATTCTATGTTTTTTTTGATAAAAAACGTAAGTCATTGCAAAACAACACACAAAATGCAACTAACAAATGTTGGCCAACACAACATTGAAGGCTTCTGGAAGAAATTTCAGAGGTCGAAACAAGTTACTGTTATGCTTCTCGGGTGTATTTTTTGTGAAAAGGGAGAAAAAAAAGAAACATCGCCATTTTTTTTCGGAGATTTTCTTTCAGGTAATCCAGTGCTTTTCGTATCTGTGAATCAACCGTATTCTCGCTAATTCCCAACTGGCTGGCAATCTCTTTATAACTAAGTCCTTCGTTGCGGCTCAATTCATAAATAACACGTCGTTTCTCAGGCATTTCTTTCACCAGTTGGGTTACCAAACGCACCAATTCGTTGTATTCGAGCTGCTGTTCGGTTGATAGTCCGGAACCGGACGTCGAGAAACTCAATTCTTCGAGATACTTTCTCCTGACCAAGAGCTTTCGCAATTGACCGTATATTTCGTTGCGGACAATGGTATATAAAAAGGCGTTAAGCGATTTTGCCGGATCAAGCTGGTGGCGACTGATCCAAAGTTTGGTAAAAGTATCTTGTACCATACTCTCGGCATCCTGATCAGCAGGAAGGCTTCGGCGGATAAAATCGAGCAGTTTTCCTTTATACCGGTAAAAAACAAGTTCAAACGCTACCTCATCGCCATTTTTTACCCTAAGTAGCAGATCTTCATCACTATTTAACCTAAATTTATTCAAGGAGCTAATCTATGAGGCACCAAATATAGAAATCAAAAATCATGATTTGATTCGAAGGGCAAACTAATTTTTGAAAGTCAAGAATCAAATGGATAATTAATAAATATGAAATGTCCGTTATGAAAACTACATGAAATCGATTTCATCAGTAGCTTACTTGTACAATTTCAACCAAGAGTAAACTGATAGGGTTGTTAAACAAAAAGACATTTTCAGCCTAAATTCAGATATATAAATATGAATTTAATAATCATGACTATGAATTCTTAACATCAAAAATCATAACAATATAATAAACAGTAGTTTATAACAATAATTTAAGACTGATAGGTCTCGTTTATTTTGCGAGTTTTTGTTGTATTTTGACTGTCGAATCAACGAAAAAAGCCTTCAAATCATTCAATTTGAAGGCTTTTAACTCAATTTAGTTTCATTTTTCGTGACCCAGCTGGAGTTTGAACGCATCCTTATTTCAAGCTGATTATCAATGTTTTACAAAACGCTTATTTCAATAGGTCTCGATATTGTCTCGCCTGATATTCAATTCATTACAATACAAATATAAACAAATTGCATTGTATTTCAATCAAATTATTGTTGATTTTACTATTATAAAAAGTACTTTGCGATCTTTTTGGTTCTACTTTAAATGTAATTCTGTTTTAACGATTCTATGGCTTCCATACTAGAGAAAGCTCAATTTTGATTGATTCATGTAGGAGTCTCGCATCAATTAATCACCCCGAAATGTGTAAATTTTTGAATGAGTAGAATTCTCACCTATAGATATATCCTGATTTTGTTTACATTGTGACAAACATTCCAAAAGTTGAACCGCTCAAAGATCAGGGTATTAAACTAAAAAGAGAATAAAAGCATTTATCATCTTGTATCGTGATTGCTTAAATCATTTCTTGTTCTTTAATTTTGTTGGCATTAATATTCACTACACTAAACCTGTAAATACTCTGTGTTTGGTATGTTTCGCCCGGTTTCAGGATAATTGACGGGAAGTTGGTGTTGTTTGGCGAATCGGGGAAATGCTGGGTCTCCAAAGCAAGTGATTCGCGGTATTTGTAAGTTTTACCGCTTTTGACAGTATCGCTGCCATCAATAAAGTTTCCGCCGTAAAACTGCAATGCAGGTTCCTGGGTGAAAATTTCCATTTTGCGTCCGCTTACGGGTTCAACGACGGTAGCTGCAAGCGACATTTCTCCAGCAACAGGTTTGTTCAGAGCAAAGTTATGGTCATAGCCCGGGCCATGCTTCAACTGAATGTTGGTCTCAACTTGCCCAAGATCGGAGCCGATGGCTTTCCCCTTCCTGAAATCAAAAGGAGTTCCTTCAACCGGTTCGTTTCCGGCAAGTGGGATAAGGGTTGAATCAACTGGCGTATAGGCATCCGCATTAATGGTCAGAATTTGGTCGTTGATGGTTCCGCTTCCTTCGCCAGCCAAATTCCAGAATGCGTGGTTGGTGAGGTTTACAGGAGTGCTTTTGTCGGTAGTGGCTTTGTAGCTCATTACAATTTCATTTTTCGAATCGAGCAAATACTGAACTTCCACGTTCAGATTCCCGGGATAGCCCATTTCGCCATCTTTCGATAAATAAGTCAACACAATTGATGAATCTGTAGCCGCTTTTACGTCCCAGATTGCGTTGTGGAATCCACCAGGTCCACCATGCAGGTGATTGACACCATTGTTCAAAGGAAGTGTATATTCCTGTCCATCGAGGGTGAATTTCCCCTTAGCAATGCGGTTTCCAACACGTCCAATCAAAGCTCCATAAAACACTTCCTTGGCTTTCAGGTAGCCATCGATGCTGCTGAATCCAAGTATAACATCGCCCATTTTACCGTTCTTATCCGGAGTGCAAAGGCCAACAATACGTCCGCCATAATTGGTGATGGCCGCCTGAATATTTCCGTTTTTCAGGAAGTATAAATTGGTGGTTTTACCATCAATGGTTTTTTGGAAATCTTCAGCTTTAAGTGCAAAGCAATTTTCGGTTTTGGATTGTGGCTTCGGGGTACAACTGCTAAACGCAATTGCAGCACCTAAAACCATCGATAATAAAGTAATTCTCTTCATCATTATTTTGTCAGGGTTAAACTCTTGATCAAATCCACTTCTTCTTGTTTGTACGGAGTTCCATCGGGATGAAATATTTCGTGAAACCAAAGTTTAGGTTCCGATCCGTCGGCGATTGGTTCGTCCCATGCGTATTTGGTATTCGATTTCCCGGCAACCAATCCCCAGTTAATGGCGCCTATGTTTTGGGCTTTCAGCATGGGCATAATGTTGGTGAATAAACTGTTGTTGCGGCGAGCCATGTATTCGGTACAAACCAACGGGCGGTTGTATTTTTTCAGGGTATCGATGGCCGCTTGATGTTTTTCAGGGCCTTCGTAGTTGTGATACGTGATGATGTCTGAATTTTCAACCTGAAATTTATTTAGATCGGATAATGCTAAACTCCAAACTCCGGAAGATAATGGTTGCGACGGACGAACTTCCCAACCCCATTCAAACACCTTTTTCAGTAATGGAAGTGATTTATTACCGTAGCCAGAGTTTCCGGGTTCGTTGTATAAATCCCAGATGGCAATGCGTTTGTCGTCTTTGAAAGTGGTTAAAATATCTTTCACGTATGCCTCAAGTGTTTTGATCAGCGTGGTGTCGGTATAAAGCAAATCGCCCGGATCACGCACCCAGCCTGAGTTGTGAACACCAACTTTTGGTTCAGGTTGTTTTCCTGCTTTATAGGTTGGATTCCAGCAGTCGTCGAAAATACAGAAGACTGTTTTAATGCCGTGTTTACTGGCAATGTTGAGGTAAGTGCCCATGCGGCTTTTGAAGCCTTCTTTATCTACTTCCCAGGCAACATGGTGAAGGTAAACACGCATCACGTTCATTCCAATCCCTTCGGCCCAACCCAGTTCGCGGTTGATGGTAGTGGTGTCGAACGATTCGGCCTGCCAGGTTTCCAATTGGTTAATGGCTGTACTCGGGTTGAAGTTACTTCCGCGGAGCCAACCGTTTTCCTGGCTCCATTGCTGGACTTGATCATCTGTCCAGCGGGTGGAAACAGGTTCGGTTTTTTCAGCTTTTTTAGGCGCATTTTGGCAAGCCGCAAAAAGCAGTGTACTTGCCATGGCAAGGATAAATAGGTGTTTTTTCATTGGTTTAATTTTATTTGTTCCTTAAATCTTTAATGAATCGGGAATTCCGAAATTCGTAAAGTACTGCAACCGTATGGAATTAAAGTAACTTCT
This sequence comes from uncultured Prolixibacteraceae bacterium, assembly GCA_937915865.1. Taxonomy (GTDB): domain Bacteria; phylum Bacteroidota; class Bacteroidia; order Bacteroidales; family Prolixibacteraceae; genus Aquipluma. Next base: position 20,014 of record CALGIG010000004.1, on the reverse strand, counting down.
TCTTCCAGTTTCTCAACAGTTCGGGCAGGCGATGAGGGTATTGGAAGTTTTCCCGTTGAGCCTCGTTCCAATTGCCAGATCGGAAGACGATTGGCTTTTATTTTTACCGTGATTGGAGCATTTTCCAGATTCCAAGGATTAAGCGATATCTGATCTTTTACCTCGGCTTGCAATTTTTTATTATCAATTTCACTTTTCTGAAGTGCATAATTCCAAGGCGATTTGGGTAATACTTCCCAGAAAGTGTCATCGTAACCTTTTTGAGTTACTTCGCGCCATTGTTCTTCAACCCGTAAAGCATAAACCAACGGTCCGCGTTCAATTCCAAGAGAATTTTCATACCAGTGACTGAAGCGGAAATCCATTGGCAGATTCAATTCAACCACATCACCTGATGACCATTCACGATCAATTGCTGCAATGTTGTTGCTAATGGAAGTAGCCACGACCTTTCCATTAATTGTGATTGTCGAATTTTTACACCATTCAGGAATACGCAGATGGAATGGGAATTTAACTGTTTTTTTTGTCTGAAAGGTAAACTGGATATTTTCTTTAAATGGGTAATCCGTTTTTTCTGAAATACTTACCTCTTCGCCATTTGCAACTTTTGCCGTTACTTCTGATGGGCCATACACCAATGCGGCAATCCCATTCCCGGCTGTAGCATACCAAAGATTTTGAACAAATTTTGGCCATCCCTGGTGCATATTGGTCACACAGCATGGATAACCACTGGTAGTTCCAAAACAAATTCGTGCATTTTTATCGTCCATAAAATTGCGTTCAACATCAGTAATCATTACCTGATTGGGTTGCTGAAAATATTGTTTACGCATATAATCATCAGTACTTTGTGTAGGGAGCACATTGTAAGCTACTTTCTCCAGATAATCGGCATAATAAACGTCACCTGTTACAGGTAAAATGCTCTCAAAACAATACATCATTTCTACAGCCGAGCAAAGTTCAGATCCTTGAGTCGGATCATTTCCATGTAAATGTTCATCGCCGCCGTACATGCCATTCACAAAGCCATGGCAATCCTTCAACGCAGACAATCCTTTTTTAACTGCATCAAGATACTTTTGCTCTGGATGTTGCTGATAGTATATGACGGGTTCCTTTAATCCTTGCGCAACATTTACACAATGTAGATCAGGCAGAGGATTTAGCGTACGGATTACATTTCCGGAGTATATTTCAGTCCAGTCGAATGTTTGTTTGTGAATGATTTCGGCTAGGTCGAGCAGAAACTTCTCCCGTGTAATGTTGTATAACCAATACACTATAGCCAAATTATCACCTCCGCGCTGTTCTGCCCAAAAGGTAATAAAACCCAATTTTTTCTCGGGTAACGTCTTAAGTTGGTATTTAAAATAGTTACTCATGAGTTTGAGAACCCGTTCATCTTGCGTTGCGGTGTAGTATTGCTGCAATACTTTAAGCATTACCATTTTGGGCCACCAATCTTCACGCATATCCTGCTGGGTTCCCTGGATTTTTGTGTAACCTTCCGGAAGTGGATTTGGTCCAAAATAGCCATCTTCCCTTTGGTTCTTGATGCTCCATTCAATCCATTTCTGAGCCTTTGCTTTTAGACCGGCATCGTCGAGAATATAGGCCAGCGGAACTAAACCATCAATCCAATATGGGCCACGTTCCCAACCATCGCCTGTTCCACCGAGCCAACCATTGTTGTTGCCACAAACAACTTTGTAAATGCTGTCCAAGTGTCCGGTGAGGCCGTCGCGTTGCAACTCGAGCATTTTAAGTAACATTCCTTTAGGTTTTATGGCACCTAAAGGCAACGCGGTGTATGGCTGCGCCACAAGCGGAGCCTGATTGGTAACGTAATATGAATTCCGTTTTTCCTTTTCCTTCGCAAACGAAGTGTTCAGCAAAAAAGCAATAGCCAGTGCTGTTAAAATTAGTTTTTTCATATTCAACTGATTAGTAATTAAAATTTAACTGAATGTTTGTGTTTTTCCAATTGAAACAGATATCATTATTTAACTACCGGGAATGCCGAAATTCTTAATTTTGTGCACCCGTATGGGATTAATGTTACTGTTTCACTTTCTCCAACTTCACCCTTATAAAATCCATATCGCGAAGTTACAGGTTGGTATGGAACACCTTTTACCAATGTCCAATCGGGAATTTTACGGGCATTGACCTGTATTTCGATGGGTGCATTAGCTTGGTTTCAATAAAAATTTTCGATTACTGATTTATCGGTAACTGTGCTGTTCTTTACCGGATCGGTAATCACATTGCTTTCAATACCATAATTCCATGGAGTTGTTGGTGATATATCGTAATATTCACCCTTTTCCTGATCGTTCTTCTTTTCCCATTTTTCGCCAATCTTTAGTGCATAAACCAATGGACCACGCTCAATAGCACGTGAGTTTTTCCCCCAATTACTTGTAAAAACCTGCATCGGAAATTCCAATGAAAGCTTATCGTTGTTTTTCCATTCCCGTTCAATTCTTAGGACTTGATTGCCTTTTTCCTTTTGTAACATAATACCATTCAGTGAGATAAGAGCCTCAGTACACCATTTGGGTATTCGCAATGAGATTGGGAAAGTGTCCTTTCCCGGAAGAGTGATAGTCAAACTGATCGTGCTTCCGAAAGGATAGGTGGTTTCCTCATTGATTGAAACAGTATTTCCTTTGCCTACTTTGGCTGTTACTTTTCCGGGGCCATATACCAAAGCGGCAAGACCATTGTCAGGCGTTGCATACCACAGGTGCGAAACGTACTTTACCCAACCCTGATGCATATTGGTTAAGCAGCAATACCATCCTGTTCGGGCACCAAAGACATTACTCAACCGTTCGCAATAAGAAAAATCGTACTCTCCACCTGTTACCATTACTTGATTGGGCATCTGAAGATATTGTCGCATAGTATAATCATCGGTGGTTTGAGCCGGAAGGGCATTAAATGTCATTCTTTCCAAAGCATCCATATAGGTATTGTCGCCGGTTATTGCTATCGCTTGTTCGAGTGAAAACATCGTCTCTACAATGGCACAAAGTTCTGTTGCTTGTGTTGGGGCATTCCCATGTAAGTCTTCATCACCCGAAAAAATACCGTTTGGGAGCCCATGAAGTAACATTAAATCGGCAAATCCTGTTTTCAAGGCTGTCAGGTATTTCGGGTCTCCTTGTGACTGATAATATATTACTGGCGTTTTAAGACCCATTGCCACATTCACACCATGGCGGCTCATCCAGTTTACATCATTTTGCTGTGCGGCTGCATTGATCACCCAGTCGCGATTTCCAAGCCAATCAGTCCAGGGATATGTTTGTTTATACAATCGATCGGCCAGATCAAGTAAAAATTTATCTTTTGTTATGTTGTACAACCAATATACACTCATTATATTTTCCTGACATCGCGAATTGGCAGCCTGCTCGATATAACGATTTATCAATGAGGTACTATCCGTTAAATTTTGCATTTGAAACTGAAAGTATTTGGTCATGAAAAGCGGCACACGCTTATCGCCAGTTGCAGTGTAATACTGTTGAAGCACTTTGAGCATAACCATTCTTGGCCACCAATCATCGCCTTGATCTGCTTTTTCCACTTTTGCATTGTTCTTGCGCTCGTATTGAGTAATTGGTCCAAAATATCCTGAAGGACGTTGAGTGTCAAGCGACCAATTTATATACTTCAGTACTTTATCTTTGAGGACTTGGTCGTTTAATAGATAGGCAAGCGACAACGCGCCGTCGAGCCAATAAGGCGTTGCTTCCAAGCTGTCACCTTTCCCTCCCAACCAGCCATTATTATTCTTAATCATAGAAAAAACTTCATCAAGGTGACCAGTTGCCCCTTTGTTCATAATATTGAGTTGTTCGAGTAACCAACCTTGTGGCTTGATGGCTTCCAATGGAAGCTCTGTATAAGATTGGGCAATAAGCGGAACCTGATTAGTAATGTAATACATATTTCGATTTTCCTTTTCCTTCTCAAACGAACTTGTGAGCAATAAGGAAATCACAAGTAATATTGGAATAAGCTTTTTCATTTTATAGGTTATAGTTGAATTTCAATTCTTTCTATTGCTTCTGAATTGTGTTTTAGTTCACCGTCAACAAATACAGAAAACCCCTTTCCTTTTTGGTATTTGGAACCATCCAAGTCCCAAATGATAGTTAGAATTTTATTGTGGTATTTTACATGATCAAGACAGAACCAATCCCAAAGTTCGGAAGAAACCAGCGGATCGATAGTAAGCCGGGTGCTCATCGATGGCTGAACACCAATCAAATCACTAATAACCAAATCGCAAAAAGAAGAATGATTGTAATCCTTGCCTCTTTCTTTAGGTAAAGCATTTTTTGATTTAAGCATCGTCCTCGAAATCCAGTCTCCAGTAAATGGGTTCAGGTTTTCATCAATCCAACAAACTTGTTTCCCATTCTCATTTATTCTTCGATGACTGTTGGAGAATGTTTTAAGCTGTTGTACATAGTCCGATTTCGAAACAATCGTTTGATTATAATTGTGTAGCAGGTTGGCCATGGATTTCAGGGTTACAGAAGTTGCGAACGGCCAACTTGGTCCATTCCATTGGCATTCGTGTCCCTCGTAAACCACTTTAAATCCAGGGTTGGTCTGCTCTGCTGTGGTTGGTCCAAAAGGCGCTTTAAAGCCAGTGGTGGTAAGCAAATATTTCCATGCTGAAGTGTGTTTTTCTTCTGGAATATTAAAATACCAGGGAGTATATCCGTGAAGCTCACGAACTCCAACCAGCTTGTCCGAATTCATTGGAAGAGTCTCAAAAAAACCTGCTTTTTCATTCCACAGTTTATTTAGCAGTAGTGATTTCAAGGTTATTGCTTTAGCCTTATAGATCTTCTTTAACGAAGTATTTCCCGTTATTTCAGCAATCGAGGCTATCGCTTCGGCATCCCCAATCATGTACGAATTAATGGTTGTACGTTTCCCCGAACCACCAATCGACACTTCCATCCCATCACGGTTGTCGGTTTGCTGAAATAACCCATCGGCACACAAATGTGTGTTTTCCCATTCCTGATAATTCCCATCAAAAAAAGGAAGCAGGCTGGTTACCAGATTTTTGTTTTGCTGTACACTTGCAAAAGCCAAAATAGAATTGGCTGCCCAAAAGCTATATCGACGAGGTTCTCCCCCTCCCTTAAACCAAAAATTAGCATAGCTTTCGAGGTAGTCCTGATTGTGTAACCATCTTCCTTCGTAAAAATGATGGCCTGCGGGACAACAAATAGAATTGTATTTCCCTGCCCACGAGACCTCCGGAAGAAATTCGGTGATAATGAATCCGGCAGGTGTCATCTTAATGTGCTTCCTGAAAGTCCACCACCTGAAATAGTATGTTTTTTCCAATTCTGGATCCGGACAATTAAAGTATGGGATATTTTCTTTCAGAAATTCGTCAGCCTTTGAATTCGGAATATACTGAACGTAAATTTCATCATCATTTTTGTTGAAATCTTCAATTATGGGACTAAACTCGTCCCATTTTAAAACGAACGAACTTGCTGCAACCGGATCAATCTTTAATTCCGATAGTTTCTGGCAACTTGAAGATAAACTACTAACGATCAGAATAATAATATTAAGTATCGAAATCTGTTTTATATTCATGACTTTCAATTTATTAATTTATCAAATATTCTTTTCGACCACAAAATTCTCAATGGCCAGAATATCAATACCTGAATTTAAAAAGCAGGAAATGGCATCTTGAGGAGTACAAACAATGGGTTCGTCCATCCGGTTAAACGAGGTGTTAATCATCATCGGGCAATCGGTAAGTTGATGAAAAGACTTAAGCAGTTGATAGAATTTCCCGTTATTGGCTGCATTCACTGTTTGTATTCGTGCTGAATAATCAACATGCGTAATTGCCGGAACCATCGAGCGAATTTGTTTCAGCAGGTCAATCCCAGTCAGTTTCTGCTGCTTCTGATCTAAGGGTAAACGGTGCTCATTTTTGAGGTTTCCAACCAAAAGCATAAAGGGACTTTGTTCTGCAATATCGAAATAATCGTTGGCAAATTCTTCCAGAATAGCCGGAGCAAAAGGCCGAAACGATTCCCTGAGTTTAATTTTCAGGTTCATCGTCATTTGCATCGTTGGATTTCGGGCATCACCCAGAATACTTCGGGAACCCAGCGCCCTAGGTCCATATTCCATCCGCCCATCAAACCAGCCAATAACTTTTCCATTGGCAATTTCAGAGGCAATTTTTCGAAAATACAGCTCATCATTGAGCCGATGGAAACGAAGTCCGCTTGCGTGAAGAATGGGTTCTATTTCTTCACCTCGGAACGATGGTCCCAGCAGCGCATTTTCCATTTGGTCACACCCAGACAAATTGATGTTTCGGGATTGATTGAGATGGCTGTAATAAACGGCATAAGCCGCGCCTAAAGCACCACCAGCATCACCAGCAGCAGGTTGTATCCAGATGTTTTTGAACGGACTTTCACGGAGAATTCTCCCGTTAGCTACGCAATTCAGGGCAACACCCCCAGCCAGACACAGATTTTCAAATCTGTAGGTTTGGTGCAGATTATTTACCAATCGCAAAAGAATTTCCTCAGTAACTTTTTGAATAGAACTAGCCATATCCATGTGAAAGTCCGATAATTCAGTACCTTTTGGGCGAGGCTCAGCTCCAAAAAGAACGTGAAACTTGCGATTGGTCATTCGCAAGCCACTTCCATAGCCGAAATAATCCATATTTAGTCGGAAAGAGCCATCCTCTTTAACGTCAATCAAATGGTTATAAATGATATCAACAAAACTGGGTTTCCCATATGGGGCAAGTCCCATCACTTTATATTCGTCGCAATTCACTTTAAAACCAAGGTAATATGTAAATGCCGAGTAAAGTAATCCGATAGAATGCGGAAACCTGATCTCTTTCAGAAATTCAATCCGGTTATCTGCTCCCCGAGCAGCAGTAGTAGTATCCCATTCACCAACACCATCAAGCGTAAGGATGAGCGCTTTATCGAAAGGCGACGGATAAAAAGCTGAGGCCGCATGAGAGTGATGATGTTCGGTAAACAAAAGGTTTTCGTTGTTGTACTTCCATGCCGGATCAATTTTCTCTAACGCTTTGATGATTATGTTTTTTTGGAACAGCTTCTTTTTGATCCACAAAGGCATTGATTTCCAAAAAGAGAACAATCCTTTTGGCGCAAACGAAACGTAGGTTTCCAGAATTCGTTCAAATTTCAGGAATGGTTTTTCGTAAAAAACAATATAATCTACTTCAGAAAGCTTTATCTCAGCCTCGCTCAAACAATAACCAATGGCAGCGGATGGAAATCCTGAATCGTTTTTGATCCGGGAAAACCGCTCCTCCTGCGTTGCAGCCACAATTACTTCATCACGAAGTAAACATGCAGCGCTATCGTGATAGAAAGCTGAAATGCCTAAGATGTACATGGATTAAAAAAATGAATATATAAATGGCGCTAAGGCTGAACCTTCGGCAAGGACAAATAATAAACCAAGCAATACCAGAATGATGACTAACGGCCAGAGCCAGTATTTCTTTTCCTGCTTCAGGAAGGTGAATAGTTCTTTCAGAATGCTCATAAGCTTTAGTTAAAATTGGTTTTTCATTGAACTTGTTTTGGAATCCGGGTGCTTAATCCAGTATGATGTGGCTTTCGAATCCCATTTCAGTTTCAGGCCATCTTTTCCCATCAGTTTCAAGATAAGCCCAATCGGGATGAACAGGAAAATGAAGATTGCAGTGAGCAAAACGCAAGTATTTGCGATGCCCATGAAGTGACCTATGACTTCCATTATTCCACGAAACGGATATAACAGGACTGGTATTGAAAACGACAGAATCAGGAGAAATAATCCAATCGCTGCGACTGTGTAATACAGCAACTCAGCATGCAGGTATTGATAGCAAAAAAAGGCGACACACATCAGTCCCAGAAGTACTCCGAACGAACGATCTTTGCGACTGTTTTTTTCTATCCTGATCATGCGAATTACAGATTTGGTTTAGACAGCGATTTTATTTTTACAATCAACTCGGCGCTTGTTTTATTTTGCCTGTCGAGCTGTGATGCTTTTTCTGCATATTTTAAAGCGACTTCGACATTCTGCATCTTAAAATAGTTTGTCGCAATCTGGTTGAGCAAGTCAACATTCAGCGAATCGCCTTTGAGCTTGTTTTTACAATCGACAACTTCCTTTGCCAGCGATTGAGCCACGGAATAATTCACTTTTGAGTGATTATTTTGACTTAGAAAATTCAGATAGTTCAGCGACTTATCAGGTTCGTCACTTTTTAAATATAAAATTGCCAGCGATTGAGCTGTTTCAAAGCTCGGAACCAGTTTGAAACTATGACGATAATAAACCTGTGCCTTTTTATATTCGTGCAGATTCATACAGAATTTTCCGGCATAAGCCAGAAAGGTCTCGTCGTTGGGGTATTGCAAGGCTGCGGCCTCGGCAACTTTGGCCGCATTAACCGCATCGTTCTGCCTGAGATAATAATCCATTTGTTTCTTCAGGGCATCGTTCCAGCTAATCTTAAAATTTAGCAACGCAACGGCCAATTGTTCTTCAAACGAATTCAGTTTGTTCGAATCGAATGTCTTTCCTTCATCAAAAGGCCAAAATTCTTTTAATACCTGAATTTCGTAGGTTCCTTTCAGAGAATCGACCATTGTAATTGGCATTTCGTGCCTGAGCTGCTCAAAGGAAATTTCGTTTTTCCAATTATTCGAGATTAAATATTGTTGTTTAATGGCTTGATAAAAAGCTTCCGACATTAGACCATACCCAAGGATATTGGGATGGACGTGCTCAAGGATGGTTTCGCTGCCGATAATTCCTTGCGGTGAATGTGCTTCAAACAATTTCTTAGTATCGACCAAATAAACAGATGGGAACTCCTGCGGCAAGCCGGCAATTATTTCGTTCACGGTTTCCGGAGCGCGAAACCGAAGCATATCCAAATCTTTGGCATTCAAATAAAGCCCTTTGGCTTTTGCAAAATCATTGTTTCTAAAAGCTGCATCAGCCAACGAATATTGATATTCAGCAGATGTGGCTGAGTCTGTTTTCGAACTGATGAAGGGTTTTAAGTCTTTCTCGTTACTGACCAGATTACTTATAAAAACCGGAATGTTTTTGTTTGTCAGGACTTGACAAACGGATTCCATATTCGTTTGAAATTGTTGTATTCCCCGTTTATAATCAGATGAATTGTACGGAATCTCCTGTTTGGCAGCCATCCGTTTCATCAGGGTTTCGCGCTGATCAGTTTTTTTCCCGCCAATCGCTTGCCTGATTCGCGAATAACTGTTTCCAAGGAACTGTACTAGCCGCGACGACCGTAAGCGCAATAAACTTTGAATGACGAACCGATTACTTCCCATTCGCGAAGTTGAACCAACCCCTATAGTACCATAATATTCGTTATGACCACAATAAATAAGAACCGCATCAGGTTCGTAGTTTACTAGCTCTTTGGCAAAACCCAGAACGGTGTATGAGTTTACCGCTGTTAATGATAGGTTGACGATTTCGAACTGTTTTTCCGGGAAAGTGTGCATCAGGCGGTACGACAGCCATCGGTGAAACGAAACGTTATGCATGTAGGGATAGCCAAGCGTAGTGGATTCGCCTAATACAAAAATTCGGAAGGTTTCGGGAGATTTTCGTTTGCGGAAAGATTCAAAAGTTCCGATGGTGGCATTTTCACTCTCAGTAAAATACCGTCTGGAGGCATTGGGATTCATGACCAAATACCCTTTATTCTGAGAGTCGTCAACGAATAATCTCAAATCATACCCATACCCAAAAATACGAAGGCCAACCTCAATAAATATCAGAACAATAAAAGGCAATAAAATTGCTATCGATTGAAAGACAATTCGTTTCCGAGTCTTTCTTTTTTCTGGAATATTTTGGTCAAGATTGGCCATCTATGTAGCTAGTTTAAATTTAGAGAGGTCGTCGAAATCCATCATTCAAATATTCATAAGGCTGTCTAAAAGTACTTTTCGAGATTAAATTGAACCAATTTAAGTATTTCCGACAACCTCTCTTTACCCCCCATACTAATCTGAATTTTTCAGCCAGAATTCGTTTAGGGGATAATTTTCACATTCTCGATTTTACGAGGAACCCAGACCTTCATTGCCCCTTCCCCACGGTTTGCCCACGAATAATAAGGAATAGCTGTAACGGGTTTCATTTCAGTTGAAACTTTTAAGCCGTCTGAAGAAACTAACAATACAGGAGCATTTCCTTTTAATTCAACCACGCCGTTCAAGAGCGTTGGATTAAATTCGGCAGTCATTTTCACCTGATCGTCCAGTATGAAATTCATGTTTTGAACTCCATTATCGGGGTGCTCGAAACAATAAACCAGCGGACCTCTTTGTAGAGCTACCGAATTTTTATCTTCCTTTACTTTTTCGATGGCCATTACCCTGCGCACAGGCATTGGTAGGCTAAGTTTCACAATGTCGCCTTTTTTCCAAGTCCTATCAATAAAAACGTATCCGTTAGCAAGTTTGCTGTTTTCAGGTACGCCATTAATCAGTAAAGTGAAAGTACTGGTATCTATATCGGTAAAGGCGTAGGTATCACCCGGAACTGGTTGATTCTGTGCCCATCCCGGAATACGAACATACATCCCAAATTTTGTTTGCTTTTCGGGTGATACTGTTATTTGTACATCCCCATCCCATGGATATCTGGTCGTTTGGGCGATTTTAACCTTTTTGTTTTGAATGGTTAAATTGGCAGAACTTCCAACAAACAGGTTTACGTAAACGGCGTCATTTGTTTTAGCATAAATATAGTTTCCAATAGATTCAACAAGCCGTGCAATGTTTGAGGGGCAGCAAGCACAGCCGAACCATTCACTTCTAGAATAACTTCCACTGGAAGATAACGGGTTACCATAGAAAAAATGATCGCCAGAAAGAGAAAGCCCATCCAAAGCTCCATTATAAAGACTTCGTTCCAGAACGTCAATGTATTTGGCATCACCCGTAAGCAAATTCATGCGTTGGTTCCAGAATACCATTCCTACGGAAGCACATGTTTCGCAATAGGCGTTTTCATTGGGCAGATCGTAGTCAACAGTAAAACCTTCATTACTTCCGGAAGAACCGATTCCTCCAGTTATATACATGTTACGATAAACCACATCTTCCCAAACCCTTTTCATGGCATCCATATAACCATTGTCATTTTTGGCAGCACCAACATCGGCAGCACCTGTATACAGGTACATAGCGCGAACAGCATGACCGGTAATGTCTTTTTGTTCCTTTACAGGTACTTTATCCTGACAATATTCCGGAGATTTCCATTTGTCCCAAATCACACCTTTCCCATGTTCGTGTCCGCGTTGTTGCAAATACCAATCGGCCAAATCGAGGTATTTGATATTCGAGGTTGTATGGTAAAGTTTAACAAGAGCAAGTTCGATTTCCTGATGACCAGAAATCCATGGTACATTTTTCTGGCGGAAAGTATTATCGATGTGATCTGCAAACCTTATAGCAACATCAAGTAATTTACGCTTCCCTGTTGTATTGTAATAAGCAACTGCAGCTTCAATCAAATGTCCGGCGCAATAATCCTCATGTTTCTCCATGTCGGTCCACCGATTTTCCAGCCCAGATAAGGTGAAGTAAGTATTCAGGTAACCATCAGGTTGTTGGGCGGCAGCGATCTTGTCAATCCATTCATCCGCTTTCTTTTCCAAAGCACCATCAGGTTGGTTTTTTAACGAATAAGCGATCGCTTCGAGAGCTTTATATACATCCGAATCGTCAAAATAAATGCCTTCATGTTTTTCGCCCTTTTTAGCAGCTACTTTTTCGAAGTTGCGGATGCGGGGCGTTTTAACCTCTGTCTGGTCGATGCAAACCGGAATGGTTACTGCGCTAACCCTGTTCATAACTGGCTTCCAGAAGTTATCCTGAATTTCGACCTGAGAGAAATTTACCGGCTCCATTTTCTGAAAGTTATTCTGTGCCATTAACGCTGGCGATAGCAATATCGCAGTACTGACTATCGCAGTAATAAAGAGTTTCTTCATTTTCCGTAATTTGTAAATGAGGGCAAGCCTCATCTGTTTTATAGGTATTGTTTGTAAAAAAACGCTGCTTCATCTGGATATAGTTGAAGCAGCCTAACTACTCACTCAAAAGCTTTAATAAGTATTTGTTAAATTCCTAATTACCAGCGTAAGCAGGATTTTGAACCAAAAGGGTGTTTGCATTCAAAGCGGGTTGTGGTATCGGAAATACCGTTCGATAATCGCCCTGAGGTTTATGCGACAACCAACTCTTGGTTGCGAATACCCCAAACCGGATATTGTCCATACGACGGTGGGCCTCCCATCCAAATTCCCAACCCAATTCATCCAAAAATCCTCCGTACTGAATGGCCGTGGTGTTTCCTGGATCAACAATCTTATAGTTTTCTACATATCCATAATTGTATTTTGAAGGCCCCAACAACTGAGCTCCAGTTACGATTGCTTTGGTCGGGTTTGATTTAAAGGCTCTGCTCCTAACTTCTGTCACAATCGTTGCTGCTTCATCAGCTTTACCAGTTCTAAGCAGACATTCGGCTTTCATCATTTTAATATGGGCATATCGGAATAATGGGAAGTCATTGTCAAGATTATTCATGGCCTTTTCCTTTACCGCAAATTTATTCATCCTGGCACCTTCTAATTCACCAATGTATAAACCATCTGGTAATGAATTTACAAGGACAAAAGGAGTCACATTATCGCTGGCTGTAATAATACTACCATCAAATGCATATTGCTGTCCTAAAAGCCATGTCTCATTTAACCTTTCATCGTCTTCATCATAAGTATCAACAAACTGAGGGACTCCTACAACACCACCAAATCCCCATGGAGTGGCTTGCATGTTAGACTTGGCGCTAAATTTTCCGTTCCACGAATACATCTCAACATAAAATCCTTGTCCAACTTTCTCATCAAAAGGAACAGCAAAAACGATTTCCTTCGAATTTTCGTTATTAGTCTGGAAGATATCTTTGTAATTTGCTTCCATATTATAGTTTCCGGAAGCAATGATATCATTACACTGTTGTAAACAATCCGTCCACTTGGCTTCTCCATTATACACCTGAGCATTCAGGTAAATATTTGCCAACAATGCTTTTGCTGCCCATTTGTTGAAGCGTCCATAGGTAGTTTTATCTGCTTTTTCGCTAAGATCTGGGATTGATTGGGTAATCTCGGTAACAACAAAATTGTATAGATCCTTGCGGGGTGTTTTAGGAAGTAATTCTCCTTGAACTGCGACAGTATCTAATGGCGCATCGCCAAAATTATCGAGCAATAACCAATAATACATTGCTCGTGCAACCCTCATTTCTCCAATGAGAGCAGCTTTTGTTGTTCCAGTTGGAACAGGTACCTGACCACCTCTAATTTGACCAATAACACGATTAGCGCTAAGTGCTCCGGCATAAAAATTATTCCAGACATCAGCTAATTGAGGAGTTTCAGAATTCCATGTATGGAGGTGCATCTTTTTATAAATACCTCCGTCGTCCCAACCCGAAGCATTGGCCGGATGACACATCTCATCTGAGGTTGTCTCTTGAATGTTATACCAACCCCAGTGACCAAAATTATTCCTCATTTTAGCATAAACAACACCCATGGCACTGAAAGGATCATCAAACTTATACGAGCTTGCAGATGCATCGCTATATGTTATTTCAGTCAAGTCATTATTACAACCCGTTAAAACGATTGAAATAAGAGCAATAAAAAATGATGTTTTTATTATCGTTTTCATAAATAGTCTCTTTAAAATTGTTAAAATGTTAGGAAGCATCCAAGAGTGTAAGTTGAAGAGGCTGGATACCTGCCCTTGCTGTCAATTCCGGGAACCAGATTATTACCACCAAAACTTGTGCTTATTTCAGGGTCAATCCCGGTATATTTAGTGAAAGTAGCAAGGTTTGAACCAGATGCATAAATCCTGATTTTTTTAATTATTTTCTGATTTTTAAGGATCACGTTGTATCCAATAGTAACATTATCAATCTTCCAGTAATCGCCATTTTCAACATAGTAGCTCACGAAGTTGAGCGATTGGTCGTCTGCCAAAGCTACCTTACCATATATTTTATCGTATGCTGTGGCCAGAATATTACCACGGTTAAGCATTACTGGCGCGCCATATTGCATTTTCGGATAGTTTACAATTTGGAATCCGAACGCACCGCGCATGGTAACATTTAAATCGAAATTCTTATAACTTATTGTATTGTTCCAGCTCAAAAAAGCTTTTGGTGTACCATTTCCTATGATCTGTTTGTCATCGGCTTGTTGTTCCAAAATTGGCTTTGGTTTGCCATCCTTTCCTTCAATAATCCAGTGTCCGGTAGCGTCAATATCAACAGTTTTAAAACCCCAGAAATTACCAATTGGCTGTCCAATCTGCACTCTGGTAAAATTGGCCTGAATAGGCTCTCCCGAAGCTCCTGCATCAAAATATCCACTGGCAATCGTGAAGCTTTTGTCGTTAAGCGAAACAAGTTTATTTTTATTGTATGAGAAACTGACTGATGAATTCCACTGAATATCATTGGATTGAACAGGAGTCGTGTTAATCTGAATTTCAAACCCCTTATTTTCCATCGTAGCAGCATTAGCCCTAAGTGTAGATAAAAGATATGGAGGAGTTGATACAGGATAATCAAACAACAAGTCTTTAGTCGTTCTTTTGTAAATGTCAATCGATCCTGAAATGCGCTCGTGAAGAAATCCAAAATCCAAGCCTAAGTTAATTTCTTCTTTCTTTTCCCATCTTAAATCAGGGTTTGGATTAATTGAAGGATCGACAGTTTGTACCCATTGACCATTGTTCATTGCATAGGTATTGAAATTGATGAGTGATAGCGATTTGTACGGATCACTCGGTTCTGTACCGGTAATACCATAACCAGCTCGCAGTTTCAGGGTTGAAATAGCGGATATACTTTTCATGAAATTTTCCTTAGAAATATTCCATCCAACAGATACCGCAGGGAAATTACCCCATTTGTGATTCTCTCCGAATTTTGAAGATCCTTCATGGCGGATACTAGCCATTAGCAGATATTTGTTCAGGTATGCGTAGTTTATCCTACCAAAAAAGCCCACAAGCTTGTTCTGGCTCTGATAAGAAGAAATAGGAGCGTCACCGCGTTTTAAAGCTTTCCCGGCACTCATGTTATTATAGTCAAACGCATCAGTTGGGAAATCCCAGTTCTGCATCCAATAATCCTGGTAACTGTTAGTTCGCCAGCTATAACCTGCCAAAGCAGTTATTGAATGATCTTTAATGGTTTTAGTATATTGCGCAGTAAGTTCGAAGAGTTCCTCCAAAGTACGAGTAGTTCCTCGTGAAGCGAAACCATTTCTACCATCATGTAGCGTAGAATAATGCTTCTTTGTTTCGTAGTAACCACGTGTGCTGTTGAACAAATCTCTTGAGCCTAACATTTTTATATTTAAACCACTAATAGGCAAGAAAGTAATTGTTCCTATTGTACGCAAATCATTATTTTGATTTAAGCCATGAGTTTCATTCAATAAAGACAACGGGTTCATGTATTCAGTTTTATCTACATGTTCTACCCAGGAACCATCGTCATTCTTCGGCCTATCAGTCGGATTGTAAGTCAGACCGTTACGATAGACATTGTTGTTAAAGCTACCACCATCAGAACCTGAAAAATATTCTTGTTGGTAACCAGTTATATTTCCGGTCAGTTTTATTTTACCATTGAATAAGTTCTGCGTTATCTCTAACCGTGGTACTATCATTGTGTTATCTGATTTTTTAATGATACCCTCAGAGTTTCGGTAATTAATGTTTGCAACATAGGATGTATTTTTCGAGCCACCTTTTATGTTAATATTGTGAACTTGAGAAATAGGTGTCTGTAGTATCTCGTCTAACCAATTTGTATTATAACCGTAGTCATATGATCCAGGTTTATTTTGAGCAACGACAGCACGATATTGTGTAGCATCCATAAAATCTAGTTTCTTAGTGATTTTCTGGGTGCTTACATAACTATTTACTTCAACAGAAGCCGGCATCTCACCATTTACTTTCTTGGTCGTAATTAAAATTACACCATTAGTCCCCCTGGTTCCGTATATTGCAGCAGCCGAACCATCTTTCAATACATCAATTGATTCAATATCTTCTGGCGCTACAACATTTAAAGATCCCGGTACGCCATCAATTAAGATTAATGGGCTTGATCCTGAAACCAATGTAGTGATGCCTCTAAGGTTAATTTGCGACGTATTTACAGGGTTTCCATCGGGTGTAGTAATGCTTAAACCAGCAATTTTACCTTTAATGAGTTGTGAAGCATCTGTAACAGAACCCTTAATGAAATTTTCTGATTTAACATTTGAAATAGCGGTTGTTAATTGTTCCCGCTTCTGGGTACCATAACCAATAGCTACAACTTCTTCAATACCCACAGTTTCATCCATTAATATTACATTTATTGTAGCCTTGTTTCCTACTAAGATTTCTTGTGTTTTCATTCCAACAAACGAGAATTGAAGAATGGCATTTGCAGGAATATTTGATAAAGAGAAGCTCCCATTGGCGTCAGTAATCGTTCCGGTAGTCGTACCTTTAATTGCGACTGAGACCCCTGGCAACGAACTGCCCGAAGAATCTATTACTTTCCCTGAAATGGATTTTTGCTGATTAATTTGTTCAGAACCACTTTTTAAGATGATATGACGATCACGAATCTCATAAGCAACACCAGTATCCTTGAATAAATCAGCTAAAATCTCACTGAGTTTTAAATCAGAACAAGATATACTCACTTTACGGTTTACATCAACAACATCCCTGTTGTAAATAAAATAGAGGTTACTCTGTTCTTCTATTTTCATCAAAACATCTTCAACCTTTGCATTTTTAAAATTTAAGGTTAAATTCTTTGATTGCGAAAAGCTATTGACAGCCAAAAGCTGCACAAAACTCAAGAATAAGCATAAGAAAGTTAGTTTCATCTTCAGTAAGTTTTTTTTCAGGAAGGACATAGTATTCCCACCAGAGTCATAAACAGAATTTTTTTTCATACTTTTGTTTGAATTAATTAGTGTTACAATTGATTAATTTTAATGATGCAAGGAGAAGGTCCTAACTTCTCTTTGCTTTTTTTCCATTATTCCATAGGCGTTTATTTAATACTTTATTTTTTTTCAATATAAATTTTACCCTTTCCAAAAGTTCCATTATCTAGCTTTTGGGGTGAATCATAATGAAACTTGAATGGCGTGCTTAACGACAATAATCTTAAAATCTCATTTACATTCTCATCCTTGAACGTCGCATCCATTGGTATTGATGCAAGGCTTTGATCCTTGAGCTCTATATCCACGTTGTATTTGAGAGACAATTGTTTCAACACCGAAGCAAAAGTGTTGTCTCTGAAAAGCAATATCCCGTCTTTCCATGCAGTATATAAGTATGTATCCTCATTCTCAATTGTTAATTTCTTCGAATCAGAAATGTAAGTAATCGTTTGTCCGGGTTCAATGAAAAATTCTTCCTTATCTTTTAGCTTTCCAAATGGCGATGACATGGAGATACTGCCCTCTACCAAAGTTACCTTAACTGATTCCTCTGTTGGGAATGCATTTACGTTAAACGAAGTGCCATAAACTTTGAGATTAACATTGCCCGCCGAAATAATCATCGGAACTTTTTTATTTTTAACAACATTAAAATAGGCTTCGCCTGTTAATGAAACTTCACGTTTTGCATCATCAAAAAAATTAGGGTAAGAAATACTGCTACCAGCGTTTAAGCAAACTTTGCTACCATCTGGCAATTCAAGATTTGTAATTGTTCCCGCCTGTGAGCTGACAGTAACTAGTTGTGATGTTATACTGGTTTGTGTGTGATTTTTTTCAAAAAATTGAATATATGCAGTATATAAAAGAATCGGAATGATTAATACAGCAGCGACCCGTGCAAACTGTTCGTACAATCTTCTTACGGGCGAAGTTCTAATTGTTCTTTTTCTTTCGGCAATTTTCCAGATTGTTTCTTCAAGTGCTTCTCCTACTACCGTATGTGGATGCTCGAATTTACAAAAATCCAGACCTAACCATAACTTAAGCAAAACTTCAACATCCTGCGGTGTAATTTCATATTCAAGATAAATCGCAGCTTTTCTTTCCTCACTTAAGCTTCTCCAATCTGTAAGTATTTGTTGGAATTTTCTATCAGTTATCAGGATTGAAATGTCTTCTTCTCTTTTCATAGCATAAATCAAAAATGTGATTCTGCCATTAAAGAGAGAAAAGTTTAAAAGGCATAATCAAATTATTCTACCTTTTTTATCGTAACCGACGAAAAAAGTAGAAAAAACTTATTTTTCATAGAATTTAAAGACTCATCACCTATTGATTTTCTAAGATGTATTAAGGTTCGGTACATAAGATTCCGGGTTGCTTGAATACTTATTTCCAGAATATTGCTGATTTCAGGATAGGTTAATTCATGATAGAAAAACAACATGATTAATTCTCGTTGTTTTCGGGTAAGTGAGTTTATGGCGGCTAACAGGATATTACGGATTTCATCCGAAATTTCATTATGCTTTTCAAACTCGTTTACTTCAAAGAGAAAAGGACTACGGTCAACCTGTTTAAGGTCAATATTGTGCTTCGATTTATTTTTTTGAACCAGAATCATTCGTCTAACCGAAACGATCAAATATGATTTTACATTTTCTACATTAGCCAATTTTTCCCGGGTATCCCAAATCCTTATAAAAATCTCCTGAATACTCTCTTTAACGCAATCCTCATCAGGAAAAATCTTTATGCCATAATAAAAAAGTTCCGAGTAGTATTTTCTGAATAGCTGATTAAAACAACTTTTATTACCAGCTTTGATATCCGACCACAAAACTTTGTCATCTGTATATTCTTTTAATTTTACCATCATTTAGAAGTTGGGATACAAGGGAAAAAGTTCTCAAGGATTAGATGATATTTTTCTGACAAGCCAAAAGTATTAAAAGAAATAAGAATTCAAAATGGCGAAATGTATATCATTCTTATACCTAATTTTACTTTACAGCTTACAAATAACTATTTTACAAATCCTTATCCTATTCTGTTATTCTCTTTTGCCCAACCGATAGCCTATCGAAACATTCAGGAACAAGCCTTTTCCCGAATATTCATAAACAGGATCAAGAGAAGTTCGATCAAATTGGGTTCCCAACCGCCATACTCCATGATCGGTTTTTTGGTAGGCAAGTAGGTCCTGCTTCAAGCTGTAGCCTAAGTCTGCCGACACCCACCAGGTCCGCACCAATTTCAAGTCGATAAACCAGCTCAGGTTTCGTTCTCTGAACCAGAAATAGTCGTATTCTTTTATCTTCCCACCCTAATGTTGAATTGGATCAATTCAACATTAACTATAGAGTTACTTTTGGTGACGGCGTTTGTTAGACAACAAGCTCCTGTTTCTTTTCTGGTAACCTTAAAACCATGTAGCTTTCTGATTCTGCAATCACTCTGTTATATGGAACTCCATGTTCAAGGTTAAGTTCAATTCGCAATACGGTATAAAAGCGATTTATCAGGGTGTCCATCCAGCAGGCTTCTTCCAGAAGTCCGTTCAGACAAAGGTTAATTATGCACATCATAGCACAGGTGCGATCAATATCGGCTCAAAAAAATAAGCAGTTCCTACTAATATTTGCTAATGCCAATCATATTCTACCGGACCGGCAACAGTTATCAGCATTAGTCCTACAAACCAGCAATATTTAATAATCCGACTCATTCATTTTAATACAATCAAATTTGGGAATTAATTATGCTTTGGGGAAGAATAAATTATTCAATTTTCGCAAGTTCAATAAAACATTGAAAATCAAGTAAAAAGCAGCA
>CALGIG010000003.1 GCA_937915865.1 uncultured Prolixibacteraceae bacterium | reverse complement strand
TCAAACTTGCTCAGTTTTATTGTGTACAGTACCATGAGTTTTTTGGTAAAGATACGCCTTTAATACGTCATATCAAAATTAACTTAATACTAGTATATTACTCAATTTTTTAATATCATTTGAGCTTTTTGAGTCTACTATCCTTGCATATATCTGAGTCATTTTAACCGAAGTAGATTACCAATATGAAAATTTAAATAACAACTATAACTGCAATTGAAAAATTTCTTATTTTTACATTTATTAAATTTCGATTCCTAGAATACTCATTTCTGAGATTATTGGCGGTAGATTATCCTGTAATTCAAGAATTGTATGGTTCTCTTAATGAGAATATAACTGAAACACATATTCAAGCCCGGCTGAAAAAAACTTTTATATTCGGTCACACTCAAAAGAAATGCTGAACAGCCGACTTGCAAACTTTATAAACAAATGGAAGTTGTTGCCGCGCTATTTGTCACAAGTCAGGATTAAATACTTGAGTGAAAGCAGTAGAAAACCACATTACACATTTAGAGTCGCTCCAAGAACGAAATTTTTCAAAAATCCATGCAGCTGTACCAACAGGAGAGTCCGAAAGTCCGTAGACCAGCCGTGCGTGAGAATGATTGATGCCGGATTTTTTCCTTTCCCTTTTTCCCAAACGAATTGAATATCTGTTCCTTCAATTTTATATTTAAATTGAAAATAATTGTTTAATTCTTTTTACTGAGCATGCCAGTCATAACCATTCTTCCAATAATCAACAAGCGACGTAAATAGTCCTTTTTCACACCTCTTTCCCAGTACGAGTCTTTATGTTGATTGGTCCACCATGTATTTGTGGAAGAATGCTCCTCCAATTTACTATCTGGTATGTGGATTTGAAATTTTTGAATTGTCATTTTAATCCTGAATTTATCTAATTTCTAATATTGTTTTCGATTCCAGCAATTGATTGTCCTTTGTTTACGAACGTTTCCCCCCATTACCGCTAACTAATATTTATAAATATCTTATTTTTCTACATGAAACTATTCTTATCAAATAGTCTAATATCAAAAAAATCAAATCGGGTATCATTCTTGAACTCTCTAAAGATTTCTAACACTAATTTTTGTATTGTTTTGTTGTTATGATATTATATTATAAACTTCCAATCAATTACTGAATACTGTAACAATGAAGGTTTTTGCTCATTTTCCAAAATTCCTTTCTGCGCTTTGTTATCCCAAGCCAGTTTCACTTCTTTCAGTTCAGGAGTTCGGGTTCCTTCATCTTCATAAAGCGTTATCGACTGCACATCTTTACCAAAAACCAACGCGGTTAATTTCCAGCTTTCCGGATCCTCTGTGTGCAAAGTAACTTTAGCTAATGGTAAAATACTTCCGGATTTGATAAATACAGGTATTTCTTCCAACGGAACATCAATTGTGTACTCGGATTTTCCAGCGTACTTTTTATTACTCCAGAAGTAATACCAATCACCTTCAGGCAAGTAGATTTTTCGGCTCTTTTCGCCCTCAATGACAGGAGCTACTAACATGTTCTCGCCCACCAGAAACTGATTACTGATATTACGTACTGCGGGATCATCCGGATAGTCCATTACCAAAGCCCGAAATGGTGGAATTCCATGCTGTTGGTACCGGACAAATGCAGAATGAAGATAGGGTACCAGTTGCATGCGCAGTTCTATAATCTTGCGGCACTGGCCTTCGAGTTTCTCCCAATTATCAGCGAAGCGGCCTTCATTATTGGCTTTGCGGTCGATTTGCTTCCAGGGGGCGTTTTTCAGGTACCAGGCATTGATCATGGCCAGCGGCGAAAACACAACGGATTGCAATCGACGAATCAAATCTTCACTGCTCATTGCGTGACGAACTTCTGGAGTCCACAACAACCCTGAAAACCCCGACTGAGCTATTCCATGAATAAATTGTTTATGGGTGTACAAGTCGCTGTAAAGTACAAACGGGTATGGTGCGGCCAATGCACCCGACGAACGTACAAGTCCATAAGTTCGTTCCTTTTCCCCATTGAAAGCATCAAGCAAAGCATCCTGGTATCTGAGGCCAAACAAGTTGTGCATTTGCTCGCCATCGGCTCCCGACGGGAACTGACTAAGTTCGGGGAACGACCAGTTCCCGGTAAAATCGGAATTATCGCATTCATCGGCTTTGTAGCCTGAAACCCCTATATCGACATGTGTTTTCTGATGAAAATCTGCAAAAATTTCCCGGCCTTCTTTGGTGATAAAATCAGGAACCAATCCATCCCAAACTTCATAATCACCGGATTTTGAAAGCAGATCTGCATAAATTGGCGACTTGGGGTGGACAAACGCATGTTCCCAAATGTTAACCCGAAAATTCTCCAATTTTAAATCTTTCAACATCTGAGCGGGATTCGGGAACAGGTTGCCCCAAACGTACGAACACGAATAGGAATGCGTTTGCCAGTGCGGTTCGAGCCCAAGAACATCGCAGGGAATATTGTTTTTTCTGAAATAATTGCCCATTTCTTTAACCTCTTCCTGCGAAAAATCAGACTGAACCCTGTACCAGAATCCCAGTCCCCAGCGCGGCGGCAAAACACCACCACCTGAAAACAGGTTGTATCTCTGCACTGCCTGCAACATCGAAGGACCTGCAAAAACGTAAACATCAACACCGGCACAACGTGGAATCTCTACAAGTATTTCGCTTTCAGCCCCCAAACCAAGTCGTTCGTATGGACCATTTAGTGCATTCCACCCATCATTACCTTCCTTTTCAACTATTTCTTTAGGAACCTCCCGCGGCTTTTTCTTTTTATTTCCCATGAAAAAGGTGGCGTACCTGGCCGTATCAACTAAGACCCCATAACCCGAAGTGGTTACAAAAAAGGGCACTGGTGCGTGAGAATCTCCTGAATCAACGATTGGGTCGGCATTCACTCGCAACATTTTTTTTAGGCCACGTTGCTGGAATGATTGCAACTGAAGCCCCAATCCATACAAATATTCATCTTTTCGGAGTGGCATGCGAACAATTGTTCCCCGTTCGGTGACAGTTCCAAGAAGTTGAACTGGACAGGAATCAACCACCGGCAAACTTTGAATTCCGGCCATTGCGGGCTGAATATTTCGCGTACTTTGCGGGGTAATTTTCTCGGGTGTTCCGATGGTGAATTTCCAGATTCCAGGCATTACTGATGACAATTCTGCCGTCGGATTGACGAGTGTTTTGAGTTCTCCGGCAAGTAAAGGCGAAGTCATTAATAGTCCTGACGCACCACCCAAAGCGTTTAAGAAATTTCTGCGTTTCATTATTTTTTTGTGTTTAGGTTAAGTTCTATCATCCGGGATTCCGAATTGAATTTGGTTTTTAATATTTCATTGTTCAAAACAACTGTTCCCGGATTTTTGGATGCAGACAATTGCAGTTTTACCAACCCTTGCCCCTGAAACTGGATGTTCATTTTATCAAAATCAACTACCGTAAAAAATTTCGAAAGCGCCTGAATTACCGGCTTTCCATTGCGTCGCAAATAGCTGCCATGCCCAATAAAAAGTTGTTTTATATTTTCTGATTTGGAAAGGTCGGTTCCCTTTAAAAAAGTTAGCGCCATGAGATAGGCATCGGTCTCCCAGCCATTCATTTCTATGATGCTGTTACGGTGTTTGATGCGCCCATCAGCCAAAAGATTGAAATAAACTTCGGTTGTTTTATCGTTTTGAGTGATGCGAACTCCAAAATAGTCTTTCCCATCAAAGCGTTCAATTTGAGGTAAAACAGCCTTGTTATTTTCTGTTTTCAGGATGATTGCAGTTATGAATTTGGTCCGTTCTGTTTTTTCGAAATGACTGACCGACCAGTACGGGACTTTATTTTCCGGATGATGATCTTCCCATCCCCAACATTCATCCAGCCGCATTTTTTCAGGGAAATCATGTGGCAATCCACCATTTGGGAAGGTTTCAGGATAAAGCGGACGAACTAAGACTTCAGCATCTTCTTGTTTAACCGAGAGATCCAGTCCGTTTCGTTTAGATAATCCATTGTAATGCAAAAGCCACTCAAATTGCCCCGGTTCGTATGCAAGCAAGTCATCGATTACAAGAATAACATCGCCAATCCACAGAAAGCTGCGATAATTGCGCAACAGAGTGTGAGAATATGGTCCGGTTGCATCGGCCAGTAAATATTTGAAGCCATCGGTATCAATGAGGTTTTGCAATGAGCCATGATTAACTGTGCCAAAATAAGCATCGCGTTTTTCCTGACCTTTACCATTCCATAATACGACATTGTGCGCCTCGCTTTGGCAGTAATATCCGGTGTAAAGCGGATTGGCGTACGAACAGTTTCCTGAATCAATAATCAGGTTTTTACCGTTGTGAAATAAGATGAATGAACCTGCGTCGGCATGCGAATGATTCCAGGTTAAACCCGACTTAACAGCCAACATCGTTGCGTTGTCTTTCCACGAATCGCGTAGTAAAGCCCAACCCATATCGGGTAGTAATTTGGAAGTTGGCAACCCCGGCACTTTGGCTTCTTCGTAACTGGGAAGATTTGGGTTTAAAATCAAACCAATTGGTGATTCCAGAGTCATCCACTCCTTATTGTCGCCATGGAGCGTTTTATTCAGGAACCAGGCATAGCGTTCTTTCTGAAAGCCGAGATTCCAAAGCAACAACACGCAAGCTCTTCCAGTACCATGAATATTGCCATCTCCAAAATTTACAGAAAGCGTTCCATCATTTGCGAAATAAGTCGTATTGATGAAAAAATCAGCCATAGGCTCCATTTGGGCAATGTCAGGTTGTTTTACATCAGGCATCACATTCTGATATGCCATCCTGAAAAGTAAGTACTGCGAAAAACCAAAATTGGCATAATTAATGCTTTCCCAAAAGCCACCTTCCCGGTCAAATGTCGGAATTTTGTTTTGAAGCAAACTTCCTGAGAAATTAAACCACTCCAGCGATGCGTCCTGAACTGCGTTTATCCATTCTTTCGACTCCGGAACTTCGTTGCGGACGGTAAGCGCTGCAAAACCTGCGATATCTACGCAGGCGCTCCACCAGTTGTGCCCCATGGTGTCGAGTGTATGAATCCGCGTTTCAGGGTTGAGCCAGTCGCCCATGATGGGTTGAATTCCTAATTTGACAATCCCTGCGGCGATCTTTTTACGTTCGTCGGACGTCAGGTAACCGTAAATGCAATCGAAGCCCAACGAAGTGTTGTACGTTGTATGAGCTGCGCCCAGTCCGGCATTCCAGGCTGGTGTTCTTTGAAGCAGTTCTTTTCCTTCCCACACGTCACGGCTGATTTCGTTCAACAAGGTTTCTTTAATACGCTTCGCATATTTTTCCTCGCCAGACATTCGGTACACAAGACCAAGTTCCTGCACGTCGATAATGGCGTTGCGGTCTTTTTGCATCAGGCCTTCCACCTTTTTCTGTAATTGTTCCCAGCCTTGTTTAACATCCGGATTCTTTTGTATTTGTTCCTTCAACCGTGCAATATTGGCATCGGTATATAACAGGTAGTTACGCGTCTGGGCTGAGGCAAAAAAGCCTGTCAGACATACCAGCAACATAAATATTAACTTCTTCATATTAAATATCTTAATTCATTATCAAAAAACTTTGTTCGACCGGTTCTGCGGATTGCTTTTTGGCTCTGTTGATCTTCCACATTGCCAATCCACCACCGGAAATTTACTTCGCGGCGGAATTTTGGTGAAGACCAACTTCTCATTTTCTACCAGAGCTAAGCCAGCCTTCACATAAAAGTGAACCGGTAATCCTGCGTCAGACATGGTATTCAGTTTCATTTTAAAAATTTTATTTGACTTCCAATATCTCAAATTATTTGATTGTAAATTCTGAAAATTCCGCTTGAGGCACCAATAAGCTACTTTCCTCCATAAATACGGTATTATCATACGGAAACGGACCGCTACTAAAACTGTGCATTCCTTTTATTGTAATATTATTCGATTTATTAATCTTCACTGCACTAACAAATGGCTCTCGCACTGATGCCCTACGATAACAATAGAGATTCACAAAATGCACATTTTGGCATTTGTTCATTGTCACAGCAAATGCACGCTCACTCCCCAAATCTTCTTCAGTTTGTAAAGAGTAGAAGGTCCAGTTTGCTATATCTTCAAGGAGGATTTCTGTGTCTTTATGATGCTCAACAGACAACATATACACTCGTCCTAGCGTAGTGGTTTTGCTCACAAAAAAGCCATTCTTGGCTGCTTCATTTGGAAACCAACTGTTTTTAAAAACGCCACCACCTCCATCAGTCACCCACAGTCCATAATACTGCCCTTCCCCTTTTTTCATCGAACGCTTAGATGGTAAATGAATATCATTTAAGTAAGAACTTTCGCCAGCCAGCCATTTAATGCCTATAGCTCCAGGATTAAAACCAAGGTCAATACTAAAACCATTTATTATATTGGTACCGCCTCTGGGCGTTACAAACAACGCATTCGGATTATTCGTGTCATTAAAATAGACCGTAGAATCTCTTAATATAAATTTGGTAGAAGAAGGATGCAATCCAATTAAGGCAGACTTTTCTTTAAGCAACACAGTGCCGCTTAAAAGATATTTTCCTGAAGGGATATAAATGGTATTGTATTTTTGTATGGCCTCATTCAACAATTTTGTATTATCAGTCTTCCCGTCAGCTTTTGCTCCCAAATCAATTAAATTTACCCAAGTCGATTGTGGTGGAAATGCAGGAATATCGGTGCTTGTGAACTGTCCAAGTGATTCTATTGGCCCTTCCTGGCTCTTTGTCGAAAATTCACGCTGAATTTTTCCATCATCGCCCGTTTTTATTTTTAAACCATGAGAAAGCCTTCTAATTTCAAATAAAGCGCTATTTGTTTTACGATGAAGAGAATCTCTTGAAACCGCAGTAATTACTCCGGGTAAAAGTAAAAAATCGACGCTAACTGGAACGTTTGAAAACTTCAGATTTTCAAGATTAACCTGTGTCTTAGGGTCATAATAATTGCCAATTCGAATGGCAACGTCTTTTATATTTTCAAACCAGCTATCCTTAACAAATAACTTTTCGCTATTTCCCTGAAGTATGTTTACTCCTATTGGTGTATTTTTAAACCGGCATCGAAAAATGGTCATACCTGCATCTTTTGTCTCGATGGAATAATTTCTTTGTCCTACGAAATCACAATCCATAACTAATGACTGCCAACCAGCAGAAGGTAATCCTGTCTTAATAGCCCATTCGCCACCTAGAAAATGACAATCACTTATTTCGCTGCCCATTTCATCCACAGCAGCACGTCCATTGCCAATTTCAAAATTAATATGTTTCAAAAAAGAGTGTTGTGCTACATGAAAGCGAACAGCAATTGCACCGGGGTTCCCGTCTTCAATTTTAAAGTCAACATTGCATAAACCTGAGAATAAAGTACCTGGCGTACCATCCCTTGTGGGCATTCCTTCCGGAGTACGTCGGTCACAAAAACGGATCATGTGTTTTCCTTCCGACGATTGAAACCCAATAGTTTTAGACGGCAGTAAAAACAATGGGCGTAACTTCCCATAACCAATTAGTCGTATGCCGGCCCAAATGTTGACAGTTGTTTTAATGCAATATGTTCCTTCTGGAATAAATACAATTCCTGACTTTGATTGAGATTCAATCTTATTAATAGCTTCCTGTAAAGCTGGGCCATCATCAGTAATCCCATCTGCTTTTACATTGAAGCTGTTCTTATCAAAATAGACGGCCTGAAGATCGTTCAACCGGTCAGGATAGACAGATATGGAACCATTTTTTAACTGAGAATATGCTGAATTTTCACATCCGAGAAAAATCAACAGAAACCCAAAAATAATTTTTCGTTTCATCCGTAAATAATTAATAAGTCATACAATATCAGTATTTTAAAATAGATAATAAATTGAAATTCATCCGAGTACTCGAGCATATGTGTTTGTGCTAATCTGTTGATGTCAGTTTCATTTCCGAGATTTGACCACCAGTAAAAAACGACCTTTGTTTTTACTATGCTGCTTTTTCTATTTTATATCATTAGTTCGAACAAAAGATTTCGAGTTTATTTACAAATATTTTGCGACGCTGTCGCATTAATAAGGCTGCGGAGCAGAGACATATTTGTAGCCAACTAATTACCCCACCGAGATAAAAGCTACAGCGTAGCGTAATTTCATGATCCATTTTTAGTCAGTTACCAATGACCTTAATCCATTATTTCGTAATCCAAAAACTCTGTTCCACGGGTTCGGCCGATTGCACAATCGGATCGATGGTTCTTCCGTATTGCCAGGCCACCACCGTTACTTTTACAGGAAACTTGCTTCGGGGCGGCATTCCGGTGAAAATCAGCCGGTCGTTTTTTACCCATGCAGGACCAGTTTTCACATAATAGCGAACAGGTAACCCCGCGTCTGAAGCTGCGTTCAATCTTAATTCCTTTGTTCCCGATTTTTGTTCAGTAATCTTTACGAAGGTTATCCGCTGTGGTTTTCCCGCTGTAACTTTTGCCTGAATATCCAATTTCCCCGGTTGTAAAGCCCTGCGGAATTGCTCATTTTCTTCCTGAATAAGCTGTACCACAGGGGTTTTGAACGCCTGCCGGTCGAATCTGATTTGAAAGGTATTTTTCCCAACCTGATATACCGAGCCGCAAGTCACACTAAACGAGAATTTGCCGGGAGCATGATTCAGTTTCGTTCCTGAATCAACTAGCCCTTCAGACACTGTTTTTAAAAAGGCGCCACCCAGCTTGAAAGTCATACCATCAGCCTCAGGATGAAAAGGAATTTCAACATAACCCGATTTAGTCACCGACAGAACTTTATTATCCTGAATAAACGTGGGCATTTGTTTTTCGCGCTGTTTGCGGTCGCCACAAAGCTTCACAGCAGCCCTGGCCATTTCTTCATCGAAAAACCAGTATGCTTTCTTCGGATTACCCTTGTATTTTTGATAAGGCGCTGGCTCAAACTGGTCGGGTTCCATGCCGCCGGTATCGGTCAGCCAACCCGATTCTTTTGCAATTGGCTTCAGTTTAACCTTACCATCGGCAGGCTTTTCGTCCGAGAGCCGATACTGACAGGCTTTGCGGATAAACAGGGCTACAAACTCCGACTGCACTTCGTCCCAGTCGGTATGTGTTCCGCCGGGATAAGTTGCTACACCAATCAGATTATCTTCATTTTTTGTTCGAAGAGCAGTCGCAGTTTTTTTCACGACCGGCCAATAGAAATCGCGATCACCCGCACGACCATCGGTGTATTGCGGCAACTCTGTTGTCTGCCCAACCAGGTAAAGCAACGGAATTCCTGAAAATTGCAGGGTATTGGGCATTGGATAAGTGCGGATTGGGATCGAAGCGATCACCCGTTCGGGATTAGCATTCACGTATGTCCATGCGATACGCCCATTCCACGAATGTCCGGTTACGATTAGTGGCGCACTTTCAATTTCAGTATATCCGGATTCCTTAGCCAGATCAGCAAACATACGCTGTAAGCTTTCAACAGCGTCGGGTGTCGATTCCCAGGTGATATTGGTGGATTTACCATCAGCCAGCCAGATAATCCCCAGATTTTCTTTGGTAGCGGTTTTACGTATTACAGGACTTTCGAGCCAGTTTCGTTCCAACATGTTCTCGTAAGCAATAATCAGCCCGCGAATATATTGGCAAGTTTCGGGAACCCACAAATAGGCTGTGCGATTACCCACAGGAACAGAGTACTCGTAAACCGATGCCGTTTCGGGATGTGGCCTGAATTTGCCAAAAACCGAAGGCGAAAAAATAAAACAAAAAATAAAAAACAAAAAAATAACTCTTTTCATCATGCCCTTATTTAGTTTGCGGATGACTTCTTTGTGTATAGTCAGCAGGTGACTCGAAGTCACCCGCTGACTAAACAGATTTTACTTTAGTTTCCAATAGACAATATATCGTTCGCGATGCAAATCGAAAAGCGGAATAAAGGTGAGTTGCTTAGTACTTACCACTGCATCAGTTTTAAAAATCAACTGGCCTTCAACAGGTTTCAACCATGAATTTACAGGCTTTCCTTTCGCGTTTATTTCATTCGAGAAACCCGCAGGAACATTGTACTGATAGGTGTAATAATCGTTGTGTAACCTTGGATTAGAATAAGGCGCAGGCTTTTTCATATCATCGGTTCCCATTTTAGCAGCCAGCACAATAGGGCCATATTCAAGCGAAACAACATCAGTATTATCCGGCGTTGGCACTTCTTTCAAACTCATTGGATATTCCACTTCGAGTTGGTCGCCATTTTTCCATGTCCGATCAATAGCAATGTAACTTCCCGGGTTCTGATTAACCGCCATTTTTTTGCCGTTCACTTTAATTGATGCGCCTGATGTTGCCCAGGCGGGATAGCGCAAGTTCAGCACCAGCTTTTTCGGCTGACCCAGGTTGAGTACAAATTTGCTTCGTCCTTCGTTCGGGAAATGAGTTTGCTGTGTCAGTTTTACTCCTTGTTCTTTCCAATTCAATTCCGAAGCAATAAAAAGATTGACAAACAATTCGTTGTCTTTGTGGTAATAGATGGCTTCGCCGTATTTAGCCTGATTCTCGAAACCGGTTCCCACGCAGCACCAGAACGAACTGTCGCGGGTGCTGTACACTTTGTGTGCCCCGGGAAGCATCGGCAGGAAATAAGCAATCATGCCAGTTGCAGGATCCTGCTGCCCCAAAATGTGGTTGAAAAGCGCCCGTTCGTAATAATCAGCATATTTTTCACTGGCGTCCTGACAAAACAGGTGACGGGTAAGCTTCAGCATATTGTAAACGTTGCACGATTCGCCGGTGTAGCCGGTCAAGTGCTCCGACTGATGGTCGGGCAAAAAGAAACTTTCCTTATCGCTGTTGCTGCCTGTGCAAAACGAATGGTGGTCGACAACTGTATTCCAGAAGAAATCGGCAATTGTCTTATTCTTTTGCGGTTCGCCAATTTCGTATGCCCGGGTTAAGCCAATCAACTTGGGAATAAAGGTATTGGCGTGTTTCTTATTCAGGTTATCTTCCTGCGACAAAAGCGGATCAAGCGTTTCCTCGTGGTAGAAAAATTCAGCTAACCATTTGTATTCAGGCTTTCCTGTTATCTCGTACAGCGTATAAAACGAGTCGTTAATCCCGCCAAATTCATTGCGAATCATCACTTTTCGTTGTTCCGGCGTAACCGCACCCAATTTTTTACGGGCCCAGCCAGCCATTTTCTCGGCAATGTCCAACGACTGCTGATTGTTGCAATACAAATATTGATCAATCAATCCTGAAAAAATTTTGTGCAGGGTATACCAGGGCGCCCAAACCCGCTGTCCGGCAATGTTCCGGTCAATCAATGTTTGCGGGAAAGCGCTTAAATAGCCATCCTGGTTTAATGCTTTCTGAACTTCGGCCAAACCTGAAACAATACTATCCGCCTTTATTTTATACACTTCCTTCCCAGTCGAACCATACAACATAGCCAACCCGGAAAGAATATGGCCTGTGGTGTGCCCACGCAATTCACAATCAAGCGATTCCCAGCCAGCCATTTTGTGGATGGTGTCGTAGCCTCCTTCAAGGCCACTGTAAACACCAGCGTTGTTGCGGAAGCTATGTAGCAAACTCTTAACCTGAATGGACAAAATCCACTCGCTTTCGCGGTTCATATTTTCGGTAAATCGTGAATCAATTAATCTGACATCCTGTAAATCGAATGCGTAAGCTTTCAATGGAGCCGTTTCTGTAATCTTCAATTTACCAACATGTTGCCCGGGATAATGAGATTGGGCAACGGCGGAAAAGGTCAAAATAATTCCGAAACAAACTGAACTTATGACATTAGCTATTACTTTCATATTCTGGTTATTTTTTAATAGTTACTTTTCTATAAGCTTCGCGTACCATGAGAGGCAAAATGGGGCTGCTGTAAAACGACGAAAATCCATCCTGATTGGCTTTCGCGACTTCCACATGCGTAATGAAAAATCCGTAGGTTCCGGTAGTTTTATCAATCCAGGGATAAGCGCCGGCCCAACTTGGACTGCTGATCAGAACTGCGTTTCCTTCAGAATCCAGTTCTTCACGCCACTCACCGAGCCCGTAAATCCCATTGTGTGTTTGGACCCTGACCCGCTCAACAAATTCGGGTCGTTTAAATTTTGCATTTCCAACCTGGTCGGCTTGCATTTCCTTTATGGCTTCCTTTGAAAGAATTCGTTTTCCAGAAAAAACACCATTATTGAAAATCATATTCAGGAAAGTTGCGTAATCGTGAAGAGTTGAACGTGCTCCGCCACCAAGCATCGGACTGTGGCCACCTCCTGGATTGACCGGAGTAAAGCGTGTATTTTTCATTCCCAGAGGTTGGGCAATTTTCTCCTGAAAAAGTGTTTCCCAATCTTTCTTCGTAGCTAGTTCAGCCATTCGCCCAGCTACCTGCATGGCCAACCCGCCGTAATGAAATTCAGCGCCGCCAATCGTATCAGCAGGAAGACTAACAATATGAGCAACAGATTCTTTCAAGCCTTGGTAATCGTCACGGTGTGCACCTTCGGGCTGATAATCGGGGTAGCCAGAGGTGTGCGAAAAAAGTTGGCGAAGCGTTGCCTTACCTTTTATATCGGTGAATTCGGGCAGCCATTTACTTACCGGATCGTCCCAAGTGAGTTTCCCTTCATCGACCACGGCAGCGATGGTAGCAGCAGCCAGCCATTTCCCGGCAGAGGCAATGTACACAACTGTATCCTCAGTGTAATTTCCGTAGAATTTATCGAGAATGACTTGATTGTTGCGAACAATGATCAACCCGGCGCCGTGGTAATAGCCACTATCGACCCATGACTGGATTTTGCTGTCAATGGAGGAAAAATCATAATTTGAAACATGAAGTTGCTTCTCTCTCCGATTACAGGAAACACAAGACAAAACAATTGTAAACAGGAATAATACAGCTAAAGGTTTCATGTTAGTTCTCGTTAATTTCATAGTATCATCCAGTTCAAAAACCCTCAGGCCTATCTAAATGACATATTTTAACCATTTGACAATTTAACTATTGAACTACTCATCTGAAAATAACGTTCTCCACATGTTCGCCAACAAAAATGCGAGCCATGTCTGATGTTTTGTACCAGGCCGGTTTACCCGGCATGTCATCGCTAATCAGTTGCCCGTTGACGACGAGATTCTCGAAAACAACATTCTTGACTTTTCGTTCGTCGTTATAACCAGAAATAATCGAAAGCTCGGAGTTTTTGCCATTGTACGAAATATTTTTAAACAGCACATTTTCAATTCCCCGTCCAGGCGAAGTGCAATATTTGCTGTTATAAAAAACTCTCAGGTTTACCAGTTGACCTTTGCGAAAATCTTCAATCCGAATGTCTTCAAACACAACATCACGAACCAGATTGTTATCTCCGGCATTTATACTCAGGCAGCCCTGATAATCGAGCTGAACTTCGCGATGGTCTAAAATATCGATATTACTATATTTTATATTTTCGATAACGTCGGGATTTGGAGTATTTCCGTGTGTACCGATTAAAATTGGGTGAGCCACATCTGCCCACAATGTCGAGTTCTTCATGGTAATATTGCTGCAACCGCCGGTAAACCCTTTTCGGGTTG
Organism: uncultured Prolixibacteraceae bacterium; assembly: GCA_937915865.1. Taxonomy (GTDB): domain Bacteria; phylum Bacteroidota; class Bacteroidia; order Bacteroidales; family Prolixibacteraceae; genus Aquipluma. The sequence continues at coordinate 7,754 of CALGIG010000003.1, read as the reverse complement.
CGTAAACGGTTGTACAATCGTCCGAGTTCCGGCAAAAGACTCCATCAAAAAGAACATTATTGCTGGCAAAAACATTCATTCCATCGCCCCAGCCATAGTAGCTGATACTTTTGACATTCCTGATAGTAACGCCGTCGGAACCGCCCGTTGCACATTGTGTGCAAAAAATTCCTTCAACGGTAATATTCTTCGAATTGGCAACCATCACTCCCATTTTCACGGAATGATCGATTACTCCGCGTCCCAAAAGTCTGGCGTCGTGAACTCCCTCAAAAAGAACCTGTCCCATTAATACTGCACCACCCGCCAAATAAACGGTTTTCCCTGATGGTACGTTTATTTTTCCATTTTCAAGGTTGTGGATTCCTGGTTCAAAATAAATTAGGTTTGTATCACTTTTATTAGGAATAAAAGTATCAACCGGATTAGCAAACAATTGCAGGTTGTGAAAAATATCACCGTTCACCTCAACCGAAAGGTTGCTGGGATGTTTCAGTTTGAAAATCAGCATATTGTCACTAATTTCAGGAGTAATATTGTATGAAAGTGGCCTGATGCTCGCGGTTTGTATCGCGCCCCTGTTACTAGTTACCGAAACTTCAACTTCGCCCTCAAAGTCGAAATAGCTCATCGATGAATTCTCAACAGAATGGTTTGTCCCTCGAACTTCGTCTACTTTAATTAGGTACTCAGGCAAGCTTTGCCACTTACCATCAGGTATTCGAACTTTCACCTCAAAATCAGTATTTTGAAGAACGCCTTCAGGAGCAGGATATATCGCTAATTTATTGATTGAAAACGAATTTTGAGCGATAAGAGTTAAAACGCAAAAAACAGATAACAACTTTATTATCAGCAGACTGTAGAATTTCATTGGTTATTGAGTTTAGGCTTCTAAGTGAATTTAGTTTTGCTCCATCTTTTTCAACCGCAATAAGGCTTCAAGATAATAATAATCAGCATATATAATGGAAGCGTCGATCTCTGTTCCATTGGGTTTATGCCCAGTTGAATGTCGCAAAAAGGCCTGATTTTTATCACCACTCAAATATTCGGGCGATGAAAGGACACCTAACATCTTAATTGCAGCATCTTTATATTTTGCTTTTGTTTCCTCATCGTTTATAAACCCTGAAAGTTCAAGCATTCCGGAAGCTGCTATAGCACCAGCCGATGCGTCTTTGGGAGCATTGGGAATAGCCGGGTCATCAAAATCCCAGTATGGAATTCCATCTTCGGGCAATCGCTTAAGAAACACATCAGCCAATTTTTGTGCAGTTTCCAAAAACTCGGGTTTGCCGGTTTCGCGATAACACATGGAATAGCCATAAATTCCCCAGGCCTGGCCACGGGCCCACATCGAGTTATCAGCATACCCTTGGTGAGTGACGCCTTTAATAAAATGACCGTCTGTTGTATCAAAAACCGCAACATGGTAAGTAGTGAAATCAGGCCGTACCAAGGATGTCATGCAGGTTTCAGCATGTTTCACTGCCATATTGTATAATTCGCGACGGCCTCCGTTTTTTGATGCCCAGAACAACAATTCCAGATTGATCATGTTGTCAACGATTGTATTATGCGGCCAGTTCATCTTTACACGCATGGCCGGCCACGAAAGGATTGTACCTACCTTCGGGTTATAAAGCGTTGCCAGCGAATCGGCTGCTGTCAGCAGAAAATCGTGATATGCCTGATCTTTAGTCAAGCGATAACCGTTGCCAAAACTGCAAAACAGCATAAACCCAAGATCGTGGTTGTCGACCGGCACAGAAAGCACAGCCCGCAAAGGTTCGGTAAATTTCCGGGCTTTTGCTAGGATGGCTGTGTCGCCAGACACTTCATACGACCGCCAAAGGACTCCGGGCCAGAACCCGCTGCACCAATCGCTAATTCCGACTTTATTCCAACGGGTTTGTCCACGCAAAATATTGCGCGGAAGGCTATCAAACCCAGAAAGACTATTCATCGTTGAAATAGTTTTGTTTTCACAATAATCCAGCATTTTCTTTTCGTCCAACGACGGAGATGGCTTTTTCACAGGATTACATGAAAATACTATTGTTGTTATAAGTAGGCCAATTAATAGTTGGTTTAGAATCTTCATTTTATTCTTTTGAAAAAGAAGTTGGATAAATTTCTACAAATCGTTTTAATATAGGGCAGCCGACAACTGGCCTTGACCAGATTACCGGCTGCCCTATTAATTAACTATATACTAAATCGGATTTTACAAATCTTTACCAGCCAGGGTTTTGAGTTAGATTTGGGTTCAGTTGTATTTGCTGCGAGGGAATTGGCAGCAGGTAATTTTTATCCGCCCATGTACGGCCTGATTCAAGCCTGAAAACGCCGTTTACAATTCGGCTGCTGATTCCTGCCCACTTTGTAGCCCACTGTGTACCTGTCCAGGTTATTCCCTGCAAATCCATAGGTAATTCAGTCTCTGCTGTTTTCCAGCGTTTTAAGTCGTCAACCCTGAAACCTTCAAAATACAATTCGATGTTTCTTTCTCTCCGGATTTCTGTACGCATATCGAGACCATTACTTGAAACAAAACTGTTGCTCAATTTTGGCATTGTTTTGTTAACTCGATTTCGGACAAGGTTCAATGATTTATCCAAATCAGCATCGGTGATGCTTCCATTGCGTTCATAAACAGCTTCAGCATAATTCAACAATACTTCAGCATAACGAATTACCGGATAATCATAAGCCTCTTCGTTGTCGTTTATGCTACGCTCAGAGCTCCATTTTTGATTGTTGTAACCCGAATTGGTTGCCCCATTCTGGATACCTCTTGATGAAGCTCTATCTACAGCATCTCCTGTCCATGTAGTTCTGGCTCCAGGGGTGTGGTTGTCCCAGTAGTAACGGCCATCAATCATAAACGTATAACGCATGCGATTGTCGCGATTGACGTATTCTGAGGTGGTTGTTGCATACCCTTTAAACAATGGTGATTTTTCAATTGGTAAACCATCCTGACACAAATACATATCAGCAAATTTTTTGGTTAACCAATATACGTTCCCCAATGTTGCTTTTGTCACGTTCATTCTGATTTGCCTTAAAGTATAAGAATACCGGTTAGATAGAATATACTCCTTATTTGACGATTTCTGCAGACCGGCAGGATTTGACTTTTCATCTTCGAGAATAAACATGTATTTCTGGGCCGAATCGCCCAGTACTGCAGGCGCGTATAAAGTATACTGAGCACTGGTAATGATAGCTGCGCTGCTGCTGATTGCTTTATCAAGCAATGTATTGGCACGTGTGGCGTTATTTCTGAATTTTTGCCAGGTTCCTTCATATAATGCTACCCTGCCCAGGAAAGCTTGAGCTGCCCCCTGGCTTACACGACCTTTGTTTGCGGCAGTAATGGCTGATTCTAATGGCAATACAGCAATGGCTTCCTCAACATCTTTAATAATCTGGTCGACGACTTCGTCTCTTGTATTTCGTGGAGCCTGCAACTCATCAGAACTTACTTCCATCGGTTTTAGGATAAGTGGAACACCTCCAAATTGCTGCAAAAGATCGAAATAAATGTACGCCCTGAAAAATTTAGCTTCTGCCACGTAAACGGCAATTTCATCTGGTTTAGAATATTCAGCTGCTTTTGCCAGAAGGTAATTCATTTCTCTCAGACGGGTGTAGGCTGTATTCCAATTGGAATCGGTTGAGCCAACCGTGTTTGCTCCAGCACTGAAAGTATTTGAGGCACCAGCGTATTGAAAGTCACCACGACGATCAGCGTGTGGACTGTCATTCAAAATATCGCTAAAAGATCGCAAATAGTTGTAATAAGCATTGGCTGAAAGTTGGAACTGGTCTGATGTTTTCCAGTAATCAGCGTCTGATATCTCGTTAATTGGCTTCAGATCGAGCATATCGTTGCAGCCGGTAAACGAAAACGATAGACCAATTATTGCGGCCAAAATATATTTAAAATTCATTTTTTTCATGTTCAATAAATTTGATGATTAGAAAGTGAGATTAACTCCGAAAGACAATAAACGGTAGAACGGGAAGCGAGAGCTATAAGTACTCTGGTTGTTATTGTTGCTATCGCCTGTGTTGGCAACGTTGTAGGTTGCTTCAGGATCCCATCCGTCTTTAATATGCGATATTTCCCACAAATCATCTCCGGAGAAGTAAATTCTTACTTTTTCCATTTTAGCTAATCTGGAGATTGATTTAGGTAAAGTATAACCAATTACGAGATTTTTTAGACGAAGGAATGCTCCGTTTTCAGCAACAAAATCTGACGGGAAATAATTGTAATTGTTAATGGTCCCGGTTGTCGAAATTCGGGGAAGCTCGGCATCTGTTCTTGTTGGTGTCCACCACTTGTCAACAAAAGCTCCGTTTTGGGCCTGATAGATAACCTGAGCCGGAATACGCCAGTTGCCGTCACGAATAATAGTGCGTTTACCAACTCCCTGGAAAATGAAGCTAAAATCGATACCCTTCCATTCAAATCCGCCATTAAATGAGTAAGTCATTTTAGGATCGGAAGAGCCTAAGTTTACAGCATCTTCAGGGAAAGTAATTTTACCGTCATTATTGACATCCTTAAACATGTTATCGCCTAATGCCAGGCGAGAGTTTGCCTGTGCTGTTGCCACACCAGAGGGCATACCAATATTATTGCCTGTAATATATTTTCTGTATTCGTCAAGCTGGGCCTGAGTCTGAATACGACCGTTGTAAACTAATCCAAAGTATGTGTTGATTGGATAACCTTCTACCGCACTGTTCAACCCACGGTTTGCAGAACTAATAATCGTTTGACCGCCAAACTTTTTCAGATCAGTCTGGTAGGTCGATAAGTTTCCGCCAATGTGATAGGTAAGGTTCCCAATCTTATCAGACCAGTTCAGGTTGAATTCCCATCCGTTGGTTTCCAATTCTCCGTTATTACCTGCAGGAGCTGTATTTTTGCCATTTGAAGGATCATACGCACCTAAGACAGCCGAATAAGTACGGGCAATCAGCATATTGTTATTATTTTTGACAAAGTATTCGGCGCTTCCTTTCAGTTTGTTTTCCAACACACCAAAATCGACGCCATAGTTTATAGTTTGTACTCGCTCCCAAGTCCTGTCCGTTGCAACTAGATTACCTGGAGTTACCCTTACAGCAGGGCTACTTCCTAAAATTGGATATCCCGAACTTGTTGCGCCAGTTGAATAACCCATATTCAACAGCGTGATGTAATCGTATAAACCAATACCGCTCTGGTTACCTACATTTCCCAATGAAGCACGAAGTTTTAAATCACTGATGAATTTAATCTGCTTCATGAATTTTTCTTCGGAAACACGCCATCCACCAGAAAAACCGTAGAAATATTTCCAACGATTATTCACATCGAATTTCGATGAACCGTCATAGCGACTGTTAAACTCGAATAAGTACTTATTCTTGAAATCATAATTTACACGACCAAAATAACCAGCCAAAGCATAATGATTCTGAGACTCAGCGACAGATTTCGATGTAGCATCTCCATAACTTAGACTGAGTGATGGAGAAACACCTGGGACAATATCAAATGTTTTTGCGAGGAAAGAATTCAATTCCTGACGTTCATATTGCGTACCAGCCATCACCTTAACGTTGTGATTGGTTTTCAGAGTCTTACTATATTCGAGATAAGCATTGAAGTTGTAATACGATTCTTTCCTGTTAGCACGTTGGTAAAAACTTCTGCCTGAACCAGAGGGTGAAAGTGTTGAAATAACTGCTGTTCCCGAATAATTATACCAGGTAATGGCATTTTCTTTTGTACGGTAATCGGTATCGGCGAAATAATAACCAGCCGAAGCCACCGCTTTCAAATCCTTGCTAATATTATAAGTAAGGTTGAAGTTGGTATTTATGCGTGTGTTGTATTCTTTTGATTCACCTCCGTAATTAGCAATAGCCACGGTTGAAGCATTTGCAATACCTGTTCCCCACACGTAAGGTTTCCCGGTCAAGCCAAGTCCACTAGGTGGTAATCCAGGCTGGATACCATTATTTAAAACTGCTCCGATGTTTGATGGCTGTACAATATCATTCTTTTCAATTGAGATATTGCTTTCCAATTTTAATTTCTTGGTGAACTGGTAATCATGCGTCAACCTAAGATTGTAACGTTGATTTGAGTTATTGCCAACAGCGAGCAAGCTTCCATCATCAAGATACCCCAACGAAATTCGATATCCCGACTTTTCACCCTTATTCGAAATACTTAACTGATGCTCGGTTGACGTAGCGTCTTTCCATAGATAATCATTCATCGTGCCCGGGAAAAAGACAAAGTCTTTTACATCAGTAAAAAAGCCTGTGGTGATTAATCCAAGTTGTGCCAGATTCGTTGCAGCTTCAGCCGCAGTCATCCAATTAATATTATTTTTTACGGCATATTGCGACAATAGAAAATAGCGGTTCCACAAATCTGTATTATCAAAACCGTCGCCAGTTCTGGCTTCTTGCATCATTGGTCCCCAACCGGAAATATCAACCAAATTAGGCTGTAGACCGATGAGTTTTCGGGAAACGGAGGCATTGTATTCAACAACTGCGTCTCCCGATTTAGCCCGCTTGGTTGTTATAATTACAACTCCACCAGCAGCTCGAGCTCCGTAAATTGAAGTTGCTGCCGCATCCTTCAGGAAAGAAATGTTTTCAATGTCATTAGGGTTAAATGAGTTTAACGCAGAAGAATTAGGTAGAGTAAGTCCGTCGACTATCACCAAAGGATCAGCACCATTGATTGATGAATTACCGCGGATCATAAAATTCCAGCTTTCACGTCCGGGCTGTCCTGAACTTCGGGTAACAGTAACACCAGCAACCTGTCCTTGTAACGCAGCCAGAGGGCTTGAAACAGGTCCCCTGTCTTGAAATGTCTTCGCTGTTGCTGTGCCAACAGAACCTGTTAGTGAAACTTTTTTCTGGGTTCCATAACCAACAGCCACGACTTCTTCCAATCCAATTGATTCTTCGGCAAGCGTAACATCAATTGAAGCTTGTGTTCCGATGGTTATTTCAACTGTTTTCATACCGACAAATGAAAAAACCAGAACTTTACCCGAGACTGGTACACTTAATATGTAATTACCATCGGCACCGGTAATCGTTCCCACTGAAGTCCCTTTTACAGCAACCGATACACCGGGAACAGGCATTGAACTGGTATCAGTTACCTTACCTTTAATTGTTTTGCCTTGTTGGGCATAAACAGACGAGATCGAAAGCATGATCGTCAAAATCAGGCCAACTGTTGCAAATAGCTTTTTGAGAGACAAGCTATCTACTTCAGAGAAATCGCTTAGTTTTCTTTTCATAAATTTGTAATAAAATTGGTTTAACACTAAATCGTTACTTGAGGCCAATTGCTAATTTAAGAGGGTTGAATTCGGCCTTTAGGCAATAGTAAAGCTATGGCTAAAAAAGTGGGAAGTAAAGTGAATTGCGATTATAAAGGTTCCAAACTATAAAATGAAACTATACCCTATTACCGCATAACTATTTGTTTTTCAATGTATAATATCAATTATTCAGCTTTTACAACTGAGTTGTTGTTCCAATTATTAAATGGAACCGAAAAAGAGACATTTTCGGTAGATTTTGGCGGCGGAAAAATTAATTGTGTAGAAAAATGGTAAGAATTGAAAAGAAGTAATTTGGATTCAGAATTTATTTTAATTCTACTTTAACAGATTTAAATTCTTAGGTACGAGTTGTTTATATCTCGT
>CALGIG010000002.1 GCA_937915865.1 uncultured Prolixibacteraceae bacterium | reverse complement strand
ATTATAGAACCCTACTGCAAGCAAGGTAAACAGAGCTTGCGAAAATTAAATTATTCATTTTCAACGCCTTCAGAAAGTTCTGTTAAAGACTGTATTCTACCATTAAAGTCGAATTTCTCGCAGGGGGAAATCAATACGCTTCAGGAAATTGTTGCAAAGGGTATACAAACGAGCCTCGACAGCATCTTTTCTCCTGACCTAATAACAATATCTTCAAATGATTCCATTGCCAAATTATCGATAAATATTGATTATATGATTACTAACCAAGAGATTACGATCATTAATAAAAAGATACCATTACTTTGGGTTCTCGTGAAAGAAACACAAATTGGAGGTTTACCAACAAATCGTAACGAACAAAATTATATGCTTGGAATTGCTATCAGGTTCAGGTTTGATTTTACTTTGCCCGAAACCGGGTTAAATTATTCTTTCGTGAAACATTTTGATCCAACTGAGGATATATTAGGGATACAAGGGATTGGTGATGGATATGGCAGGATGACCCAGATGGTTTTCGAGAAATTTGCCAACAGCATATCTTCCAGTTTTGGGCTTGACGCCGGGTATAGGACTGGGTTACCCGAAGAGACAGTTTACAGATAATACCTCCACATTTTATCTACCCATTCTCCGGCATAACCAATTCCAATTCGTTTCGAGGTTTTGAATTCTGAAACAGGTTTAGCATTTTCAATCCATAATCGTGATGAAGTGACCAGATTTTCGCCATAAAACGATTTATCGAGCTGTAATTCACGTCCTAAACGGCCTGGACCCGAAAAACCCTCAATTCCACGAATAAGCACAGCTGAGGCATGATCCTTTTCTCCGGTAACAAAGTTGAGCAACCAATACATACCGTAAATAAGATAAACGTATATTTTCCCTCCATCCTGAAACATAACTTCGGTTCTTGGCGTCCGACCTTTACTGGCATGGCAGGCCAGATCTTCTATTCCGCGATAAGCTTCAACTTCGGTAATCCGATAGCGGTTTACTTGTCCATTGTCGAATTGCCTTACCAATACTTTTCCTAACAATTCAGGAGCGACCTCTAAAACATCCCTGGTGAAAAAAACAGAATCCAGTCGGGAAAAGCCTTCCTCTATCTCTTCAGGAAAGGGGGATAATGATGAAACACTGGAAAGTTTGTTTTCTGACATACGTTCTTTATGAATATATATGATCAGGATATTTGTTCGCAAGTCTCCTTTTGAGAGATAGAATGGCTTGGTTTTTCATGATCAGAATATAAAAATAACGGATAGAAAAACGCGAAGAATGATATTGCATCGTGATTATTAAGCGTATCCTCATTAATAAGTGATATAGATACAACCAGTAAAAAAGTGATTAGTAAAAAACTCTTTCGTTTATTTTCAGAATAAACAGGCGCAACCAAAGCATAACAAATATAAATAGCGCCAATAATACCAAAATCAATCATATAGCTAAATATCATATTGTGCGATCGTTGTCTGTATATGCCAGGTGGAAAAAATTTACTTCTATCGTATTCTTTCTGGTAAGCTAAATAATAACCACCAGTGCCATGACCAAACCACGGTCTTTCCCTAATAATATTCAGTGCCATTTTATAGTATTCTAACCTCTGTGTAACCGAATGCCCCGATGGATTACCTCCTTTCAGGTAAGAATCTACTTCCCATACAATTTGATAAATTCTCTTAAAAAACGAGTTTGCAGTGGCAAAACGGTAATTAGTCATTCCGTTTTCAATGTTACTAATATCATTTTTGTTCAGCTTTTCAACACCTTCAGCGTCTTTTCTAAATCCTTTCGAGGTTAGGTACCTCAATAATACAAACCGGTTAAATCCCGAGGCATAAATACTGTCGTAATTCAGTATACTTCGTTTATTCCATGATGCTCGCAGTTCATCCTCATTCATGTATAAATAGATATAATGGCCATTTTCCAATTCCTTGTTCTGCAGGTCTTGATTATAAAGATTTCCTAACCGGGTCTTTTGAAAACAAATATTGGCTGGAATTTTTTCGACGGAATAAAATTGTTGAACAATGTATAGGGTGTAAAAAACTGGGGTCAGTGAAAAAAACAGCAGACATACAAGCCAACTTAATCTTAGAAATAATCTACTGATTTTCAGTATGTAATAAAAACTAACGATCAATGAAACAACAAAGAAAACGGCCCAACCAGTTATTGATCTCAATATAATTAAGAAGACCACCAACCAAATAATTGTCAGGACGAGAAATACTTTTTCTTTCAGGTTTTTCTTCTCAGAATTAATTAAATACCATCCAAGCGAAAAAATGGCAATATTGATTAAGAGTGAAAACCGGATGTGGGAAATAAAAAGCGACATCTCTCTTGGGTCTCGAATAATATGTTCTGAAAAACCCATTAAAACCCATACGCTACAAAACGAAGCTATAACTACCGCAATAGCAAAAAAGTACATAATTTGTTTGACCTGGGTGTAATTTAACCTGGAAGATGTGCCAATAACCAATGGCAAAACGAATAAAGGAAGTTGAATTGTAATGTCAATCAGGCCTTTTGCAAAACTACTTGTCCACAGCAATCCAATCAGGTACACAAAATAAATAGAAATAAGAAATATTGTGCCTCTTCGTTTTTTGAGAAGATCAAATTTTTCGTAAAAATGTCCATCAACAATCCAAAAAAACATTAACACTCCTGGAACGATACTGGTCAATGCTTTAGAAAGAGGAAGGCCAATAACCATAAGTATTAAAAGAGGTAAATATACCTTAGAATAAATAGTGGTATGTTCCTGCGAAATCCGATTCATTCAATTTTGTTTGAAGGGCAAATCTACAAATCTAAATCGAAGTAAAAACGAATTGATACCAAGTATATTATCTGGACATAGACCCCTTTGCAGTTTTTTCTTGTTTTTAGATGTAAGTAATTGTTATACAAATACAAATAGGAGGGTTAAAAGACAAAATACGGAAAGAATTATAATAGATATTGACGCTTTATGTAGTTGTTTTTCAACTATAAACTGTATCCCTTTTGTAGCCAAAACAAGAGGAAAAGAAAAAACAGCACCTGATAAAAATCCCCTTGATAACGAATCATTCCCGAAAAGCAGGAATATTAAACCAAAAACTATAAAAAAGCTCATAAAACTGACTAATACATTATTAGTCTTTGTAATTGATATTTTCACTGAATAAAAATTTTCGATAACTTTTTAAATAAAATTAATTCATTCTATCCGAATAATTGTAATTCACTAAATGAAATTAAACGAAATGATCGTTTTTTTGCATGAACAGTATGTTTTTTACTGTCGAATGTTACTCTTTTTGCTTTGGAAATCTTTGTGTTAATTTTCACAATCAGAGAAATAAGTATTTGCAAATTCAAAAAAAGAAAATACTTTTGCAGTCCCGAATATTGTCCGTACTTGTAGTTCTTGTAAACAATTGAAAATGTTGAAGCTGTAAAACTTATCAACAGTTCCGAGTTAATAAGTGGCCGACTTCTAAAACAATTGATAATTAATTAATTGCGAGTTTGGTATTTAATTTTTTAAAAATAAGCAAGTGGATGCACTAAGTTACAAAACCGTTTCGGCCAATAAGGCTACGGTAACAAAAGAGTGGGTTCTTGTTGATGCTACTGATATGGTACTTGGTCGTTTGGCCAGTAAAGTTGCCAAAATTTTAAGAGGCAAATACAAACCGAGTTACACTCCTCATGTTGATTGCGGTGATAACGTGATTATCATCAATGCAGAAAAAGTTCGTTTGACAGGTAATAAACTAAATGACAAAATTTACCTGAGTTATTCTGGTTATCCAGGAGGTCAGCGCGTACAGACTCCTTCAGAGTTATTGGCAAAATACCCTGAAAGACTGATTGAAAAAGCAGTTAAAGGTATGTTACCCAAAAACCGTCTGGGAAGTAAAATTTACGGAAACCTGAAAGTGTATGTTGGATCAGAACACAAACAGGAAGCCCAGAATCCAAAATTAATTGATTTAAATACAATTAAATAGTAACTAATGGAAGTAGTAAACGCATTAGGTCGCAGGAAATCAGCCGTTGCCCGTGTATATGTTAGCGAAGGCAAAGGTAATATCACAATTAACGACAGAGAGTTAAAAGAATATTTTACCACAGGCACCCTGCAGTATGTTGTTATGCAACCGTTGAATCTTTTAGGTGTTGCCGGTCAATATGACATCAAAGTAAACCTTGACGGTGGTGGTATTACTGGTCAGGCTGAAGCTTTGCGGTTGGGTATTTCCCGCGCTTTGATCGAAATCAATCCTGAATCAAGACCAGCATTAAAACATGCCGGATTCCTGACTCGTGATCCTCGTGAAGTTGAGCGTAAAAAACCAGGACAACCAGGTGCACGCAAACGGTTCCAGTTCTCTAAACGTTAGAATTTTTAACACAAAAATATTCTTATTTGGATCTAAATTGCTGAGACTCTTTACTTCTGAAAGTAAAGGCTACCCGGCAATTGCTTTTCAAGAGATTATTTTTAAATAGAAAAAAGTAAAAAGATGCCAAGAACAAATTTTCAGGAATTATTGGATGCAGGTGTTCACTTTGGACACTTGAGAAGGAAATGGAATCCAAACATGGCTCCGTATATTTTTATGGAGAAAAACGGAATCCACCTTATCGACCTTCAAAAAACAATCGTTAAGATTGATGACGCCGCCAACGCTATCAAGCAGATTGCAAAATCAGGCCGTAAAGTTTTATTTGTTGCTACTAAAAAGCAGGCAAAAGATATTGTTGCTGAGTTAGTGGGCGGAGTAAATATGCCTTATGTTGTTGAACGCTGGCCTGGCGGTATGCTTACCAACTTCCCGACTATCAGGAAAGCTGTTAAGAAAATGATCTCTATAGACAAAATGACAAAAGATAGTAGCTGGGATGCGCTTTCGAAACGTGAAAAACTTCAGATTAGCCGTCAGCGCGCTAAACTTGAGAAAATGTTAGGCAGTATTGCCGATTTGACTCGCTTGCCTGCCGCTCTTTTTGTAGTTGACGTATTGAAAGAAAAAATCGCAGTTCGTGAAGCACAACGTCTCGGAATCCCGGTATTCGCAATGGTTGATACCAACTCCGATCCGGAAGGAATTGATTTTGTTATTCCAGCGAACGACGACGCTTCTCAGTCAATCAACCTTATAGTAAAAGCTATGACTGATGCTATTCGCGAAGGACTTTCTGAACGTAAAGTTGAACGCGAAAAAGATGAAGATGACGACAAAGAACCAAAAGCAAAAGGTAAAAAAGTAAAAGTTGCTGACGAAGAAGATTTCGACGAAGAAGATGAAGACATCGAAGACGATGACGAAGAAATTGACGGAGAAATTGATGAATAATCGTTTAGCAACCCATTAAAATATTAATACTATGGAAATTAGTGCTGGAGATGTAATGAAGTTGCGTAAAGCAACTGGAGCAGGGATGATGGATTGTAAATCAGCTCTTGCTCAAGCTGAAGGCGATTTTAACCGTGCAGTTGATATCATTCGCGAAAGAGGTAAGCTTGTTGCCAGCAAACGTGCTGACCGCGAAGCAAGTGAAGGTGTTGTTTTAGCAAAAGTAAACGCTGATAAAACTTCAGGAGCGATTGTTGTTTTAAATTGCGAAACCGACTTTGTAGCTAAAAATGAAAATTTTGTTGCTTTTGCTGAACGTATCCTTGATGTTGCTATTGCAAACAATGCTGCAGATTTGGAGGCTGTTAAAGCTTTAGAACTCGATGGACGCACTGTTGAAAATCATGTGATTGAACAAACCGGTGTTATTGGCGAAAAATTAGATTTGCCATATTACCGTAAAATTGATGCTGCAAGCGTAGTAGCTTATATCCACCCAGGAAATAAACTATCGACTTTGGTTGGTTTTAACCAGGCAAATGTTGATGAACAAGTTGCCAAAGACGTTGCTATGCAGGTAGCTGCTATGAGCCCTGTTGCTGTTGACCGTGGCGATGTTCCTGCTGAAGTTGTTGAAAAAGAATTGGAAATTGCCAAGGAAAAATTCCGTCAGGAAGGAAAACCAGAAGCAATGCTCGATAAAATTTCAATGGGTGCTCTGGAAAAATTCTATAAGGAAAGTACTTTGTTGAATCAAGCTTTCATTAAAGAAAACAAACAAACTGTTTCGGATTATCTGAAAAGTCAATCCAAAGGTTTGAGTGTAACCGGTTTCTTCCGTTTTAATCTTGCTGATTAATTAAATTCTATTCGGATAATAAAATCCCTGTCAGATAAACTGACGGGGATTTTTCTTTTTATGAGACTTATTCTTTGTAAATTTGATGAATATCAAAATATAAGCGTTATGGAACCTATTGTATTAACAGACCCGACCGTTCAGCCAACTGATGAACTGATTTTTGGAATTATTGGTGAGAACAGCATTTACTGGGAAAAACTGGTAGATTACCTATACGATAAACACCTGAATGTTACCGAAGAATGGCGCTTTTACAACGATGGGAAAAGCTGGTTGTACAAGGCCGTGAGGAAAAAGCAAACGTTGTATTGGATTGGTGTAATCAAAGATACTTTCCGGGTTTCTTTTTGGTTTGGCGATAAAGCTGAACCAATTATTGAAGCAAGCACTCTCCCGGAATCAATTAAAGTTGACTTCAGAAATGCTAAACGCTATGGCCAGCTTCGGGCTGTTTCGGTAGAAGTACGTTCTGATGACGATTATAGCAATGTCATCAAATTACTGGAGCTTAAAGCTAAAATGAAGTAAGACTTCGGAGTATTTATAAATAGCCCATCTTATCTATCAGGTACGTCAACGTCAATGATAAGCAAAATGCAATAATTGGTGCAATAATCCACATTACGAAAAACTTGTTGACAGCTGTTTTTCTGAAGATGTTTTTCGCTCCCAACCTTGCAATACCGATGCCAATAATAGCCGCTGCATTCAGCTGAATTAATGAGGTTGGAATTCCACGAGTGACTGAAGAAACAAGCAATATACTTGCAGTTACAAACGAAATGATAATGGCTTCGAACGGACCAAAAAGGAATATTCCTTTCCCTGTATTTTCTAAACCTTTATTTCCAAGAATTGAGGCACCAATAGCAAAGTTTGGCGCCACGATTAATGTCGAGAGGACCATGATTATGGAAAAACCATTTCCTTCGAAAGGCAGTTGTAATTCGTATGATGTCATCGAAGCAATTGGCCCAACTGCATTTGCCACGTTGTTTGCGCCTATTGAGAAGGCGACATAGAGCGACATCACTACAATTATTGTTTTTACTGCCCGATGCTGTGACAGTTGTCCGTAAGTCAGGTATCCCTTTTTTCGAAGAGGAGTGTAAACGTATTTCCCGAATAAATAACAGATCGTAAACGAAAGGAACGGAGCTATAAACCAGGTTGGAACAATTTCAACAAATACTTTGTGGGCATTAAACTGATGAAAATAAACTGCCGGAGCTGAAATTGCAAAAACTGTTGTTTGTACATTAGACTGCGGAATGCCCAGAATATTAGCCAGAAATAAAGTAAGTCCGACCGAGCCCAGAATAATGGTCACCAATTCCCAACTCATTATTGCAGGAGATATTAAGTCTTTTCCCAAGGTAGTTGAAGTACCTTTTCCGGCGACCATCGCCCCAAGAAAAACCATGATACCAAAAAGTCCGGGGATAGCTGATTTTCGAATGACGTTAGCGCCATAAGCCGCAGAAAAAGAAGGCGATATGCTTGTGCCTCCCATATTGATGGCCAAGAAAACAGCTGCTAATAAAGGTATAAGTATGTGATGAAACATCCTATTTTTTTTAACTCAAAAAGGGTTCGAAATTTCGTGTTTATTTGATCAATATTAATACGACTAAAGACGTAATTTTAGAATATATTGAAATAGATAACTATATTAATTTTTGTTTTGTGCGGTATTCTTTTGGCGTACAACCATTGTGTTCCTTAAACTTCCTGTTGAAATTGGATAAGTTTCCAAACCCGACCTTATATCCAATATCGGCAATTCCAATTTCTTCCTGCTGAAGCAATTTGCAAGCCTGTCCAATTCGGAATTCTGTCAAAAAATCGAGGTACGACTTTCGTGTTCGAGCTTTAAAGTAACGACAGAACGAATTTATCGTCATATTTGCAACACCTGCAATTTCATCCAAACTAATTGCACGCGAATATTCTTTCAAGGTAAACCTGTAAATGGCATCCAGTCTTTTTTCTTCGTTTTCGTTTAGTTTATTATATGCGCCTTCTGTCGATAATATTTCCAAATCATTTGATTTTGCCATTTGCAACATAACCGATAATAACCTGACTAACCGATTAGCTTCAGTGGCTGTAGAGAGATTTTCAATTTCAGAAATCAATGATTGGTTTTGTCCCGATTTGAAATGGATTCCTCTTTCAGCTTTATTGCCAAAGTCGACAATCACTTTGTTTTCAGGCAACAACCAAAATTGGTTCCCGAATACATTCCAATCAAAATATATCGAAAGAGCCCGTACTTTGAGGTTTTGTTCCGGTTGATAAAAAACAGCGTCGTTGCGGAAAGCATGTGGTAAACGGGCTCCGAAAACAAATATATCGCCGGGTCCAAATTCACAGATTCGGTTGCCGGCAATCAGATTTCCCGTGCTCTCCTGGATCAGGGTAATCTGAAATTCATCGTGTTGATGCAGGATATCGTATAAATGTGGCTGGTATTCATTTTGTATCCAAACCGATTCATTTACCGGCTTTGCAATTTTAAATGGTAGAATCTTCATCTATCGATATAGTATTAAATATTCATTTCATATTTATCAGACTACCAAACAATGATAAGATCGTATTAGTTCAGGATAAAATATAAATATTATTCGGAATCATTCTAAATAACTTTGCAATAAAAGACATTATTGTCTTTTATTGCAAAGTAAAGAATTATAAACAAATAATACATTTAATATGAAATTTGAATGGAAAGGAGTATTTCCGGCTGTGACAACAAAATTTACTGCCGACGATCAATTGGATTTTGACGCTTTTGATGTGAATTTGAACGCTCAGATTGAAGCCGGGGTGGATGGCATTATTTTAGGAGGGTCGCTTGGTGAAGCCAGTACATTGCTTCAGGATGAGAAAGATGCTTTGTTGAAACACACGGTAAAAGCGGCATCGGGGAAAGTTCCGGTATTGATGAACGTGGCTGAACAATCGACGAAAGTGGCAGTTAACGCCGCACTCAAAGCACGTGACAACGGTGCCGATGGTTTAATGCTTTTGCCTCCAATGCGATATACCTCTGATGATCGCGAAACTGTAACTTACCTCAGTGCAGTGGCTCAGGCAACCGAATTGCCTATCATTTTATACAATAATCCTGCTGATTATAAAATTTGGATTTCGCCGGATATGTTTCGTCAACTCGAAAATTTGTCGACCATACAGGCAGTAAAAGAATCTACCCGCGACATATCGAATGTAACCCGAATGAAAAATGCGTTTGGCAACCGCTTCGCTGTTTTAACCGGAGTGGATACGCTCGGAATGGAAAGTTTACTGATGGGTGCCGATGGCTGGGTGGCCGGACTGGTGTGTGCTTTTCCACGCGAAACAGTGGCTATTTATCGACTCATAAAAGCTGGTAGAATTCAGGAAGCGCTTGCGATTTATCGCTGGTTTCTTCCGGTACTCGAATTGGATGTTTCAACCAAACTGGTTCAAAACATTAAGTTGGCTGAAACACTAACTGGTTTGGGCAACGAAAACGTGCGTGCTCCGCGACTTCCATTAATTGGCGCCGAACGCGAACGTATTCTGGCTATTTTAAATACAGCATTGGCCAACCGTCCTGAATTGCCCGATTACTTCAACCTTTAATCAACAGGCCATGATTCACGGGAAGAATTACATAGGAAATGATTTGTTGGCTGATGGAACAATTAGCTTTAAAACTTTCAGTCCAACAAGTCTCCATAAGTTGCCCGAATTGTTTGTTCAGGCAACCGCCACCGAAACTGAACAGGCTGTAAGTAAAGCTCAACAAGCCTATTCGGTTTACAAACGCAAAAGCGGAACAGAAAAAGCCACATTCCTGAAAGCCATTGCCGAGGAAATTGAAGCTCTGGGTGAGGAATTAATTGAAAGAGCTTGTTCCGAATCGGGTTTGCCTGAAGGCAGAATTACAGGCGAGCGCGGACGAACCGTAAATCAACTTCGGCTTTTTGCTTCGGTTTTGGAAGATGGCTCGTGGGTGGATGCTTCGATTGATACGGCTCTGCCACAACGAATGCCGTTACCACGTTCCGACATCCGCAAAATATTTCAGCCGGTAGGTCCGGTGGTGGTATTTACCGCCAGTAACTTTCCACTCGCCTTTTCAACAGCCGGTGGCGACACGGCTTCGGCCCTGGCTGCCGGAAACCCGGTGATTGTGAAAGCTCACCCCTATCATGCCGGAACCAACGAATTGGTGGCCGGGGCTATTATTCGCGCGGCGCAAAAAACAGGAATGCCCGACGGAGTTTTCTCTTCGCTCAATGCCATCGACTTTTCAGTAGGTCAACAATTGGTATTGCATCCTGGCGTGAAATCTGTTGCGTTTACCGGCTCGTTACAGGGAGGGAAAAGTTTGTACGAATTGGCACAAAAACGCGAAGAGCCCATCCCTGTTTTTGCTGAGATGGGCAGCGTGAATCCGGTAATTCTTTTGCCTGAAAAAGTAAAAGCTGACATTGGAAAGCTGGCTGTAACATTGGCATCGTCAATAAATTTAGGCGCGGGTCAATTTTGTACCAATCCGGGTGTACTAATTGCTTTGAAATCAGAAGAAACCGAGTTACTAAAATCGAAATTGGTTGAGCAGATTACTAATCTTCAGCCGGAGAAAATGCTGCACCAGAACATCAGCAAAAACTTTGAACTGAAAACCAGTCTTTTCTTCGGAAATCAGGAAGTAACCAAATTGGCAGAATCGACTGAAGTTGCTTCAGAATTGAAAGGGCGCCCGGTTGTGGCAAGCGTTTCAGGAAAAGATTTCATTAAAAATCCTGATTTGGCCGAGGAAATATTTGGACCATTTTCGCTCTTGATTGAATGCGATGGAAGAGATGAATTTATTCAAGTATTGAAATCTTTTAAAGGACAGTTGACCGCTTCGGTGATGGGAACTTCCGGAGATATTGAGCATTTTAAAAATGAAATTGAAACCATTCAGGAAGTAGTTGGTCGTCTGATTTTTAACGGCGTTCCGACCGGAGTTGAAGTATGCTATTCCATGCAACACGGAGGACCTTTCCCTTCGACTACCGACAGCCGTTTTACTTCGGTTGGGGTGGATGCGATTAAACGGTTTGTGCGGCCTGTTGCTTTCCAGGATGCACCAGAAAGTTATTTGCCCGACGAGTTGAAAGATGCCAATCCACTAAATATCTGGCGTCGCGTGGATGGGCAACTCAGTAAAGAACCAATTAAAAAGTAAGGACCATGGCAGCAAAAACATTCTTTTGTGTCGATGCTCACACCTGCGGAAACCCGGTGCGTGTGGTTGCCGGAGGATCGCCTATTCTGGAAGGGAAAAATATGTTCGAGCGGCGGTTGCATTTTATGCGCGATTACGATTGGATTCGTCGCGGCCTGATGTTCGAACCCCGAGGCCACGATATGATGTCGGGAAGTATCCTTTTCCCGCCTTCAGATCCGGCCAACGACATGGGCATTTTATTTATCGAAACCAGCGGCTGCCTGCCGATGTGCGGTCACGGGACCATCGGTACGGTTACAGTGGCCATTGAGCAGGGATTGGTTACGCCAAAAGTTCCGGGCGAATTACTGGTGGAAGCTCCGGCAGGATTAATTCGCGTAAAATACCAGATGAACGGCAAAAAAGTGACTTCGGTGAAGTTGACCAATGTGGCTTCGTTCCTTGCTGGAAAGGATCTGGAAGTAGAATCGCCACACCTCGGGAAACTCACTTTCGACGTGGCTTACGGCGGAAATTTCTATGCCATTGTCGATCCTCAGGAAAACTTTAAGGGCATTGAAAAATACACCGCTGACGAGTTAGTTTCTTTTAGCAGGCCATTGCGAACGCTTATTAATGAAAAGTATTCGTTCCAACATCCGGAAAATCCGCAGATTTCGGGAGTAAGCCATATCGAATGGACCGGGGCAACACTTTCGGAAGAAGCCGACGGACGTAACGCGGTTTTTTATGGCGACAAAGCTATCGACCGCTCGCCTTGCGGCACAGGCACTTCGGCCCGAATGGCGCAATTGTCTGCACGCGGCAAACTGAAGAAGGGCGACAAATTTCTTCACGAAAGCATTATTGGCAGCCAGTTTTTAGGTAAGGTTGAAGACACGGTAAAGGTTGGCGATAAAGATGCCATCATTCCAAGCATCGAGGGCTGGGCCAAAATAACTGGGTTCAACAATATTTTTATCGACGATGAAGATGATCCGTATGCATTTGGTTTTCAGGTAATTTAATAAAAAGAACATGAGCAAAATTTTAATTGTTGGAGGTGGTGTAGTTGGGCTGTTCACTGCATTTTACCTGCAAAAGAAAGGAGCCGAAGTAACTGTAATCGACAAGGGAGACCTAACCGATGGCTGTTCGTATGGCAATGCCGGACTGATTGTTCCCAGTCACGTGATTCCGCTGGCTTCACCGGGAATGCTTCATAAAGGAATGATAAACCTGTTCAAGCCGGCTTCGTCAGTTGCTGCAAGGATAGCGCCCAACGCCGGATTACTCCACTGGTACCTTCGCTTTACAGGTGCAGCAACCGAGAAACATGTTCGCGAATCGATACCGGTTCTAAAAGACCTGAGTCTGTTCAGCAAAGGACTTTATCAGCAAATGAAAGCTTTGGGGGAACTTGGTTTTCCATTCTGGGAAAAGGGTTTATTGATGTTATACAAATCGCAAGAAACAGGTGACGAATTGTTGAAAGAAGCCGAAATTGCCCGTCGTGCCGGGCTGGAAGTGAGTGAACTTTCGCGAAACGATGTGTTTTTATTGGAGCCAGATGCAATGCCCGATGTTTTGGGTGGGGTGTATTATCATTCCGATGATCATCTGAATCCCGCGGCGTTGATGAAATCGCTGATCAACCATCTGGAGCATTCAGGAGTACAGCTAATCCGCAATTGTGCTTTGGCGAAAATCAAAACATCCGGAACAAAAGCAATTGGTGTGGAAACGTCGCAGGGCACATTTGGATTCGACCAGTTGGTTATCACAGTAGGGATGTGGAGCTCACCGATAATGAAGCAGCTTGGGTTACGACTGGCTGTTCAACCCGGGAAAGGATACAGTTTCAAGGTAAAAACTTCGGCTGAAATTCACCTTCCTGCATTGCTGTCGGATGCTAATGTGGCGGTAACTCCGCTCGGCAACGGGCTAACCCAATTTGGAGGCGGCATGGAGATCGGTTACGGCGATATGAAAATTCGTAGAACGCGCGTTGACCAGATTATAAAAGCCGTTGGCGAGTTTTACCCTTCGGAAAAGGGAATCGAAATTAAAGATGAGCAAATCTGGCAAGGTCACCGCCCTTGTTCGTTCGATGGTTTGCCGTTTATTGGGCAAGTGCCCCAATTCGGTAATGTATTCATCGGAACTGGCCATTCCATGATGGGCGTCACGCTGGCACCTGCTACTGGCTTATTACTTTCGGAGTTAATTTCAGGAGAAAATACAAGCCTGTACTTAAGTCCATTCAGCCTGAATCGGTAGCTTATAAAACTTTCTGCTTTAAAAAGTATCATTATTAGTGGTTTACCGTAAGTAAGTTCATGTAAACTCTAAAACTTACTTGTATGAACACACAGATTTTGAAGGGAACCATTTATGGTGGAATTGCTAATTTCTTTTTAGGTTGGCTAATCTACGGCATGTTGTTAATGGATTATATGCAGTCCAATTCGAATCAGTGCGCTAACAGACCAGATATGGGAATGATTTGGTGGGCAATGATCCTCTCTTGCCTTCTTTACGCTCTGTTTTTAACACTGTTTTTGAAAGGAACAGGTTGCACAACCTGGCTCGATGGCTTAAAAATTGGCGCTTTCTTCGGATGTATGTACTCACTCACTGTTGATCTGTCGTTCTATTCAATGACAACCATGTTCAATAGCGTTACTCCAATGCTTGTAGACGCAATTGCCTCATCAGTAATGGCAGCCCTTGTTGGAATTGTGATTGTACTTTTGTGGGGAAAACCAAAAACTGAATAAATATTAACCGCCTATTTGCGCCTCAATTCCGTACTTTTTAAAGATAGCTAGCGCTTGCTCTTTGGCTTCTTTGGTAGGTTCCTGCAATAGTTGAAAATCGTCGGGACGACCAAGCTTTTGGTATTTCGTCTGGGCAATTTTGTGGTAGGGCAACAGGCTTACCGGTTTCCTTTCTCCGGAAAGTGATGACACAAACTTTGCCGTTGCTTCCATATTTTCGGCATCATCATTTACGCCTCCAATCAGCGGAATGCGGATAAAAATTCGGGCTCCGGTAGCAGACAAAATCTTCAGGTTTTCCAGAATTTTTTCGTTCGGAACGCCAATCCAGCGACGGTGTTTTTCTGAGTCCATTAACTTCAAATCATACAAAAACAGATCGGTGCGTTTGGCTACCTCCAGCAGAATTTCGGTATTGATCAATCCTGCCGTGTCAACAGCCCGGTGAATGTTGCGCCGGCCACATTCGTCCAAAAGTTCGATCAAAAATTCGGGATGCAACAACGGTTCGCCGCCCGAAAAAGTAACCCCGCCGCCCGATTGGTCGAAGAACACCCGCTCTTTCTCAATTTCGTTCATAATCTCCTCAACCGTCATCGTGTGCCCTGACATTTCGATGGCCATCGTCGGACAAACTTCGGCACATTTACCACACAAAGTGCAACGATCGATGTCTGTCACAATTCCTTCGGAAGTCAATGTAAGCGCATCAACCGGACAAGCCTCAACGCAAGTACCACAGCCGATACATTTGTTTGCTGCATACATTTTTTCCTGTTTGGGCGAAATGCTTTCCGGATTGTGGCACCAGGTGCAATTGAGGTTGCAGCCTTTGGTAAAAATGACAATGCGAATGCCCGGCCCGTCGTTAATGGCGTAGCGTTTAATATCGAATATAAAAGGATTTAAACCCTGAAGGTTTCTAAAACCTTCAGGGTTTAAAAAGTCTTTAAAACCCATCGTTTTCAGTACGTTCAATTACTTCTTGCTGAAGATCACCGTTCATGTCGTTGAAATAGTCGGAATAACCAGCCATGCGCACCATCAGGTCTTTGTAGTCGGAAGGACAAGCCTGTGCTGCTTTTAGCGTTGCGGTATCCACAATGTTGAATTGAATATGGTGTCCGCCCAGAGTAAAGTAACTGCGAATGAGGTGACCTAATTTACGAACGTCTTCGTCTTTGCTCAGCAAACTTGGCAGAAAACGCTGGTTGAGCAATGTTCCGCCCGATTTAACATGGTCGAATTTGGTCATTGATTTGATCACTGCCGAAGGTCCGTGTGTGTCGGCTCCATGAGATGGCGAGGTTCCGTCGGAAATTGATTTTCCGGCCATACGACCGTTTGGCGTGGCCCCCATCACTTTACCAAAATACACGTGGCAAGTGGTTGAAAGCATGTTCAGGTGATATTTCCCGCCAGGTTTGATGTTCGGTTTTTCGTCGATGGTATCAACCAAATCATTGTAAACGCGAACAGCAATCGAATCGGCATAATCGTTATCGTTTCCGAAGAATGGCGTGCGGTTCATGATGGTTTGGCGCAACACTTCCTCACCTTCAAAGTTTTTCAGGACAGCATTCAGCACACGGTCCATGCTGAAGGTTTTGCTTTCGAAAACATGTTTTTTCAGAGCAGCCAAACTATCGGTAATTGTTCCCAAACCGCAGCACTGAATGTAGCTTGTATTGTAGCGCGGACCTGCGTCGTAGTAATCTTTTCCGCGGCTTACGCAATCTTCAATCACGATTGAAAGGAAAGGCGCCGGGGCATATTTGGCAAACATTCGGTCGATGTAATTGCTTACGCGCATTTTCAAATCGACTACATAGTGCAACTGTTTCAGGAATGCCTGGTAAAGATCTTCGTAATTTGCAAAGGTGCGTGGGTCGCCTGTCTGCGGACCGACCTGGATGCCGGTAACCGGATTAACGCCGTTATTAAGGGTAACTTCCAATATCTTTGGAACATTGAGGTAGCCGGTAAGCAGATAAGCCTCCTTACCAAATGCACCCACTTCGATACATCCGCTGCATCCACCTTCGCGGGCGTCGGTTAACGATTTTCCCTGGCGCATCAGTTCCATCACATACACATCAGGATTGAAAACCGACGGATAACCGTGTCCTTGGCGAATGACTTTAGCAGCGGCATGCAAAAATTTGTCCGGAGTTTTGGCGCTGATGTGCACCGAACAACCCGGCTGTAGAATATGTAATTCTTCCTGAATTTCGAGCATCAGGTAAGAAACGTCGTTGGTTCCGTCGCTTCCATCAGCTTTAATACCACCAATGTTGATGTTGGTAAAGTCGTTGTAGGTTCCGCTTTCACGCGCAGTGATTCCAACCTTAGGTGGTGCCGGATGGTTATTTACTTTTATCCAAAAGCACGACAATAATTCTTTAGCCTTTTCACGATCGAGAGTTCCGGCAGCCAGTTCCAGTTCGTAGAACGGAGCAAGGTGTTGATCGAAATGCCCAGGATTCATGGCGTCCCAGCCGTTTAATTCAGTGATGATGGCCAGGTGGCAGAACCAGTACATTTGAATGGCTTCCCAGAAGTTGCGAGGGGCATTAGCCGGAACCCAGCGGCAAACTTCGGCAATCTGCAAAAGTTCGGCTTTGCGTTTCGGGTCGGATTCGGTTTTGGCCATTTCTTCAGCAAGGTCGGCATGGCGCTCGGCAAACAAAATCACGGCATCGCACGAAATGTCCATAGCTTTCCATTCTTCGGCTTTATCGGTGGCTTCAGTGTCGTTCAGGTAATCGAGAGCGGCCAGATTAGCGGCAATTTCGCGTTTGTAATCGAGCATCCCTTTGTTGTAAATTTTACCGTCGAGGGCGGTGTGTCCCGGGGCACGTTGTTCCATAAATTCGGTGAACATCCCGGCTTCGTAAGCCAGTCGCCACTCCTGCGGAACATGGCTGAAAATGCGTTCGCGTTGTGTTCGGCCTGCCCAATACGGGATTACTTCTTTCGCGTAGGTATCGATATCTTCCTGACTGATGGTGTAACGCTGCAATTCGCGGGTGTTCAGTACATTCAAATCTTCCACACTGTGACAAGTCAATTCAGGAAAAGTTGGCACACATTTCGGTTTTGGTCCGCGTTCGCCCACAATCAGTTCGCCTTCGCCAATGTAAATGGCTTTCTTTTGGCAATGATCGAGGTAATTGGCAGCACGTAAAACCGGTACCGAGAGCTTTCCATAGTTTTCCTTGTAAAAAGCAGTTTCGTGCAACGCTCGTTCAATCGATAACGATGGTTCGGTTTCAACGCTCAGTTTTCGCAGTTTCTGGATGCGTTCGTTCATCCCCGGACCAAATCCGTTTTCTTTCTTTTCGTAAAAGTTACCTTCGGAAGAAGCAGTCCGCGAAGGAGCTATAGTATGTTGGGTAATTTTTTCAAACATGGCAACGCAATGATGAATGATTAATTATAAATGATTATTGTATAAAAAGAGGAATCTGGGATTTGAGCACAGGATCACAAATCCGAAGGGGATTAATTATAAAACATGAGGCAATTGAATAACCGCCGGTAAGTTTTTACAAGGGTTGTTATGTAAAAAGACGATTCCAAAACAAATGATATCGTGATTTATATGGACACAAAAGTAATGATTAATTATTTAAATTCAGATTCAGTAATAATTTAATTCTACTTTGACAGATTCTAAAAATCAAATAAAAAGTTTAATTTGTCAAAGGTAGAATTCACAAAACGGGAATAGCCTGCTGCTATCTTACAAACCGGTTTCATTCGAATAATTTTTTGTTCAACGTCCTAGAAACTGTTTAAAATTTTTTATTGAAGAATTTTAACCTTAATTCTATTTTTTTTGACTCACCCCAAGTCCGATAAATCGGACTTTTTCCCTCTCTACGTGTAGAAGGGGCAGAGCATCGAAGATGCGACGGGGTGAGTATTGAGTTTTAAATTAAATTTAAACAGACGTCTTAGAATTTTCGTATTAATATTATCTCTTTTTCTAAAAATCCAACAAAATGGAATTGAGTTTGTGAATTGAAGTGAAGCGAAAATCCATTTATTCGCTTCGCGGATTTCCGCTTCGCTCCAATTCATTTTCGGTTTGTCTTGCCTTAGACGGGAGGGATATTTCACGTTAAAGATTCAAACATTGACATCCGTGGAAAATTTAATGAACGGATTTTTGTACGATTCAGGCAGGTTGATTCATATCATGCCCAAAAATATGGCGAAAATGGACTGGGTTTAGCTATTCCGAAAAGTTTTGTTGAATTGTTGGGAGCAAAATATGGCTAGAATCTAACCTGAATCAAGGATCGATATTTTTTACAATTGTTGGGTATTTTTTGCGTAACTTATAACAATCATCAAAAAAGATTCCTCATCGTTTCTTAATTTTATTTGTATCTTAGAGCATTCAGCTTTAGTAGAAAGGGAAAATTATAAACCAATTGTCAGTATAGAATATGCGGAGTGATAAATATACCTTTAAATGGGCCGACATTGGCGATATAACTTTGGGACGGCCAAATCTGGGTAATACAACTAACGTTGCTGTTTACCGGTTAATGCAATATTCACTCCGAAGTATATTGAATAAACAATTTGGCGGAGAAAAAGCCGCTCAACTATTTTACGAAGCAGGATATCTTGCAGGGAAAGAATTTACCTTAAATGTACTGGATGTTTCCCTGCCATTTCCTGATTTTGTAGCTCAGCTTCAGACTAAATTTAAAGAGTTGAATGTTGGTATCTTAAGAATTGAAAAAACCAACCTGGAAAAAATGGAACTAACATTGGTTGTTACTGAAGATCTTGATTGTTCGGGATTACCGGTGACTGATGAAACAGTGTGCGATTACGATGAAGGATTCATCGCTGGAATCCTTGAAAGCTTTACCGGAAAAAAGTTCGTTGTTAAGGAGGTAGATTGCTGGTCGAAAGGAGACCGGGTTTGCCGATTTGAAGCTAAACCAAATTAATTACTATGTCAGTCAATCCCTTAATCATACAGCTATCCGAATTAATTTCGGCTATTACTAACGGGAGTTTTGAAAAAGTTAAAAAAATAGGCGCCCAGCTAATTGATAGCTGCGATAACCAGGAATATATACAGCTGAGAACTGAGATATCGAATTTAGTTCAGAAATATCTTGAAAGTTGGGAATTCATTATTAATCTCTCGGCTGGAAACTTAACTGTTGAAGCTCCTCAAAAAAATCGATTAATCGATCCTTTTAAAGAATTACAGGCAAACTTACGTCATTTAGTTTGGCAAACTCAGGAAATTGCTAAAGGAGATTATAACCAACAAGTTGATTTTCTGGGCGATTTCTCAGTTTCATTTAATAGTTTAATTAATTCATTAAGAGAGAAGAAAAAACTTGAAGAAGCGCTTAAGGAAACAGAAGAACACTATCGGGATATCTTTGAAAATTCAGTTGAAGGAATTTACCAGTCATCACTTGACGGTAAATTGCAACATATAAATCCAACTTTTGCCCGGTTGTTTGGTTACGATTCGCCTGAAGAAATGATTTGTTCAATTGATAATGTAGTTGAACAACTCTATTTTACTCCTGAAGATAGAGAAATATTGATTGAAAAGCTATTAAGCGAAGGTTATGCAAAAGATTTGGAATTAAGATTTAAGCACCGGGATGGTACAATGTTTTGGGTATCATCAAATTCGCGCATTGTTCGGAATAGTGCGGGGGAATCCTTGTATATGGAAGGCACATTTGTTGATATTACAAAACGTAAGCAATCCGAAGAACTTAACATGTTAAGTGCGGCCAGGCTAAAAAGAGCTGAAATAGCTGCACGTTTTGGCAACTGGGAATTACATGTCGACACCAAAAAAATTATTGCTTCAGATGGAGCGAAGGTTATCTATGGGTTATCCAACTATCAGGAAGAATATGAATTTATTAAAACATTGCCACTCCAGGAATACCGGCGGAAATTAGACGAGGCAATGAAACAATTACTTGAGAATAATATTCCTTATAACATTGAGTTTAAGATAAAAATACCGCATACAGGTGAAGTAAAAGACATTTATTCTCAGGCAGTTTATGATAAAGATAGAAAAATTGTATTTGGGATCATACAAGACATAACTCAACAAAAATGTAATGAGGAAGCCCTTAAAGAGAGCGAGAACAGATTTCGGACTTTGTTTAGTGAAATGAACGAAGGCTTTGCCCTTCACGAAATGATCTATGATCAGGATCAAAATGCTGTCGATTACCGGATATTAAATGTCAACTCTTCGTTTGAAAAGCTAATTGGAATAAAAGCGCAAAACGCTATCGGGAAATTGGCATCAGAGCTCTATCAGACAGGAGATGCGCCTTACCTTAACATTTATGCTCATGTTGTAAAAACCGGCGAACATCGTTCATTTCAAATTTATTTTCAACCACTTGAACGCTATTTTCAAATATCAGTTTTTTCGCCTGAAAACAACCATTTTGCCACCATTTTCACTGATATCACCGATCAAAAACTTGCAGAACAAGCACAGCAGGAAAGTGAACGTCGTTTTAGAGACATTATGAAGCATGTAAATATGGTTAGCGTAATGCTCGATATTAATGGTAATATAACTTTTGCCAACGACTATCTTTTAAAACTTACAGGCTGGGTTCAGGATGAAATTATTGGTAAAAGCTGGTTTGATTTTTTTATTCCGCCTAACGCTACCGTACGAACTGATCTTTTCAAAAATATAGATGAAGAAATTGTTCCCGTTCATTATGAGAATGAGATATTGACCAGGAAAGGTGAATCACGATTAATTCATTGGTGCAATACGTTGTTGCGTAATTCAAAAGGTAAAATAGAAGGAATAGCCGGTATTGGGGTTGATATTACTGATAGTAAAAAGGCAGAGAAAGCATTGCAGGAGAGTGAAGCCAGTTTGCGGGAATTAAATGCCACTAAGGATAAGTTTTTTTCGATCATTGCACACGATTTAAAAAGCCCGTTTAATAGTATCCTGGGCTTAAGTAGTTTGCTGGAAGAACAAGTAAAGGAAAAAAATTACGAGGGAATAGAAGAATTTGCTGCTTTAATACAAAACTCATCGCAACTAGCTTATACTCTGCTTAAAAATTTGCTCGATTGGTCACGTTCACAAACCGGGAAACTTGAATTCTCGCCAGAGTATCTTGAAATGGGATCGCTTATTAACGAAGCAATTAATGTTCTGTCAAATTCAGCAGAACAAAAAGCTATAAACATATATCAAAAATTACCCGGGAAATTAATTGCATTTGTCGACCGGTCGATGATTAGTACCGTTTTAAGAAATTTAATATCCAATGCGATAAAATTTACTAAACCCAAAGGGGAAATTGTAGTATCTGCCGAACGAACAAAAACCGAAATAAGCGTAACTGTAAGTGATACAGGAGTTGGTATTCGCCAGGAAGATATTTTTAAATTATTCAGAATCGACGAGAACCATACAACATTAGGAACCCAAAACGAGAAGGGAACCGGATTGGGTTTAATCAT
The DNA here is from genome assembly GCA_937915865.1 of uncultured Prolixibacteraceae bacterium. Lineage (GTDB taxonomy): Bacteria > Bacteroidota > Bacteroidia > Bacteroidales > Prolixibacteraceae > Aquipluma. The sequence continues at coordinate 33,807 of CALGIG010000002.1, read as the reverse complement.
TTGCAAAGAATTCGTTGAAAAACATAGTGGAAAAATCTGGGTCGAAAGTGAATTTGGGAAAGGGAGTAAATTTAGCTTTTCAATTCCCCTTGCCTGTTAAATAATTATTACTGTTATATATTGTTCTGATTTTATGAGTTTTACAACTCTTTAGAACAAAAGATAAGCTATATAATTCATTTACTCTTTATTAATTGTTACATACAGGTCAATTACCTGATATTTTTTTTATTTTTGCCGCGCAAACCAATAAAATTTTGAAATGGACGAAGGGCCTGCGGATATACGATTTATTAACCTGATGTAGCAGGAAGGCTTTCCATTTTAGGGCTCTCCCGCTGTGTCGTAAAAACGGGAGGTGCATAATGACCACTATCACCACATTTTATTTAAGCCGGATTGTCGGTGTTAAGGCATATAATTCAGAAGGAAAGTACCTTGGAATTGTCAAGGATTTACTGGTTGAATCTGATTCTTCAAATTTTAATTCAGGGCATCCGGCCGTTACCGGTATCAAAATAAAGCGGAATAAACAAGTATTGTATTACCTGTTTCAGCATTTTCATGTCGAGAAGATTAGTGGCAAGATTAAAGTTATTGCCCAGCAATTAGTTGATCTTTCACCAGAGAATATTAATAACGATTTATCGCTAATTGAATCGGTTCTTGATAAGCAAATTATCGACCTGAATGGGCGCAAATTAGTTCGCGTAAACGATGTGCGATTGGTTTCGTTGGCTAATGGGTCGTTTGCTGTAGCAGTTGATATTGGTATTGAAGGATTGCTCAGACGTATTGGAATTGCAAAACCTATTAAATACGGACTTTCGGTTGTTGGATCAACGATTCCGTCAAAATTTATTTTATGGGAAGATTTGGAAGCAATCAACTTTTCAAATCAAAACATTAAGCTTTCCAAGACATATAAAAAACTTCAAACATTGCATCCTTCCGACCTCGCCGATATTATCGAAGATCTTGGATTAAAGGCCAGTGCCAACGTTTTTTCCGGACTTGACGAGGAACAGGCTGCCGATGTTTTGGAGGAACTTGAAGTCGAAACTCAGGTTCATATTATAAAGAGTTTACCAATAGAAAAAGCAGCTGATGTTTTGGATAAAATGCCAGCCGATGAGGTTGCTGATATTTTTGATGCTCTTGGTGATGACAAAGTTGAACTTTTGCTCAATGAAATGGAAGAAGATACTTCGCAGGAAGTTCGTGAATTGCTTGAATATCCTGATCATGCCGTTGGAAGCATTATGTCAACCGAAATTATGTCCTTCACAGGAAATATGACTATTGAAGAGGTATTTGCTATTTTCAGAACTCAAAAACCAGAAGCAGAGTCGCTTTACAACCTTTTTGTAACCAGCGAGAAAGATATGCTGATAGCTACATTTTCTCTGAGAGATCTGGTTGTTTCAAATCCTGAGACGAAAATTCACGAAATAATGAAGCCATCGCCTGTGCGACTTTATGATGATCAGGAAATTGACGATATAGCTGAGTTAGTTTCAAAATACAATATGCTCGCAATTCCGGTAGTCGACCGTAACGAGGTGCTTCAGGGAATGGTTGTTATCGATGATGTTGTCGATGATTTGATGGATAAAAGAAGGACGAATAAATAGGAGGAGAAAGGAGTAATGTTCAAGAATAGAAAGTCATTTTTTCGACGACTGGCACTTTTTCTGGCCATTTTGGGTCCAGGAATAATTACCGGGAGTGTTGATAACGATGCCGGTGGAATTACTACCTATTCGGTTGCCGGAGCTGTGTATGGATATAACCTCCTGTGGACACTCATACCTTCGTTTATTGTTCTACTTGTCATTCAGGAAATGAATGCACGAATGGGTATTGTTACCGGGAAAGGCTTAGCCGATTTAATTCGCGAAAATGCCGGGGTGAAAGTTACGTTTTTCATCTTTATTGGACTTTTAGTTGCCGATATTGGAAATACAACAACCGAATTCGCAGGAATTGCCGGAAGTATGGAGGTTTTTGGTATAAGTAAATATTTTGCAGTTCCAGTAATGGGCGCTTTGATATGGATTTTAGTTGTAAAGGGTACTTACAAAATGGCCGAACGAATTTTCCTTGTTTTTAGCATTTCGCTGCTCATGTATGTTGTTTCGGCTTTGATGGGAAAACCGCACTGGGGAGAAATTGGCCAGGCAATTATTCATCCTCGGATGGAAATGAATTCTCAGAGCCTGGCAATGGTAATCGGGCTTGTTGGAACCACGATTGCTCCGTGGATGCAGTTTTATATGCAAACTTCGGTGATTGAAAAAGGGCTCGACATGAAGCAATACAAATATTCGCTCATTGATATTGTTGTTGGGTGTATTGCAACTGTTGCTGTAGCCTTTTTTATTATAGTTGCCTGTGCATCAACGCTTCATAAGAGTGGAATTCAGATCAATGAAGCTAAAGATGCTGCAATGGCACTTAAACCACTGGCTGGTGAACTGGCATCGCAGGTATTTGCTTTTGGTTTATTTATAGCCTCGGTTTTCTCGGCAACAATTCTTCCATTGGCAACGGCCTTTTATGTGTGCGAAGCATTTGGCTTTGAGGCGGGAATTGATAAAAAGTGGGATGAAGCTCCTGAATTTTATGTGCTTTATACTGGCATTCTGACCTTATCTGCCGGAATAATTTTGTTTCCTAATGCTCCGCTTATCCTGATTTCGCTTTGGTCGCAGGTTTTAAACGGAATTCTGTTGCCGGTTGTATTAGTGTGCATGATTTTGTTGGTAAATAACCGAAAAATTATGGGACAATATGTCAACAAGCCTATTTATAATATTATTGGATGGGGAGCAGTAATAATTCTTACCGGATTATCGCTAACACTTTTGATAATGCCTTTGCTGGGAGGAAAATAGAAATAATTATTTCTGCATGGTTGTTGACATATATTTTTCGATAGCAACATCCAACATGTTTTCTTTCTGAAGTAATGTTTCAACAAATTCGCGGAAAGCACCTTCTCCGCCACGAGTGGAGAGCCTGAACTGCGCAAATTGATCCATATATGCAGGAGCATTAGCCGGAATGGCGCTGTAACCAACGGCTTTCAGAAGGTGGGCATCGTTCAGATCGTCGCCTATAAAGGCCGCCTCCTGAAGTGAAATGTTTAGCTCGGCACATAGTTTTTCAGCTACTTCCAGCTTATTCATAATGCCCATGTACAAGTGATTAATTTTCAGCTTATTGGCCCGACGTTGAACAATTTGAGTATTCTCACCTGTAATGATTCCAACCGGAATGTCGAGCAAACGCAGGAAAACCACCCCAGCACTATCGCTGGTATTGAATTTTTTCCATTCGTTCCCTGTTTGGTCGTAATACATTCCACCATCTGTCCAAACACCATCAATATCAGTAAGAACCAATTTTATTGTCATCATATTTTTATTTAAGAGCCCCTTCCAAATCTTCCTCAAAAGGGGGAGACTTTAGGCTGCAATATTCACAATAGTTACATTTTAGACAGACTTCCTTTTGTCTCACTGCTTTAAGTCCCCTCTTTGGAAGGGGGTTGAGAGAGGCTTCTAGCTTTTTAGCATTCCAAAATAAATAATCTCGTTTGCCGGAATATCAACAACAGCTTTTTTCCCGATAATCTGTTCTCGGTCAGCCCACTTGAAGCCGTCGCCAGGACTAAGCATGTGTAAATCCTTTTCAGCAATTAGTTCTCCTGATGCGATGGGTCGCAAAGTTGCCACCGAGCGTTCAAGTTTTACCCGAGTAGCCTGAACTTTGTCGTTTACAAACATGCCGTATTCGCCAATTGCATATTCGGTATTACGAATGTCGCGTACCATACGCCAAATTCCGTCGGGTTGGAGCGATCCACGATGATCGGTTCCCTTCATGTTCCGGTCTAGCGTAATGTGTTTTTCAATGATTTCGGCTCCCATTCCCACAGCAACTGCTGGCATTAAAATACCAATCGAATGATCGGAATAGCCGATGGTGTATTGCGGATAATGTTCCTTCAGGAAAGATATTGTTAGCAAATTGATATTCTGATATTCAGACGGATACTGCGACAGACAATGCAATATGCTGATATTTTCGTGGTACCTGGTCGCAACTTTAAGAGCGTCGTCCAATTCTTTTTGACCGGTCATTCCGGTCGAAAAAATCATTGGAATTTTGGTTTCAGCCATGGCTTCCAGCAGTGGAAGATTCGTCAAATCGCGTGAAGCAACTTTCAACCGGTCGGGGGTGAACAAGCGAAGCATCGACAAACAACCTTTTGCACAAAGAGTTTCCACCACTTCTAATCCTTTTGATTTGGCGTACTGATAAACTTCAAAATGCTGTTCATCATTAAGTTCCAGGTAAGCGCGGTGCTCGCCATACGTTTTGCCAAAAGAGTTCGGATTATCGTAAGGACGCAGCATTTCCGAAGCCGAAAGTTCTTCGTTCAAGTCGCGGCGGGTCATTTTGATGGCATTCATCGGCATCAGTTTCTGTCCGAACAAATAATCGATAACAGGTTCTGTTACCACATCGATCAATTTCTTTGCGATATCAACTTCTCCATTATGATTTTGCCCGATTTCGCCGATGATGTACGTTGGTTTCACCATATTATTTCTGATTTTTCAGGATTTCGTTTTTCATTATTTCCAGAACTTCGGGATGCAGGTCGAGCCAACTTACGATTTCGGGAATGCCAAAATTAGGGTTTTCCTTACTGATTGTAGTAAATATTTTCTGTTGAACCCGAAAATCTTCAGGCGTATCGAGTGTCATCCGGATATCGGTACGCGAAAAAACCAACGGATTGGCCTGAATAAACTGCACATTGAATAGTTGTGGATTACCATAGATAAAGTTGGTAACATGCTCGTGATAAAGATTTTCGCTGGTCATTTGCTGTGCCTTTTCGAGTGCATCGAGCCGCACTGCTTCGGTCCAAAAGCCAAAATGCGTTAAAATCGAAGGTTTGTTCCCTGAAAGTTGAAAGCTCAGGTAATCGGCAGATGATTTTTCAAATGTATTGATTAAGTTTTCCATCTCATCAAAGTCCAGAAAAGGATTGTCAGCGCAAACCCGAATAATTTTATCAAAGTTAAATCGCTTTGCCGCCTGAGTAAATCGATCGAGCACATCGCTTTCCGAACCTCTGAAAACCGGAAAATTGTGCCGGGCGGCCAGTTCACAAATTCTGTCATCCGAAGGATTCAATGTGGTGGCCAACACTGCCTTGACTGTTAGTTTTTGAACCTTTTCAATCAGTAAATCCAGAATAGATTTTTCATTGAAAAAAGGCTTGATTACCTTTTCGGGCATTCGGGTTGAGCCAGTTCGGGCCTGAAGGATGATTCCTAATTGCTCCATAGCATTCTATTTCAAGTCAAAAGTACTACCTGCTTCTGGAATTTCTATATCGTCGAACCCTCTCTTCCGAATATAGTTGGCGTAGAATTGAGCTGATTCGTACTCGCCATGCACCAGAAAAACTTTCTTGACTTTCCCCGAATCCTGGCAACTGATAAAATCAGCCATTTCCTTATAATCACCGTGGCCAGAAAAGGCTTCAATCTTTTCTATTTTGGCTTTCACCTTATGACTGACTCCAAAAACTGAGATTTCATCTACGCCGCTCAGAATGCGGGCGCCCAACGTTGTTGGAGAGCAATACCCAACTGCAAGAATTGTATTTTTCGGATTTTCGATGTTATTGGCAATGTGGTGTTTAATACGCCCGGCTTCCATCATACCCGATGCCGAAATAATAACGCATGGCTTTTTGTATGTGTTAAGCGACTTCGACTCTTCGGCGCTTTTGATATAAAACAACGAATTAAACCCGAATGGGTCGCTATCATACATCATTACTTTTGCGACGTCCTGATTCAGCTCGTTGGTATGCATCTTAAATATTTCGGTAGTATTAATTGCCAGAGGACTATCAAGGTAAATATTGACCTTAGGCAATTTGCCTTCGTTAAAAAAATTATTGAGCGAATACAAAATCTCCTGGGTACGGCCAACTGCAAATGATGGTATTATCACTTTTCCTTTACGTTCAACGCATGTTTCCTGAATTACGCGCAAAAGTTCCTGCTCAGCGTCCTGCATTTTGGGATGTAAGCGGTTGCCGTAAGTGGTTTCGGTAATTAAATAGTCGCATTGAGGAAAAGCGTCGGGCGATCGTAAAATACGGCCTTCCGGACGGCCAATATCACCAGTATAAGCTACTCTAATCTTTTTCCCATTTTCGTTTACCTCAAGCGTAACTACGCCACTACCCAGCATGTGCCCGGTATTTGTAAATTTTACTGAAATATTGCTGTCGATATGAAATTTACGGTCGTACGGAACTCCTATAAAAAGTTCCATACTTAGACGTGCATCTTCTTCGGTATAAATGGGTTCAACAGGCGAAAGCCCTTTCGCAATGCGGCGCTTGTTAAACGTCTTCACATCATTTGCCTGAATATGGCCGCAATCGACCAACATCAATGAACACAAATCGCGCGTGGCGTTGGTACACACAACCGAACCTCTAAAACCTAATTTGTACATATAAGGTATCAATCCTGAATGATCGATGTGTGCATGGCTTAAAATAATGTGATCGATTTCGGATGGAATAAAACCAAGTTTACGGTTCATGGCATCAGTTTCAAGTCCTTTCCCCTGGAACATACCGCAATCGAGCAATATTTTTTTACCTTCTTTTGTAGTAATGAGGTGTTTGCTTCCGGTAACTTCGCGTGCAGCACCTATAAAACGAATCTTCATATTTCTAAGTTTTTCTGTTGATGTTAGACGATAAAGTTAGTTTATTTATAAGTTGAAATGAAGTTTCGGTCAATAAAATCAAGACCATTTTGCTTAAAATCTTTTGTTAAGAAAAGAAAAGTAATTCTATTTTACACGTCTGGTTTGTTTTAGGAATTTGTCAGCTATTTGGTTAAAATCATCCGAAATACGGAACAGGTAACTTAATCCTATAAACAAGATCGCAATTAATAAACAACGCATAAGCAAATCAATCAGAAAATTATGAAATGCCGGAACCAGGCTTACCACTACAAATGTAAAAATACCAATAGCCAGGCACCTTAAATGTATTTTTCTGTATGGGAACAGGTTCATGTTTCGCTTGAGGTAGAAAACCCGCATCAGCGAAGCTCCTGAAATAGACAACAACGACCCAAGTGCGGCGCCAATCATGCCGAGAATAGGAATGAAAATGGCATAAAAGATAACCGACAAAACAACCAGTAACCCAAGCGAATAAGTCTGAATTTTATATTTATGAGAAGTACCAATGATTTGCACACTTGAACCCGTTGAGGCGACAATAAGGCTGGTTAACGAAATAAGTACAATAACCCATTGGGTACCTTGGTATCTGTTTCCTAAAAGTTGGATAATGTTATTCGTATTGGCTGCAATCAGGATAAACAATAGTAAGCTGAAAAACATCTGGTTAATACTGCTTTTGAAATAAATATCGTTTATGGTTTTCACATCGTTATTTTTCCATGAATCGGCAATTATGGTTGACGATATTTTTCCCAAAGCCACACTTGGAATTAAAACCACCGTTCCGAAATAGAATATGATCGAATAAACTCCGGCAGTCGATAAATCGGCGTATGCGCCCAGCATAATGGTATCGATTTGTTTCAGGGCAATGCTGCTAACGCCACCAATAATACCAAACACCGAAATACTAATCATTTCTTTTCTAAGCGATGGACTAATGAATTGAAGTTTGGGCTTAATATTAAACTGCTTCCGGTAAATCAATAACCCTGTAAGGTAAATGGCCGGAAGGCTTAAGAAGAAAATGTAACCTAGAATAAACATTGAAAAGTTGATCCACTTCAGGTAAAAAGCGCCCAGCAAAAAGAGGTTTCCAACGCGATAAACAAAGTCGTTCAGGATTGTTCCTGTTGTCGCATCAAACAGCATTTTGTTATAGGTATCGAGCATTAAAGCGTACATCCTGAAAAAAATAAGTGGTACAATGTACCAGACATATTCAACCAACAACGGCGACTTTGATTGATAATTGGCGATAATGTATGATTTCAGGAAAAAGAACGAACCGAGCGAAACGATGAACCCAACCATTCCAACGGCCAAAGTCAAAAAAATGAAGCCATTGTGTTTGTTTTCTTCGTCGCGGAAATAGGGAAACAAACGCTCGATAACCTTTGTAAAACCAAGTGTCGAAAATTGGGAGTAAATTCCTGAAACAGCAACAAAAATTGCTGTAAGCCCAATTTGAGCTGTGGTGAGCAGTTTTATGGAAATAATGGTAACCAGGAAACCGATTCCGACACCCAGGTAGGAGTATATTGAGCCTTTGATTGTTTGCCTTTTAATTACACCCATTTAATTTATTATTGACTTAAAAAGGTTTATTTTTGCTCCGCACGAAAGTACGAATTTACAAATTACACCAATTAATAATATGGATACAAAAAATCTCCTTCGCAAATCAGGGCCTTATATCCTTGCCATTGTGTTGTTTTTGGTTATAAGCGTTGTTTATTTCTCTCCTGTTTTGGAAGGGAAAAAGCTGCAAAGTTCGGATGGGGCGCAGTTTAAAGGTATGTCGAAAGAAATTGTCGACTACCGAAATGCCACCGGCAAGGAAGCGCTTTGGTCGAATAATATGTTCTCTGGAATGCCGGCTTACCTGACTTCCACCTTGTATTCAGGAGAAATACTTTCATCTATCCAGAAGTCGATTACTTCCATTTCGCAGCCGGTAATGATCCTAACTTTCAGCTTTACATTCTTTTTTATTCTCTGTCTCCTGATGGATATTGGTGTTTGGGCTGCTTTTGCAGCCAGTTTGGCTTACGGAATGATGACCTTCACCTTTGTAGTGATGGTTACCGGCCATTTAACCAAAGCTCATGCGTTAACCTACACTTCATTGGTAGTGGCAGGTATTTTGGTTGCTTTCAGGAAAAATAAAATCGCCGGAAGCATTATTACAGCCGTTGGCCTTTCGCTGATGTTGAGCGCCAATCACCTGCAGATGACCTATTATGTATTTATCCTTGCACTTATTCTCGGAATCACCTATTTGGTGTATGCTGTTCGTGAAAAAACATTGGTAGATTATGGCAAAACAATCGGATTTTTAGTTATTGCAGCTTTGATTGCTGTTGGCACCAACTTTTCGAGATTATATACCACATACGAATATGGCAAGTTTTCGATGCGTGGGCAATCGGAATTAAGTCTGAATAACGAAAACAAAAGTAGTGGTCTGGATAAGGATTATATTCTGGACTACAGTTACGATTTGGGTGAAGCCATGACCGCATTCATTCCGCGGTTTAAAGGTGGTGGTATGAGTGAGCCATTGACTACCAGCTCCGAAACTTATAAATTTTTGGCTGAAGCTCAGGGTGCCGATAAAGCCAAAAAATTTGTTGAAAGTGGAATGCCAATGTACTGGGGCAGTCAGCCTATCTCGGGAGCGCCTTTCTATTTTGGAGCGGTATTATGCTTCCTTTTTGTTTTTGGGCTTTTTGTTGTAAAAGGGAAAGATAAATGGTGGTTAGTTGCCGTATTTATTGTTTCGTTACTTTTATCGCTCGGTAAAAACTTCTCTATCTTAACCAACCTTATGCTTGATTTTTTCCCAGGCTATAACAAGTTTCGCGACGTAAAAAACATCATTGTTATTGAGCAATTTGCAATGGCTTTGCTTGGAGTTTTGGCCATAAAAGAAGTTTACCAGCGCAAAATTTCTTCTCAGGAGTTTATAAAAGCCTTGAAATATTCAGCCGGAATTGCCGGAGGCTTGGCGTTAATTTTTGCTGTCATTCCTGGTTTGGCTGGTAGTTTTTCAGGAAATACCGATGCACAATACCTGAAAATGGGTTGGCCGCAACAATTAATCGATGCACTTATCGCCGACCGTAAATCGGCTTTGAGAATAGATGCTTTCCGAACATTTATTTTCGTATTAATAGCCGCCGCAGGATTGTGGGCCTACTGGAACAATAAAATAAAGTCACAATATGCAATCGTTTTGTGGGTGGGATTGGTTTTGGTCGATATGTGGCCAGTGAACAAGAAGTATTTTAATAACGACAATTTCTCGTCACAACGTGAAGTTGCAGTTCCATTCCAGGAAATGCCGGTTGACAAGGAAATCAAGAAAGATAAAGATTTGTATTATCGCGTGCTTAACCTTCAAAATCCGATGGCCGATGCCCGTACTTCGTTCTTCCATAAGTCGTTGGGCGGCTACCACGGAGCAAAGATGAAACGGTATAACGAATTATTCAACTATGCTATTGAGCCCGAGATGCAACTATTGATACAGGGATTTCAGAAACCTGAAGGTATTGATTCTATAATGTCACGTTTATCGGTGATCAATATGCTGAACACCAAATATTTCATTTATGATTTAAATCAGCCACCTCTTCCAAATTCTCATGCTTTAGGGAATGCCTGGTTGGTTAAATCACTTAAAGTAGTTGATAGTGCTGATCAGGAAGTTTCGGCCATTAAAAGTTTTGATCCGAAATCGACAGCGGTTGTAAATAAAAATTTCGCTAAATCGCTTGGAGGATTTTCTTCTGGGTCAGGTGAAGGCGAAATAAAACTGACCGAATATCAGCCCAATTACCTTAAATATGATGCAACAATAAGCAACGGACCTCAAATGGCTGTCTTCTCAGAGGTATATTACCCCAAGGGATGGAAAAGCTTTATCGATGGAAAGGAAACGCCACATGTTCAGGTCGATTATGTATTACGTGCGATGATAGTTCCTGCTGGCAAACATCAGATCGAATTTAAATTTGAACCAAGATCGTATTTTATGGGGAACAAAGTTTCGCTTGCTAGTTCATTTCTTTTACTCCTTGCTATTGTGGGTTATTTGGTCTACATTTTTAAAGTAAAAAAGTAAGAAACAATGTCAGATAAATCTCAGCCGCAAAAGCTAAAAAGACGGATTTTTAAATCTTACCTGACTTCAACAATTAGCATTTCGATGGTGCTTTTTTTGATAGGGATGTTGGTTGTAGTATTGCTGAATGCTGAACGCTTGTCAAAATATGTTCGCGAAAATATTGGCTTTAGCCTGGTATTGAAAGATGACATTCAGCAACGCGATATTGATGATTTGTTGACATCTCTTAAAACCGCTAACTTCGTAAAAGAAGCCGGGTTTGTTGATAAAGCTACCGCAGCCGAACGATTAAAAAAGGACCTGGGCGAAGATTTTGACGGTTTTTTGGGTTATAACCCTTTGTTATCCTCTGTTGACGTAAAACTGAAAGCCGACTTCGCCACACCCGAGCAAATTCAGGTAATAGAAAGGAAACTAAGTGAGTTTCCGCAAATTAAAGAAGTTTCGTATCAGCACGATATGGTTAAAATTATTAACGAGAACGTTAGTAAAATTGGTTTTGTCCTGATTTTCTTTTCGGCGCTTTTACTCGTTATATTTTTTGCATTAATCAATAATACAATTCGCATTTCAATTTATTCGCAGCGATTTATTATAAATACTATGCTTATGGTTGGGGCTACCGATCGTTTTATACGAGCGCCATTCGTAAAACGAAGCATAAAATTTGGATTAATCGGAGGTCTAGTGGCAAATGCCTTACTGTTTATACTTATGATGTCGTATGCATCTGAATTCAATGGCATTATTAGTCTTGACGATTTTTCTATTTTTGGAATAGTTTTTTGTTCTGTCATACTTTTAGGGGTTATTATTTCATGGACATCAACCTATATGGCAGTTAACAAGTTTATTCATTTAAAATTTGATGAATTGTTTTATTGATTTGCTAAAATTCCAAAATCTGCAAATCAGAACTTTTGCTAACTTTACGCAAATTTTTTAGATTAAAGATATGAAAGGATTAGACAATATGGAAGGTTTTGCTCTAGGCAAAGAGAACCTGAAACTCCTGGTTATCGGATTGGTTATCATTATTATCGGATTTATTTTAATGACTGGAGGCAAAGCCAGTAATCCTTCGACATTCAATCCTGAAATTTTCAGTTTCCGAAGAATTACTTTAGCTCCAATGGTTGTGCTTTTCGGTTTCCTATTCGAAATTTATGCCATCATGAAGAAACCAAAATCAAAGAAATAACAATCGGTTAACAAGCTGTTTTTCAATAGTTATTATTTTGAGCACCAGCTTTAAAAACTTGAAATTCAGTGTATTAAATTCTCGTATTGGTTAGTCCTTGGTGTTTTTCAACAAAAATATTTTTGCATCTGTTTAAAATTTACCTTTGAGCTTCGCTATAATCCTGCATTTCAATTGTATTTGTTGTTCAGGTCATAGTAATTTATTTATCGAATTACTATATTTGCGGCCTGAAAATCAGAACGATTTTACTGGCTGAAATCAATTATCTTAAAGCATTTTACGATGGGGAAATCCGTTGAAGAGTATGATTTTCAAAAAGGAGAAATTCTTCTTTTTGATAAAGAATTGGATTGGACTTCCTTTGATTTGGTTAGGAAACTGCGTAATTTTTTATGCAGAAAGACTGGATTAAAAAAGCTAAAAGTTGGTCATGCAGGAACTCTCGACCCCAAAGCAACTGGCTTGATGATAGTTTGTACCGGGAAGGAAACCCGGAATATTGATTTAATTCAGGCAAAAGAAAAAGAGTACATTGCAACTATTAAACTCGGTGCAACTACTCCTTCTTATGATTTGGAAACAAAAGAGAATGAAATTTTTGCCACTGATCATATTAGTTTAGAGCTTTTACTTTCTGCATTAAATAAATTTATTGGAGAAACTGATCAAGTGCCACCTTTGTTTAGTGCAGTAAAAATTGATGGGAAAAGAGCTTACGAACATGCCCGAAAAGGTAGCGATGTTGTATTGCAACCTAAGAAAATTACCATTTCGGAACTTGAAGTATTAAACTACTCACCAACCGAAATTGTTCTTCGAATCGTTTGTAGTAAAGGTACATACATTAGGGCTTTGGCTCGTGATTTAGGTAATGAACTTAGGTGTGGGGCCTATTTAATAGCATTACGTCGAACAAGAATTGGTGATTTTAACATAGATAAAGCTTGGTCAGTACAAAATTTTATACAAAAGCTTTCTGTAATTGAAACAAACTGAAGTTTGTTCCGTAAAAAGGCAACTGTTAATTAGATTGACCAGGCATAATGAATAGAACAATAATTTAAGAAAGATACAGATGAAATTATCAAAGTTTAAATACGACTTACCTGAGGAATTAATTGCTTTACATCCGGCACAAAATAGGGATGAATCCAGATTACTGGTTTTATATAAGAATACTGGGAAAATAGAACATCGGGTATTCAAAGATATTGTCGATTATTTTGAAGACGACGATGTATTTATATTTAATGATACAAAAGTGTTCCCAGCCCGTTTATATGGGAATAAAGAAAAGACTGGCGCCGAGATAGAAGTTTTCCTTTTGCGTGAATTAAATAGGGAGCAACGCCTTTGGGATGTTTTGGTTGACCCTGCACGTAAAATTCGCATTGGCAACAAACTTTACTTTGGTGAAGACGATTTATTGGTTGCCGAAGTAATAGATAATACTACTTCAAGAGGACGTACTTTAAGGTTTTTGTTTGATGGACCTTATGACGAGTTTAAGAAAACACTTTACGGTTTAGGTGAAACTCCACTTCCAAAATTTATTAAACGAAGTGTACAACCCGAAGATAAAGATCGTTACCAAACTATATTTGCAAAACACGAAGGAGCTGTAGCAGCTCCTACTGCTGGTTTACATTTTAGCAGAGAATTACTTAAACGTTTGGAGATTAAAGGGGTTAAGTTTAGCTACGTTACATTACATGTTGGGTTAGGCAATTTCAGAAGTGTTGATGTTGAGGATTTAACTAAACACAAAATGGATTCGGAACAGATTTGGATTTCGGAAGAAGCCTGTCAGATTGTTAATACAGCAAAAGATACCAAGCGAAATATTTGTGCTGTTGGAACAACAGTAATGAGAACAATTGAAAGTTCAGTATCAACTCAAGGCCACTTGAAACCTTTTGAAGGATGGACTAATAAATTTATTTTTCCTCCATACGATTTTAGTGTGGCTAACCGGATGGTTACTAATTTCCATTTACCGCTTTCAACATTGTTGATGATGGTTGCAGGATTTGCAGGATATGATCATTTGATGAAAGCTTATAAAGAAGCTATAAAAGAAAAATATCGCTTTGGAACTTATGGCGACGCTATGTTGATTTTATGATCTTTTAAGTATAAACATATTACTTATAGTCAAACAAGAACAATATTGTTTGTATTTATATTTTGTTAAATATCAAAAATCTTAAGGTTTTTTAAGAGCGTTGGACCCTTTAAAAATTGATAATTGCCGATATTTTACTAATTTTGCAGAATTAACTTAGGCAATATAATGGAAAAGAAGAAAGTCTTATTTATTTCATCCGAAATTACCCCTTATCTTCCTGAAACAGAAATGTCGAAAAAAGCCAGGTTTTTGCCGCAGGGAATTCAGGAAAGGGGAAAGGAGATCAGGACTTTTATGCCAAGATATGGCAATGTTAATGAAAGGCGAAATCAACTACACGAGGTAATTCGTTTATCTGGAATGAACCTGATAATTGATGATACTGACCATCCGCTTATTATTAAAGTAGCTTCTATTCAGTCGGCCCGAATGCAGGTTTATTTCATTGACAATGAAGATTATTTTCAACGGAAACATACTTATAAAGACGCTAAAGGAAATGAATTTCCGGATAATGATGAAAGAGCTATTTTCTTTGCCCGTGGTGTTCTTGAGACCGTAATAAAACTTCGTTGGGCTCCAGACCTTATTCATTGTCAGGGATGGTTGACTGCGTTAGTACCACTTTATATTAAAAATTCATATCACGACGACCCATTGTTCGAAAACTCAAAGGTTGTTTATTCGGTATACCATGATGATTTTAAAAACTCCCTGGATGCCACTTTTCGAACTAAATTAAGAATGCATAATATAGAGGATGAAGATACTGAATTAGTTGACGATCCTACTTTCGTGAATCTCAGTAAATTAGCTATTCAGTTTTCCGATGCGGTTATTCAAGGCAGCCCAAAAATTAACAGTGAAATAACAGAATTTATACAGACATCAGGAAAATTATTCTTAGATTACCAATCAGAACATACATATATCGACTCTTACAACGAACTCTACGATAAGTTGTTGTAGTTAGTTTATATACAGTACTTTAATCCTGAATAAAAAATCAAACCCCATAAAGTTTGATTTTTTGTTTTATATAAAATTAACCCTAAACAAAATCTTTATGTGTGGAATAGTAGGTTACATTGGAGAACAAAGTGTTTATCCAATTCTAATTCAAGGGCTTCAACGTTTGGAATATCGTGGTTATGATTCAGCTGGTTTGGCCATTTATAATAATGAATTAAACGTTTTTAAATGTAAAGGACGTGTTTTTGACCTTGAAAAGCATGTGGAAAACGTTGATACCTCTGGCTGTATTGGTATTGGCCATACCCGATGGGCTACTCATGGCGAACCTAACGATCAAAATGCTCACCCGCACACTTCAATGAATGGCGATTTTGTCTTAGTACATAATGGTATTATTGAAAACTATGCTGAAATAAAAGCTGATCTACTAAAAAAGGGATATACCTTTTGTTCAGAAACCGATACCGAAGTTCTTGTCAATCTAATTGAGTATTATTATAGAAATGCAGATGACGTGACTGCTGAGATAGCTGTCAGACTTGCTCTTTCAAAGGTTGTTGGTGCTTACGGCATTGTGGTTCTGTGTAAAAATGAAAAAGAACAATTAATTGCTGCCCGAAAGGGTAGTCCGTTGGTGATTGGAATTGGTAAAAATGAATACTTTATTGCATCTGACGCTACCCCAATCATTAACTACACTGATAGTGTTATTTATCTCAATGACAACGATGTAGCTATAATTCAGAAAGATATTTTGACATTAAAAACTGTTGAAAATAATCCGGTAGCTTTTAAAATAACCAAGGTAGATTTAACAATTGGCGATTTGGAAAAGGGAAATTTTGAACACTTCATGCTTAAAGAAATTTTCGAGCAGCCCAAAACCATTGAAGATACTTTTAGAGGTCGTATTAGTCCAGATCATACTGAAGTTGTATTAGGCGGATTGCTTGATGTTTTTCCAAAAATACTTAAAGCAAAACGAATTATTATTATTGGGTGTGGAACATCATGGCATGCAGCTCTGGTAGGCGAATATTTGATTGAAGAATATGCCCGAATACCAGTCGAGGTTGAATATGCTTCGGAGTTCCGTTACCGTAACCCGATTCTAAATAACGATGATGTAGTTATTGCCATAAGTCAGAGCGGGGAAACTGCTGATACACTTGCAGCCCTGCGTATGGCCAAAGAACGTGGAGCAACTATTCTAGGTATTTGTAACGTTGTTGGTTCAAGTATTGCCCGCGAAACGGATGGCGGCGTTTATACACATGCCGGTGTTGAAATTGGGGTCGCTTCAACCAAAGCTTTTACGGCACAAGTAACTGTTCTTACGCTGTTAGCTATTAAGTTAGCGAAAGAAAAAGGCCAAATTTCAGAAGGTTTATACCTCGACTTGATTAAAGAAGTGGCTGATATTCCTGAAAAAGTGAAATCTATTCTCGTAAAGCATCCTCATATTAAGGAAGTTGCAGCCAAATATAAAGAAGCTATCAATGCGCTCTATTTGGGTAGAGGATATCTTTTCCCTGTAGCACTTGAAGGCGCCTTAAAACTCAAAGAAATATCCTATATGCATGCTGAAGGATATGCTGCAGGAGAAATGAAACATGGTCCTATCGCTTTGGTGGATGATAACCTTCCTGTAATTGTAGTGGCAGCCAAAGATCACTATTACGAAAAAATAGTAAGTAATATTCAGGAAGTAAAAGCTCGTAAAGGAAATATTATTGCTGTTGTGACTGAGGGTGATGATGGACTGAAAAATATGGTGAATGATTTGTTCGAGATACCAAAATCTCATCCAGCTGTTTCTCCGTTACTTGCAATTATTCCATTACAGTTGTTTTCGTATTACATTGCGGTTATGAGAGGGTGTGATGTAGACCAACCACGAAATCTGGCAAAATCGGTTACCGTAGAATAGCTGCCAACGGGTTCATTCTATTTTATTGTCGTCGGAATATGGCAATTCGAGCCTTCTACCCCTATATTCGAAACGTTGAGCCATTTTATTGAGGATTTCATTGGCAGTGGTTTCTACTGGTTTGTTGGTAACATTTAAAATAGTGAAGCCTCCTTTTTCAAAAATGAAATTGGCGTTTCTAATTTCCTGTAATACTTGCCGTTCATCTACATAGCTTGTATTATCGGTGTTATTAATGCTGATTAAACGTTTCATCCGGTGAGCAATCAGTTGGCTCTGGCCAATGCTTAGCCCAAATACTCGGTTGCGATCAATTTCAAACAGTTCTTTTGGAGGTTCTATGCCATAAACTAAAGGAATATTGGCCACCTTCCACCCATACATTGCCAGGTAGACACTTAATGGCGTTTTCCCCGAACGTGAAACACCAGTCAAAACAATTTCAGCATTATGTAATTTTGAAGAGCACAATCCATCGTCATGATTCAGTGTAAATTCAATAGCATCAATACGGTCAAAATATTCCTGGTTTATTTCACGATAGAGCCCTGGATATTGTAATGAGGGGATATTTAGTATTTCGTCCAGATAATCAGCTAGTTCACCCATGTAGTCAATACATTTTACCTCATTTTTAATGCACAATTCGTTTAAGAATTGTCGCAATTTACGATTGACCATAGTGTGGGTTATCAATCCGTTTTCAGCTTTTACCCTTTTTACCAGTTCAATAAGCTGATGTTCTTCCGTTATGTTTGGAGTAATAATAACCGGTACATTGTTGTTTGGATATTGAATAAGTAATGACTGCACCATGTTGTTGCCAGCCAAACCTTTACCTCCTGAAACTACATAAATCGGATTGGGTATGTTATGAGTTGTAGTTGATGCCATGAGTGAAATATTATAAGTTAGAAAATCATTATCTTTAATTGCACTCACATCTAATAACTGAAAAGCCTCAAAAAAGTTTTCCAAATGCAACGCTGTCCTGATAGTTTTTTTTAACTTGGTGTTTTCTTTATCTAAATGAACTAATTAAATGAAAAAAGATCAATTTATAGCTAATGAAAACCGCTATATGGAAATGCCATACAATAGATGTGGAAAATGGGGATTGAAATTGCCTGCAATTTCTCTTGGGTTATGGCATAATTTTGGCGGAGTTGACGTATTCGAAAATGGACGTGCTATGTGCCGCCAAGCTTTCGACCTTGGAATTACTCACTTCGATCTGGCGAACAATTATGGTCCACCACCTGGTTCGGCAGAGGAAAACTTCGGTAAGATTATGACTCTTGATTTGGGTCCACATCGAGATGAACTGGTTATATCTACAAAAGCTGGATATCTGATGTGGGAAGGGCCCTACGGAGAATGGGGCAGTAGAAAAAGCTTATTGGCAAGTTTGGACCAGAGCCTGAAACGCATGGGATTGGAATATGTCGATATTTTCTATTCTCATCGCCCTGATCCAAATACTCCACTTGAAGAAACAATGATGGCTTTGGATCATGCTGTTCGGCAAGGAAAAGCCCTTTATGTTGGGATATCCAATTACCCGGCGTCTTTAGCCGCTGAAGCATCAATAATATTAAAACAACTAGGAACTCCTTGTTTAATCCACCAACCTAAATATTCAATGTTCGAACGCTGGGCTGAAGAAGGGCTTCTTAATGTACTTGAAAAGGAAGGAATCGGATGTATTCCATTTTCACCATTAGCGCAAGGCTTGTTAACTGATAAATATCTGAATGGAATTCCTGAAGGGTCGAGAGCTTCTAAATCCTGGGGCTTTCTGAGACCAGAAATGGTAAGTCCGGCGATAGAAAAAGTAAAGAAGCTGAATGAAATAGCCCAACAAAGAGGTCAAACGCTTGCACAAATGGCTTTGGTTTGGTTACTCAAAGATCCACGGATAACATCAGTTTTAATTGGCGCAAGTTCAGTTGACCAACTTAACGACAATGTGGCTTCTTTAAAGAACCCAAAGTTCAGTAACGATGAACTTAATGCTATCGAATCTATTCTTTCAGGATCGAACAATGTATTGAATGACTTTGAAAAAGTACAATCTCCTGCTTTAGACAAAACTCAGTCGAGGATTGACTTTATCAGGAGCGTAGTAAAAAGTGATAACTCTGGACAACCTTCCTCAAATACATCAGAAACAAGAAGTGATTATTTCAAAAATATTGCAAGAAACTTTAAAAGTCACACATAGTAAAATTTACTGTTTTTTGTTTATGTTTCAGGAATCTAATTTTTCAGAAAGATGAACAAAACAGCTTTAATAACCGGTTCTGCCAGGCGAATTGGAAGATCGATGGCTAATCACCTGGCAGACCGGGGTTGGAATATTGCAATTCATTATAACACATCAGGAGATGAAGCAATGGAGTTATGTAATGAACTGCAAGCTCATTATCCTGCTCAACATTTCTATACTTTTGGTGCCAACCTCAACGAGACAAAAGAGATTGAAAACCTGTTCCCTGATGTAATAAAAAAGTTTGGAAGTATCCATTTACTGATAAATAATGCTTCTGAATATCAACCAGCAAGTGTATTAGAAACCACAGCCAACTTTTTTGATAATCAGATAAATGTACACTTAAAAGCACCATTTATTCTTACCAGAGATTTTGCACGAATATGTGGTAAGGGATTGATAATAAATATGGTAGACACACGTATTATAACTAATAATCCGAAATTTGCAGCTTATACACTATCAAAAAAGGCATTATGGGAACTTACGAAAATGGCAGCGGTTGAGTTTGGCCCCGAAATTAGAGTGAATGCAATGGCTCCTGGATTAACTTTAGCTCCCGAAAATAAAAATGAAAATTATCTGTTGAAGTTGGCTGAAAGAATACCGATGAAACGTCCGGGAGGCGTTGAACCTATACTAAAAAGTTTGGATTATATTATTGATAATGAATATGTTACTGGCCAAATTTTATATTGTGATGGAGGAGAAAATTTGATTTAATTATGGTAAAATTAATTTAATGGCAATAATTCGCGTAAAAAACTTACTTCTTAGAACCTACATTGGATTTAATCCAGAAGAAATTATTAATATGCAAGATGTTATTATTAATGTTGAACTGGAAGCCAATATATCGGAAGAAGCACTTCTGGCCGATGAACCTGTCGGTATTTATAACTATAAAACTATTACAAAACAGATTATTGCTTTGGTTCAGGAAAAAAGATTTAAGCTTCTTGAAGTACTTACCAAAAATATTCTCGATTTAATTATGACCGACGAACGGGTTAATTGGGCAAGGGTTGAAGTTGATAAACCGCATGCGTTACGCTTTGCCGAGTCGGTTTCTTTTGAAATGGAAGCCAAAAGATAAGCAAATACAATTACTCTGAGCATTAATTAAAAAAGCTGTAAACAAATGAATGAATGTATTATAGGTATCGGGTCGAATATCGATGCAGATAATAATATTGCTAAAATGCTAAAACTTCTGGCTAAAGAAGTAATGATAGCACAAGTGTCGCAAATGATAAAGACTAAGCCCATAGGTATTTCGGAACAGCCTGATTTTACAAATGGTGCTGTTAAAATAAAAACAGAAAAAAGCGAATATGAGTTGACCCTAATGTTGAAGATGCTGGAAAATGAAATGGGTCGCGATCGTTCGCAACCCAAATTTGGCCCGCGAAATATTGATCTGGACATTATGATCTGGAACAATCAGATTGTCGATCAGGATTTTTTTACTCGTGATTTTCTTAGAATATCAGCAGCTGAGTTAGGTTTTAATCCATAAGTTGATTGTTCAAGCAATTCCAAAATAACAACTATTACTATAATGTTAATTCTGGATACATACTTCAATCTATAGATTATACATCTCTTTTTTAATTACTTATTTCTGCGTAAAAGAAAGAAATTCGCAATTCTAATAGTATAAGTGTCACGTTAATGGTTGGTTTGATAATTGAAAAAGGGTATTTGATAAGTCAGGAAAGAGTTTGTAATCCATTGAATATTAAAAGTAGTATATTCATGCAATATTTGTATCAGGTGATTTGTAAACAATAAACCAATATTTTGTTTCAGAAAAATATTAAGGTTTTAACGTAGAAGAAAATGAAAAAAACAAAACTTTATAATTATTTCGTCTTACTTATTTCTTCCCTGGGGATTTTTTTAAGTTCGTGCCAGAGAGACGAAATAATTGAAAGCGATATTAATCAGTACTACATGGCAAGCCAGACGAAAGTTGAGCTTACCGTTGATAAAATTAAAACAAGTTTAAACACCATTGTGCCTAGTTCTGGCGCTCTATTAAGTATTATTAATTCGGATGTTGAAGTTCAAAAAATTGTTTATAAAACAACTTTTAATAATAAAAGTATAAAGGCCTCTGGATTAGTCTGTTTCCCAAAAACTGCAGGAGATTATCCTATTTTATCTTTTCAAAACGGAACAAATACCTTGTATACTGAAGCTCCTTCCGAAAATCCGAATGGTGAAAATATTACTTTGATTGAGAGCCTTGCAACATCGGGTTTTATTGTAGTAATTCCTGATTATATTGGATTTGGAGAATCAAGCAATTTACCTCATCCTTTTCTCGATGCTAAATCATCGACTCAATGTATTCTTGATATGATCAGAGCTACAAAAGAACTCTGTAAGGACGACAAAATTGTGGCGAAACCTACAAAGGACCTCTTTATTTTTGGTTATTCGCAAGGAGGTTGGGCGACCCTGCAGCTTCAAAAAACTATCGAAAAGGAATACTCCTCGGAATTTAACCTTATTGCCAGTTCTTGCGGGGCCGGGCCATATTCACTTGAATATATGGCGAATTATATTGTTGATCAACAGACATATTCGATGCCTTATTTCATAGCTTATCTAATAAATTCGTACAATAAAATCGGAGCTATTACAAATCCTTTAAGCGATTTTTTTCAGGATTCTTATGCTGCTAAAATCCCGGATTTGTTTGATGGTTTACATTCAGAAAGTGAGATTAATGCACAACTGACAACTCAAATAAGCTCGTTAATAACGTCAGATTTCAAAACTAATTATTTGACTGCTTCCAAATATCTGGCTTTTAAAAGTGCTATTAATTACAATGGCGTATTGCCCTGGAGTGTTTCAACTCCAACCAAACTCTTTCATGGAGCAGCTGATACTTATATCCCGTTGGGCGTGAGTCAACGAATGCTGGCCGATTTTCAAGTAAAAGACCCTTCAAACAGTACAAAGATTGAACTGGTTATTATTCCATCAGTTGACCATACTTCAGCAATTCCAAAAGTTGCGTTGGAAACTATGGCCTGGTTCCTCAAACTAAAGAAATAATTATTCAGAATACACGTGAACGCTGTTTTGAGCACTTGGTAAATAATTAACTCCAAACCAGCAGATCAACAACACCAGAAAAGCTATGGCAAGCACACCCATAGCTTTTTTGTGTTCCATGGGGTGGCGGTAACGATAGTGAATGTATATGAGATAAAACATCCAGGTGATGAATGCCCAAGTTTCTTTTGGGTCCCAGGTCCAGTAATGGCCCCAGGCTTCTTTGGCCCATAACGCACCAAAAAGTAATCCGAAAGTCAGAAACGAAAATCCGATGTAAACCAGGTTGTCGGCCATTTGAATGGGACCCTTTACTGTTTTTTCGGTAGGTACAAAAAACAGGTTCCGCAAAGCAACAACCGACGAAGCTCCCAGCATGGCATACGCAAAAATGTACACGATTACATGCGGAATAAACCACGGACTTTGCAGCGCGGGCATCAGGGTTTTATCGTAAGTTTCAGGATGTTGTAAATTAATAATCAGGAATAAAATGGCTAAACCCAAACTGTAACTAACCAGCCATTTGTATTTCCAGCGTAGGTATGAAACTAGTCCGATTCCTGAGAGAAAAATAGCATACCATAGTCGTGTTTCTCCCAGTGTACGCATGGGTGGTCGGTGAATGTGCATCCAAAGATTAACCACGAAAATTAATAAAACCAATATTCCGGCAAGCGATAATGCTGCTGCCAGGTCGTTCATAAGTTTTTTCCCTGAAGTGAAAAACAAGCCGGAAGCTGCCAGCCAACATGCAATAGCGATGGATGCAAAAACAGGAAATTCAAGCCACATGTTCAGATCCTCCATTTTTAGGTTTACCGGTTATGAACAGGAAAGCAGCGCCTCCCATCATCAGGAAAATTCCGAAATACACCACCGGAAGCCACGGATCGCGTACCAATTCCAACACACTCAGTTTCGACCAGCGTCCCATTACTTTGTCATAGCCCAATTGATAAATTGTCCAGCCATCTGTTTTGAAAGGCCTGTTTACCTCGATAGTAGTCGTGGTACTTTTGCCTCCTTTTGCCCGGATGTTCAGCTCTGAACTGAATTTTCGGGGTTCCGCCGGAAGCATCACCAGCGAATAGTGGCCGCTTAGTTTTAGCTGTTCAGGCTGGAGAGCAAAGCTTCCGCTACAAATCCATCCTGTAACTTCACTTTTGCTTTTTGTGTCGGTAACTTTTACTTTTGCCGATGTTGCTGAGCCTGGTTCGTTGGTAGCAACATAACCATCGCCTGCTTTGACTGAAGTTTCCAAAAACTGCTCAACTTCAATGTGATAATTGATTAAATCGAAGGCATTACGGTCGAGCATCTCAAGTGGTGACTTTCCTTTTTCTTCGATAATTTGCCCGGATTGGTTGTCAATAACTGTTACTTTGGGCCTGAATTCGTCGATGTTGAATTTGATCAGCTCAATTGTAAAAGGCACCTCCACCATTTTCCCTGAAGCATCAATACCACGCGACTCCGTTTGCTTTTCGTAACAATTCATTGAAAGTCTTTGCATATCACTGCTTCCCAACGCTGTTGAAAAAAGTACCAGGAACAAACCAAAGTGATTCAGGAAGAACCCGGCATTTTTTAGATTAAAGGGAGTAAATCGTTTCAGTGTAACAATACCCAAAAGCACAAGCAAGTATACATTGATCAGGATAAATGGCCAGGTGTGCACCAAATGTGCTAACCCGAAAAGTCGCGCTATGGTCGATTGAGGTTCAACATCCTGTTTCACGAATCCCATGAGCAAAACTAAAAGTGTGAATCCAAGAATTGCTGGCAAGGCAACTTTAACTCCGCCCAATCCCTTTACAACCGGATGTTTTTGCCACAGTACAAAAGCGATTATCAATAGCGCAACAAATAGAAAACCAGCGAGTAAGTTCCAGGGAAAACCGGCAAACCGAAGAATAACGCCATTGCCGGCAGCCTGAATTATAAAACCAAGCACAAGAATTGTCGCCGTGATAATTGTTCCTTCGCGGTACGACCACGGGTGAGCCCAGGTTTTACGTTTGCTTTCGTTGATCATGGCCGAATGTAGATTTGCACGTGAAGATACAAAAAGGAGGGAAGAAAATTGAAACAGAATTAACGTTCTACTGTTCTGCAAAAAATTATAGAAAATAACGCTCTTATAACCTTGCTTTGAAGTTCGATACTTATGAAATATGAGCTACAAAATCTTTATCATCTCAAATTGTTTACCCTGTTGTGTCAATCCAATGTGCCTAGCCCAAAGAGCAATGCTTTCGCAGGCGATGTCGGTATTGATAAGCTTCAGATTTTTGTGCAGGTTGAAACGGACAGCCTCACCAATCAAACAGGTTGCCAATCTTTGTGCACGATAATCCTTGTGCACGGCAATTTGAGTGATGTCGCCCGAATTAGGTTCGAAAATGCAATACCCGGCTAATTCTTCGTTGGCAAAAACGCCCCAGATCAAAAAATCGGGCAAACGTCGTTCAACCGACTCAAAGCTGTTTTGCCACGATGGTGTAAAATCCTGACAAGCGATCATTCGTTCCTTCTGGCTTAAATCTATGGGCTGAATGCGGTATCCGGCAGGAAGATTGCAATTACCCAAACAAATATTTGCAGTTGACTCAACGAAATAATTGAACTTGCGATTTACCCGAAAACCCTGCTTTCGGTAAACCGAAACTGCGCTGGTATTGTGCTGCAACACTTCAAGCAAATACTGTTTCACCCCGACTTTTTTCAATTCAGGAACCGAATATTGAAAAATACGGCTTGCCAAACCTTTGCCGCGAAAAGCTTCAATCGTTCCGGTTCCAGTATCGTAAGCTGTTTTTACACCATTGAAAAGTCCTATCCCATTCAGAGTAAAACTCACCAAACGATTGTCAACAAATGCTCCATACGACAACCCAGGAACAAAACCGCGACGGGAAATCATTATCTCCAGTTCGGACTGACTGATTTGTATGTCGTAATCTTTAAAAGCTTCGCCAAAAGCGGAGTAAAGTTCGTTTATACCAAGGTGCTCCAATGATCGAATTATTTCCATGCGCTAAATTGTGTTTGTTGATAACTAATTGTATTGGTCTGGTTGATTTCGTGAAAATTACTACTTAAAGGTTGAAAGAAATTTAATAGTTTTATAAGCCTTCTGAACAACTAAAACAAACTTACTTTCACACTTATGAAGAACATTCCAGTTATCACCGTTTCCAGAAAAACGCTGGCCGAAGCTTATGAAGCTGCTCTTATCGGCGTTTACCAACAGGGTACACGATTCAAAACACAGTACGATAAACCCGGCGATCCGGAAAGTATGGATTGCACCATAAATATTACCATTGAAGAACCCGAAACGGACCCGATGATTCACATGGCTTTCCCAGGAGGAATTGAGGAACTGAAAGAATATGTTCTCGAACTGAAAGGATACAAAGATCACTGGACCAAAAACATGAATGTGGAAAGCGACACCCGGTGGGAATATACTTACCATGGGCGGCTGCAAAATTACGGCGTTTGGAAAGAATTGGTTGACGGACAATCTCAGGAAGTTGGTCCGTTCAAAGCCGATCAGATTCAGGCTGTTATCGACAAGCTTTCGAAACAACCATTTACACGGCAGGCCCAAATGATTACCTGGATGCCCAATATCGACCTGGATTGCTACGACCCGCCATGCCTGCAATCGTTGTGGTATCGCATTCTGGAAGACGAAGATGGCGTTTACTGGTTGAACTGTAACATACGTTTCAGAAGTAACGATGCATGGGGCGCCAATTTTATGAATATGTTCGGGTTTGTTCAGTTTAACAAGGAAGTAATTGCAGCCGGAGTTTCCGAAAAAACCGGAAAACCGGTAAAACTTGGACGCATGAACTGGCAGGCCGATTCGTTCCATATTTATGGAAAAGACATCCAAACCGCCCGGGAAAGACTTTTCGACCGCTTAACCGACATGAGTTTTGAAGAACGAACTATATGTTTCAACGACGAATTTATACGGAGTATGTACGACGATGCCGAAGCCCAAATCATCAGTAAAATAGCGGCTTACGACGCAAGTCACCGGTAGTTTTAGTTTCCAATTAGTCGGTGTGGCCGATCTTTGTTCCCAGGTAAACCAACTTTTCTGAAATAAAATTTATCGAATCTTTTATTCAATTTAATATCCAAAAATTGACAGAAAATAAACGTTGCCCTATCAGTTATCTGCTGCGATTTAAAAACATAAAATTCAGCATAAAAAAGTCGGCTTATTTGGTAACCAAATCAATGTTTTTTCCGAATCAAGGATTAAAATGATTAATCTAAAATCAGGCTGCCATGAACGACAAATTTGTAACCCTGGTTTCATTACCTTATTCAAAAGCTGAGATATTAAGGTCGCTGCTCGAATCAGAAAATATTGATTGCTTTATTGAAGATGTTGATTTTTTGCAAGATGCCAGCGATACAGGTGTTCGTGTGCGTATTCTTGAAAAAGATGCGCCTCTGGCTTTCCCAATTCTTGAAAAAATGCTGGGGAAAGTGATAACCGATCCCCAAAAGCGCGAAAACTATGTGCTTATTCCGGTCGATTTCTCTGATTATTCGCTTAACGCTGCGATAGTTGGTTTCGATATAGCCGAAAAGCTTGGCTCAAAGATGGTCTTGTATCATTCAAGCCCGCGTCCCGAATTTCTTACCATTCCTTATTCTGATGTAATTGTGTATGATTCGGCGCTTTTTCTGAATTACGAAATGACGGAACAAATAACCAGTAAAAAATTTGAGGAATTTCTGAATAAACTAACCACGCGGATTGATGCCGAACGTTGGAGTGAAGCAAAGCCCGAATATATTGTAAAAATTGGAGAAGCCGATGATGATATTTTGTCATACATCCAGCTTCATCCGCCTAAAATGGTGGTTATGGGAATCCGGGGCGAAGATGCCAAATCAGGCGATTTAATGGGTACAACCACAGCTGCTGTAATTTTTAATACACGTGTTCCTGTGCTAACGATTACCGAAAATACAACAAGCGAATGGCTTAGCAACTTGAAAACAATTGTTTATGCAACTAATTTCGATTCAGCCGACTTTATTGCCATGGATCGCCTTATAAAACTGGTAAAGCCATTCGGTTGTAAAGTAATTTGCCTGCATGTAAACCGTGGAAACAATGGAGAATTGGATGAAGCCATGTTGGCCGGGATGAAAGAGGCCCTGGTTGAAAAATATCCTCATGCTGATTTCGATTGCCAGTTGGTACATTCAAACAATCTGCCCGAAGCTGTCGATAAGTTTATTCAGGATAACCGAATTGATGCACTGGCAGTTACTACACATCGCCGCAACCTCATTACCCGGTTGTTTAACCCGAGTATTGCTCACAAAATGATTATGCACACCCAAACGCCGGTATTGGTGTTTCATGCTTAAATGTTATAAAATCAAAGCTTTACATCAGTTACAGCCACACCAATGTACGAATCTGCTGTTCCGTAGTACAAGAACCATTTTCCTTTATAGAAAACCAATCCTTCGCCAAATACCGTTCCAGCTTTATACTGACCGGTTTGTTCGTGTGGCAAAGTTGGTTTTAAAATGAATGAGTCAGCACGTTGCAGAACCTTTTCAGGATTAGTTTTATCAATGAGTACCTGCCCAACAGAATATGTTCCTTTCGGTAAATTTGGATCAGCATTGGCGCCATCCGAGTTTTTGCCGTTGTACAACAACAAAATTCCTTTGTCGGTTAAAAGAGCAGGCGGACCGCATTCGGTAAGTGCACTGTCGAAATGGCCATCGCGTGGCACAATCACTTTCCGCAGATTTCCTTTTTCATCCACATTAGGATACCAGTCGATTAGGTTGTCGGAAACTGCCAGATTAACAAGGTTTTCGCCCCAATACAAATAATATCTTCCGTTGAACCTGGCAGCGGTCAGCTTTCCATTCTTCATCTGAGTTACAATAGATCCCGATTTGGTTGCCATATTCAGGAATTTTCCATCGTATGCTTTGGCAAAGGCCGGACCTTTCTTTTCCCAGTGAACCAGGTCTTTCGAAACAGCCACCGAAAGTCGTGGGGTATCGTAATTCCAGCTTGTATAAAGCATCACAAACAAACCTTCGTCGGTTTGAACAACACGCGGATCTTCGCACCCGCCCATGTGGTCGTATTTGGCAAAAGCATCATTATCCGGAAATAAAACCGGTTTTGAGTAATAGGTAAAATGAATTCCATCTGTACTCGAAGCCAGGCCAATACGCGATGTGCGCCCGCCCAGATGAGCTTTCGGATTATCCTCGCAGCGGGTAAGCAAATAAATTTTCCCATCGTGTACAATTGCTGCCGGATTAAAAACATCGGCTCGCTGCCATTTGATTTCCGTTTTTTTCACCGGGCAGAAAAATACCTTCGTCGAATCGGCTCCTAAAATCGGATTTTCTTTCGGTTTTGTAAATCCTGAAAAGCCCCACGAAGAATTCTGGCAATTGGCAAAAGTTGAAGCGCCAATCAAGAAGATAAGTGCGCAGGCGAATAATTTTAAATTGAACTTCATCGGTATATTGGTTTAGTTTGTAAATACTTAAAGAGAAAACAGGAACTATGCCGACTTAATCAATAATAGCTTTGATGCATCGTTCTGCTACCTTCCCATCAATTTTGTAAGCATATTTCTGTATAAAAGTATCGTATTTTGTACGGTCAACACGTAATGTTCCTTTAAAAATTCCTGAAAGAATTGTAGTTAGACTTTCAGCGTTGGTTGCCTGGAAAGCAACACCTTCGGCGGCATAACCCATAATGTCCTGGCTTAAATGGTCGAGAATAACAAGCGGTTTATGAAAGTAAATGGTTTCGGTCCCGACAGTCGAAAAACAGGTAATCAGCACATCGCACGAAGCAATAAGTTGGTATAAATCAGAAGTTTTGTCGATGGTGTAATTTTTGCACCCGGTCTTTTCAGCAATATCGGCATAATAGTCTGTGTCGCCGAACTCAAGAGGGTGGAGTTTCACGATCAGTTTTGTGCCAGGCAGGTTGCTAGCTGCGGTAAACATA
Organism: uncultured Prolixibacteraceae bacterium; assembly: GCA_937915865.1. Taxonomy (GTDB): domain Bacteria; phylum Bacteroidota; class Bacteroidia; order Bacteroidales; family Prolixibacteraceae; genus Aquipluma. The sequence goes on along the minus strand of CALGIG010000002.1, from coordinate 4,242 downwards.
TCAAAAGCTGCCCAATACCTTAATTCCGGATCGCGCTGGGGCTGCGATGCAAATAGAATCCGGGGTTCAGTGCCGGGTTTATTACTTTCCAGCAGGGTCAGTACCGGGATAATGTCTGTACGTATTTGTCCGACCGAAACGACTGATCCTACCGGATAGTTGCCTTTTTCGAGCAGAAAATCTTCCCAGTAAGTTCCCCAGGTAAGTGTCAAGTCAGGCATTACACGATTTTCCCGGTCGTTGGGTGTGTATAAATAGGCTGGGTGCAGGTTGTGCATCGTACCATGCTGTAGCCCGATGGTCTTTATACCGTGAAATTTTGCTGCATCTAAAATGGTTTTGGTCATTGGGCTGTTCTCATCGTATGCAACAACTGCTTTTAACCCTGAATTTGCTAGATACTTTCGGGCGGCAAAATACCTGAATAAGTAGTAGCCCGATGAAGAATGATAGGACCGAAAAACTTCGAGGATGAGTTTTTGCGTAGCCGAAAGATCAGTACTAAAGGTCTTTTCATATAACGGGTCCAGCGTTTTCTTAGCTTCGCGGGTTAATTTTCTGACTTCGCGGCTCAGCAGGCCGGTAATCATGAAGCTTTCGATGAACACTTTTTGGCATTGCCCCCATGTTTTCCGCGCCTGACCAGGCAGAAACCTAAACCTCTGTTTTCCTTTCAATTTAGGCATTATTACCTCGGTAAGAAGCACGAAACGCTTGTCGAGTTTCAAAATAAGGTACTCCAGAAGCGAATTTCCCCAAATGGGCTGAAGTGTTTCAGGATGAAGCAGTTTAGTGTAGTTTTCTGTCAGATATACTAAGTATAACGATTTTGTTTTGAGCGAAAAGAATTGTCTAAATGCCCGATACGAGCATAAAACCAAGTACTTAAATATACCAGTAAAATTATACGAAAATTTTTCGTGAGTAATTGGAAACCGAAAATCAACATTGGGAAACAGTGCCTGCAAGGGTTTTGCCACTTTGGGCATAAACCAGATATGGCCATCGAATGCGCTAAACTGGCGCTGTACAGGGCGCAGAAAGTACATTAGGGCAGTGACATCGAAGTAAACCCTGAATTTATGGTAATGCCATAAACTGGCGGTATCGGTACTAAACAGTTGAGACACGGTAGTCTCTTCTACGCGAAGGTCGCCGAAACGCAGCACTTCTTCCATTGTTTCAAAATTTACCGTTCGTTTTTCGTCAGGATTGATTTCAATTCTCAACGAAACCCCGGCAATTTCGTTCCCGGGAAAGGCATAAACATCAGAACCCGACTGCGCAAGTTGTTTTACTTCGCGAACTTCGACATCCGATAATTCCCGATTTATAATGATAGTTTTGCCCATACCTCTTAATCTTTACTGTAACCAACAGGATACATATAACCCATATCTCCGGCTTGTAAAGGTAGTGGATTTCGGCAAAAGCCAAATAGCTAATAGAGCGCCCCAGGCTCAGCAGATTTCAAAAAAAGATAAACTTAATAACCTATTAACCAATGGCTGCCGTTTAACAGCGAAGCCACCTCAAAGAGTAACTTCGCTAATATCAAGAAAGATTCAAAATTTCGGTTTAAAAAGTGACAGTTGCAAATGGTAACCAGTATGCGCAATTTATTTGATATACCCTGAAGAATAACATTATTCCCATTGTGAAAATGCTAATCCATTACCAGAGTTATACAAAGATTGGATTTCAGAAGCTGCTAATGCCCTGTTCCAAACAGCAGGTTGATCAATTTTTCCAGGGAAATAGTAATAGGCATATTTACCAATATTTAGAGCACTTGTATTATCAACGAGCGCAGTAATAGAAGCTAAAGTCCCCACCTCTGTTCCGTCGAGAAATATTCGCCCTTCAATGCTTGCCCCTTCGTCTACAACAGCAGTTAACATGTGCCAGCTCCCGTTACCAACAATACTGGTTTGGTCAGTAGTACAACATATCGTATTTATTATACCGGCTGATGTTCGTAGCCTAAAATAAAATCCATTTTCATAATCAACGCTACCTCCACCACGAACCATGAATTGGAATTCACTTCCATCCAGTTTATACTCTCCTTTTTCCATTACTCCTCCTAAGGTACCGCTCAAAGGTGACCCCTCCCATTTAATCCAAATATTTACCGAAAAATCTTGGCTATTAGGATTTAAAGATGCAGAATGAGGTACTGAAACGTAACTGTTTGCGCCATTAAATTGAAAACATTGACCAATTTTACCAGGCTGATTGATTGTAGCCCCATTAACAGTTCCATTGCTACTACCATAAGAGTCCACAACGCTAGTACCAGAGGTTTCGTTAAACTCCCATGCCGATACCAATCCGTAAGTTAAATTCTGTTCCGGCAAATCACTTGATTTGCAAGAAAACAGCAATAATCCAATAATAGCAAACAAAAGCTTTTTCATACCATCAGTAGTTTTTAGGACTTAAAATCCTTGTGAATAATTATATTGTTCGTTTTAAATTCTGCCTGATCCTATGCATCGCATCGAATTGTAGTTGTAAATATAATAAATTGTTTTTGTAAAATATCGCTTAATCTTAAAACCAAAACTTATTGTGTGGCGATGAAGCTTAAAATGCAGGTATTTTGTCTTTTGATGTAGGTTTTAATGCAAAGAAAGCAGCATTCGTTTTAAAGCGAAAACATTTTAATGCTCCCCGAAAGGATTTTAATGGTTATCATAGGGCGATTGATGACGATCATAAGGCGATTGATGGCAATCATTGAGCGATTGATGACGATAAAATGGTTTTTGATGGCAATCATAAGGCGATTGATGGTTATCACAGAGCGATTAATGCCAATAAATCGGGTTTTAATGGCAATCATAGAGCGATTAATGATGATCATAAGACGATTGATGCCAATCATACGAGTTTTAATTGAAATCATAGCGATTTTGATGATAAACATAGCCGATTAAATGTTTTATAAAATAATTTTGATGGTGTTAGATAATTTTCGTAACTTACTCAACGTTATTCTGATAGTTCATTTATATAGATACTTTATTCGCATTATCCAACCCTTTAAAAATTAAAAAGTATGAACAATTATCAAGAAAGCAAACTGAGCATGTATTTAGTCGTTCGTGAGTATATGATTGCCAATGCAACGATTCTTTCTCCGTTACCAAATTTCTCAACAAATCAAACCACTTTTCAAAATGCGATTACCCAAATCCAGGCAAGCGGTGAACTACAAAACTTCGACAAAACCGGTATTGTAGGAAGTAAAAGCCAGTTGAAACAAACCCTTGTTACGCTTGCTGCCGATAGCTCGCGAAAACTTACAGCTTATGCCAAGTTTACAAACAATCAAACATTATTGAGCGAAATAAATTATAGTGAAAGCGACCTGAAACGCCGTGTAGGTACCAATCTGAAAGATGCTGCACAAGGAATTTATGACCGTGCCCAGCCAATTGTTGCTTCGTTGGCAACTTATGGCATTACTGCTGCCACCCAAACAGCTTTATTGAATGCTATTAATGCGTTTAATACGGCTATACCTAAACCAAGATTAGGGATTACAGAGAAAAAACAATCGACCGCGCAGCTTGCCGCGCTTTTTAAAACGGCAGATTCCGCTTTGGAAAATATTGATACAGCTGTTGAGATTGTTCGTTTGGCCCAAGTTAATTTTTATAATGGTTATAAAGCTGCACGTAAACTTGTATTGACCGGTGGCGGCAGTGTTTCGGTAAAAGGTATTGTAACCGATGCTTCGACCGGCGAACCCTTAAAATCGGTAACATTGAAATTCTCGACAAACGGGACATCGGCAAAAGTTAAAGCTTCGAATGGCAACGGCGGTTTGACCAAGAAAACAGCCGACAAGGGTGGTTTCATGATAAAAACACTTGCTGAAGGTACATACCAGGTTACGATTACCAAACCGGGTTATAAAGAGCAAACTGTAACTATGAATGTGAGCAGTGGCGAAATGAGCCAACTGGATATAAAGCTTGAGAAGATCTAGACCTAAAAAGAAAGAGGCTGTCCAAAAAAGTAAAAACTGGACAGCCTCTTTTATCTGACGCTATTTCATTATTGCTCAGTTCTGCCCGGCATAATGGTACTCGTACTTTTTCAGGATATTACCAGCCAGGTCTTTGGTTAGTTTTAGCCGCCCGAAGTCGTCGTACTCGTAATAGGTAGTTCGTCCTGCAGGGTCGGTTTGCGAGGTCATACCCACCAAAGGTTTGTAGGTGAAAAGAGTTA
>CALGIG010000001.1 GCA_937915865.1 uncultured Prolixibacteraceae bacterium | reverse complement strand
AAACCGGAGATCTGTTCTACATGGAAGTCAAATTCAGGGCCAACGGTTGCTTCGGTTTTGAGGATAAATACAAGGACTTCCCATACAAAAACGCCTGGTTTGTGATTGTATCGCCGGAGAAGATACAGTGCATGCATTACAAGCGGCTGGCGGCGGGGTTCACCATTACTGCCGGAACCAACTACTCCCTTGGCAGGGTGCGTTCATTTCACCTGAGTAAGGAATCCATAGCGGAATACGAGGGTTATGCAAGGCAGGTGTTTGCGGGATTCAGAAGTGAATAATAGACTTTGTACAAACGCACAGATGAAATACGAAAAGAATGGGCAGTGCAAAAAGTAAAAATAAGAAACGCCCCTTGCGGAGCGTCGGACCGGGGATGCTATCCCTGGCGATGTTATAAGTGCAAATATACAAAAAACAAACCACATTGCAAGAATAAATGGACAAAAAAGAACGCATCATAGTCTATATTGATGGATTTAACCTTTATTTCGGCATGAAGCAAGCGGGCTTTGATAATTTTAAATGGTTAAACATCAGGGCTTTGTCCGAAAGTTTGTTAAAGCCAGAGCAGGAAATAGTTGGAATAAAGTATTTACAAGCCGGGTAAGTAATAATCCTGACAAGCAAAAACGGCAATCGACCTATATTGAAGCATTGGAAACCGTTGGCATTAAAATTTATTACGGACACTATCAGCGTGATGCTATCGAGTGCAGGAGATGCAATAATGTCCGGGCTAATTACAACGAAAAGATGACCGATGTCAATATAGCAACCCAAATGCTGGTGGATGCCTTTCAGGATAATTATGACATGGCAATGCTTTTATCAGGAGATAGTGATCTCGTTCCGCCAATTAAAGCAATCCATGACATTTTTAAACTAAAACGGGTGTTTGTAGCTTTCCCGCCAAAGCGATATAATAATTCTGTCGCTTTCGTAGCAAAAGGCTCTATGATAATTGGCAGAAAGAAACTAATGGACCACCAGTTCCCTCAGGAAGTGATTAAACCCGATGGATTTGTACTCGTTAAACCTGTTAATTGGAATTATTAAATATTGAAGCCAATGGCCGAACCCAAATTCAAAGATCACAGTTGTCCGGCACAAGTAAAAAAATCACGTTTTAATTATGTTATAGGTTCATGATTGTATGAACTTTGATTTCTCCTATTCTCCTCCAGTTTTGTAGTTTTTGGCCAACCAATTCAATATCTCCTGAAACAAACTGATTGTTGAGCTGTAAATTATCTTTATCTGCTTCTTAATAACAACCTTAGTCCGGTTGTCCGGAATATAAAGGCCATTCTTAAGCACCAATTGAATGTAAATATACCCGAATACTTCTGATTAAGGTAGCTGATTTACATCTGAAAGTATGATTTGCCCGGATCTATGCTCTGGCTGGGAATGCTCCGTCATACCTGATAATCCTGGCATTGAACCGGATACCTCCTGTTTTGAGCTACATCTGGCAAAATCACAAAACAACAAAGTTATCAAGAGATCTTTTGTTTTGTACTTTTTTACAGACCGGTCAGCGCTATAATGATTGGTTACCCTGGGAAAAATTTATCATCAATTAATGAAATCAGCTGCCCGAAAACCGGGGTACCGGAAAAATGTATACTTTTATCCGTGTAGTATTAAGTTTGGCGACTCAACACTACTTATTAAAGGGTTGGTTAGTTTTAATAAAACTTTCTGACTCTTCCTTTTTATCGGACAAAAGTGAACCTGAATTATATGTCAAACCGCAGAACTGAATTAAAGGAACAGCTAAGTGCGCTGCCTAAAAACGAATTGGTTGGTATAATAGTTAAGTTAGCGGCTAAAAAAGCAAATTACGACTTTCTGCTTGCCAATTATCTTGATAAGGATAGCGGTGAAAAAGACTTGTATGAAGAAGCCAAACGTGATCTGGACAGCCTGTTCATCAAAAGATACAAGGGTTTCTCCGAAGAACTTCAACTTGCCAATATGCTGAGCGCCTGTGTTAAAAGGATTAATGAATTTACAGCAGTTTCAAAAAATAAGAAGCTTGAGGCCGACTTGCTGCTTTATGTTCTGGATGTCCCTTTCTCGCTTCCATCCATAATGTTTGGAACTTGTTTTTCTCAATACGACTATAGAGTCGGTTTGCTGGTCAGGAGGTTGATCAACCTTGTCGTTAAAAAACTGCACCCGGATTACCTGATTGAATATAAGGACAAACTGAACGGGTATCTTACCATCTTGCACCGCACATCTGAATTTCATGACTTTATTTATAAATTACCCCAAAAGATCGATTGAAACGGAACACTCAAAGCCTGACAAAAAACAGCGTGCTGCATCCTTCGCACGGATTTCTGAATACATCGCCGTATAACTTTCCAACCCGTGGAATGATTAATTTTTCGATAATTGAGTACAAGATACTCCCTGACATTCATAATTTTAATCCCGAATTCAAATAACCCCCCAAACCTCTAACAAATGATGAATATACCTCTTCAGGAATTCGAACAATACATTGATGAAACCATTTTAAATCGCGGTTATAAGTATTTTAAGAAGGGTCTTGTTGCCGAGCCCGAACAAATAGCTCATGGGGAATACGAAGCAATTGTGGAGGGTACTGATGATTACACGGTTCGCATCAGAATTGAAAATGATACAATCACTGAG